>NZ_BDBP01000017.1 GCF_001613045.1 Nocardia lijiangensis NBRC 108240 | reverse complement strand
CTCGCCGCCCCGCTGCGCGAGATCGACCGGCGCGCCGAGGAGATCGAGCGGCTGCGCGCGTCCGCGCGGCGCTGCGCCGAGCACGCGGTCCGCACCGAGGCCACCGCGACGCGGCACCTGCGCGAGAAGCTCACCGCCGTGGGTCCGGCCGCGACGCTGGCCCGCGGTTACGCTGTCGTGCAGCGCGTGACCGGTTCCGAACGGTACGTCGTACGCAGCATCGAGGACGCGCCCGCGGGCAGCCAGTTGCGCATCCGGGTCGCCGACGGGGCCGTGACCGCGGCCGCGCTCGGCGCCCAGGCGCTGGGCTCTCGAACGCTGGGCTCTCGAACGCCGAGCGCCCGCACCGCGGATTCCGGCGCCCGCCGGGACGACGAGGAACGCACAGGAGGGAACTGACCTTGGCCGACGCCGGCAAGGACGAGCTGGCCGAGATCGCGGGCTTCGGCTACGAACGCGCACGCGACGAACTGGTGAACGTGGTCAAGATGCTCGAGCAGGGCGGCATGGACCTCGATGATTCGCTGGCTCTGTGGGAGCGCGGCGAAGCGCTGGCCAACCGGTGCGAGGAACACCTGGCGGGCGCGCGCAAACGGGTCGAGGACGCGCTCGCCCACGCCGGCGACGACGAGGACTGACCCGAGTTCTCGGACACCGGAGGGAGAAATCGTGAGTATCCGCCGAGCGACACCCGATATCCGCACCGACGACATGGAGCGAAGCCGCGATTTCTACCGGCTGCTCGGATTCACCGAGGCGATGGACCTCGGCTGGGCCGTCACCATGGCCTCGCCCGCCAACCCGACCGCCCAGGTGCTGCTGCTCGGGCCGGAGGCGGAGCAGCCGCAGCCCGATATGAGCGTGGAGGTCGAGGACGTCGACGCCGTGCACGCGGCGATGACCGCGGCGGGCGCCGACATCGTCTACGAACTGCGCGACGAGCCGTGGGGCGTGCGCCGCTTCTTCGCCCGCGACCCGAGCGGAACGATCGTCAACGTCGTCGCCCACGAGGGCCGAGCCGGCACGCGCTACTGAAGATCGCGCGCGTCCGCCTCGAAATCACCGTCGGTGCTCGTGCGACGGACCTGCCTTCTCGAGCACTCGGATCCCGCGGGAACGAGGACCGAACGCGGGCAATCTAATTCAGCGCGCGATCGGCTGCGCGGCCGTGACTGCCTGAGCCAGCGTGGTGAACGCCGCCTCGCTCCCCGCCCCCTTGATCAACACGCGCACACCGCCCAGGTCGGCGATCCACGCCGTTTCCTCGGTCGGCTCGGCATAGACGATCCACTTCTGGTCGCCGATCTGCTGCGCGCCGCTGGCGTAGCGCGAGCCGAGCACGAAGCGCGCGAGCGACTCCTCGGTGGCGCTGCTCTGGGTCAGCTGCATGTAGGTGCCCTGGCCGGTGATGTAGCCGACAGTGCTGACCGGGCCGCCGCCCGCACCGGTGACGGTGTCGCGGCTTCCGGAGTTGGGGGTCCACTCGGCGGGCACGCTCGGATTGCGGATCGGGAACGCCAGCGTGCGCGCGTCGGTCTTCAGCGCCGCGTTCACGTCGAAATGCGGGATCTGACCGGGCGTCGGTCCCTTGGCGGCAAAGCTGCACTGGCTGGCCAGCGCGGCGAAGACCACGGCGATCAGCACCAGCGGGATCAGCGAGAAGAACAGATCCTTGTAGTCGTGCAGGATGCGTGGCTTTTGGTAGGACACGCTCCCAGTATCCACTCGCCGACCGGGTGCGCGGCCGGGTACCCCCGTCACCTGGACCAGGGGTGCAGGGCGGGTGACCACCTAATGAGACAATCGTCCGGTACGTACGACCCGAGGGAGGCACCCCGCCATGACGGCATCTTCGCCCGCACCCAGCCGCCGCGAGGCGCCGGACCGGAACCTTGCGCTCGAACTGGTCCGGGTGACCGAAGCGGGCGCCATGGCCGCCGGGCGCTGGGTCGGCCGCGGCGACAAGGAGGGTGGCGACGCCGCCGCCGTGGACGCGATGCGGCAGCTGGTCAGCTCGGTATCGATGCGCGGCATCGTGGTGATCGGCGAGGGCGAGAAGGACGAGGCGCCCATGCTGTACAACGGCGAGGCCGTGGGTGACGGCACCGGTCCGGACGTCGACTTCGCCGTCGACCCGATCGACGGCACCACGCTGATGTCGAAGGGCTCCCCCGGCGCGATCGCGGTGCTGGCGGTCGCCGAGCGCGGCGCGATGTTCGACCCGTCCGCGGTGTTCTACATGCACAAGATCGCGGTCGGCCCCGACGCCGCCGACGTGATCGATATCTCGGCCCCGATCGGCGAGAACCTCCGCCGGGTTGCCAAGACGAAGAAGTCTTCGGTGTCCGACCTGACCGTCTGCATCCTGGACCGGCCCCGGCACACCGACCTCATTCAGAAGGTCCGCGACGCGGGCGCCCGCATCCGGCTGATCTCCGACGGCGACGTCGCGGGCGCCATCGCGGCGGCCCGCCCGGATTCCGGCACCGACGTCCTGGTCGGCATCGGCGGCACGCCGGAGGGCATCATCGCGGCGGCGGCCATGCGCTGTATGGGCGGCGCGCTGCAGGGCATGCTGGCTCCGAAGGACGACGAGGAGCGGCAGAAGGCGATCGACGCGGGACACGACCTGGACCGGGTGCTCAGCACCGAGGACCTGGTGTCCGGCGACAACGTCTTCTTCTGCGCCACCGGCGTCACCGACGGCGACCTACTACGCGGCGTCCGCTACTACGGTGGCGGCGCCTCCACCCAGTCGATCGTCATGCGCTCCAAGTCGGGCACCGTCCGCATGATCGACGCCTACCACCGCCTGACCAAGCTGCGCGAGTACTCCTCGGTCGACTTCCACGGCGACGAGCACGCAGTCCCGCCGATGCCCTGATCGGTTCGCACCGCGGCCGCATCCGGACCTCCGGGTGCGGCCGCGCGCGTGGACAGGGACGATGACCCGGTGGGGATCGAGACCGACCGGGAATCACCGTCGAGCACAACCGAACTCGTCGAGGCGCTGGCCGAGACAGCTGTGCGGGCCGGTGCGGGCTGCGCGCCGCCGGTGCTCGTGGTCGAGCGCGCCGACGTGCTCGTGGTGCGGGCCGGCGCGGTCGTCGTCAAGGCCCACCTGGTGGAAACCGATGCGGCGGTGTTGCTTTCCCGCCTTCGACTGGCGAGCGCCCCGGGGTGGCGCGACATCCTGTTGCCGCCGTTGCCGATCGGCGATGCGCTTCTCACGCGCCACGCGGGCCGGACGATCACAGCGTGGCCGTACGGCGAACCGGTCGACCCCGACGATCCAGCAGCCGCGCCGTGGGAAGCCGCCGCGACGCTGCTCGCCCGGTTGCACGGGATGCCGGAGCCCGCGCGCGATCTGCCGGAGGCGGGCGGCCCCGCTCGCGTCCGCCGCGCGATCCGCCGGCTGCGCGACGCGGGCGATGTCGCGGACCGAGCTGCCGCGGAGATCGTGTGCCGAGCATTCGCCGCACTCCCCGAACCGACCGCGACCGCGCGCACGCTCGTGCACGGCGACTTCCATCTGGGCCAGCTGGTGCGCGTGCCGCGCGGCGGCGATTCGTGGCGGCTCATCGACATCGACGACCTCGGCGCGGGCGATCCCGCGTGGGATCTGGCCCGGCCCGCCGCGCTCTTCGCCGCGGGCATTCTCGAGCCGGTGACCTGGCTTCGGTTCCTCGACGCCTATCGCGCGGCAGGCGGCGTCGCGGTGCCGCGGGACGCGGACGAATGGGTCGCGCTGGATATCCCGGCCCGCGCCGTCGCCGTGCAGGCGGCCGCGCTGGCCGTCGTCGCCGCCGGACGCGAAGGGCGCGAACTCGATGATCTGGATACGGCTTTGGTGGACGCGTGCCGGCGGATAGCCACCGCCTCCGATCTATCGTGATGCGCGCATACGTGCCGGAAATCGACTAGCGTGGCGGAAATGCAGTGTCCGAAATGTCGTGGGTTGATGCAGACCTACAACCGCAGCGGGGTACACATCGAGCAGTGCGGTAACTGCCGGGGGATCTTCCTGGACTACGGCGAGCTGGAGAACCTCACCCGGCTCGAGTCGGGTTACGCGGCACCGCCGCCGCCCCCGGCCGCCCCCGCACCCGCGTGGGGAGCGCCCGCTCCGCACTACGGGCACGGGCACCACCACCAGCACCGTTCGTTCGGCAAGGTGCTGTTCTCCTCCTGATGTCGGCGTCGCCGGTTCGGCGGACGGTATTCCGCCGGACCGGTGTGGGATTCCGCTCAGGCGTGGCGGCCCCACGGGAACCTCGTGCGGCATAGGGTCGGAATCATGACCGAGGAGACGCAGTACCGCATCGAGCACGACACCATGGGCGAGGTACGGGTCCCGGCGCGCGCACTGTGGCGGGCGCAGACCCAACGGGCCGTGGAGAACTTCCCGATCAGCGGGCGCGGCCTGGAACGTGCGCAGATTCGCGCGCTCGGACTGCTGAAGGCCGCGTGCGCTCAGGTGAACAAGGATCTCGGCCTGCTCGACGCCGTCAAGGCGGACGCGATCATCGCCGCCGCGGGCGAGATCGCCGCGGGCGAGCACGACGACCAGTTCCCGATCGATGTCTTCCAGACCGGCTCGGGCACCAGCTCCAACATGAACGCCAACGAGGTGATCGCCTCGATCGCGAAGGCCAACGGCGTCGACGTGCACCCCAACGACGACGTGAACATGTCGCAGTCGTCCAACGACACGTTCCCCACCGCCACCCATGTCGCGGCGACCGAGGGCGTCATCAAAGACCTGGTCCCCGCGCTCGAGCATCTGCGCCTGGCGCTGCTGGACAAGTCCGAGGAATGGCGCACCGTGGTGAAGTCGGGCCGCACCCACCTGATGGACGCCGTCCCGGTGACCCTCGGCCAGGAGTTCGGCGGCTACACCCGCCAGGTCGCCGCGAGCATCGACCGGCTGATGGCGACCCTGCCGCGTCTCGGCGAGCTGCCGATCGGCGGCACCGCGGTGGGCACCGGTCTCAACGCGCCCGCCGGTTTCGGTGCGAAAGTCGTTGCGGAACTGGTGAAGTCGACCGATATCGACGCCTTCGCCGAGGCCATCGACCACTTCGAGGCGCAGGCGGCGCGCGACGGCCTCGTCGAGCTGTCCGGCGCGCTGCGCACCGTCGCGGTGAGCCTCACCAAGATCGCCAACGACATCCGCTGGATGGGTTCGGGTCCGCTCACCGGCCTGGCCGAGCTCCAGCTGCCGGACCTGCAGCCGGGCAGCTCGATCATGCCGGGCAAGGTGAATCCGGTACTGCCCGAAGCGGTCACGCAGGTGGCGGCGCAGGTCATCGGCAACGACGCGGCGGTCGCCTTCTCCGGCGCGAACGGCGCCTTCGAGCTGAACGTCTACATTCCGGTGATGGCGCGCAACGTGCTCGAGTCGATCCGCTTGCTGGCCAACGTGTCCCGGCTCTTCGCCGACAAGTGCGTGCGCGGGCTGACCGCCGACGTGGAGCGGCTGCGCACGCTGGCCGAGTCCTCGCCCTCCATCGTCACGCCACTGAACTCGGCGATCGGCTACGAGGAGGCGGCCGCGGTGGCCAAGGAGGCGCTGAAGGAGAAGAAGACCATCCGGCAGACGGTGATCGATCGCGGTCTGCTGGGCGACCGGCTCACCGAGGCCGAGCTGGACCGCCGCCTGGACGTGCTGTCCATGGCCAAGGTGGAAGACGAGAAGTAGAACGAGAGCGCCGGGCGATTCGAAACCGCCCGGCGCACCGTGTGACTCAGTACCCGCGTAACTCGGACAGGCCGATTCAGGCGGGCGAGGACACGCGCAGGTGCGCCAGTTCGGCGCGGGCCTGCTCGCCCTCGGGCCCGAGGTCGGCCCGGTCGAAGACGTTCCACCGGTGCAGCAGCGGCGCGAAGACCAGCTCGCCTTCCTTGGCGCGGTCGTAGATGCCCGCCTCGGCCAGCACCTCGTCGCTGCTGCGGCCGTCCGGCAGCGCGACGCTGGGCACCTCGAAACCGGCGACCCGGTCGGCGATCGCGCGCATCGTCTGATCGGGTGCGATGGCGAACGCCGCGGCGACCAGGTCGGCGAAGAACACCGACTGCAGTTCGTCGTCGGCCGCGATGCGCGCGGCGATGGCGGTGACGAGCGGGTTCTCGTTCAGCGCGGCGGTGTTGCGGTGCCGGATCGCCGAGGCCGCCTCCTCGAACGCGCAGTTGGCGAGGACGTCGAGCAGATGCAGGGCGGGACGGCGGAATCCGGTCGTCATATGCGCCATCCGCTGCCGTTCCAGATCCACCGGATCCACCGACCTGGTCACCATCAGGTAGTTGCGGATCATGATCTCGTGCCGGTTCTCCTCGGCGGTCCAGCGGCCGACCCAGCGCCACCACGCGCCGGTGCGCAGGTACTTGCCGATCTCGCGGTGGTAGGACGGCAGGTTGTCCGCGATGAGCACGCTGACGGTCAGCGCCAGCTTGGCGACCTCACTGAGCTCGGACTGTTCCGGGGCCCAGTCGTCGCCACCGAGGAAGGCGAAGTTGCGGCCGTCGTCCCACGGGACGTAATCGTGCGGCTGCCACCCGTCGGCGACGTCGATGTGGCGCCGCAGATTCAGTTCCACCTCGAAGGCGAGCGCCTCTAGCAGCTCACGATCGGTCAAGAGATTTTGCACCATCACAACCTAGCGGCTCGGCCCGCGGCGCGGGACTGTACGGAGGGGGAATGAGAACGACGCCCGAGACGCGGCTGGTCTGCGTTCTCGGGCGTCGTGTCGATTCACTACTTCATGGTGACGGTGACCTGCCCGTTCACCCAGGTGATGGTCCCCCCGCTGAACTCGCTCTGCTTGCCGCCGGGAATGTCGGTCTCGTCGCTGATCGGGTAGCCGAGCTCGCCCGCCGCGCCGCCGTTCTCCTCCCACGCCTTGCGAATCTCGCCCCACACGATGTGCGGCTCGCCGTCCGCGGGCTCGTAGATGGTGCCGCCGACGAAGTCCTGGTACTTGCCGTCGTTCGGGGCGCTCTCCTGCGGCTCCAGCGGCGCGCCCAGCGGACCGGTCGGGCCGCCCGCCGCCATGTACTTGTCGTAGATGTCGCCGGAGACGGTCACCTCGGTGCCGCCCGCGGTGGGAATTTTGGTCTCGTCCGGATTGTCCGGCTCACGATCCGGGGTATCGGTGTCGTCGGCGCCGTGCGCCTCGCTGTGCGTGGTGGCCATCGCGCCGGTCGTCATGCCGAGGGTCGGGGTGGTCACGACCGCGGCGGTGTCGCTGTCGTCGTCACCGCAACCCGCGATGAGCAGCGCAGCGGCCGCCAGCGCCATGGTGAATCCAGCCGTGCGTCGAGCGTGGTGCATATGTCGTCCCCTCTCGAGTGTGGCTCCGACGGCGCCCCGTGGCACCGGTGCCGCGCGTAGCCTAGGCCGATGTTCGGCAACGACCCGGCGAATCGCAGTGCGACGCGCCGGGCCGCTGCCCAACTGATAACTCGGCGGATATTACCCACTCGATGTGAGGTGAAACACACCCTGAGCGTTAGCTCAGGGGTGTCTGGGCGCCCTGGCTCAGGCGTTCGGGCCGTACTCCTCCAGCATCTCGGTGACCAGCGCCGCGATCGGCGAGCGCTCGCTACGGGTCAGCGTGATGTGCGCGAAAAGCGGGTGCCCCTTGAGCTTTTCGATCACCGCGGCCACGCCGTCGTGCCTGCCGACGCGCAGGTTGTCGCGCTGGGCCACATCGTGGGTGAGCACCACGCGCGAGCCGGTGCCCAGCCGGCTGAGCACCGTGAGCAGCACGTTGCGTTCCAGCGACTGCGCCTCGTCCACGATCACGAAGGAGTCGTGCAGCGAGCGACCGCGAATGTGGGTGAGCGGCAGCACCTCCAGCATGTCGCGGCTGAGCACCTCCTCCATCACTTCCGGCGAGGCGAGACCGTCGAGGGTGTCGAAGACGGCCTGCGCCCACGGGCCCATCTTCTCGCTCTCGCTGCCGGGCAGGTAGCCGAGTTCCTGGCCGCCGACCGCGTAGAGCGGACGGAACACCACGACCTTGCGCTGGGTGCGCCGCTCCAGCACCGCGTCCAGACCGGCGGTCAACGCCAGCGCGGATTTGCCGGTGCCCGCCTTGCCGCCGAGCGAGACGATGCCGATGCTCTCGTCCAGCAGCAGGTCCAGCGCGATGCGCTGTTCGGCCGAGCGGCCGTGCAGCCCGAACGCCTCCCGCTCGCGCACCAGCTGCACGCGCTTGTCCGGGGTGATCCGGCCCAGCGCGCTCGAGCTGGTGCCGAGCAGCCGGATTCCGGTGTGGCACGGCAGTTCCCGCGCCTCGTCCAGGTCGATCACCGAGTCGGCGTAGAGCTGATCGATCTGGGTCGAGGCGACGTCGATCTCCACCATCCCGGACCAGCCGGAGGTCACCACGTCCTGCGCGTGGTACCCGTCGGCGTGCAGACCCACCGCGCTCGCCTTGACGCGCAGCGGAATGTCCTTGGACACCATGACGACCTCGCGGCCCTCGGCCGCGAGATTCAAGGCGCAGGCCAGGATCCGGGAATCGTTGCTTTCTGTGCGGAAGCCCACCGGAAGAACGGCGGGGTCGGTGTGATTGAGTTCTACCTGCAGCGTTCCGCCCTCGGTGCCGATCGGCACCTGCTCGTCCAGCCTGCCGTGCTGCAGCCGGAGATCGTCCAGGTTGCGCAGGGCTTCCCTGGCGAACCAGCCCAATTCGTGGTGGTGCCGCTTGGCCTCGAGTTCACTGATGACGACCAGCGGGAGGACGACATCGTGGTCGCCGAACCTGGTGAACGCCCAGGGATCGGAGAGCAAGACCGAGGTGTCGATGACGAAGGTCTTGGCACCGGATGCGTTGGTGAGCGAGGGGCGGGCCCCCTTGGTGTCCGAAGAGACAGTGGCGCGCTTTCCTGTGCCAGCGGAACGGGAGTGCGCCGAGAGGGCGGGAACGGAGCGTGCAGCAGTCACGGTGGGCTCCTTTTTGTCCACACGGCACCCGCGTGAACGATCTCGCTGGACCGGTCCGTCCTTCTGGATCCGACTTGCGTCAGATGCCACGAGGGCCGGGTGCCGGCCCTCTCGTACTGAGTAGCTCAGTCACGGTCAGGACCTCCCGTACGAACCACACCGACGCGGTCCGCATCTCCGAAGTTACCGCCGACTGGCCGGTCTGCGCTCGGGGACGGTGAGGCGTGTCGGTGAAGATCCCGTTAACGCACGCCTCGGCTCGGTCGCCGGATCGGTTGTCGCCGCAGCTCACCGGGGTCGCGCCGGCGACCGCGCGCGAGTTTTCGACGGACTTCGACCGGGTGTGACGACTAGAGTCGAAGCATGGCCGGTAACGAGGAATTCGAGAACCTGTCGTCCAAGGAGCTGCACGACCGGGCGGTGCGGCTGGCCGTGCGCCGCGGCGACATCAAATACCTGTGGCAGCTGCTCACCCGCATTCCCGCCGCCGAGGCGACCGCCGGGAACGTCGGCGACAGCGAGGCGGACATCAAATACGTCCTGCCGCTGATCGACGACTACATCCACGCGGGCGACGGTGCAGTGGCCGAACAGTTACGGCCGTTCTATCTGGACTATCTGATCGCGCATTCGTGACCGGGGCGGCCGCGGGCAACGCGGCCGCGACCGGCAGGCAATCGGCGCCGAAAGCCGCTCCGCGCCGGGCGAATCGACAGCGGCGCGCGGATTCAGCGGCGGGCGAAGACGGCGCGGAAGAGCCCGGCGGCGGTGCCGCGCAGGAAGTTCTCCCAGCTGAAGTGGTCGTGCCACAGCACGATTCGGCCGTCGCGCAGTTCGAAGGTGCCGGTCACCCAGAACCCGATTTCCACCGGGCCCAGCCGCAGGTAGTCGGTGCGGTCGGTGAGCACGATGTCGCCGTTGCCCGCGATGTGGTGCATGTCGGCGCGGAAGCCGAACGCAGGCCGGTCGAGCCCGCGCAACACGCCGCCGACGCGCCGGATGCCGCGCACGTCCGGTAGCGAGGTGTTCTTCCAGACGATGTCGGGGTCGAGCAACTCCAGCGCCTCGCCGACCGCGCGCAGCTCCAGCGCGGCGAAGAACTCCCGCACCGTGGTGATCGCGTCCTGCTGCAGTTCGGATTCGTCGTCGGACATGATTCGACTTTAGGCCTTCGCCCTGCGCGCCACGAGGACGGTGAGGCCGTCGAGGATGCGGTCGATGCCGAACGACAGCGCGTCGCCGAGGTCGTCGCCGAAGGCCCGGTTCGCCGCGCGGGCCGCCTCCTCGGCGAAAGCCGCCTTGACGGCTGGATAGCGATCGGCGGCCGCGTCCATCGTCTCGGCGAACTGCCGCACCACCTGCTCGGCGAGGTCCGTGTCACGCGCCGCGCCGACCTGCTGGGCGAGGCTGCGCACATGGCCGTTGAGCAGGACCACTGTGTCCAGCCGCTCCGGCCCGGTGAGTCCCATGCCGTCCATGGCGGTCACCGCGGCCTCCAGCCAGCCCATCTCGTTGGGACCCATCGGGCGCGCTCCGACCGCGAGCTCGAGCGTCCACTGGTGCGCGCGGTAGCGCTCGAAGATGGCCAGTGCCCAGGCGCGCAGGGCTTCCCGCCAGCGCACGGGACCGGAGACGTCGCCGGGCGGTTCGGGCGGCTCACCCATCGCCGCGTCGAGCATCAGCGCCATGAGCTGTTCCTTGCCCGGCACGTACCGGTACAGCGACATCTTCGTGTAGCCGAGCCGTTCGGCGAGGCGCTGCATGGACAGGGTGGCCAAGCCCTCGGCGTCGGCGAGCGCGACGGCTTCGCCGACGATCCCGCCCAGCGTGAGCGAGGGCTTCGGTCCGCGCCGTGGCGGCTGCCTGGTGCCCCACAGCAGCTCGACGGTGGTCGGTGACGACATGGGCGAATCCTCCAGGACGAACGGGTTGACTCGGAACTGTGTCTACCATACGCTGATCTGCGTCCATCGGAAACAGAATACGGCGGACACAATTACGACTTCGGGAGAAACAATGCGCAACCTGTCCGTCCTCGTTTCCGGCGCCGGTATCGCAGGCCCCGCCCTCGCGTACTGGCTGCACCGCTACGGCTGCACGGTCACCGTCGTCGAGCGCGCCGCCGCGCCGCGCCCCGGCGGGCAGGCCGTCGACTTCAAGGGCCGCACGCACCGCACCGTGCTGGAGCGGATGGGCGTCTGGGAGGAGATCCAGGCGCACCGCACCGGCGCCTCGGACGTGGTGTTCGTCGACGAGCACGGCACGCGGCGCGCCGTCATGTCCGGCGATTTCACCGGCGGTGACGTGGAGATCCTGCGCGGCGACCTCGCCGAAATCCTGTATCGCCGCAGCGCGGGCAGCTGCGAGTACGTCTTCGGGGATTCGATCACCGGACTCACCGAGACCGCCGACGGCGTGCACGCGACCTTCGAGCACGGTCCGGCGCGCACCTTCGATCTCGTCTTCGGCGCCGACGGAATGCATTCCCGGGTCCGGCGTCTGGCGTTCGGGCCGGAGCGCGACTTCGTGCGGCACCTCGGGCACTACTACTGCGTCGCGGGCGCGAGCCCGTGGAGCGACTCGGCGACGCCGCGCGAGCGCGCCACGGCGTACGGCTACAACGCACCGGGCAGGCTCGCGATCAGCGGCGGCTCGAAGGCCCAGCAGCTGTACCTGTTCGCCGCACCGGAACTGGAGTACGCGCGCGACGACGTCGACGCCCAGCGGCGCATCGTCGCCGAGCGTTACGCCGGGCTGGGCTGGGAAGTGCCGCGAATGCTCGCCGAACTGGCCGAGTTCGACGACGTCTACCTCGATTCGATGGGCCAGGTGCGGATGGACCGCTACAGCGCGGGCCGGGTCACGCTCGTCGGCGATGCGGCGTACGGAAACACCCTGGGCGGCTTCGGCACCGGGCTCGCGGTGGTCGGCGCGTACGTGATCGCGGGCGAACTCGCGCTCGCCGACGGCGACCACACCGCGGCCTTCGCACGTTACGACGAGATCATGCGCCGCTACGCCAAGATCGCGGGCAACTCCAACGCGGGCCGGTTCCTCGCGCCGACCACCGCATTCGGCATCCGGCTGCGCAACTGGTTCCTGGAATCGCGGCTCTTCTCGCTGATGACGAAGTACGGCGACAACGCCGCCAACGACATCGAACTTCGCGACTACGCCGCCCTGCTGGCTGCTCGCTGAACGGATTTCGCGAGTTTCGGTGGAACCGCGCCGTGCGCTGATGCGTCTATTAGGTTCAAACAGCACTGACGGAAGGGGCCACCGCGATGGCAGTGCATGGCGTCGACGGCCGCGCGATCACCAATCCCGAGAACGCGCAGAGCTTTTCCCACGCGGAGATCAAGAAGGCGGCCGATCGGATGAATCCCGCCGGACTGGAGGGCGCCCACGCCGCGTGGTCCGCGCTGTCCACGGCGGTCGGGACCGCGGGCGAGCAATTCGGCTCGGCGCTCCAGCGCGCCGTCGACCAACGGTGGGAGGGCGCGGCGGCCGACGCGGCGGTGCGCGGGGTCCGCGAATTCGTCACGCAGCTGACGGAACTGGGGGCGGCGCTGGGTCGCCAGTCCGAGCCGCTCACGGCGGCGGGCAGCGCGGCCGCCCACTTCAAGGCGGCCATACCGGATGTGGTGGCCGATGCCGGGAATTCGTCCACCCCGGAGGACCGCAATGCGCGCGAGGAACAGGCGCGCGACGATATGAACCGGCTCTACATCCAGCCGTACGGCGCGACGGCGCCGCGCATACCGACGCTGCCGTCGCCGGTGGGCCCGGGCGGCGGGGGGATGATCGACGGACTGCTGGGCGGGGGTGGACGGCCGGGGTTCGCTTCGGTTCCGCCGGATGGAGCGCGGCCTGTCACCGATCCCGTCGCGACGGAAGGAGTTTCGGGATCGGATCGCGATGAGCTGATCGGATCGTCGACGTCGACGGATCAGGGGGGCGAGGGGCAGGCGTCCACCGAGGTGCAGCCGGGCGCACAGGCCGACAACGACGTGCAACCGGGAGCAGGAGTACACGCAGGGGCGGGAGCCCAGATCGGCAGCGGTCTGCAAACGGAGAACGCCGCGCAGTCCGCGAACGGTGCGGAGCCCAAGCAGACACCGCAGCCCGAGAACACAGCGGAGCCCGAGAGCGGTGTGGACCTGCTGACCGACAACCGGTCCCAGCCTGAAGCGCAGCCCGAGGGCGAAGCGCCGCCGGGGACCCGGCCCGAACCCGAAACCCGGCCCGACGATGGTGACAAGCCTGCGGGCGGAGCGCCTGTGGAGGCAGGACTACAGGTGGGGGCGACGCCGGAGACGGCCGGTGCGGGTGCAGGGTCAGATCAGCAGTCGTCATCCGGCGAGAACGGCGCATCCACTCCGCGGCAACCGCACGCCGATCCGGATTCCGTTGCCGCGCAGTCTGCCTCGTCCTCGCCGACGCCTTCTCCGCCGACACCGCCATCCGCGTCGCCCATGCCTTCCTCGTCACCGGCGACCACCCCCGCACCCACGCTCCCGACGCCAACCACGCCCTTCACGCCCACCACACCCTTCACGCCGACCGCACCACTCGGCGCATCCCCCGTCGCGAGCCCGCCGACTCCCCTCGCTCCCACCGCGCTCCACGACACCTCCGCGCGCCCCACCCCGCCACCGCTCGGACCGGCAACCACCCCGCCGACGCCACCGCCCAGCCCGGGCTCCTCGGTACCCGCCCAGCCCGCGGCCACACCGAACACCCCACCGCCATCGGGTGTTCCGGTCCGTCCCGGCGCCCCAGGATCCACCGGATACGCGGGCTTGATGCCCTCCACTCCCCGAACCCGCACCGAGGAGGACGGGGAGCACCGGTCGGCGCGGTACCTGCGTTCCGAGGAGCACGGCCAGGAACTGATCGGCGAGACGCCCAAGACCGTCCCGCCCGCGTTGGGAGCCGACTGATGGCGCAGTGGACCCTCTCGGCCGAACAGTTCGCCGCGGTGTGGTTCGGCACCGGCCTGGACCGGATGCCGTTCCCCTTCCGCTTCACCAGCCGCCACCCCGGCCTCCGCGAGTACCAGGCCTACCAGCGCGACTTCCGCACCGAACTGGGCGGCGCCGAGCACATGCCGCTGCAGCGCGCCATCGACGTGCTGGCCAGACCTGATTGGCGCATCGAGCTTTTCGGCATCGACAACCGGCGGGGCGGCGCCGAGCTGCGCGCCATCGGCTGCGCGCACCGGGGCGGTTCCGGTGTCGTCGCACTGCAGAACCCGGCGCCCGACGGCGGGAAGATCCGCCTGCGCCACTGCCGAACGGACCAGCTCGCCACCGAACTCGTCCGGCTGCTGCCCGACCACAAGCCGGGCGGCGTCGCCGAAAGAACCTATCTCCTGGACGATCTCGCCGACGACCGCCCCGACCCCTTCGGCAGCGCACCGGCCGCCGCGACCCGGGACCGCTACCGCCGCTTCTGGCGTCAGTCGTGCAGCACCCGCGGCACCGTCACCGTCCTGCTCGGTCCCCGCAACGCCGACCCGCTGCGCACTGGCAAGCTCCGCTGGATCGACACCGACGACGGCCGCTACTGCGAAGTCCCCGCCAACCGCGCCCTCATGATCCGCCCCGGCTCCAGCGCCGACATCACCCGCTACCTGGACGAATCGATCATCCGAGCGCGGGCCCGCATGGACGGGTAACCGCTGGTCACCGAATCAGCCCGCAACCGTCCCCGGCGTCTGCGCGGCCGGTGCGACGGCTTCGGACAACGCCGTCTGCCCGAGCCCCGGCGGCGTGTGTCAGGTCTTCCGGTGGATGCCGGTCGGCCTAGGTTGGAGGAATGACAACCCGGGATGAGATCGAGTCGTTCCTCGACGACTATCAGGCCGCGTTGAGCGCTTTCGACGCCGAACGGTCGGCGGCGCTGTGGGGCACGCCGGGCACCATTCTCAGCGACGCGTTCGTAGGCTCGCTGTCCACCAATGCCGAGATGGCGCAGGGGCTTGCGCAGTCGTACCCCTTCTATCAGCGGCTCGGGCTGGCCCGCGTCGGCCACACGGTGCTCGAGCAGGTCGATCTGACGCCGCTCATCGTGCGGGTGCGGGTGCGCTGGCATTTCTATGACGAGGACGGAAACCTGCTCACCGACGGCGATTACGAGTACCTGCTGCGCCGCGACGACGGGAGGCTGCACGCCTACGTCGCGGTGGCCATCGACGAGAGGGAGAAGCTCACCCAGCTCGCCGCGGCCAAGGGCATCGATCTGCCGACGGGCTAGTGTTCTGCGCCTGAAATGCGTTGTAGATATCGGGCGAGGGAGTCGAGGATCTCGTCGACGGTCTTGCGCCAGACGAACGGGCACGGGTTGGCGTTCCATCGGTCGACGGCGCTGCGCCTCGGTCACCGTCGAAATCCGGACCCGACCTCGGCCGCCCAGTCCGCACCACCACCGAATCCTCCAATTACCCAACGCATTTCAGGCGCAGAACACTAGGTCCTGTGTCGAAGTAGGTGGGAGCTGGCCTGGTGCACAGCCTTCAGGTAGCTACTTCCACACTCTTGTCGTTGGCCACATCACGAGCTGTTGCTGGGGACAGGGTGGCGGAGGCGAGGATCGCGAGTTTGTCGGCGTCGTCGCTTCCGATGTTGGCGTGGTACATGACGAGCATCATTCCGTTGGTGCTGGTGATGAGGAGCTTCTCGCGGTTGAGAACCAGGCGGCCGACCTGGGGGTGGTCGAAGCGCATGAGCGTGCCCTGTCGCGGTTTGACGTCGTGCCGGGCCCAGAGCCGGAGGAAGCGGGGGCTGGCGAGGGAGAGTTCGCCGACGAGCTCGATGAAGCGGGGATCGTCGATGTCGGTGCCGACCGACTGTCGGAAGCCCGCGATCAGACCTTCGGTGGCGATCTCCCAGTCCGGGAACAGGGAGCGCTCGGCGGGGTCGAGGAACACGTCGCGCAGCCTGTTGGCTCCGACCGTGAGGCGCGGCGACAGCGCAGTGGCCAGGGGATTGGCAGCGAGGACGTCGAGGTAGCGCCCTTCCACGAACGCTGGCAGCGGAAGTGTTCCGAGGAGCTTCACGATGCTGGGTGGCACGGTCTCCTTGACCGGTCGCCGCTGGCGGCGGGGCTTGTCGGCCGCGAGCCCGAGCAGGTAAGCGCTGGTGTCCTCGTCGAGTTGCAGTACGCGGGCGATGGATTCGAGGACCTGGACCGAAGGCTTGCGGTCGCGGCCTTGCTCGAGGCGCAGGTAGTAGTCGGCGCTGATGCCGGCGAGCATGGCGACCTCCTCGCGGCGCAGGCCGGGGACCCGCCGCACACCCAGGACGGGGATCCCGACCTGCTCAGGGGTCACGAGCTCGCGGCGGGCGCGCAGGTAATCGCCCAGCAAGTTCTGTTCACCGGTCACGTCCCCACCGTAATCCGCGACGCCGGGACGTGACTGGTCCTGCCACCCCCAGGAACGCGAAGGTGCTGGCTGTCGGCCTGCCAGGCACGGAACATGGCGGCTATGACCCAGCAACTCGTGCTTGTCACCGGCGGATCGGGCTTCATCGCCGGTCACTGCATCCTCCAACTCCTCGAACAGGGCTACCGCGTGCGCACCACGGTCAGGTCCCTGCGGCGCGAGCCCGCCGTGCGATCGGTGCTCACCGACGCGGGCATGGCGCGCGGCGACAACTTGAGCTTCGCCGCCGCCGACCTCACTGACGACACAGGCTGGGCCGAAGCCGTCGCCGACGTCGACTTCGTACTGCACGTCGCCTCCCCCGTCCAACCCGGACACGTCCAAAACGAGGACGACCTCGTCCTCCCCGCCCGCGAAGGCGCCCTGCGAGTCCTGCGCGCCGCCCGCGACGCCGGCGTCGAGCGCGTCGTCCTCACCTCCGCGTTCCACGCCGTCAGCTGGGGCCACCCGCACGACGACCACGTCTTCACCGAGGCCGACTGGACCCTCCTCAACGGCCCCGGCGTCGACGCGTACGCCAAGAGCAAGACCCTCGCCGAGCGTGCCGCCTGGGACTTCATCGACGCCGAGGGGGGTTCGATGGAACTGTCCACGTTGCTCCCCGTCGCAACGATGGGGCCTGTCATGGGCACGGACGTCTCGGGTTCGAACCACCTCATCCAGGCGCTGCTCGGCGGCGAAATGCCCGGCCTTCCGAACCTTTTCATCCCGATCGTCGATGTACGCGACGTGGCCGCGGCACATATCCTGGCGATGACGACGCCGGATGCCGCCAGCCAGCGCTTCCTGCTCTCGAACGGGCCAGCGATCCCGATGAAGGAGATCGCCGCCACCATCAGGGCACACCTCGGCGACGCAGCCGACAACGTCCCGACCCGCAGCATCCCGAACATCATCGTGCGGATCGGCGCCGTGTTCTCCACACAACTGCGTTCTGTCGCGCCTGACCTCGGCTACGCCAAGAAGACCTCCAACGAGAAGGCCCGCCGCGTACTGGGCTGGCGGACGCGCAACCCCGAGGACGCCATCATCACCGCCGCGCAGAGCATGACCGCGAAAAACCTGGTGAAAAAGTAGTGAGACCGCCAGGCGCCGTCAGCGCCCGGTAGGTGGCGGAGTCGGCCCGGCTCGACCACGCCGACCCGTCTCCCGAGACCCCCAAGCTTCAGCCGTCGTAGGGTCTGTCAACTCAAAGGCCCTGTCCCACTTGTATTTACAGTCCCTCGAACGGATCTGAAGCCGTGCGGGCCCAGTACCGCGACGAAATGACCTGGCTGCACACGAACCGCACCCCGGCCACCAGCGCCGGCAACCGACAGGAACGACCCGCATGAGCAAGCAACAACGCGCCCGGCTCGACGCGATGCTCCGACAGCCCCGACCGCAGGGCCCGCAATCGGTCGAGGCGTTCCGAGACCGATTCAAGGCGACGATGGACCAGATGATCATCCCGGGTGGCATCCGCACCACGCGGACGACGCTCGGCGACCGACCCGCACTGCACGTCGAGCCGGACAACAACCCGCGCCCCGCAACGATCCTGTACTTCCACGGCGGCGGCTGGGTGGCTGGCTCCCCCCAGACCGCGCTGTCACTGACCGGGCACCTCGTGGCCAAGACCGGGTTCAGCTCGTACTCACTGGACTACCGGCTCGCCCCCGAGCACCCGCTCCCCGCCGCGATCGACGACGCACTCAGCGCCTACCGCGCCCTCCTCGACAGCGGGCACGACCCATCGGCCATCGCGTTCGCCGGAGACTCCGCTGGCGGCGGCCTCACCGTCACCACCTGCCTCGCCGTCCGCGACGCAGGACTCCCGCTACCCGCCGCGATCGTCGCCTTCTCCCCGTCTCTCGACGCCACCGGGTCGGGCGAGAGCATGGACACCAAAGCAGGTATCGACCCGATCTTCACACGCGAGTACCTCGAGGAAACCATCGCGCCCCTCTACCTCGCCGGGCAGGACCCACACCAGCCAATGGCGAGCCCAGCCCTGTGCGCCGACCCGACCGGACTTCCGCCAATGCTCCTCCAGGCCGGTACCAACGAGATCCTCCTGGACGACTCAACCCGCATGGCCGCCCGCGCCCGCGACGCCGGCGTGAACGTGATCCTCGACATCACCGCCGACGTGCCCCACGTCTTCCAGTCCTACGCCGGCGTTCTCGACGAAGCCGACCAGGCACTCGAGCGCGCAGCCCTCTTCCTGACCCAACACATCCGCAGCAGCAACACAGCAGCCACGCCGGCACGGTAGGCGTGACTTTCCAAAGCGATCCCGCGCTACTCCGCCACCGAATCCTGTTGGCATAGCGCATGATCCGTCACCACCGAAGATGAGACAGAGCCGAAAAGCGAACGCCCCCACGGTGTCCCGTGAGGGCGTTCGTCAAAGAATGGCTCAGCCGAGCAGGCGCCAGTCCTCCAGGCCCTGGTAGAGCGGGACGCTCTGGGCCAGCTTGGTGACGCGGCCGCGCAGGGTCTCGGCGTCCGAGCCGCCGACCAGTGCGGTGGCGATGATGTCGGCGACCTCGGTGAACTCCGCGTCGCCGAAGCCACGGGTGGCCAGCGCTGCGGTGCCGATGCGCAGACCGGAGGTGACCATCGGCGGGCGCGGGTCGAACGGAACGGCGTTGCGGTTCACCGTGATACCGATCTCATGCAGCAGATCCTCGCCCTGCTGGCCGTCGATCTGGGAGTTGCGCAGGTCGACGAGCACCAGGTGCACGTCGGTGCCGCCGGTGAGCACGCTGATGCCCTTGTCCTTGACGTCAGCGCCGTTGAGGCGCTCGGCCAGGATCTTGGCGCCCGACAGGGTGCGCTCCTGACGGTCGCGGAACTCGTCGGTCGCGGCGATCTTGAACGCGGCGGCCTTGGCGGCGATGGCGTGCATGAGCGGACCGCCCTGCTGGCCGGGGAACACCGAGCTGTTCAGCTTCTTGGCGAACTCCTGCTTGGCCAGGATCAGGCCGGAGCGCGGACCGCCGAGGGTCTTGTGCACGGTGGAGGAGACGACGTCGGCGTAGGGCACCGGGGAGGGGTGCAGCCCGGCGGCGACCAGACCGGCGAAGTGCGCCATGTCCACCCACAGGTAGGCGCCCACCTCGTCGGCGATCTCGCGGAACGCGGCGAAGTCCTGGTGGCGCGGGTAGGCCGACCAGCCCGCCACGATCACCTTCGGCTGCGCCTCCAGCGCGATCTTGCGAACCTCGTCCATGTCGACGCGGTGGTCTTCCTTGCTCACCCCGTACGAGTGCACCTCGTAGAGCTTGCCGGAGAAGTTCAGCCGCATGCCGTGCGTCAGGTGACCGCCGTGCGCGAGGTCGAGGCCGAGCAGCTTCTCGCCCGGGTTCATCAGCGCCATCAGCACCGCGGCGTTGGCCTGCGCGCCGGAATGCGGCTGCACGTTGGCGAATTCGGCGCCGAACAGCGCCTTGGCGCGGTCGCGTGCGAGGGTCTCGACGACGTCGACGTGCTCGCAGCCACCGTAGTAGCGACGGCCCGGGTAGCCCTCGGCGTACTTGTTGGTCAGCACGCTGCCCTGCGCCTGCAGCACGGCGCGCGGCACGAAGTTCTCCGAGGCGATCATTTCCAGGGTGTCGCGCTCGCGGGCGAGCTCACCTGCCATCGCGGCAGCGAGCTCGGGATCGAGCTCACCGAGGGACTGGGTATTGACAGAGGCGGTCGTCTGCGTCACGGGCCTCAGTCTATTGGGGACTTGCCGAGCTTCCGGCAGGGGGCCGGTCAGCGGGCGCGGAGCATGATCGCGAGGTTGTCCCGCACGTCGTCGAGCGGGCGGGTCGATTTCGTCGCACGCGCCTGGACGATCGCGCCCTCCAACGCGCTGATCACGAAGCTCGCCAGCGAACGCGCACGCGCGGCATCGATGCCGCGGCCGATCAGCGCCGCGGTCAGCAGTTCGGTCCAGCCCGCGAAGGCACTGCCC
Source organism: Nocardia lijiangensis NBRC 108240 (assembly GCF_001613045.1). Taxonomy (GTDB): domain Bacteria; phylum Actinomycetota; class Actinomycetes; order Mycobacteriales; family Mycobacteriaceae; genus Nocardia; species Nocardia lijiangensis. The sequence continues at coordinate 105,901 of NZ_BDBP01000017.1, read as the reverse complement.
GCGGCGGCCTGCACGCCCGGCTCGGATTCGGCCAGCGCGGCGCTGGCGATCGGACATCCCGTGGCGTAGGCGCTGGACTCCAACGCCTTCTTCCACCAGCCGATCAGCGCGCCGACCCAGTCCTCGGGCTCGCCGGAGCCGGTCACCTTTTCGATGACGGCGGACATCCTGCGGCCCGCCACTTCGGTCGCGATCGCGACCAGCTCGCTCTTGCCCGACGGAAAGTGCTGGTAGAGCGAGTTGCGCGAGGTATTGCTCCGCTCGAGCAGCGCGGCGAGCCCGGCACCGTGCACGCCCTGCTCGCGCACCAGCTCGATGGCGCCCTCGATCAACCGCGCCCGCGGACCCTGCGTCATGGCCTCCCTCTCCGGCGTCTTGCATGAACCGATCGGTCCATGCTCCAATCATGACAGATGTGGACCGATCGGTTCATCGAAAGGACGGAAAATCCATGAGTTCGCCCGCGCAGATCGATCCAGCCCAGCTGTCGGGCCTCGACTTGCTGAAGACCGCGATGACGCTCGAAGGCCGTCCGCCGTACATCGGCGACCTGCTCGGCCTCGAGGCCGAGACCCTCGAGCACGGCAAGGTGGTGTTCAGCCTGCACACCCGCCAGGACTTCGCCAATCCGCTCGGCAGCACGCACGGCGGCATCTGCGCGACGCTGCTCGACTCGGTGATGGGCTGCGCGGTGCACACCACCCTGGAAGCGGGCGTCGGCTACACCACGCTCGAACTGAAGATCAACTACATCCGCTCGGTGCCCACCGACGGACGCAAGCTCACCGCCACCGGCACCACCATCCACGTCGGGCGCACCACCGCGACCGCCGAAGGCCGTGTGCTCGACGACCAGGGCCGCTTGGTCGCCCACGCCACCACCACCTGCGTCATCTTCCGCTGAGGAGCACCACCGTGACCGAACGTGACACGCTGCGAAAGTTCAAGCGGGAGAGGATGATCGGCCGCTACCTCGCGAATCCGGCGGTGGCCGCGCTGGACCGGCTCGGCATCCGCACCGCACTGGTCTCCGAACTCGAGACCACCGGGGCGAAAACCGGTCTGCCCCGGCGGGTTCCGGTGACCGCCTCTTTCGACGAGGAGGGCGCCTGGATCATCTGCCAGCACGGCAGGCGCGCGGGCTGGGCGCGCAACATCACCGCCGACCCCAGGGTCCGGGTGCGCCGCGGCGACCGCTGGTACACCGGCACCGCGGCGTTCGTCCCCGACGACGACGTGGTGGCCAGGGCGCGCAGCTTCGCCACCGGCCGGATCGCCCGGCCGGTGCTCGCGTGGACGATCAAGGCGCTGGAGACCGAACCGATCTCGGTGCGCGTCACCTTCTCGGCCGCCTGAGCCGCTCGCGGTGCCGCAGCCCCTGCCACTGGTTTTGGGGGCTACACGGACCGTAACGAGATGGGCGGCGCGGACCGGTTTCACGGGTGACGCTGTCCCCGTCGAACACCGAGGAATCACCATGCTGCATCTCGTCTCCGTCCCCAACAACCCGATCGAAGCGCTGCTGCGGACGCTGTCCCTGCTGATGTGTTCCCTGTCCTCCGGGGAAGGGTGCGCGGTCATCCAGTGACGAAGGGTGCGCCCGCACCGGGGACCGGTGCGGGCGCGTTCGGGTTCACATCGCGCGCAGCGCGCCGGGGGTGAGCGGCTCGTCGAGCAGCCGCCGGAAACGGTCGGCGCGATCGTCGGCGTCGGCGGCCCGGTCGAGCCAGCCGCCGAGCAGGCGGTAGCCCTCCACGTAGGTGCTGATGTAGGCGCGCCACAGCGGCGAGGAGAGGAAGCGCAGCGACTGGCGCGCCCGCTCCGGCGTCGTCAGATTCCACTGCTGCAAGAACTCCGCGACCTCGGTCTCGTCGCGGCGGCGATCGTGCAGCAGCAGGGCCGCGTCCTGGCGCACGGCGAGCAGTTTCGCCGAGGCCGTGGACAGGCGCTCGGCGCGGTCGCCGTCGAAACGCAGACCCAGGTCGGCGTAGATCTCCTGCGCCCACTTGCCCCAGCCGGGTCCCACGATCGAGCGCAGCGCCAGGTCCGCCAGGCCCTCGGCCATCAAGCACTGCGGCGTGTTGACCAGGAACAGCGTCTGCTCGGCCTGCCCTGCCGCCACCAGACCGGCCTCCTTGCGGCAGTGTTCGGTGTGGTGGCCGGGGTAGGACTCGTGCGCGATCAGGTGCGGCAGGTTCGCCATGTGCTGACGCAGATCGGAGTTGATCGCGACCCTCGAGCGGTAGTTGCCCAGGTAGTAGTTGAATCCGGACCACGGCTTGTCGCCGACCACCTCGTAGGTGACGTGCTCGTGATCGGGCAGCGGGTAACGCTCGCGCACCAGTTCGCGCAGCGCGCCGGAGAACGCCTCGACACAGGCGGCCAGGCGCTGCGGCGGGATCTCGTCGGCCTTGCGGTGTGCGGCGACCCGCTCCGCCAGCGCCCCGTCGCCCGCGAGCACCTCGTCCATCTGGCGGTGCGCGTCGCGATAGTCCTCGACGTCACCGGGGACGATGTCTACGTCGAAGTAGGCGCGCACCTCGTCGACGAAGCCGATGTCGTCGCCCGCGAACTTGCGACCCGAGCACTCCAGCGCGCGCAGGTGCGCGTCGAGGAACTCGGCGCGCTCCGGCGACAGGCCCGCGTCGGGCAGCGCCGCGCGCAGGTCCGCGGCGCGCTTCGCGAGGTCGCGGGGCTGCGGTGCGGGGGCGTTCTGGACCTCCCTGCGCAGCTGCGGATCGCCGGTGTAGGCGTCGACGAAACCTTCCTCGAGCCGGTCGAAAGCCAGGCCGAGTCGCAGGTACTCGGTGACGAGGGGATGCGCTTCCATGCCAGCCGACAGTAGCCGCAACGGGCCAAGGTATCGAGGTGGTTACCAGTCGGTAGCGGCACCCCCCGTTTCACACAATGGTGATGCAGAGGAGAATTCGACCATGCGGCGAGAGCTAGATCGAATCTCACAGGGCCGAACCGGCTTGTGTGCGTGTTTGCCGAAACGGAGCGTCGGGTAAGTGGCACGAATGAGCGAGCCGAGCCCCTATGTGGAATTCGACCGTAAGCAGTGGCGAACGCTGCGCAAATCGACTCCGCTGGTGCTCACCGAGGAAGAGCTGATCGGCCTGCGGGGCCTCGGCGAACAGATCGACCTCGAGGAAGTCGCCGAGGTCTATCTGCCGCTCGCTCGTCTCATCCACCTGCAGGTGGCCGCCCGTCAGCGCCTGTTCGCCGCCACCGCAACCTTCCTCGGAGAGAAGCATCCGGACCAGCAGGTGCCGTTCGTGATCGGCGTCGCGGGCAGCGTCGCGGTCGGAAAATCGACCACCGCACGTGTGCTGCAGGCGTTGCTGGCCCGCTGGGACCACCATCCGCGTGTGGATTTGGTCACAACCGACGGGTTCCTTTATCCCACCGCCGAACTCACCCGGCGCGGCATCATGCACCGCAAGGGTTTTCCGGAGAGCTACGACCGGCGCAAACTGCTGCGCTTCGTCACCGAGGTGAAATCCGGCGCGCCCGAGGTGTGCGCACCGGTGTATTCGCACAATTCGTACGACATCGTGCCCGGCAAATTCCACTGCGTCCGCCAGCCCGACATCCTCATCGTCGAGGGACTGAATGTGCTGCAAACCGGTCCGCGCCTGATGGTTTCGGATCTGTTCGATTTCTCCATCTACGTCGACGCGCGCATCGAAGACATCGAAAAGTGGTATGTGCAAAGGTTTCTCACCCTGCGCGAGACCGCCTTCGCCGACCCCGCCGCCCACTTCCACCACTACGCGGGCTTCACCGACGACCAGGCGACCTCCACGGCCAAGGAAATCTGGAACTCCACCAACCGCCCCAACCTGGTCGAGAACATCCTCCCCACCCGCCCCCGCGCCACCCTCGTCCTCCGCAAGGACGCCGACCACAGCATCAACCGCCTCCGCTTGCGGAAGTTGTAATGCCTATCGACGCAACGGGATCCGGCTCCTCGCCGCTAGACGACACTCAGAAGCAGCACGGATGGCGGGACGGGTCGTCTCCCGCCTCGGCCCCGCGCAAGCTCGCGGCACCCGAGCGTTGAAGTCGGGCCGCCGTCTCCCGGAGCGCGCGATCCACGAGTCGCACCGCGACGCCGCAGGATTCCAGGACCGCCGTGTCCGGCAACGCGGTCGGCATGTCCTCGACGGGCGGCCGACCCGCAGCAGCCAACCGGAACCCCGCCGCTGTGAAAGCACCCGCGAGCGTGCGCGCGTCATCGGGATGCGGGTGGCTGCGCTCCAGCAAACTCATCGGCCATCCCCCTTGTCGAACCCCGGCCTGTCCCGCCCAGGGTAGCCCAGCCGCCAATCCAGCCAGCGCGCATTCCAATCCGGGCTGCCCCGGCTAAGCTCGGGTTGGGCATCAGGGGGTGACGTGGGGGATCAAGGACCGGCGACGGCGCAGATCGAGCGGCTGCAAGACGCCATGGCGCGTGCCAGGGGGACAGCCTCGTCCGCCGACGGGTCCGTCACCGTCGTGGTCGGCGCGAACGGCGTACTGCACGCCATCACGGTGGCCGAGGGGGCGGCGCTCAGCGCGCGCCAAGTCGCCGATGTCGTGGTCGAGTTGCACAAGCTCGCGTTCGCACGCGCGGGGGACGCGGTACGAGACGCGGTCGAGCAACTCGACGGCGACGGGCCAGCCGACGATGCAGCGGCAGGCTCCGGCGGCGCGGGCGTGGATTCGGATACGGCGAACTACTCCTCCGATGGCGCGACTCGCCAGAACGGCGACGATTCGCGGTCGGGTTCGCCCGCCGACGCCGACAATGGGGCCGACCAGAGCTCCGGCTCAGACGACAACTCCGGCCGATCGCACAGCTCGAACAGGAAGGGTGTCGGCTCCCGGACAGAAGACGCGTTTACGGCACACGGCTCCGATCCCCCGGCGCACGGCTCCAGCACCCATCCCCAGGCTGATCCGGGTTTGCACTCCAGCTCCGGCTATGACCCCGACTTCGGCTCCAGCTCACGCTCCGATTACGGCTTCGGTATCGGAGTCGACCAAGCGACGGAAAGCGCTGCGGCACAGGATGCTCCGATGCTCCACGTCATCCAGCCATTTGCCGGTCCCGATGACGAGGACCGGTATTTCACCGCCACACCAGAGACCCCGCGACCGCGGCGGACTCCGCTGTCCATCGAAACCATCTCGGCCCCGGAGCCAGACCGAATTCCCATGCCACCGCCGCGCTCTCACCTCGCGGATGATCCGCCGATGCGCTGCCCGTCAACCGATCCAGCTTCTGCGGCCGACGAGCCACCCACCATGCCGGAGTGGCTCGAACCAGAATTCCCCGAGTTCGGCGGCGCCGACGACCAATACTCGCTCTACGACATCTGGGACGACTGGGATGTGGGGCGGCGTTAGGGACGACGATCGTATGCACTGACCAGGTGGCTATAGTTGTCGCCACGAAACACCATGTGCGACAAAGGGGGAACGGTGAGCGCACTCGGGCAATTCCACTTCGACCCGGACGACGTCCGACAACTGGCGGATACCTTCGCCACGACCACGTCTACGATCAGCGCCTTGGGCCTGGCCAATGCACCAGCCGACGGCGTCACCGACGGCCTCGCGGCTACTAGCGTGCTGGGGGCCTGTGGTAGCGCCATCACCGCGGTCGATCGCGCCGCCCTCGGAGCAGCCGCGGGCATGCAGACTCTCGGCGACACCACCGGCACCGCGATCACCCAGTTTCTGAGCGAAGATGCGGATCGCGCCGCCGGAATAACCAACATCGGACTGGATCTGCCGTGAACACGCTGACGAAGTCGCAGATTCTCGCGCTGCGCCCCGACGCCCTGACCGCCCAGGCCGACCAGTGGACACAGCAGGCCCACGAACTCACCAGCGCGCTGGACACCCAGTACCGAGCAGTGGACAGGTCGCTCGACACCTGGCAGGGCGACTCGGGCAATGCGATGCGGTCGCAATACGAAACCCTGCACTCCGATACCGGAAAGATCCGCAACGCCCTGGAATCGGGCGCCGAGGCGGCGCGCACCGGCGCCACCGAGCTCGTGGCGGCGCAGACCGCACTCGCCGCGGCCGTGCGGGTCGCCGAGGAAAAGGGCTACACCGTCGCCGAAGACGGTACCTGCACACCGTCGTCAGCTGCCCAGCAGACGCTGCTGGCCACCGTGAGCGATTCCGGACAACTCCAGAAGGCGATGGGAGCGCTGGAGACCGACGCCGAAACACAAACCGCCGCGATCAAACAGGCCATCGCCCAAGCGAATACCGCCGACTCCACGGCCACGGAGGCAATCACCAACGCCTTCGCCGATCTGGGTGCCACAGAACAGATGCCGTCCGGTCAGCCGCAGGCCACACCGGTCAACGGGCCGTACGACAGCATGGGCACGAATGAGAAGCAAGTCTGCTTCAGCAATCCCCGGGATTGCGACGCGTCCTACATCGCCAACGACTACAACATCGCCTGGTCGGCGTCTAAAGCTGCTTTTCCCGACGGCAGTGGCGAATCGGATCGGCAGGACGCGACGCGCCACTGCATTTGGCAAGCACTGATGACCGAATCGTCCAACGCGGATTTCGCGAAGCGAATGGCCGACGCCCACGAGAAGGACCAGCCGAGCCCGCTGCACGGATCCAAGGAAATGGACGAGTGGAACAACCACACAGGTCGTGAGCTCGGTCTACGCCTGGAGGGCGACCGGCAGGCGATCGTTGATACCTGCGTTCGCTACGCGCGGGAAGCGACGATCGTCGACCCGAACAACATGAATCACAACAACGTCGATGGGACATCGCTTGTCATCATCCAAGAATGACACCGGCCATGACGTGGCTCGGGGAGGCTGGCGGCCATGGCGGATCGTGACGATCTTCGCCGCATTCGGTGCGGCATATCCGTTCATGTGCCTATACGTCGGCGCATTTCCGGAGCACAGTTTCATCCCGCACCCGTGGGAGTGGCGAACCGTCCCCCTAGTGGCGCCGCTGATATCGGCCGCGGTGTGGTTCAGGTTTCCGCGCGTCCGTGACGAAGCGGTCGCGTTCACGGCCGGGGTGTGGGCGTGGACCGTGTTCTTCGCCTACCTATTCGGAGGCTTGTGAAAGCGCTCCCCTACAACCGCCAGGCCTGGTCCAACCGCGTCGCCACGTCGATATCGAGGACGGCCGCGATGTGGGGTTTGCGGATTTCGGTGGCGATGTAGCGGGCGACGAAGCGGCGGATCTCGTGGTCGACGCCGACGAGGACGCGCAGGAGTTGGGCGCGCTTGGTGCCCGCGGCCACGTTGACGCGGACGTCGCGCGGCTGCGGTTCGGTGATCTCGATGAGAATCCGCAGCGGTTCGGCGGTGCGCGCGGTGAGGTGCAGGTGGACCGTGCCGTCCACCTCGAAGCGGTGCCGGTCGATGCCGAGGTCGACGAGCATGCCGACGCGCAGCGGCAGGATCAGTTCGAAATCGATGACCTCGTCGAGGCGGCGGTGCACGCGCGGAACGCCAAGGCGCACATGGGCTACGACCTTGGCCAGCCGGGCGGGCCCGACCCGGATCGGGCCGACGTCGAAGGCCGCGCCGGTCAGTTCGCCGAACGCGGCGGCGATGCGCTCCTCGGACACGGCGTACTCGAGGAAGCGGCGGCCGAACTCCTCGTAGCTGAGGTGCCGGCCCGGCCTGTCACCGTTCGGCGCGGGGGCGGGCGTCGGCGGGGTCTGCGTCAGAACATGCACAGACCGGACGGTACTGGAATATGGACTTTTCAGACCCCGAAACGGCGATGCCGAGCGGCGTAGTCGCGCAAGGCGCGGAGAAAATCCACCCGGCGGAACTCCGGCCAGTAGACCTCGGTGAACCATATTTCCGAGTATGCGCTCTGCCACAGCAGGAAGCCCGAAAGCCGCTGCTCGCCCGAGGTCCGGATGACCAGGTCCGGATCCGGCTGACCCGAGGTGTAGAGGTGCTGACCGATGGCGTTGACGGTGATCGACTGCACCAGATCCTCGCCGGTCTCCCCCGCCGCCATCTCCTGACGCACCAGCGAGCGCACCGCGTCGGCGATCTCCTGGCGCCCGCCGTAGCCGACCGCCACGTTGACGTGCACGCCCTGGCGCCCCTCGGTGCGCTCCGCCGCGGTACGCAACCGCTTGGCGATCAGCTCGGGAAACCCGTCGAGCGAACCGACGATGCGAACGCTCCAATCCCGTTCCGGAGCGGAGAGCTCCTCGACCACATCGGTGATCACCTCGAACAGGGTTTCCAGCTCGTCGGGGTCGCGTTGCAGATTCTCGGTCGAGAGCAGATAGACGGTGACCATCTCGATGCCCTCGTCCGAACACCAGCCGACCAGCTCCGCGATCTTCAGCGCACCGACACGGTGGCCGTGAGTGACATCGGTGAAACCGTTCTCTCTGGCCCACCGGCGATTGCCGTCGCACATGACCGCGACGTGGCGTGGGTGTTGTCTGTCGGCCAGCTGCTTGGACAGCCGGGCCTCGTAGATGCGGTAGGGCAGACCACGCACCCGGCTCCGAAGCTCCACGGCGTCCAACAGTACGCCTTGGTGGCACGATTCCGGCATCGGCCGCGATTCCCCGGTACAGTGACATCCGGAGTCAACCTACGGTAGCGTAGGTTACTGGCCAGTTAACTAGGAGGTCTTCACGTGTCCGAATCTGTCGCCGCCGCCGACGCGGAGCTGGTCGGAACCTCCCCCGCCGAGGCGCTCGCCGCGCTGGTGAAGCCGAGGATGCGCGGCTGGATCCACACGTGGGCGGTCGGCATCGCCGCGATCGCGGTGGTCGCGCTGGTCGTCGAGGCGGCCACCATGTCGGCGACGGCAGGCTGGTCCACCTTGGTCTACGGCGTCACAGTGTGCGGGTTGTTCGGCATCAGCGCCGTCTACCACCGCATCACCTGGGAGACCCCGCGCACCCGGATCCGGATGAAGCGCGCGGATCACTCGATGATCTTCCTGTTCATCGCGGGCAGCTACACCCCGTTCGCGCTGCTCGGCTTGCCGGGTGGCACCGGGCAGACGCTGCTCGCGGTGGTCTGGGCAGGTGCGCTCGCCGGCGTCGCGCTGAAACTGCTGTGGCCGACCGCGCCGCGCTGGGTGGGCGTGCCGCTGTATCTGCTGCTCGGCTGGGCCATCGTGCCGGTCGCCGGGCAGCTCAACAACCAGATCGGCATCGCGCCCTTGATCCTGCTGCTCATCGGCGGGCTGATCTACAGCGGTGGCGCCATCCTCTATGCCACCAAGTGGCCCAATCCGTGGCCGACAGTGTTCGGGCACCACGAGTTCTTCCACGCCGCGACGGTGCTCGCGGCGCTGAGCCACTACATCGCGATCTGGTTGGTCGTGCTGCGCTGAGTCAACGGCAGCCGCGCTGTGATGCCCGGCGACTGCGCTGACTCAACGGCAGCCCGCGACGTGGTTCTCGGCGGCTGCGCCGAGTTGTCGGCGCGACGGGTTGGAGCGGCTGACGGACGAGATATGCGTTGCCACCCCATCGGCGCGATTGGGCCGGATAAGCTGCTTTTTCGTGTCACTCGTCGCCGCCCGTCCCCGCCCGCACCGGCGGTCATCGTCTCCGGCGGGTGATCGCGCGTCGTGATCGCCAAGCTCGTCGTCTGGGCGCTCAAGGCCCACTGGGGTCTGTCGGCCGTGGTCATCACCGCGAACATGAGCGGTCTCGCCGTCATCGTCACCGGGCTATGGCTCAGCGGGTTCTTCGGCAGACTCGGCGAAGACTGGATGCGCACCATGGCCCTGATCGGGATCTACCCGGCGCTCGGTCTCCTAGCCGGCGTCGGCCTGGCCATGCGCGACCGAGGCAGGTACTTCGGCTGGCTGGACCAGACCCGCAAGCCGACGCCGGAGGAGGCGCGCCGACTGCTGCGGCTGCCGATCGCGATCACCGTGCGGGCGCTGGCGCTGTGGATACCGGGCGTGATCGTGGTGACCGCCACGTTCACCCACCTGACCGAAATCGACTCCCCCGCGGTGACGGCGGCGCTGTTCACCCTCGGCGCGTTGCAGTCGGCGGCGGTGACCTTCCTGATCGTGGACCGGCTGATCCGGCCGACCATTCCGGTGGTGTCCGCGGTGCTGGACGACACCATGCTCTGGAGTTCCTCGGTGCTGGTGCGGGTCATCGTCACGTGGGCGGTCGCGGGCGCCATGCCGCTGGCCATGCTGATCGTGGTGCTCGCCGATCCGGCCACGCCCGCGCCGGACCGCATCCCTACCGCCATCTATCTGTCGGCGGTGGGCATCGCCGTCGGTGCATTCTCAACCGCCATCCTGGCCCGCGCGGTGGCCAGCCCGATGCGGACGCTGCGGCTCGCGCTGGATCTGATCAGCAGGGGCGAGACGGACGTCCGGGTGCCGGTCGGCAGCAGCAGCGAGATCGGGCGGCTCGAGCACTCGGTCAACGAGCTGGCCGCCAATCTGCGCGAACGCGAACGGATGCGCGATGTGTTCGGGAGGCACGTCGGCGCGCAGGTGGCCGACCGGGCGCTCACCGGCGGCATGGATCTGACCGGTGACGTGCGCGTCGTCTCCGCGCTGTTCGTGGACGTCACCGGATCGGTCGCGCTATCCACCGGGCTGCCGCCGCAGGAGTTCGTCGCCAAGCTGAACAGGCTGCTCTCGATCGTCGTCGCCGCGACCGAGGAGAACGACGGGCTGGTCAACAAGTTCGAAGGTGACGCCGCGCTGTGTATCTTCGGCGCGCCGATCGCGCTGCGGGACAACGCGACTCCGGCGCTGCGCGCAGCCCGCCGCATCCGCGACGAGGTGACCGCGAGCGGCGAACTGGATATCGGCATCGGCGTCGCGCGCGGCCTGGTGTTCGCCGGGGATGTTGGCACCGACACCCGCCTGGAGTTCACCGTCATCGGCGACGCGGTCAACGAGGCCGCCCGCCTCACCGCCGAAGCCAAGGAAGCGCCTCGCCGAATCCTGGTGAGCGGCGCGGTGATCGAGGCGGCAGCGCCGCACGAGCGCGAGAAGTGGACCCTGCTCGACAACATCCTGCTGCGCGGCATGCAGGAACCGACGGCCTGCTGGACGGACGCCGAACAGGCTGCCGCGCAGGGTGACCCGGAGCCCGCGGTCGACGGCGCCGACGACCGCACGCTGCCAGCCGGGGACGCGGGCGCCGAAACCCCCGACGACCAGTCACCGGTCAGCGCGATGACGGAAATACGCAGCACCGCATCGGAATCGGAATAACGGCGCCGCAGATTCGGCACCGCAGGACGGATTCGAGGCCGCCGATCGGGCCGCGCGACGCGGACCCGAAGCCGAACCCGCAACCGACGCTGCGCCGTTATCCTTGACGCACGTCGCCCGCGACGACGCACGACTCGAGGCCGAACCAGCACCGGGCGAAGCACGACGATCCCGGACTACTCATAGACGGGCGAACCTGAGGCCCCGGGCAATTCCCGTGCGCCCCGCGGACGCCCACGCCGACGCTCCACCGTGGTCCGCGACCGCACAGCCCTCGACCGCACACATCTGCGGCCGAACCGACACCCTGGTGGCACAGAGTCCCGAGACTACGCGCAGTCGGGCGAACCTGAGCGGCAACCACAACCCGCTACGACACAACGGGTCTCGATCACGCTCAGCCCGAATCCGCCTTGGCCAGTTCCAGCGCCGCGCAACGCCCGGACCACGCAAAGCCCGTGCGGCCCCAATGACGCGAAGTCAGCTGCCGCCCAACGACTCCCGCAGATCCTTCTCGTTCGTCACAGGCAGGTCGCACACCGACCCGCGACACACGTAGGCCGCCGCGGCCCCCGACACCAGCGGACGATCGATCAGCAGCGGCGCGGAATCCGGCGCTCCCGCCAGAATCACTGATCCACCCGGTGCGAGCTCCCGGGCGACGGCGAGCAATTCCGTTGCCGTGTCGGCATTCTCGGCCGACGAGGCGACCGCGATCTGCAGCGGCCCACGCAGACCGGCCTCCGCCACCGTGAGCCACTGACCCGCGGAGCGCGGCGCGCGGGCGAGCACGACCGCGCCCCGCCGCAGTGTCGCTTCGGCGAGTTCCCGGTAGCGCACCGCGCGCTCGACGTCGCTGACCGCAGCGGCGGTGAGCAGCGCCTCGGCCAGCGAGGACGCGCCCGCCGGTGTCGCGCCGTCGATCGGATCGCGCGGGCGGGCGACCAGGGTCTCGGCGTCGTCGGCCGTATCGAACCAGCTGCCGGACGCCTCGGGATCGGCGAAGCGTTCGACGGTGGTGTCCAGCAATCGCTGCGCCTGGTCGAGCCGTTCCGGGTCGCCGGTCGCCTGGTACAGCGCGAGCAGACCGGTGACCAACCACGCGTAGTCCTCCAGCACACCCGCCGAGACGCCGACCGCACCGCCGAGCGACGCGCGGCGCACCCGCCCGTCGACCACGTGCTCCGCGAGCAGGAACCGCGCGCAGCGGTCCGCCGCCGCCACCCAATCGGGCCGCCCCAGCGCCGAACCCGCCTCGGCGAGCGCGGTAATCGCTATGCCGTTCCAGGCGGTGACCACCTTGTCGTCGCGAGCGGGCTGCGGGCGCTTGGCCCGCTCGTCGCGCAGGATCTCCCTGGCCCGGTCGAATCGCTCCTGCTCGGCCGCGTCCTTCGGGTCCCGGTAACGGGTGAGGACCGAGGTGCCCTGTTCGAAGTTCCCCGCTGTTGTCACGCCGAAAATCTCTGCGGCCCAAGCGCCCTCGATGGGACCGAGCGCGCCGATCAGTTCCGGGGGCGTCCACACGTAGGTCGCGCCCTCGACGCCGGGGCCGCCCTGTTCGAGGTGGGTGTCGGCGTCCAGCGCGGAGGCGAACCCGCCGTGCTCGGTGCCGAGATCGTCGAGGATGAAATGCGCGGTCTCGCAGGTGACCCGCAACGCCAGCGAGTCCTGCGCGTGCGGCGTCCGGCGCGCCAGATGCGCGTAGGCGCGCAGCAATTGCGCGTTGTCGTACAGCATCTTCTCGAAATGCGGTATGAGCCAGCGATTGTCGACCGAATAACGGGAAAAGCCGCCGCGCAGCTGGTCGTAGATGCCACCGCGCGCCATCGCGTCGGCCGCGCGCTGCACGACATCGCGCACCGCCTGATCACCCGTGCGCTCCCAGCTGCGCAGCAGCCCCTCCAGCAGAGCGGACGGCGGGAACTTCGGCGCCCTACCGAACCCGCCGTGCTCGGCGTCCTCGTCGCGCAGCACCGCCGCCACCGCGTGGTCGAGCAGCTCGGCGGTGACGGTCAGGTCGGAGTCGGGCAGCCCGGCAGCTTGCGCGCGCAGGGCCTCGGCGACCTGCGCCGACGCCTTGTCGACATCCTCGCGCCGGTTACGCCAGGTGTCGCTGACAGCGGTGAGCAGCTCGGTGAACGAGGGCATCCCGCCGCGCGGATGCTTCGGGTAGTAGGTGCCGCAGTAGAACGGCTCACCGTCGGGGGTGAGGAAGCTGGTCATCGGCCAGCCGCCCTGCCCCGTCATGGCTACGGTGGCGTTCATGTAGACCGCGTCGAGATCGGGGCGCTCCTCGCGGTCCACCTTCACGCAGACGAAGTGGTCGTTCATCAGCGCGGCGGTCGCGTCGTCCTCGAACGACTCGTGCGCCATGACGTGGCACCAGTGGCAGGAGGCGTAGCCGATCGAGAGCAGGATCGGCACGTCACGCCGCCGCGCTTCCGCGAGCGCCTCGGCGTCCCACTCCCACCAGTGCACCGGATTGTCCGCATGTTGGCGCAGATACGGTGAGGTCGCATTCCCGAGCCGGTTCATACCCTCCACGCTCTCACAATCGGACCCCGGTGCGCCGCCCGTCTACCGACGAAGATAGGGCGATGTCGCGTCACTCGATCTGCCCACGTGAGCCCGCGACTTCGTGCCTGCTACTCCCAGAGGCAGGCTAGCTGTGGAGAGCCTGGCGATACTCGTTCGCATGGACGACACAACGCACGGCACGTCCCTCCTACCGCCTGTGCCGCTGGGCCGCCACGACCTCGCTGATGGTGCGCTCGGCACTGGAGCCGCGCTGCGCCTTCTCCACGAAGCCGGGGAACTGCCCGGCGATGGCACTGAGCACCTTCAACTCCACCGGCGCGACATTGACTTCGCACAGATCACGCTCGATGGCCCGCACCACCCCTGACACCACCTGGTTCGGGGAGACCGTGCGCACGCCGGTCGGTGGGGTGGCGCCCGTGACGGCGAACATGCCCGCGTCGCGCACGGCGCCGGGTTGGACCAGAGAGACCCCCACACCCGTACCGTGCAGGTCCTGGCGGAAGGAGAGCGCGAAGCCGCGCAGCCCGAACTTGGCCGCGCTGTAGAGCGAGGAGTGCTTGGTGGCCGCCTTCCCGGAGATCGAGCCGACGAGGACGATCTGGCCCCGGCCCGCCTCGACCATCCGGGGCGCGAGCGCGCGGGCCAGCATGACGGGGGCGCGCAGGTTCACGGTCAGCGCGCGGTCGATCTGTTCGGGCGTGTAGTCGAGTAGATCGCCAGTGGAGGGCAGTGCGGCGTTGGCGATCAGAATGTCCGTGTCGGGGCAGGCCTGGGCGAGGTGGTCGACCTGGTCCGGGTCGGCGAGATCGGCGGTGACCGCTCGGGCGCCGAGCTCGTCGGCGAGCGCCTCCAGGGCATCGGCACGGCGCCCGGAGAGGATCAGCTTGGCTCCCTTGGCAGCCAAGTCGCGAGCGATGGCCTGACCGATGCCGCCTACGGCCCCGGTCAGGAGAACGGTTGATCCTGCGATGCGCATGGGACGAGCCTCTCCTCGAATTTGTTCGTTCGAACGAACAGTACGAGCTGCGAGGGGCCGCGTCAACAGCAGGACCCACGCGCCCGTCGGCACCACGCGCCCGTCGGGACCGCACGATCGGCCGACGACCGCCGCCCCAACGCCGCCGTACCGGTGGCACAATGACCGCCATGTCCAAGCCCTCCGCAACCCGGCAGAGCATCATCGACGCCGTCCTGCGCATAATCGGCGAGGACGGCGTCGCCGGGGTCACCAACCGGCGGATCGCCAAGGAGGCCAACGTCTCCCTCGGCTCGGTCACCTACCACTTCACGACCCAGCACGAGATGCTGCGTGAGAGCCTGCTGCACTTCGTCGCAGAGGAGACCCGGCGCTTCACCGAGCTTGCCGACCAGTGCCAGACCGACGGAATGGACATCGATCGGGCCTCCGCCACGGTCGGCCAGATCGCCGGGTGCACGCAGTCCGACAGCAGGTACATCGCACCCTTCGAGCTCTATGTCCAGGCCGGCCGCGACGAGCGGCTGCGCACCGCGGCCGCGCAGTGCTTCGGCGCATACGACCAGCTGGCCGCCCGGATCCTCACCGGTCTCGGTGTACCCGACGCCGAGCGACTGGCGAGCACCGCCGTCGCGCTGGTCTTCGGACTGCAACTACGCAGCCTGGCCACCGGCGCGCCTGCCGAGGAACTCGTCGACACCTTGCTGCTGCTGGCACGCGGGGCACAGCACGCCTGACCCCCACACGAGGGCGGCGGCTCCGGCCGCGCCGCCCACCGCTGGGCCGTGGGCGAGCGAGACCTGAAACCGTTCGGCTACCGGTGACCCGAGTCGCCGAAGATTGCGCCGTTGTCGGCAACTGACGCTCACCGGTGGTGCCTGAGGGGCGGGTGCGTCAGCGCTCGACCGCTCAGGCGCAGGCCCCCGCTTCGTCCCCCGCCGCCAACAGGATGCGGCAGCGCCACGGGTCGAAGGCGATGAGGACACGGCCGCGTCAGGTGAGCGGGTGCGCTATGTCCGGTACGGAGTCGGCCCTGTGGTCGAAAGTTGTTGTCGCCATGCCGCTCTACAGTGACGGCAAAGATCTCGGGTCCGGGATGCGCATGTACAGAGGTACTGGGTGTTCGCCGAATAGCCGAGCGGCAGACCAACCAGCGGAGTACCGGCGGTTCCACCAGGCAAGCTGCGGCAGATCAACCAGTATCATGGCGGCAGATCAACCAGCAAACGGATTCCGGCTTGGTCCCGCAACATCAGCACCCGCGCCACCACCACCCCTAAACTCGCCTTCGTCGACTCGGGGATCGCGGCGCACCAGATCGGCGCCGACACCCGCAGCTTACTCCGCCCCACCGGCCAGTTCGGCCCGCTCCTCGAGGGATTCGTTCTCATGGAACTGGCCCGTCAAATCACTTGGTCCGACGAGGAAGTAGAACTCTTCCACTACCGCACACGCGATCAGGTCGAAGTCGACGCCGTCCTGGAGAACCGGCGAGGTGAGGTGGTCGGTGTCGAAGTCAAGGCGGCATCAACGGTCAGCCCCAACGACTTTCGCGGCCTCCGCCACCTCGCCGAACGACTCGGCGACGACTTCCGCGTGGGCCTCGTCCTGCACACCGGAAAGCAGACCCTTCCCTTCGGACCCAAAATGCTGGCCATGCCGATCAGCGCCCTGTGGTCAACCCCCGCACCCTGAGTTGCGCGATCTACGCGAAAGAGTTCGGCGCATCACTGGAACATCACGTGGCACCGGAGGTCATCGCAAAGCGAGGTACGCCGAGGCTGCGTACGGCAGCTCGCCATGGAACCCTTCAGCGATCCACTGCTGCCCATCACGGAAAAACTCCTGGGCAACCGCCTCATCGTCCGACCAGCTGGACATTTCGAGCCGAAACGCTTCGATGCGCAGATCCTCGCCCCAGTACCGGGTCTGGAGATTCAAATCATCGATACCTGTTGTGGCGCAATACATACCGGCACAACAGGACATGCTGAAGTCCGAGATCGCGATGCCGATGGCCAGCCCATCCTCGAGCTCGACCGACATCTCCCAGTCCTTGCCGCTGCCGACAACGACGACCTCGCGCACCCTGCGGCCGACGAGCGGCACCTCGAGGACGTTCCGACCGCCCGACTGGCCGAGTTCGGGTGGGTTGAAACGGTTTTCGCTCCGAGAGAAGTACATCATGCTCCTTGATCGAAGATCAGAACACGCTTGGCTTCATCAGTTCAGGCGGAAATTGTAAAGCGAGTGCCGTCGCTCCGGTCACACCCGCCTGCCGACGGATTCGGTCCTCTTGACTCTCCCGCCGCTGGAGACCCGAGGCTCGACCCAAAGCCGACAGTAGGGAGACACCGTGAAAATCGATCTCGCCAAGAGCGACAAGCAGTACTACACCGCGCCCGCCGACCCGGGTCTACGCACATTCGATGGCTACGACTACGCCATGATCACCGGCTCGGGCGCCCCCACCGGACCGGAGTACACCGAGGCCGTTGCCCTGCTCTATCAGGCCGCCTACCGGGCCAAGAAGCTCGCGAAGGCGGACGGACGGGATTTCGTGGTGCCGAAGCTCGAGGGTCTGTGGTGGGTCGAGTCCGACGAGCCGCCGCTGTCGGTGCCGCGCGAGCAGTGGCACTGGACGATGATGATCCGCATGCCGGAGGGGGTCACCGCGGCGATGATCGGCGAGGGGCCCGTGCGTTTCGAGCGCCTGGTCGAGGGCGAGTCGGTGCAGGCGCTGCACGTCGGGCCGTACGCGACGGAGCCGGAGACGCTGGACCGGATGGAGAAGTTCATGGCGGCCGAGGGGCTGACGCCGCACGGCCGCCACCACGAGATCTATCTGACCGATCCGCGCAAAGTCCCCGGTGAGCGCACCAGGACGATTCTGCGGCAACCGGTGCGGCGTTCGGCGTGATCGGCCTGCGCGGGGATCGGGCACCGCGCGGCGGGTCACCGTAAGGCTGACCACCGCACGACCGGCCACCGCGCGGTCGACCGCTGCACGACCGGCCACCGCACGACCGGCCACCGCACGACCGGCCACCGCACGACCGGTCACCACACGGTACGTTTCACCACTTGCGCCCGGTGTAAGCCAGTAGCTTGCGGTGCGGCGGCGCGTCGTCCGGGATCGGCACCTCGGCCTCGTAGATGCCGGGCGTGCGGAAGATATCGATGCCGCCCATGGCCCGCATGGTCGCGAGCATCTCGGCACACAGCGCGTCGTCGGCCAAGTCGGGCCGATCGATCGCCAGGGCGATGTCCACACCGTGCACCAGCACCTCGGTGAGGTGGATCATCGCGGCGGCCGGGCCCGGCATGCGGCCGAGACCGAGCTCGACCGTCGCGGTCGGCACGTCGGGCCTGCGCCATACGGCTCGGTCCACCTCGGCCGCGGCCGCGTAGGCGCCCTGCGGGTCTCCGCCCAGCCAGTCGTCGCCGCGCGCACCGCGCGGATCGTTCCCACTCAATGCGGCCGCGAAGGAGTGCATCCCACCCACCGTGTGGTTCAGCACCGCCCGCACATCCCAGTCGCTGCACGGCGTCGGCGCGGCGAGCAGGTCGTCGTCGACTGCGGCGACGATCGCGCCGGTCATGTCGAGAGCGCGGTCGATCTGGCCGATCAGAGTGTCCATGGGCATCCTTCGGTCGAGCGGAGTTCGTGCATTGATAGCACGACCTGGTGACAGGCGTCGGCCGACGCACAGGGCCGGGCGCAGGCCCCGCACCGCGTCGAAAACGGTTGCGCCCCGAGGACAATCGAGAATCGGCGAGCCAGGCAGCGCCCGCCTACGTCGGCAAAAGCATTGCGCGACAACAGAACTAAAAGTCTGCTGGCAGGGAGCCGGAACGCCGGTCCGGAAACCGGCTACCGCGCGAGCTGTGACGAACTCGGCACCCGATCACGCGCGTCAGCCCACTCGACAAGGCTGCGCGCCTCGCTCTCGAAACCCCCCCGCTCATCGACGAATTCGCGTTGTCACGCCGACGATCGACCGGGGCTCAACTGGGTCGGGGTTGCCCCTCGGTCCCGGCGTCGTCGGGCCCGTCGGTGCGGTGCACCGCACCGTGATCGGTTCCCTCGTCGGCCTCCTGATCCGGTTCCGGATGCTCGGGCTCGAAGGTCGGCGGGAGGTTCTTCAGGTGCCGGTTCATCGAGCGCACCAGCAGGAAGGTGCCCGCGAGCAGCAACAGAATGATGGCAAGGCCCAGCGGCGAGGCCTTGCCGAATTCGGGGCCCGTGGGAGTTCCGGGGGTTTGCGCGAGCAGTTCGAACATCACTGGGTCGCGTCCTCGATGCCCGCGAACAAGTCGGTCTCCGGGATGGCGGTGCGCACCCGGGTCTTGGCCAGCTCGAACTCCTCGGTCGGCCACAGGCGCTGCTGCATCTCCAGCGGGATCGCGAAGAAGGCGCCGTTCGGGTCGATCTGGGTGGCGTGCGCGCGCAGCGCGTCGTCGCGCTGCGGGAAGTACTTACCGCATTCGATCTGGGTGGTCACCCTGGACATCACGTCGCCGCGTTCCACGGCGTAAGCGCGGATGCGATCCAGCCACTGCTGCAGCGGGAAGGGCTCGCCCAACTGCTCGTACTCGGCGGCGAACAGCTCCAGCCGCTTCATACTGAAGCCGTGGTCGTAGTAGAGCTTGAGCGGCGTCCACGGCTCGCCCGCGTCGGGGAAACGCTCCGGATCGCCCGCCGCCTCGAACGCGGCCACCGACACCTGGTGGCAGCGGATGTGGTCGGGGTGCGGGTAGCCACCGGTCTCGTCGTAGGTGGTGATCACGTGCGGCCGGAACTCGCGCACCACGCGCACGAGCGCCTCGGTCGCCTCCTCCAGCGGCACCAGCGCGAAGCAGCCCTCGGGCAGCGGCGGCAGCGGGTCGCCCTCGGGCAGGCCGGAGTCGACGAAACCGAGCCAGGTCTGGCGCACGCCGAGCGCGCGGGCCGCGGCCGCCATCTCGTCGCGCCGGATCTCATCGATGCGCTCCAGCACCCCGGGTGTGTCCATCGCGGGGTTGAGAATGCTGCCGCGTTCGCCGCCGGTCAACGTCACGACGAGGACCTCGTGGCCCTCGTCGGCGTATCGGGCGGTCGTCGCAGCACCCTTGCTGGATTCGTCGTCCGGGTGGGCGTGCACCGCCATGAGGCGAAGGCCACTCACGTCTCGTTCACCATCGCTCTCGGTCGCGGGTGTCGGGTCTTCGTTCCCTATAGTTCCATTCGACCGTCTTTTGTTCCGACGTACCCCCCGGGAGCGACCAGTGACGAGCGATCCCACGCCCGAAAGCAGCGGCGACTCGGCCGCCGACCAGGCGCGGCGACACGCCGACCGCTACGGGACGAAACCGCGGACGCCCCGGCGCAAGGTGGCCCTGGCGCTCGGCGTCGCCGTGGTGGCCGCTGGACTGGGCATCGCCTTCCTCGGGTTCCAGAAGTTCGGTCCGAAGGACATCGACGCCGAGCAGCTCGGCTACACGATCGTCGACGAGTCCACCATGACCATCCGGATGAAGGTCACCCGCGACGAGCCCGGTGAACCGGTGGTCTGCTTCGTGCGCGCGATGGACAGGGACGGGGCCGAGGTGGGCCGCCGCGAGGTACTGATCGCGCCGTCGACGAGCGGGACCATCGAGCTCACCACCACGGTCCGCTCCTCCGCGCGACCCGCCGCGGGCAACGTCTACGGATGCAGCGACCACGTTCCCGCATACCTCCGGGCCGGCTGATTCAGCGTCTCCGCGCGGGATGATCACCCGCCCAGATCGGCGCATCGAGGGGTGAATCGGCGACGCGACGTCGGCAAAACAAACTCCGACCTGCATGTTTGTGATTCATGCTAAAATGGCGTGATACACGGTTCCGCACCCCGGAGCCGTGTTTGCTGCATTGGCGGCCAGCGCTGCATGTTCCGGGTTTTCGGGTTTGTCCGGAACGTCCTGACGGGGTTCGTGGAACCACCCCCCGGGGATCGCTCTAGCCGTCGGCTGGTGCATGCCCTCCCTCGGGTGGGTAGGCAACAGTGCATCAGGGAATCCCGGCCCGCCGGGAACAACTACTAGGGAGTGATCGAGATGACCGAGACGAACGTGACCTGGCTGACCCAGGAGTCGCACGACAGGCTCAAGGGCGAACTCGACGCGCTCATCGCCAACCGTCCGGTCATCGCCGCGGAGATCAACGAACGTCGGGAAGAGGGCGACCTCAAGGAGAACGGCGGCTACCACGCGGCGCGTGAGGAGCAGGGCCAGCAGGAGGCTCGCATCCGCCAGCTCCAGGAGTTGCTGAACACCGCCAAAGTCGGCGTCGCGCCGACCAAGTCCGGCGTTGCGCTGCCGGGCTCGGTCGTGAAAGTCTACTACGACGGCGACGAGTCCGACACCGAGACCTTCCTCATCGCGACCCGCGAAGAGGGCCTGCGCGGCGACTCCAACCTGGAGACGTACTCGCCGAACTCTCCGCTCGGCGGCGCGCTCATCGACGCGAAGGTCGGCGAGACCCGCGAGTACACGCTGCCGAACGGCAACACCATGAAGGTGACGCTGGTCAGCGCCGAGCCGTACCACAGCTGAGCCCGCCGCGCGCCCACCGTGGGCGCGCAGGCGCCGATTCGGTCGCCGACCGGATCCTGGCCGAGAAAACCCGACCGATACGCGAGCGGCCGCACTCGATACCGAGTGCGGCCGCTTCGTCGTATCCATTCCCGTGTCTGCCCTTACTTCGCGAGCGCCTGCTCGACGTCGGCCAGCAGGTCGCTGATGTCCTCGATGCCGACCGAGAGCCGCACCAGATCGGCGGGCACCTCCAGCAGCGAGCCCTCGGTGGACGCGTGCGTCATGGCGCCGGGGTGCTCGATCAGCGATTCGACGCCGCCCAGCGACTCGGCGAGAGTGAAGATCTTTGTGCGCGAGCAGAAATCGTGCGCCGCTTCCTTGCCGCCGTGCAGGCGCACCGAGATCATGCCGCCGAACCGGCGCATCTGCTTGTCGGCCACGACGTGTCCGGGATGCTCGGGCAGGCCGGGGTAGATGACCTGGGAGATGGCCGGATGCTTGGAGAGGAACTCGGCGAGGGTCTCCGCGTTGTCGCAGTGCCGCTCCATCCGCACCGCGAGCGTCTTGGTGCCGCGCATCGTGAGGAACGCGTCGAACGGGCCGGGCACCGCGCCCGCACCGTTCTGCAGGAACGCGAACGCCGCGTCCAGTTCCTTGTCGTTGGTGATCAGCGCGCCGCCCACCACGTCGGAGTGTCCGCCGAGGTACTTGGTGGTCGAGTGCACCACGATGTCGGCGCCGAGCAGCAGCGGCTGCTGCAGGTACGGAGTGGCGAAGGTGTTGTCCACCACCAGCTTCGCGCCCGCGGCGTGCGCGACGTCGGCGAGCGCGGGGATGTCGCCGATGCTGAGCAGCGGGTTGGTCGGGGTCTCGACCCAGATGAGCTTGGTGTTCGGGCGGATCGCGGCGCGCATCTCATCGGTGTTGAACACGTGCGCGGGCGAGTGCTCGATGCCCCACTGGCTGAACACCTTGTCGATCAGCCGGAAGGTGCCGCCGTAGGCGTCGTCCGGGATGACGATGTGGTCGCCGGGGCGCAGCGTGGCGCGCAGCGCGCAGTCGGTCGCGGCCATGCCGGACGCGAAAGCCCGTCCGTAGCGGCCGGATTCGAGTGCGGCCAGGTTGGCCTCGAGCGCGGTCCGCGTCGGGTTGCCGGTGCGCGCGTACTCGTAGCCGCCGCGCAGACCGCCGACTCCGTCCTGAGCGAAGGTCGAGCTCGCGTAGATGGGCACGTTGACCGCGCCGGTCTGGGGGTCGGGATCGAATCCGGCATGCACGGCGCGTGTGGAGAATCCCAGCTCACTCATGGGGACACTCTAGAGGGAGCCACTTTCGGGCTATCCGGCCGGGGCGCGCCGTGACACCCGTCTCACCCCGATCGGCGTCCTTACGGCCGGGCCCGCATTGCCGACGGGTTCCATCCGGACGACTTCCCCCGGCGGCGCAACTTACGCTGAGTGCATGGTGACTGTCGAAGAACTGTTCGCGATCGATGCCCTGCTCTCCGGCGAGGAGCGGGAGATCCGGGACACCGTCGCCGCCTTCGCCGCGCAGCGGCTGCGACCGCACATCGCGGACTGGTTCGAGGCGGGCACCTTCCCGGCCCGCGAGATCGCGCCGGAGCTGGGCAAGCTCGGCCTGCTCGGCATGCACCTGGAGGGTTACGGCTGCGCGGGGATGTCCGCGACGGCCTACGGCCTGGCCTGCCAGGAGCTGGAGGCGGTCGATTCCGGCGTGCGCAGCATGGTGTCGGTGCAGGGCTCACTCGCGATGACCGCGATCCACAAGTTCGGCTCCGAGGAGCAGAAGCAGCGGTGGCTGCCGGAGATGGCCGCGGGCTCCGCGCTGGGTTGTTTCGGGCTGACCGAACCCGATTTCGGCTCCAACCCCGGCGGCATGCGCACCAGGGCCAAGCGCGACGGCGACGACTGGGTGCTCAACGGGTCGAAGATGTGGATCACCAACGGCTCGGTCGCCGATGTCGCGGTGGTGTGGGCCTACGCCGAGGACGGCGACGCCAAGCCCGTGGTGCGCGGTTTCCTGGTGCCCGCGGGGACGCCGGGCTTCACCGCGCGGGAGATGCACCGCAAGCTGTCGCTGCGGGCATCCATCACGGCCGAGCTCGATTTCGACGACGTCCGCCTGCCCGCCGACGCGGTGCTGCCGGAATCGGGCGGGCTGAGCTCGCCGCTGGCCTGCCTGAGCGAGGCGCGCTTCGGCATCATCTTCGGCGCCCTCGGCGCGGCCCGCGACTGCCTCAGCTCCACCATCGACTACGCCAGGTCCCGCGAGGTCTTCGACAAGCCGCTGGCCGCCTATCAGCTCACCCAGGGCAAGCTGGCCGACATGGCGCTGGAGCTCGGCAAGGGACAGCTGCTCGCGGTGCACCTCGGCAGGCTGAAGGATCGCGGCGAGATCAGCGCCGAACAGATCAGCGCGGGCAAGCTGAACAGCACCAGGGAGGCCATCGCCATCGCCCGCGAGTGCCGAACCATCCTCGGCGCCAACGGCATCACCCTCGACTACCCGGTGCTGCGGCACGCCAACAATCTGGAGTCGGTGCTCACCTACGAGGGGACCGCGGAGGTGCACCAGCTCGTGCTCGGCAAGGCGCTCACCGACGCGAACGCGTTCCGCTGATCACACGCTCGCGAGTAATTTGCTGGAAATTCGACCACGCGCAGGCATTTAGTTGAACATCACAATTTCATATCTTCATGCCGATTGTTAGCATGAACGAGTGTTTTTGCTGGGCCCCGCGTTGCTCGAAGTTTCGGCGCGCCGATTGTTGAACCGCCTGAACACGACGCACGGGGCGCCGGCGCGCATCGCCGCCGCGGAATTCCCGGTGGTCTCGGCGGCCCTCGATCAGCACGCGGCCGCCGTGCGCGACATCCTCGACTTCGGCGTCGAAGACGCGGGCTCGGTGCCCGCCGCGGTGCTGCTCGCCGGATACGCCAGGGGGCTGCTCGACCACGCCGGGCCCGCGGACGCCGGCACGGTCCCGTTCGTCAGCGCCGCACCCGAAGATCCGCTGGGCTGGGTGGACGCCGACTGGCTGCAACTGCGTCTCGCCGGAGTCTGCCTGCACGCCGCGCGCCTGGCCTGACGTTCTCGCGAAACGTCCGCCCCGGGCGCGTACCCGGGGCGGACGTTTCAATGGGCGGTCCTATCGCGTATCGCGCGGGTCGCCGCCGTATTCGGTGTAGTCGCCGTTGCCCTGGGCGTAGCCGCCCTGCGAGTAGTTCCCACCTTGCCCGTCCTGCGGATAGCCGCTGCCCTGCGGGTAGGTCGCGCCCTGCCCGGCCTGCGGATAGCCGCGCTGTCCGCCTTCGGGGTACCCGGCGTCCTCGGAGTATCCGGCGCCCTCGGGGTAGCCACCGCTCTGACCGCCCTGCGGATAGCCGCCACCCTGACCGCCCTGCGGGTGGCCGCCGCCCTGGCCGTAGCCACCGGCCTGGGTGTAACCGCCGCGCTGTTCCGGGTAGCCGCCCCGCGGACGTCCACTCGTCATGACCCCCTCCGGGGTCCACTGCTGCGCGGCCGCGGATCTGCGCGGCGACCACTGCTGCTCGCGGGAAACGTCCTCACGGCCGCGCTGGTAGGCCTCCGCGTGGCCCCTGACCGCGGGCATCTCCTCTTCGAGGTTGCGCAACCAGACGTCCCAGCGGCGCTGCATCGGCCGGACGAGACCGCCGCCGACACCGACCACCAGAATGCCGCCGACGGTGGCGAGCGCGGCGATCAGGATGGGGGTGGTGACCGAGGTGGCGACGCCGATCTGGTTCAGCGCCGCGATGATGCCGACACTCCAGACGAACACCGCGGCCGAACTGCCGAGCACGGCGCCGTAGGACAGGCCGCCGAGCACGCTGGTTACCATCTCGCGCACCGCGCGGGCGACCGCACCGGCGACGACCAGGATGATGATCGCGACCGCGGCCTTGGGCAGCCAGGAGACGATGCCGTCGAGCATGTCACTGACCGGATTCGGGCCGAAGACGCCGAAGCCGAGTTGCAGCGCGATCAGCAGGATCGCGTAGTAGGCGATCCGGGCGATCAGGTCCGAAGCGTCGTATTTGCTGCGTGCCAGCATCTGCTCGATCCCGCCACGCTCGACGAGCCGGTCGAAGCCGACCCGCTCCAGCACCTTGTCGACGACGGTCGCCACCACCTTGGCGACGATCCAGCCGATGAGCAGGATGACCAAGAAACCCGCGAGCTTGGGCACGAACGTCGCGATCGAACTCCACGCGTCCGAAAGCCCTTGCTGGAAATCGATAGCCAAACTGGAGGTGTACAAGGCGCCCTTCCCTTCGCTATCCGATTACGCCATGGCGATTGCCGAGGCGATGTCCAGGCCCGGTTATACCTCCGCGCGGCACTTGAAATCGTAATTTGCGAAGAATTTGCCCTACGCGCCGCGGCGGCCGGATTATCCACAGCCCAATGACTCTGATGCTGCTCGACAATCTCGCGGGCATCGGCGTCACCGACCGCGGCGGCATCGAGATCTGAATGACGATCATCGGCGAACTGATCGATCAGCAGCCGACCGGCGATCCGGGCGGCGACAGCAGGCGACGACTGCTGGATCGCGCCGTCGACATGTGGGCCGACGCCGTCGGCC
This sequence comes from Nocardia lijiangensis NBRC 108240, assembly GCF_001613045.1. GTDB lineage: Bacteria > Actinomycetota > Actinomycetes > Mycobacteriales > Mycobacteriaceae > Nocardia > Nocardia lijiangensis. Next base: position 79,961 of record NZ_BDBP01000017.1, on the reverse strand, counting down.
TGCCGCCGGACAACGAAACCTCGGCGCTGCTCGCCGAGCCGGGCCCGCGCGCCGGGGTTCCTTTCTGGCTTCCCGCACACCCGGTCGACGCCCCACACCGGCACCGGCGCTGTGAGGCGTTCGGACGCTGTGTGGCGTCAGCCGTACGCGACGGCGCGCGGGTCAGTGGCCGATGCGGCCGGTGCTCAGGAAGCCGAGCAGGTCGTGGCGGGTGATGACGCCGACCGGCTTGCCGTCCTCGACGACCATCAACGCGTCGGTGTCCGAGAGCGCCTTGGTGGCGGCGGAGATCGGCTCGCCGGAGCCGATCAGCGGGAACGACGGGCTCATGTGCTCGGCCACCGAGTCGGTGAGCTGCGCGCGGCCTTCGAAGACCGCGGAGAGCAGATCGCGCTCGGTGACGCTGCCCGCCACCTCACCGGCCATGACCGGCGGCTCCGCGCCGACGACCGGCATCTGCGAGACGCCGTACTCGCGCAGGATCTCGATGGCGTCGCGCAGCGTCTCCGACGGGTGCGTGTGCACCAGGTCGGGCAGCTCGCCGGACTTGCCGCGCAGCACGTCGCCGACCAGCGGTTCCGGGCTGCCGTCGAGGCGGCTGCGCAGGAAGCCGTAGGAGCTCATCCACTCGTCGTTGAAGATCTTGGAGAGGTAGCCGCGGCCACCGTCGGGCAGCAGCACCACGACGACCGCGTCCGGGTCGCGGCGCGCCACCTCGATGGCGGCGACCACGGCCATGCCGCAGGAACCGCCGACCAGCAGGCCCTCCTCGCGGGCCAGCCTGCGGGTCATGTCGAAGGAGTCGGCATCGGAGACCGCGATGATCTCGTCCGGCACGGCCGGGTCGTAGGCCGAGGGCCAGAAGTCCTCGCCGACGCCCTCCACCAGGTACGGGCGACCGGTGCCGCCGGAGTACACCGACCCCTCGGGGTCGGCGCCGATGATCTTGACCTTGCCGCCCGAGACTTCCTTGAGGTAGCGGCCGGTGCCGGTGATGGTGCCGCCGGTGCCGACGCCCGCCACGAAGTGGGTGACCTTGCCTTCGGTGTCGCGCCAGATCTCCGGGCCGGTGGTCTCGTAGTGGCTCGCGGGGCCGCCGGGGTTGGAGTACTGGTCCGGCTTCCACGCGCCCTCGATCTCGCGGACCAGGCGATCGGAGACGCTGTAGTAGCTGTCCGGGTGGTCCGGCGGCACGGCGGTCGGGCAGACCACCACCTCGGCGCCGTAGGCGCGCAGCACGTTGCGCTTGTCCTCGGAGACCTTGTCCGGGCAGACGAACACGCAGTTGTAGCCGCGCTGCTGCGCCACCAACGCCAGCCCGACGCCGGTATTACCCGAGGTCGGCTCGACGATGGTGCCGCCCGGCTTCAGCAGTCCGGCCTTCTCGGCGGCGTCGATCATCTTCACCGCGATCCGGTCCTTGGCACTGCCGCCCGGATTCAGGTATTCGATCTTGGCCGCGACGAGTCCGTCGGTCGGCGCCACCACACTGTTCAACCGAACGAGGGGCGTGTTGCCGATGAGGTCCACGACGTGATCCGCGATGCGCATAGCCCCATCGTTGCAGAAGGGTCTGCTGTGAGTTCGCGCACGTCAGGCCGGAGCGTCCCGGCGGCGACACGCCACACGGCGAGCCGACCGCCCTTAGGATCGGGAAACATGAGGCAGCCCACTATCACTCGCGCCGCCACCGTCCTCGCTGCGACGGCGGCGGCCGCGCTGATCGGGACCGGTGCGCAGGCCAACGCAGGCACCGTGACGTTCCCGCACGTGCCGACCATGGCGCACGGCGGACTCTGCTGGACCGCCATTCAGACCTGGGCGGACACCAGCCCCGAGTGGCCGGGCCGCGCCATCCTGAACGTCCGCGCGCTGCCGGTCGCCGGCATCGGTCCCGGCCCGTACCCCCTGGCGCCGCTGTGCGAGGTGCGCACCACCGTGGCGTGGCGCAATCTGAACACCGGAGCGACAGGCGCCTACGAGAACACCGTGGTCACCGGCATCTACGGCAGCATCCAGTACGCGCTGTTCCAGGACACCGGGCCGGGCCGCATCGAGGTCACCGTCACCACCGACGCCCTGAGCATTCCCGCGCGCGGCACGTTCGACGTCGCCTGAGCACCGGCACAAAGGCGCTCGCTCGGGACTTGGTTCCGTCCGAGCCCGTAAAATTCCGGAGCGTGGGAGCACCTCGGATCAGCTGGCGAACGGCCGCCGTCACCGGTGCTGCGACGTTGCTCGCCGGTTCCGGGGCGGGCACCGCATCGTGGGCCGCGTATCGGCTGCTCATGGCGCAGGCGGGCGTCGCGCGCGGCGTCATCGGCCGCGACACCTCGAAGCCGCCGGAGGCGGACGGCATCTATACCGCCGGCTGCGGCGCACCTGAGCCGTGGCGCACCGGCAAGCACGCCGACCTGCACCTGATGATCTTCGGCGACTCCACCGCGGCCGGTGTCGGCTGCCTGACCGCCGACGGGGTGCCCGGCGTGCGCATCGCCCGCGCCCTGGCCGAGGCCAGCGGGAAGCGAATCCGGTTGAGCACCAAGGCGATTTCCGGCGCCACCTCCAAGGGCCTCGCCGGTCAGGTGGACGCCATGTTCGTCGCGGGACCGCCGCCGAACGCGGCGGTGATCTTCATCGGCGCCAACGACATCACCAAGAAGCACTCCATCGGCGCCTCGGCGCGCAGGCTCGGCGCCGCGGTGGCCCGGCTGCACCTGGCGGGCAGCGTCGTCGTGGTCGGCACCTGTCCCGATCTGGGCGCGGTGTCCGCGATCCCGCAGCCGCTGCGCGCCATCGTGCGCAATTGGAGCGTGCGACTGGGCAAGGCCCAGTTCGCGGTCACCACCGCCGCGGGCGGGCATCCGGTAGCGCTGGGCGAGCTGGGCCGGGAATTCCGCACCGACCCCGAGCAGATGTTCTCCGCCGACGGCTTCCACCCCTCGGCCGCGGGCTACGAACTGGCGGCGGCGCGGGTGCTTCCCGCGCTGCTCACGGCCCTCGAACAGCGGGGGCTGAACACCGACCGGGACGCGCACGGCCCGCACCGACGTTTGGCGGCCCGGCTGCGCGGGCTGGTTGCTCAGAAATCCGGCGCGGTCGCAGTCGACGACGCCGAAGCGCGCAATGGCCGGGGCGGCGTTCCCGGCGCTCGACAGGTTAGGTACACATAGAGGTGCCAGTACAAAACTGAGCAGCAAGCACGAAGGAGCCCTCATGCCAGAGGCAGTTATCGTTTCGACCGCCCGCTCCCCCATCGGCCGGGCCCGCAAGGGCTCGCTGGTCGACATGCGGCCCGACGACCTGACCACCCAGATCGTGCGCGCGGCGCTCGACAAGGTTCCTGCGCTCGACCCCACCCAGATCGATGACCTGATCCTCGGCTGTGGTTCCCCGGGCGGCGAGCAGGGCTTCAACATCGCTCGCATCGTCGCCGTGCAGCTGGGATTCGACACCCTCCCCGGCACCACCGTGCACCGGTACTGCGCCTCCTCGCTGCAGTCCACCCGGATGGCTTTCCACGCCATCAAGGCGGGCGAGGGCGACGTCTTCATCTCGGCCGGTGTCGAGACCGTCTCGCGCTACGTCAGCGGCTCGTCCGACAGCTGGCCGAACACCCAGAACCCGCTGTTCGCCGAGGCCCAGGCCCGGACCGCGAAGACCGCCGAGGGCGGCGCGGGCGTCTGGCACGACCCGCGCGAGGACGGCCTGATCCCGGACGCCTACATCGCGATGGGCCAGACCGCCGAGAACGTCGCCAGCTCCACCGGCATCAGCCGTGAGGACCAGGACCGCTGGGGCGTGCGCTCGCAGAACCGCGCGGAAGAGGCCATCAAGAACGGCTTCTTCGAGCGCGAGATCACCCCGATCACCCTGCCCGACGGCACCGTGGTCTCCACCGACGACGGCCCGCGCGCCGGCGTCACCTACGAGGCCGTCTCCCAGCTGAAGCCGGTCTTCCGCCCGGACGGCACCATCACCGCGGGCAACTGCTGCCCGCTCAACGACGGCGCCGCCGCGCTGGTCATCATGAGCGACACCAAGGCCAAGGAACTCGGCCTGACCCCGCTGGCGCGCATCGTGTCCACCGGCGTCTCGGGCCTGTCGCCGGAGATCATGGGCCTCGGCCCGATCGAGGCCGTCAAGCGCGCGCTGGCGCTGGCAGGCAAGACGGTCGACGACATCGACCTGTTCGAGATCAACGAGGCCTTCGCCGTGCAGGTGCTCGGCTCGGCTCGCGAGCTGAAGATCGACGAGGACAAGCTGAACGTCTCCGGCGGCGCCATCGCCCTCGGCCACCCGTTCGGCATGACCGGCGCCCGCATCACCACCACGCTCCTCAACAACCTCCAGACCTACGACAAGCAGTTCGGTGTGGAGACCATGTGCGTCGGTGGCGGCCAGGGCATGGCGATGGTCATCGAGCGGCTGAGCTGATAGTTCGTCTCGCCGAGCGGCCCTCGATCCTGATGGGATCGGGGGCCGCTCTGTCGTTCGCGGGCGCTTCTGGCCGCTGCGCACTCCGACGCCTCCATCCAGCGCGATCAGGCAGCGCCTCCGTCCTGCGCGATCAGTCGGATCGCGGTCCGACAGGTGCGGGACGCCCGACAACCAGTGCGGCCGACGACAAGGACCGACGACAAGGGCGGCCACCAGGTTTCCCTGGTGGCCGCCCTTGTTATGTATTTCCGACCGCAGCTGTCAGGCGGAAGACATTCCGACGATTCTCAGCCCGCGGCGGTCGCTAGTCGTTCTGGAAGTAGCTCAGCAGTCGCAGGATCTCGACGTAGAGCCAGACCAGGGTGACGGTCAGGCCGAGCGCCACGCCCCAGGCGGCCTTCTCCGGCGCCTGCGCGCGGATCAGCTGGTCGGCGGCGTCGAAGTCGAGCAGGAAGCTGAACGCGGCGATCGCGATGCAGACCAGGCTGAACACGATGGCGAGCGGGCCGCCGTCGCGCAGGCCGAGGCCGCCGTCGATGAAGAAGCTCGCGATCAGGTTGCCGAGCATGAGCACGACGACGCCGATGAGGGCGCCGACGATCATGCGGGTGAACCGCGGCGTCACGCGAATCGCGCCCGTCTTGTAGACGACGAGCATGCCCGCGAACACACCGAAGGTGCCCAGCACGGCCTGCACGATCAGCGTGCTACCGCCTGCGCCACCGAAGGTGATGTCGGTGAACATGAACGACAGCGCACCGAGGAACAAACCCTCGGCGACCGCGTAACCCAGCACGAGCGCCGGGTTGTCCATCTTGTTGGCGAAGCTGGCGATCAGCACCAGCACCAGGCCGGTCAGGCCGCCGACGATGACGAACAGCGGCGCGAGGCCGGTGTTGGCCGTGGTCAGGCCGTAGGCGATGATCGCCGACAGGGCGAGCACGCCCAGCGTGATGCCGGTCTTGGTCACCACGTCGTCGATCGTCATGGCCCGGTGGGTGGGCGGGGCCTGCTGATAGGGCTGCGGGTACTGGTTGGGGTACTGGTTACCGAACTGCTGTCCGAACTGCCCGGCACCCGCTACACCCGAACCGAAGTTGGCGTAGCCGCCGCCCTCTTGCTTGGGCAAATTCTTGAAGACCGGATTGCTTGTGGTGCGCACCGTGAGTGCCTTTCTGGAGTCGTTGCCGCTGTCTGCCGAGCTGCTGCTCGATATCCAACTGCCTGGTCCAACGTCCGGCACCCGTGTCGAGTTCCCGAGACGTTCGCCGAGGCGGACAATTCGGACTCTACCGTTGCCGGACATCGTGTAGGCCACGCACCGACCGTGTCACGGTGAACTTCCGGTTCCGGCTGATCACCTCGGTGTGGCCGACCATCCGCTCCACCACGCCGCGGTAGTTGAGGTGGGTGTTGTACACCGTCCACAGTTCGCCGCCGGGGCGAAGCACGCGACCGGTCTCGGCGAACATCTTGATGGCCGAGCCGGTGTGCACCGCGGCGCCGACGTGGAACGGCGGATTGCACAGGACCAGGTCGGCGCTGTTGTCGGCGGCCGAGGACATCGCGTCGTCGCGCACCACTGTCACCCGATCGGCCACATCGTTGGCGGCGGCCGTGGCGCGCGCCGAGGCCACCGCTGCGGCCGATTGATCGGTGCCGACCACTCGCAGCGCCGGGCGCGCTTTGGCCAGCGCCACCGCCAGGATGCCGGTGCCGCAGCCGAGGTCGATGGCGTCGCGGGCGTCCGGCTTCATCCACTTCAGGTGCTGCAAGAGGAATCTGGTGCCGATGTCCAGGCGCGCGCCGGAGAACGCGGCGCCGTGCGCGACGACTTCGATGCCCACCTCGTCCAGGCTTTCGCGCACCGGAAACCGGGGATCGCCAACGGGTTTCGGTCCCTCGATGAAGAGCGTGCGCGACTTCTGCCTGCCGCGGCTGGCGTGGACCGCCGAAAAGGACTCGCCCAGTACGTCGTTCATCGACTTGGTCAGATACTTGTCGCGACCGCCCGCGATGACGCTCACCTTCGGGTCGGCGTATCGAGCGATCGCTTCGGCCACTTCCGCCAGGCCCGCCAGCACCCGGGGCAGCCGGAGCAGCACCACCTCGACGCCGCTCAGCAGGTCCTCGGTGAGCGCGTGCGCGGTGTAGCGGTCCGCGAGCCCGAGCGTGCGAGCGTTGTTGGCCAGCGCCAGTTCGCCGGTGAGCAAATCCTGGTGCACGCGGACGTCGCGCAGGTCGTGCCGCGCGATCGCGCCGAGCGTCAGCGCGCCGTAGCTGTCACCGATAACGGCAATCTTCCCGCTACCGGCCATCTCGATCGCGTCCGCGGCCACGTCGAGGATCAGCCGGTCGGCAGCATCGACGGCATAGAGGTTCAGCGCCTCCACATCCGGATACCGCCGCAGTCGGCCAAGCACGTCCTCGACATCGTCCACACGTCAAGTGTGCTAGATCGTTGCCGAATAGTCGCGCCCGCCCCGGCAAATCGCGCTTCGGCACCCACACCGCGCCGCCGTCGTTCTTGTGAAGCGTTCTGCCACAAGGCCACTCGCACGATCGACGGGAACGCGCCCGGCTGCGACACCGCGGATGGGCGTGTCCCGTCGATGCACCCGAGCCCGCTCGGCCGCCGATTCGGTTTTGCGCATACGACATCTCGGGCGCACTCGATCGTCGACCGGTCGACCCGCGTCGCCGATACCGAGCGGAGGAACTCGAACGGAACGACCTTCGCTTCACATCCGAACGTCCACGAGCGGTGCGGCCTCGACGGGCGCGGGTCGCGAGCGCCCGAGACTCCAAAACAACTGCCCAGCAATCGATCACCGGCTCCGGTGACAGGACGTCCGCCGTCCGATCGACGGACCCAGCTTGCCGAGGGGAATCGGCGGCACCTGGAAATGGGCGACCCGTGAACATGCCGGTGGTTCCACCCGCCCAGCACAGGTACGGCTGGCCGCCGAGCCGCTGAGCAACTGGTCGCTTTCAACGCCCCTATCGCAAATCGCGCCTACGAACGCGCCATACCCGCGAGACCCGCCCCACACAGGTACGACTGGCCGTCGGCCCACTGAGCAAGCGGCCGCTCCCAAGACCCCATCGCGATCGCGCATACGAACGCGTCATGCTCGCGAGACGCGCCCAGCACAGGCACGGCACGCAACCGGCCCGCCGAACAAGCGGTCGCTTCCATCGCGAATCACGCACATGGGCGCGTCGCGCTTACGACCCGCCCCCACTCGCGAAGCAACCCGATTCCGCCACACGCCGATCGGCACACGCCGGGTCGCTCATTGTTCCCCGCCGGGACGGCCCCGCTGCGTAACATCAGCCCCATGCGCAACAGGATGGTGCTCACGGTCGCCGTGGCTGCGGCCCTGATCGCAGGCTGCGACGACGCCGAAACCGGCTCGGCCGCGACGACGACTCCGCCGACCACCACGGGCTCGCTCGTGGAAGCGCCCGCCCAGCCACCGGGCGACGCGTCACCCAAGCGGGGTACGCCCTCGAACGACGCCGGGCTCACAGTCACGGACCTACGCATCGGCCACCACCAGGGTTATGACCGCATCGTCTACGACCTGGGCGGCACCGGAACTCCCGGCTGGATCGTGCAGTACACCGATCGCGCGATCCAGGACGGCAGCGGCAACGAAATCGACGTCGCCGGACAGTCCGTTCTCGAAGTGCAGATCACCGGCTCGGCCTACCCCTTCGACAGCGGCGTCACCCCCTACTCCGGCCCCGATCCCGCCACCGACCCGAGCGCACCCGGCATCGCGGGCGTCTACCGCACCGCTGTTTTCGAAGGCACCACCCAGTCCTTCATCGGCGTCAACGCCGACCGGCCCGGCTTCTCGGTCACCACCCTCTCCAACCCCACCCGCCTCGTCATCGACATCGCATCCCCCTGACCCCGAAGCAACTACGCAGACCTTCGACACGCTTCGCAGCGGCTGCAACCTCTGCGAGGCGTGTGAAGCCTTTGCGAAGCCAGCTCGGATTGCAGCGGGCCGGATGCGGGGAGCGGGGGGTGAATCGCGGATACTTGAAGGGGGTATAGGTAGCCGTGCGGGGCGCCAGCTACCCTGATCGATGTGGCCGCACCGCACGCTTCCCAGCACGCAGCCGGGTTCACCCGGTTGCTGGGCGTGCTCACCCTGATCGCGGGGATCGCGGCCATGCACGTCGGCATTTTCACAACACCTGCGGCCGCCGCGCACCACGCGACTGCCGTCGCGGCAGACCCTTTTGCGGCGGTCACGGTGCATCACGCCGCCGCCATCTCGGACACGGGCGCACACCCGGCGCCGACCTCGGATCACTGGGCGGAGGGCAACCGAACAAGCGCCGATCACTCGGCGGCGACGGCCGATTCGGCTGACGTCGGCGGAGACTCCGCGGCACAAGCTGCCATCGTCGGCAACGCACCAGCTTCCGGGTCGGCCGATCACTTGGCCGTCCGCGCACTCACACACTCCGAATTCCTGTTGAGCCCCTCCGCCGAACCCCGGTGCGCCGACTGCGGCGACGGCCACGCCGGTCTGCATGCCTGCGTCTTCATCCTGACCGTGCTCACCATGGCGGTCCTGCTCGTCGTGCTGTACCGGATCGCAGGCGATCACCACACGCGCGGGCCGACGCCGCGACACTGGCGACCCGAACGTGAACGTCCACCGCCTTGGACCGTGCTGTCCCTGGCCGAATTGTCGATTCTGCGGATCTGACAGGTCCACCGCGTCCGTAATTCCACGGTCGTGGTTTCCGCCTGCCCTTTTCACCGTGCTTTTCCGCAATTCCCAAGGAGTTCAACCATGTTCATCACCCGTACCCGCATCACCCTCGCCGCCTTCGCCGCGGGCGCCCTGCTGTTCGCCGCCGCGTGTGGCGACGATTCCGATTCGACATCCGGCATGGATCACGGCACGACGTCGAGCACCGCCGCCACGGCCACCTCCGCCACCCGGACCGACTTCGACGATGCCGACGTCACCTTCCTGCAGATGATGTACCCGCACCACGCCCAGGCCGTCGACATGGCGAAGATGGTCCCCGGCCACACCCAGAACCCGCAGCTGATCGCGCTCGCCGCGGAGGTCGAGAAGGCGCAGGCGCCCGAGATGGAGCAGATCAGCGCACTGTTGCAGAGCTTCGGCAAGCCCGCGCCGACGGCAGGCAGCGGACACGAGGGCCACCGCATGCCCGGCATGATGTCGGCCGAGCAGATGCTTGCGCTGGAGGCGGCGTCCGGCGCCGAGTTCGACCGGATGTGGCTGGAGATGATGATCGAGCACCACGCAGGCGCGATCGATATGGCGAAGACCGAGCTGGCCGAGGGCGTCAATCCCGACGCGCAGGCGCTGGCCCGCGCGGTGATCGCCGCGCAGGAGGCGGAGATCGCCACCATGCGCACCATGCTCGGCCAGAGCTGACCGCGCGACCGGTCCTCATCGGCCCAGGTCCGGGTTCGATGCGGACCGGTCGGCCCGGTCCACGCCCGGCGGTATCGGTTGACCATCGATATCGGCACGCCGAGCTGACGGGACCCGGCCCGCCAAGTACCGTCGAATGGTCCGGTCTTGTGCGCGGCTGGACGTTCCGAGGGGAAAGGCGAACGGACATGCGACGACTGGAACGTGCGGGCCTGACCGCCGCCGCGGCAGCGACCGCAACCGGCATCATCTTCATCGGCGCCTGCTCCACGCAGATCTCCGGCAACGCCCAGGTCAACCAGTCCGAGTTGGCCGCCTACACCTCCGAAGTGGCCGCCTCCTCGGCCGCGGCGTCCTCGTCGCGGGCGGCCGCGGTCGAACGCGCGGCGGGCGCCGCCTGCGACGCCTTCGCCGCGGCGAACGAGAGCTCGGTGAGCTCGTTCAACGCCTACATCGACGCCAGCAACATCAACGCGCCCGACGCCGACGCCAAAGCCACCGCCGCCGTCTCCACGTTGCGCGCCAATGCCCGCAACGTGGACCAGAAGGTGACCAGGGACCTGCCGCCGGATCTCGCGAGCACTCTGCGCGCCTACCGCGACGACACCAACGCCCTCGCCGACCTGCTCGAACGCCGCGTCGACGTGGACACGCTCAACGACGCCATCGACGAGTTCAACGCGACCAAGAACACCGTGCGCGAGGCCTGCCGAAGCCACTGATCCGGATCCGGCCGAGTCGCCGCGCCGCCGCCGGATCGGCTGGCCCCTGAGAACCTCGCCCGGCTCAGGTCGGTGGGACGCTCCCTTGCCACGCGGCGGGCGAATCGCTCGGATGCTGTTGCCGTGCAAGCCGATTCCGCCGCTCGAACACCAGCAGCGCGGCGCCGGCCGACAACGCGCCACCCGCGATGACGGCCGCGAGCAGCCACCCGTCGGCGCCGAGGGCCGCGACGGCGACGGCCGCGATCAAGGCGAGCACTCCGATCCCGACCAGCACGAAACCAGCCCAGTTCCTGGTGTCGGCCATCGTCTCGCCGGGTTGCAGTCCGGCCGTGCGGGCGATATCCGGTGCGTCGTCGAGCGGGGGAATCTCCCATGCCCCGTCGGATGCCATGATGCGACCACCTCGTTCAGCGGATTGTGCGCGATACTCTCGACGGCTGGGTGCCCCGCCTCGGCGCATCGAAACTGTTCGCGCGAACACCACTGCACGCCAAGGTAATCAGCGCCACTGCGCGGGGCTCACCCGGCGAGTGCGCGACCGCGCAGATCTCCGCGATGGCCGAATCTGTGTATGGCGCCGAGCAATTCGGCGACGAACGGCCCCGGCTGCGGCAGTTCGTAGCCCGGCGGCCAGAGCCAGCGGCGCTCGTCGGAGGTGGGCTTGCTGGATTCGCTGAGCAGTGGCAGCGCAACCTGCTCACCCCACTCCACGATCCGCACGCCGGCCTCGGAGAGCAGAGACCCGTACGCCGGGTCGCACGTGGGGATGCCCGCGGTCAGGAAGACCCACCGGCCGGTGTCCGGGTCGGCGAACACGGGACCGGCGTGCTGCGCGGGCTGCAACAAGGACTGGACGCGCGCGCCGAGCGAGTCGGGCATGGACACGACGCCCACAGCACCCACCCGCAACACCACCTCGGTGCCCATGATCGCCACGGGGAATCGATACATCTCCCGATAGGTCACTGAGTTCTGCCGCAATGTCATCGTCGCCATCCACCTTCCACGGGTTGGCAGGCTTGTGGAATCGACCGCGAGGCAGCGACATCGACCCGCCACGTCGCGATCTCTTTCGATAGTCCCGTCGCGGCGAGCGCCTCGGCAATGCGATCGGCAATCGCTGGGGAAATCACCAGCACGGTGCGCATCGCACTGGAGATCCCACAACGCGCCGCCCCGTGATTGACCGGGGCGATCCCGGGTAACCGGCAGGCATGGAGCTACTGGTGATCATCGGGATCGCCGTGCTCGTCGGCGCGGTGGTCCTGTCTCGCAAGATGTCCGGACGGCGACCCGACGCCCCGGAATCCCCAGCCAACGACGGGGAGTGATACTCATGGCGGCAATGGACCCCGATCCCGCGCGCACCCCGGATCTGGAACCGGGCGGTGGCGTCGCCCCGGGGGCGACTCCGCCGGAAACCGCGCAGACCTCCGGCCTGTCCGCGCCGGAGCCGCGCACCCGGCACGGGTTCCCCGGAACCGGCGTCGCCGCGATGGCCGTGACGATCGCCTTGGTCGTGCTCTTCACGGTGGCCGCCATTGCGATAATCGTGACGCTCATCTGAGCCGGGTGGCCGATCACACACACCGGTGACCCGCGTACGCACCTAAGATACGACTTGTGTCTAAGACGTACTCATCGGCCGAGCACGCTTATCGGGCGGTCAAGGAGCGCATCCTCACGGGTGCGCTGCCCGGTGGCGAGCTGATCAGCGAGGGCGAGATCGCCGCCGCGCTCGGCACCTCCCGCACACCTGTGCGCGAGGCCTTCCTCCGGCTGGAGACCGAGGGGTGGATGCGGCTCTACCCCAAGCGCGGCGCGCTGGTGGTGCCGATCCCGCCCGACGAAGCCGAGCACGTCGCGCACGCCAGGTACGTCGTCGAGACCGCGGCCGTGCGCGCGCTGGTCGCAGGCGACCCCCGCGCCGTCGCGGAGCCGTTGCGCGCCTCGCTCGACCGGCAGCGCACGCTCGCCGCGGCCGAGGACCTGGACGCCTTCGCCGTCGAGGACACCGACTTCCACCGCACCTACGTCGTGGCGGCGGGCAATCCGCTGCTCACCGGCTTCTACGATTCGCTGCGCGAGCGGCAGCGCCGGATGAACAGTGTCGCGTTGCGGCGCGGTCCGCTGGACATCGACCGGATCATCGATCAGCACGCCCGGCTGGCGGAACTGCTCACCGGCGGTGACGTCGACGGTTTCGCGGCGGCACTGATCGAGCACCTGGCCGGGGTGCACCAGCTGGAGCTACGTGGCTTGTGATGACGACCCTGACCGCGCTACGCCCCGCGGAATCCACTGCCGGAACCAAGCAATGGTGGGGCGTCGCCGCCGCGGTGTTCGCCATCGCCTGGGGCGGCAACGAATTCACTCCGCTGCTGGTCATGTACAAGAGCCACGGGCTTGCGCCGACCACGGTGTATCTCCTGCTCTTCTACTACGTGCTCGGCATCGTCCCCGCGCTGCTGATCGGCGGCCCGCTCTCGGACCGCTACGGCCGCCGCCGTCTTCTGCTTCCCGCACCACTGGTCGCCGCGAGCGGATCGCTGATGCTCGCCTTCGGCTCCGGCTCAGTGCCCGCGCTCGCGGCGGGACGGGTGCTGTGCGGTATCGCGCTCGGCTTGGCGATGGCGGTGGGCAGCAGCTGGCTGAAAGAACTCTCGCAGCCCCCGCACGGCCCCGCCCTGCCCGCGGGAACCGGCGCGCGCCGCTCCGCGATGAGCCTGACCGGCGGGTTCGCGGTCGGAGCCGGAGCCGCCGGGGTGCTGGCGCAGTGGGCGCCACTGCCGGACACGCTCCCCTATCTGATCAACGCCGTCCTCTGCGTCCTCGCCGCGGCCTGGATGTCCCGTGCGCCGGAAACCGTTCCGCCACAGGAGAACCTGCGCGGGTCGTCCGGCAACACCTCGACGACGACACCCGGATCGGGGGCGGTCGCGGAGCTGAACTCGCGGCGCCTCATCGACGACCTGAAGATTCCCGCCGTGAGTCACCGCCGCTTCCGCTACGTCGCCCTGCCCGCGGCACTGTGGTTGTTCACCTCCGCCGCAACGGCTTACGCGGTGATGCCGACACTGATGCTGCCGCACGTGCACGGCGCACCCATCGCGTTCTCGGCACTGATCACCGTGATCACCCTCGGCTGCGGCTTCGCCATCCAGTCGGTGGCCCGCCGCATCGACCGGCCGGGCACCGCCCGCGCCGCGGCCGTCGGACTCTTCTTGGTCACCTGTGGAATGCTCTCCGCGACATGGGCTTCCGGCGCACTCACACTCGGCGCGACCGTCCTCACCGCCGTCGTACTCGGCGCGGGCTACGGCATCGGCCTCGTCGCGGGCCTACAGGAAATCGAACGCATCGCCCGACCCGATGATCTCGCCGGGCTCACGGCGGTGTTCTACTCGGTCAGCTATCTGGGATTCGGTGTTCCCGCGGGGCTGTCCTATCTGCATCAGCATGCGGGTTTCAGTTATCCCTCGATGTACATCGGGCTTGCGGCAGCCGCGGCGGGGTGCTTGGGGCTGGTGCTGCGGAACTACAAGGTGGCGCTGGAGGTTCGTCGCTAGATCGAGGACGAAACTCGTTTCGGTGGCAGCGAATTCAGAGAAGCACCAGCAGACGGGGTTCGCGGATACAGTGGCACTGTGGCTCTGGAATGGCTGGCGGTAGTCGGAACACTGGGCGGCGCGGCCGTAGGGGCGAGTTCCACGATGTTCGTCGATGCGCTACGAGCGCGGCGGGAACGGTCGGTGCGCGTCGAAGACACACAACGCCAGACCTACGTGAAGTGCCTGATGGCTTTGACTCAAACGGACAACGCCATGCAGGCGCTGGCGATCGGCCGGACACCGCTGGACCGCGCCGAGGCCACCGCCGCATTCCGGTCGAATCAGCTGGTCGCCGCGATCTACGAACTCGAACTGGTCGCGCCGCAATCCGTCTGCGACGCTGCCTGGTTGACATACGACAAGCTCAGAGATATTCGGGAAGCACTCATCGCGCAGAGCATGACCGTGGGAAGGGCGGATGCCGGTTCACCGGAGTGGCGGGCGGTGCACGAGCCGTTCCTGGCCGCGCTGGAGCAGCTGCGCGAGGCGATGCGGCGACAGTTGGGCAGCCTGGAGAGGGTGCAACCCCAAGGATCCGCATGACCGAGTGAGTCGACGACGTCCGGCGTCCTCGGATTCCTCGTCGGCGAACTCGAGGTCCACTTGCGGCTCGGCTAGCGGTAGTCCGGGTTCTCGAAGTCGAAGCGGCAGCCCGCGTCCCATTCGGAGCGTTGGTTGCCGTGTGCGGGGATGCCGCCGTTGTCCTTCAGCATTCTGGCGAGGTGCAGCAGGTTCCAGGTCATGAAGGTGGTGTTGCGGTTGGTGAAATCGTTGTCCGGGCCGCCGGATCCTGGATCCAGGTAGGAGGGGCCGGGGCCCGCCTCGCCGATCCAACCGGCGTCGGCTTGCGGCGGGATCGTGTATCCGAGGTGCTGGAGGCTGTAGAGGACGTTCATGGCGCAGTGTTTGACGCCGTCCTCGTTGCCGGTGATCAGACATCCACCGACCCTGCCGTAGTAGGCGTACTGCCCGTGCTCGTTCAGAATCGAGGAGTTGCCGTAGAGACGCTCGATCACCTTCTTGGTGACGGAACTGTTGTCGCCCAACCAGATCGGGCCCGCCAGCACCAAGATGTCGGCGTCCATCACCTGACGCTGTAGCGCGGGCCATTCGTCGCTGGCCCACCCGTGCTCGGTCATGTCGGGCCAGACGCCGGTGGCGATGTCGTGGTCGACGGCACGCAGCTGCGAGACCTCAACGCCCTGCGCGGTCATGATGTGGGCGCTGCGATCGATGAGCCCCTGGGTGTTGCTGATCTCCGGGGAGCGCTTCAAAGTGCAGTTGACGAACAGTGCCTTCAGATCCCCGTAGCTCGCCATGGTTCGTCTCCTTCGTCCGCGGGAGGCTGTGTTCGCGGGAGATTTGCGAACCATAGCGAGAACCGGCCGCCGCCGGACCGGATCCGGCAACTCGTAGCGCTGTCAGTCGCGGCTGGGGACCGCGCAGCCGTCCGGACCGCACGCGTCCGCGTGGCCCACGATCTGCAAGGCGGGCTCGTGATCGGCCCAGGCTCGTTCCAGCGCCTGCGTGAAAACAGCAGGTGGTTGCGCGCCGGACACTCCGTACTTGCTGTCGAATACGAAGAACGGCACCCCGTTCGCGCCGAGCCGCGCCGCCTCCCGTTCGTCGGCGCGGACCGCGTCGGCGTAGGCGGTGGGATCGGCCAGCACGGCACGGACCTCGGCCTCGTCGAAGCCCGTCGCGACGGCGATCCGGACCAACCGCTCCGCATCACCGAACAGGGAGGTCTCCTCGGCGAAATTCGCGCTGTAGAAGGCGTCGACGAGTTCGTCCTGGCGGCCCTCGGCCAGCGCGAAGTGCAGGAGACGGTGCATGTCGAAGGAATTGCCGTAGTCACGTCCCTCGGTCAGGTACGGCAGGCCGAGCTCCGCGGCCTGCGCGCCGATGCCGCGCTCGTTGGCAGCCGCCTGCGCCTCGCTGATTCCGTACTTGCGAGCGATCTTCGCGACGACGGGACCGGACTCGTCCGCGGGCAGCGTCGGATCCAACTCGAACGAACGGTGGACCACCTCGACCTGCGCACGCTGCGGAAACTCCGCCAGCGCCCGCTCGAACCTGGCCTTGCCCAGGTAGCAGAACGGGCAGTTGATATCGGTCCAGATCTCGACCCGCACGGTCGTCCTCGCTTTCGTCATCGTCCCGGTTGGTGGGAACATCCCGGCAGTCGAAGGTGTTCCCCGCGGCCGGGGTGCCGGTGGTCACGGCATCCCGTATCGGCTTGCCAGACGCTGTGCGGAGCTAGGCCGTCGACCCCGGTGGGCCAAGTGGCACCGGCGGCCGGGCGCCAGTGGTCACGGCATCCGGACCGATCTGCCCAGGTCGCGATGCAGGCGGCTGCGGGACGTTGACCTCGGTGTGCCGGAATCTACCGGCGACCGGGTGTGGGCGTGGAACACCCGACCACGAAGCAACCCGCAGGCCAGTCCGCGAACGGCGGCGGCAACGGCTTGCCGAGGCAGGTGATCGGATCGCAGCCGGGGTAGGCGTAAGGACCGAGCCCGAGCGCGGCGAGGGTGGCGTCGGGGTTGGTCATCATCGGATCGGTGATGCTGACGTCCGGCAACGGGACGAACGGGCCAGGGTCCGGCAGCGACGGCTCACGGAACGCGCCGACCAGGGCGCGCAGCACCTGGTGCGCGAAGGTGACATCGCCGGGAACGGTGAACCCGGTCCAGCTGACCACCAGGTTCAGGCTCGGGACGATGTAGTTGTCCTGGCGCATCATGCCGCTCATCTTCACCGCGTCGGTGGGCAGACCGTGGAATTCCGGACCGCAGCCGGGACCGTTGACCACGAACAGGAATCCGTAGCACTCATGCCCCTGCGAGGATTCGGCGGCCTGCGTCAGGTAGCCGTCGGAAAGGACCTGGACGCCTCCCCAATTGCCTCGATTGGCCACCAGCAGACCGAGTTTCGCGAAATCGTCGGGTGCCATCACGAGATGTGCGTAGCCGTAGGTGTTTCCGCTCCGATCGCGCCCCCAGTAATAGTTGCTTGCCCGGATACCCAATGGATCGAACAACTTTCGCTGCGCATACGCCTGAAAATCCTCGCCGACCGCCTGCTGCACCACATAGGCGATGAGATCCACGGCGCGCTGGCTGTACCGAAACGTCTCGCCTTGCGGATACTCGATCGGCATCGCCAACGCCTGGGCCACCACATTGGGATCGAGCTGTCCCAGCCCGGTCACCCCTTCGGACACCACCGCGACCTCGATGCCCGAGGACTCGGTCAGCAGATTGCGCACGCGAATGGCCCGGTGCTCCGCGTCGCCGAGGCCGGGCGGCAGATAATTGTCGATCGGATCGTCGAGCCGCAGCAGTCCTTCGTCGACGGCGATACCGGCGACCAGCGAAACCACGCTCTTGGTCGCACTCCACAGGTTCCACGGCAACCCGCCGGTCCGATCGTTCTGCGGCCCCACGGCGATCAGGCAATTGTTGCGAAATACCTTGAAGTTCAGCCGGGTCGGCGAGGAAGCCGCCGCGATCGCACCGCCGATCGCCGCCGAGTCCAGCCCGACTTCCTCGGGAGTCGCCGTCGGAAACTGCCGCCCCTGCCGCACATCGCAATACTTCAGCCCACCGGGTTCCGCCGCCACGGTGCCACCGAAACCACCGGCTATCGTGGACATACAGAATGTGATAGCCAGTGCCACAACCATTTTCAGGGAATTTCGCATGACCCGCCTTCCGTTCCCCGAGATTCGGTTGTGAAATCGGCGGATACCGCACCCCGTTACGAGAAAAAGGCCCTGTTCAGCGCCCCGAATTCCGTTGCCGCAATTTCCATGGGCGGCCGACCAGGACCCCGCGAGACTCGCGACATCTCCCTACAGCGCTCCCACGGTGAAGTACGCCAGATGGCTGTTCCTCTACGATCCGACCGATCGCATCACCCCGCCGACCGCACCACCGAACTTGTTGTGGCCGAGGCCTCGCCGCTCAGTCCGCCGTGGATACCGCTCGCTGATCTGCGGCTAAGGCCTCGGCACCCAAGATCGCCGTCAAGCCCCCACCGGCTCCCACAATCCCCTTGAAGGCGAAGTCGCCGACACCCTCGACCGGCCATGCACCCACGCACGGCACCTGATGTTCGCGCGTAGCGTGCAACGCAGGCCTTCTACCTGCGGAAACGATGGTGCCCCCAGTCGGACTCGAACCGACACTGAATGGATTTTAAGTCCACTGCCTCTGCCAATTGGGCTATAGGGGCCGTGCGGTCAGCCTACCGACTCGTACGGCTGTACCGGAATCGTGGCGCGGCGGGTCTCGGGTTGTGGGATGACGAGGTTGTTCAGGATACGCCGTGCCCCGCCCGCGGGCAGGGCACGGCGAGCGCGGATTACTCGGCGTGTGCCTTGCCGAGCAGCGAGTGCCTGCGGCTGTAGGCGAAGTAGATCACCAAGCCGATGGCCATCCAGACGAGGAAGCGCAGCCAGGTCTCGACCGAGAGGTTGAGCATCAGCCACAGGCAGGAGAGCACGCCGAGGATGGGGACGAGCGGGACCAGCGGGACGCGGAAGCCGCGGGGCAGGTCGGGCCGGGTGCGGCGCAGGACGAGCACGCCGAGCGAGACCAGCACGAAGGCGAACAGCGTGCCGATGTTGACCATTTCCTCCAGGGTGCCGAAGTCCACGAAACCGGCGAGCAGCGCGCAGCCCACGCCCACGATGACGGTGAGGCGGACGGGCGTGCCCTTGGCGCCGGTGTGCGCGAGACGCTTGGGCAACAGTCCGTCACGGGCCATGGCGAACAGCACGCGGGTCTGCCCCAGGTACATCACCATGACGACGGTGGTGAGGCCGGCGAGCGCGCCGATGGAGATGATGTTCTTCGCCCAGTCCGCGCCGTGCAGCGCGAAAGCCGTTGCGAGCGTTGCGTCGTTGCCCTGCAGCTCGGTGTAGGAGACCATGCCGGTGAGCACGAGGGACACGGCGACGTAGAGCACCGTGACGATCAGCAGCGAGCCGAGGATGCCGCGCGGCACGTTGCGCTGCGGGTCCTTGGTCTCCTCCGCGGTGGTGGCGACGACGTCGAACCCGATGAACGCGAAGAACACCAGGCTGGCCGCGGCGAGCAGGCCGTACCAGCCGAAGTTGCTGTTTCCGGCGCCGGTGAGGAAGGAGAACAGCGACTGGCGGATGCCCTCGTCGCCCGCGCCCGCCTCGGAGGGCGGGATGTAGGGCGAGAGGTTCGACTTGTCGAAGTAGGTCACGCCGACGACCAGCACCACGGCGATCACGCCGAGCTTGATCGCGACCGCGATCGCCGACACCCGGGACGAGAGCTTGGTGCCGACGGCGAGCAGCACGCCGAGCACCGTGATCAGGCTGACCGCGCCCCAGTCGAAGGTGACCGGCCCGAGGTCGACGACCGCGGCCCCGGTGCCCATCACCTGCCCGAGGTACTGCGACCAGCCCTTGGCCACCACCGACACCGCGAGCGCGAATTCGAGGATCAGGTCCCAGCCGATGATCCACGCGGCCAGCTCACCGAAGGTGGCGTAGGAGTAGGTGTAGGCGCTGCCCGCCACCGGAACGGTGGAGGCGAACTCCGCGTAGCACAGGGCGGTCAGGCCGCAGGCGATGGCGGCGAAGACGAAGGCCAGCGAGACCGAAGGTCCGGCAACGTTTCCCGCGGTGCGGGCGGTGAGCGTGAAGATACCGGCGCCGACCACGACGGCGACGCCGAAGATGGTGAGATCCCAGGCGGTCAGATCTTTACGTAGTTTCGAGTCTGGATCGTCGGTATCGCGAATCGACTGCTCGACGGATTTGGTGCGGAACAAGCCATTTCGCCGAGAGGAGCTCGAAATCGCCACGTGTTCTCCTTAAACATGATCAGGCAGGACGCCGGGGTTGCCGGGTGCCGCCGGTTTGCTAGTGGACGCCGGCCATGTAGCGACTGATCCACGGTCCCAGTGCCGCGACGATCAGTCCGACCACGATCGCCACGGCACCGGTGATGCCAAAGTAGGCGACTTCATGCCCAGGGGCGTAAAAACGAGCAAGAACGCCCGACATCGACGTACCAATACCGACGGAAAAGAAGTACAACGCCATCATTTGCGCTCGGAACGCTTCCGGGGCGAGCTGGGTGGTCACCGCGAGCCCGATCGGGGAGAGCAGCAGTTCCGAGACCGCGAACCCGGCCATGATCACCAGCACCGCCAGCGCGGGCACGGACTTGTCCTCGAATCCGGCGAGCGGAACGAACAGCAGGAATGCCACGCCCATGCCGACGACGCCTAGCGCGAACTTGTGCGGCGTACTCGGCGCGCGATTGCCGAGCTTGGTCCACAGCAGCGCGAACAGCGGCGACAGCGTGATGATCCAGACGGGCTCCACCGAGCCGATCCAGCTGGAGGGCGCGGTCCACCCGAAGATGCTCCAGTTCATGCGCTCGTCGGAGTAGACGGCCAGCACGGTGAAGATCTGCTGGAACAGCGACCAGAACACCGCGTTGGCGAGGAACAGCGGGATGAACGCCCGCACCCTGCTGCGTTCGATGGGTGCGACCTTGCCGCTGGTGAGCATGACGGCGAAATACCCGAGCGAAGCCACCGCAATCACGACCGTCGTCGCCTCGGGCAGGTTGTCCAGCGTGACCAACCGGGTCGCGAAGGCGACGGCGACCGCCACCACGATACCGAGCGCCACGCCGAGGGTGGGCCAGATCGCGCTGCGCGGCAACGGGTTCGGCACGTCGCGACCGGCGGTGCCGAGGTTGCGCCGGAAGATCACGTACTGGGTGAGGCCCAGCGCCATGCCGATGGCTGCGGCGCCGAAGCCGTAGTGGAAGCCGAGGCGGGTCTGAAGCAGGCCGGTGAGCAACGGGCCCGCGAACGCGCCGATGTTGATGCCCAGGTAGAAGAGCGTGAAGCCGCCGTCGATGCGCGCGTCGTCCTTCGGGTAGAGCGTGCCGAGCAGCGAGGAGGCGTTCGCCTTCAGCGCGCCGCTACCCAGCGCCACCAAGACCAGGCCGACACCCACGCCTGCCAGTCCGGGCAGCACGGCGAGGGCGATGTGCCCGGCCATGACGACCACACCGCCGTAGAAGACGGTCCGCTCCATGCCGAGCAGCCGGTCGGCGATCCAGCCGCCCAGCACGGTGGACAGGTACACCAGGCCGCCGTAGGCCCCGACGATGCCGACGGCGGTGCTCTGCGGCAGCCCGAGACCGCCGTCCGACACCGAGTAGTACAGGTAGTACCCGAGGATCGTGACCATGCCGTAGAAGGAGAACCGCTCCCACAGCTCCACGCCGAACAGGTTCGCCAACCCGATCGGATGGCCGAACAGAGTCCGAGCGGGGATCGGCCGCTCGGATTCCACTACTTGGGACATACCCAGCACCTTGACACAAATTGCAACTGTGCAGCAAATCACGCAACTCGCCGCACCGGGGCGACGTTTGCGCACGGCAGAGATAGCGGACCCGCATTGCCGGGCGGTCCGAGCGGTTCACCCTTACCCTGAAGAGGCGGACGAGCGAGATCCCAGCAACGTGACAGTCGAAGCCAGAAGGAGGCGATGGGCACATGCTGGATGCCGAACTGACCGTGCCGGTCGACCCCGGGCAGGCGTTCGCGGTCCTCGCCGACGGCTGGTTGTATTCCAGCTGGGTGGTGGGGGCCTCGCACATCCGGCAGGTCGATCCCGGCTGGCCCGATGTGGGCACCCGCATCCACCACAGCGTCGGCCTGTGGCCGCTGACCGCGCGGGACGTGACCACCGTCCGCGATATCGATCCGCCGCGGATGATCGAGCTGGAGGCCCGGCTGTGGCCGATCGGCTCGGCCCGAATCATGCTGGAGCTCACCGAGATCCAGCCCCGCACCACCCGCATCCGGATGACCGAGCACGCCATGAGCGGGCCCGCCGTGCTGATGCCGAGCCAGCTACAACGGGCGGCGCTGAAGCCGCGCAATCAGGAGTCGCTGTCCCGATTGGCCGCCCTCATCATGGGGCGCGCCGACGAGAGCTATCGGCCCAAGGGTCCGATGTAGGGCAGCACCACCGCGCAGTCGGCGGGACGGGCGTTGGCCGGGTCCAGAGCGTTCAGCACCTCGCGCACGGTCACCGGGTCGGCCGTCAGTTCGTAGTGCTCGGTGTAGTCCGTCGAGCACAGGTCCTGCAGCACGATGTTGCGGACGTTGGGGCCGTCGAGCAGGCCGGTGGTGTACGGCGTCGCGATCTGGTCGTATCTGCTGACGATGGTCGTGAAATCGATGCCGGGGGCGATCGCGGGGTCCGGATTGAGGACGTCGAGCATCGGCGAACCGGGCGAGACCTGGCACGGGCCGCACCGATCGGCGACCGCGTCGCGCACTCCGAGAGCGTCCAGCACCGAGGAGAACACCGCGTCGGTGCCGCTGAGCGTCGAGCCGTGCAGCGGTGCGGCCAGCGCGATGTAGTCGTCGATGTTCGGCACGCCACCGAGGTGGTTGAGGTAGTAGAACGGGACGGCTCCGCCCATCGAATGGCCGACGAGATCGACCTGCCGGGCGCCGGTCGCGGCGCGTACCCGGTCGATGAAGTCCGCGATCTGCCGCGCGCTGTCCGGTATGGGTGCGATGGCGCCGATCGGGCCGAGCGGGCCGGCGCCGTAGGTGGTGGAGAAGACGCAGTAACCCGCGGTGGCGAGCACCGGCGAGAGGGTGTTCCAGGTGATGGTGTCGTTGCTCAGGCCGTGCAGCAGCACCACCGGATTCGGGTGCGCCTCGCTCGGTCGGCAAGACCAGTCGTTGGCGCCCGGCGGCGGTTGACTCGGACCGGTGAGCTGGGCGGCGAGCCCCGACAGATAGCTGTAGGTCGGTGACTCCTCGGCCGCGGCCGAACCGGCGGGCCAGCCAGCCGCCATGGTCACGGCGGCCGCCAGTGCCGCAATCCACCGTCGGGATATTCGCATGGTCGATCTCCTCGTGAGGTACCGTCGATCTGTCGTGACCGACCGGTCGGTCACACCGTAGCGGGTCGGTAGGATCTGCGAAAGAGGCAACAGAAAGGAACCCCCATGCCACGTCCGGCCGAGCCAGGTCGCACCGCCCTGCTGACCGCGGGAGCCAAGGTCGCCGAGGACAAGGGGCTGCGCGGGCTATCGATCAACGCGGTGGTCGAGCTCGCCGGAATGGCGAAAGGCACCTTCTACCACCATTTTTCGGATCGACGCAGTTACGTCGTCGCGCTGCACCGCCGCTATCACGACGAACTGACGCAGACCGTCGCCGCCGCGATCGCCGACCTGCCCCCCGGGGTGGAGCGGCTACGCACGGGCGTTATCGCCTACCTGGACGCCTGTCTCGCCACCCGGGGCACGAAAGCCTTTCTCGCCCAGTCCCGCACCGACACCGACCTGCTCGACGAGGTGCACGCCCGCAACGAGCTGGTCGCCGCATCGATCGAACCCGATCTCGCCGCCATCGGCTGGCCGGACCCCGCGGCGGTCGCCCACCTGCTGGTCGCGATGGTCGCGGAGACCGCACTCACCGAGCTGTACGGCGAAGGACCTCGCGCCGACCTTCGCGCGGCCGCCCTGCTAATGATCGAGTCACCGCCAGCCTGATCGCGCAGGCCACCGATCACGCTCCGGCCGAACACCTTTCGCGCCGCGCGCGACGAGGCGCTCAGGCGATGGACAGCGCGATGCCGTCGAGGATGTCGTGCTCGCTGACGATCAGTTCGGTGATGTTCGCACGACGGGACAGTTCGTAGGCGAGCACCTCGGTGATGACGGCGCCGCCGCCGATGACATCGACCCGGCCGGGGTGCATGGGGCCGAGGGCGGCGCGTTCCTCGTGGTTCATGCCGATCAGCCGGTCGCAGACCTGGCGGACCTGATCCAGCGTGAGCGCGGTCAAATGCACTCGGTCCGAATCGTATTCGGGCAGGTCGAGGGCGATGGCGGCCAGCGTGGTCATGGTGCCCGCGACGCCTACCCAGGTGTGCGCGTTCTCGACGGGCACCTTGGCGAAGGCCTCGGCGAGTCGCTCGGTGGCGAATTCGCGGGCCGCGGTGACCTGCTCGGGGGTGGGCGGATCGCCGGGCAGGCAGCGCTCGGTGATCCGCACGCAGCCGATGTCGGCGGAGAACGCGGCGTGCACGCCGTCGCTGTCGCCGAAGACCAGCTCGGTGGAGCCGCCGCCCAGGTCGACGACGACGAACGGGCCTGCCGCGCTGGACAATTCGCCGATCGCGCCGGTGAACGAGAGGCGCGCCTCTTCGTCGCCGGTGATCACCTCGGCCTCCGCGCCGGGCACCACGGTGCCGAGTTCGGCGCGGGCCATGGCGAAGAAATCCTCGCGGTTGGACGCGTCACGGGTCGCCGAGGTGGCGACCATCCGCACCCGCGAGACCCCGGCGTCGCGCATGAGCCCGGTGTACTCCGCGAGTGCGACCCTGGTGCGCTCGATCGCCTCGGGCGCCAGCGAACCCGTGGCGTCCACGCCCTGGCCCAGCCGCACGATTCGCATCTCGCGGTGCACGTCGGCCAGGCGGCCGTCCGGGAGCACGTCGGCGACCAATAGTCGGATGGAGTTCGTCCCGCAATCGATGGCGGCGACCCGGTCACTCATGCTCTGCTCCATCTTTCGGCGGGTACGTCGGCCAGTCGGCCGGGACGGCGGTGCCCCGCAGTCCGTGCTCGGCGGCCAGCGCCACGGCCTCGTCGCCGAATGGGTTGACGCCGGGCCCCTTGGCGAGGCTGTGCGCGATGAGCACGTGCAGGCACTTCACCCGTTCGGGCATGCCGCCGCCGGTGAAATCGGTGCCGAGGGATTCGATCGCGTTCCGCTCGGCCAGGTAGCTCTCGTGGGCGGCGCGGTAGGCCGCGGCCAGTTCCGGATCGGCGGCGAGCCGCTCGGTCATTTCGCGCATCACGCCCGCCGATTCCTGCCTGCTGGCCTCGGCGGTCAGCCGGGGGTCGGTCAGGTAGTACAGGGTCGGGAATGGGGTGCCGTCCGGCAGCCGCGGCGCGGTCTTGACCACCGCGGGCAGCCCGTCCGGGGTGCGGTAGGCGACGGCGAGCACGCCGCGCGGCGCACGGCCGAGCTGTTCGGCGATGATCTCGAGATCGCGGTCTGTCGGTGCGGTCACCTGGGTCCTTCCGGTCCTGGCGGGGGTGGGGCGGCGGGCGACGAGCCCACGGGTGGCGTCGGCTCGGCCGCGAGCGTCGGCTGCGGTTCGGAGAGGGTGCGCCACAGGTCCGTGTACCACGGGTCGGGCTCCTTGGAGCGCGGCGGCGCGGCCGGGCGCGGCGGCGCTTCGATGCCCGGCACCTGCACGATGTAGGGCGTCTCCCCTGGCATCACCAGCCGCAACCGGTCCTTGGCCTCCGATCGGATGTAGGCCGGATCCTGTTGTTGCGCACGGCGATCCCGCAGCCTGGCCAGGTCGGTCTCGAGCTGGATGCGCTCCTGCGCCAGTTGCGCGGCTTCGGCGCGCTGGCTGAAGTAGGTGCGCATCGGCACGGACAGTGTCAGCGCCAGCGCGCACACCACGACCGCGAGAATGACGGCCTTGCCGGTGGACAAGCCGAGAATGGTGCGCTCGTGCTTGTCCCCGCCGCCCGGGCGCGGGGCTATCTTGCGCGGTTGGGCCTTCGCCGCGGTCTCGCTGCGCTTGCGCGTGCGTTTGGCCGCGGCCGGGCGGGCTGCGGTTTCGGTGTCCGCGCCCGCCCTCGGACGTGATCGAGCGGCACGCGACGTGCGGCGGTCTCCGCGTCCGGCCGGACTGGTCCCACGCGCACGTCGCTCCGTCATACCGCTCCCTGTATCCAGGCGGCTGTCAGCCCTCGAACGCGAAGCGCGGGAACGCCACGTCCCCCGCGTAGCGGGCGGAGTCGCCCAGCGCGTCCTCGATGCGCAGCAGCTGGTTGTACTTGGCGACCCGCTCGCTGCGCGCCGGAGCGCCGGTCTTGATCTGGCCGCTGCCGACCGCGACCGCGAGGTCGGCGATGGTGGTGTCCTCGGTCTCGCCGGACCGGTGCGACATCATCGTCTTGTAGCCGTTGCGGTGCGCCAGCTCGACGGCGTCCAGGGTCTCGGTCAGGGTGCCGATCTGGTTGACCTTCACCAGCAGCGCGTTGGCGGCGCCCTTGGCGATGCCCTCTTCCAGGCGCTCCGGGTTGGTGACGAACAGGTCGTCGCCGACCAGCTGGATCTTGTCGCCGATCTGGTCGGTCAGCGCGATCCAGCCGTCCCAGTCGTCCTCCGACAGCGGGTCCTCGATGGAGACCAGCGGGTAGGCGGTGAGCAGCTCGGCGTAGAACTGCGCCATCTCGGCGGCGGTGCGATCGGAGCCCTCGAACTTGTAACCGGTGCCCGCGGTGTAGAACTCGGTGGCCGCGACGTCCAGCGCCAGCGCCACGTCGGTGCCGAGCTTCAGGCCGGTCTTGGCGACCGCGACGCTGATCAGGTCGAGCGCCTCGCGGGTGCCCGCCACGTCGGGGGCGAAGCCGCCCTCGTCACCGAGGCCGGTGGACAGGCCCTTGGACTTCAGCACCGACTTCAGCGCGTGGTAGACCTCCGCGCCCCAGCGCAGCGACTCCTTGAAGGTCGGCGCGCCGATCGGGGCGACCATGAATTCCTGGACGTCGACGCCGGTGTCGGCGTGCGCGCCACCGTTGAGGATGTTCATCATCGGCACGGGAAGCACGTGCGCGTTCGGCCCGCCCAGGTAGCGGAACAGCTCCAGGCCCGAGGACTCGGCGGCGGCGCGGGCCACCGCGAGCGACACGCCGAGCAGGGCGTTCGCGCCGAGGCGGGACTTGTCCGGGGTGCCGTCCAGATCCAGCAGTGTCTGATCGACGGTGCGCTGCTCGACCGCATCCAAGCCGATGACGGCAGGCGCGATCTCGTCGAGGACGCCCTCGACGGCCTTCCGCACGCCCTTGCCGAGGTAGCGGTCGCCGCCGTCGCGCAGCTCGACGGCTTCGTGCTCACCGGTGGAGGCGCCGGACGGCACCGCAGCACGGGTCAGCGTGCCGTCGTCGAGGGCGATCTCGACCTCGACAGTGGGGTTTCCGCGCGAATCCAGGATCTCGCGAGCTCCGACCTGTTCGATGATGGCCACGAAAACGACACTCCTTCGGCTGCTGGCACGGTAGGTCTCACGGATGGGCCGTGCGTTGCCGAGCCTAGCGCCCTCACCGCGTACGAGGTAACCGGCACTCCGGGCGACGGCGCACGCTGCGCTCACACACGACGGCCGACGCTGTAGGCGGCGGCGCGGTCGCGGACGGTGAGCAGGTAGCGGGTGGACTGGTTGTAGGTCATGAGCGCCGATTGCCAGCCGCGTTCGGAGGTCAGGTCGCCGCCACTGGCGCACAGATAGCGCGCCGCGGTGAGCGCGGCGTCATCGATGTTCTGCGGGTCGATCACGCCGTCGCCGTTGGCGTCCACGCCCCAGCGCTTCCAGGTCTCCGGGATGAACTGGAGCGGGCCGACCGCGCGGTCGTAGACCTGGTCGCCGTCGAGTGTGCCGCCGTCGGTGTCGCGGATCAGTGCGACGCCGGGCGAGCCGTCCAGTGGGATGCCGATGATCGGCGGGACGACGGTGCCGTGGTCGTCGACGTCGGAACCGCGATGGGTGCCGTGCTTGCTCTCGACGCTGGCGATGCCCGCGAGCGTAGTCCAGGCGATGCCGCAGTCGGGACGCGAGCTGGCCATCACCGCGGCGGCGTAGCCGTAGGCCTCGAGTGCTACCGACGGGATGCCGAGCACACCGGCCTGTTCCCCGGCCCAGCCGCGCAATTGCAGTGCGGTGCGGCCCGGTCCGTCGACATCGATCACGGGCAGCGGCGTGCCGGGCCCGGGCGGGATGCCTTCGGGAATGGGCGGCAAGTCGGCGCCGATGCCGCAACCGGCGAGCGTCAGGACCACCAGCGCCGCGGCAAGGACGCCGGTCTTCTTCGGGAGCACTCTTCCATCATCCAGATCCGGCGGAGTGCTCCCGGTTGGTTTCGCCCGCAGCGAAGATCACGAGCCGGTGGGGCGCATGCTGCGGCGTGTCGCGTGTCACTGCCCTCTCAGACCAGCAGATCGTGGGTGGCCTGTTCGGTGGGGTTCGCGAATACCTCGTCGGTGCGGCCGGATTCGACGATCCGGCCGTGATCCAGCACGACCAGTTCGGCGCAGTGTCCGGCGACCAGGTTCATGTCGTGCGTGATCACCAGCAGGGCGGTGCCCCGTTCGGCGCGAATCCGGTCCAGCAGGGCCATGATCGAGGCCGCCGTCGCGTGATCGAGGGCCGAGGTGATCTCGTCGCAGAGCAGTACCGCGGGATCGGCGGCCAGGGCACGGGCCAGCGCAACCCGCTGGCGCTGGCCGCCGGACAGTTCGTGCGGATACCGCGCGGTCAGCGCCGCGGGCAGCTCCACGGCATCGAGCAGCTCGGTGATCCGCTGTGGCGCGGCGCTTTTCGGGATCCGAGCGATACGGCGCAGTGGTCTGCCGAGCGTCTGGGCGACGGTGCGACGTGGGTTGAGCGCCGACATCGGATTCTGCGGAACGAGTTGAATGCCGTCGCCGCCCCGCCCGATCCGGCGCTTGCCACCGATCTCGATCGGGTTGTCCACCAGCGCCAGTGAACCGCTCTCGGCCGCGCGGAGACCGGCGATCACCCTGGCGAGGGTGGTCTTGCCTGCCCCGGAAGCGCCGACGACCGCGAGCGCGGAGCCCGCCGTGAGCGCGAGGTCGATGTCGGCGAGGACGCGATGTCGTCCGATGGCGACGCTGATGCCGCTGGCGCGCAGGGCGATCGGTGGTTGTGAGCCGTCGACGGTGGTGTGCGCGGGAGTCTCCGGCACGGCCGCATTCTTCGTGTTCGTGTCGGGTCGTCCGGAGCCGGAGCGCGGGCGCACGAGGTCATCCCCGTCGGGATCGGCGGCGATGCTCTCGTTGTGCTCGGCCGCGTGGGATCGGTACGCACTTACCGGCGGAACAGTGATAGCCGCGTTCGCATCCGACTCGGCGGAGCGCGAATCCGGCGCGGGCGCGCCGACCTCGATCACCTGATCGGCGATGGCGTGGATGGCGGCAGTGTCGTGGCCGGAGAGGAGGATCGTGGTGCCGCGCTTCGCGAGATCGCCGAGCAGGGCGCCGATTTCGGCACGCAGTGCACCGTGCAGACCGGCCAGCGGTTCGTCGAGCACCAGGATGCCGGTGCGGCGGACCAAGGCTCGGGCCAAGGCGACGCGGCGTTGCTGACCGCCCGAGAGTTCGCCGGGCCTGCGACGCAGGTGCTCGGCGGACAGGCCCACCGCCGCCAAGGCTTCGAGGAGAGCGGGCTCGGAGCGATCGCGGGCGACTTCGGCGAGCAAGGTCCGGACTCGCATGAGCGGGTTCAACGCCGAGCCCGGGTCCTGGCCGACGTAGGTGATCTCCGTCCGCCGAAAACGCCGCAGCGCAGCGGAATCCAGGGCGAATACCGCATGCCCGGCCACCGTCACCGTGCCGGTGGCGCGAACCGCCCCGGGCGGCAACTGGCCGAGCAGCGCACGCATGACAGTCGTCTTGCCCGATCCCGACGGACCGGTGAGCGCGGTAACGCTGCCCGGCTGCATCCGGAACGAGAGGGGCCCGGCCAGCTCCTGCCCGGCGGGACCGCGCACGAACAGCCCGTCCACCACCACGGCCGGGTGCGGCTCGCGGCTGACGCCGGACAACTCCGCCGACCGCGTCCCGCTGGCCGGAGTCTTATCGGCTTCGCCTTCGTCGCATATCGCACCGGATTCCGATGGGCCGATCGCGCTATCGGCCTGCGCCACGACCCGCCCGTCGAGGTCCGCGCCCCGACGAATACTCGCCGTCTCCACCATGACCGATGTCCGCCCGCCGCGGCCGAATTCGGTGACCGCGAGGTTCACGCTGACCGCGACGATGGCGATGGCGAGGCTGGGCGCCAATACCGACCAGGGGTTGAGCAGCATCCCTGAGGCGTTGTCGCGGACCATGACCGCCCAGTTGCTCGCGCCGAGAGTGGTGGGGAGGTGCAGAAAGGAGGCGGTGCTGACCAGGTAGACGGCAGCGACGAAACGCAGGCCGAGCTGGGCGGCGAGCACCTCGCGCAGGTTCGGCAGCACCTCGCGGAAGACCAAGTGGGCGAGTGTTTCTCCGCTCGCGCGCGCGGCTTCGACGTAGCCGCTGGCCGCGACGCCCGCGGCAGCGGCGGCGAAGACCCGTGCGCAGTAGGGCGCTCCGAACAACATGGCCACCACGATCAGCCCGTAGACGCCCGCGTCCGGCCACGTCGTGAGGACGAGCAGGATGCCGAGCACCGCGGGGACGAGCATCGCGAAATCGGTCGCGGTCTCGATCAGCGCGCCGACCCGCGATCGCAGCGCCGCGACCGCGCCGAGCACGCTCGACACGGCGGTCACCAGCACCGCGATCACGGCGGCGAGCAGCAGCAGTCCCCAGCCGCCGTACAGCAAGTGGCTCAGTACATCTCGGCCCAACCGATCGGTGCCGAGCCAGGCGGCACCGCTCGGATCCGCGAACGGGATGCCGACCGCGCGTTCCGCGGGCTTTGGCGCCAGGGCGGGCCCGAGCGCGGCGGCTGCGATCACCAGGAGCGCGGGTAGCAGGGCGAGCACTCGGAGTCGGTTCATCGCGCCCCTTCCCGCTGCGCCGTATCCCACCGCGCTATATCTCGCTGCACCGAATTCCGCCGCACCGAATTCCATTGCGCCGTAGCTGATATCGCCCTGCGCGCGGATGCCTCGCACCGCGTGGATCCGGCGCAGCCCCACCGACCTGACCGGAGCGAACGATGCGACATCATCGGCGATCTCATCGACGCCCCCGCAGCGACCACGCCCGAATACCGTCGGCCACGGCGAGCATCAGCATGATGACCAGGCCCGAGAGCGCGACCACGGCCGCCACCACCGACGTGTCGCGGTCGGCCACCGATCCGGCCAGCACCGCGCCGAGACCCGGGTAGTTGAAGATGGTCTCGACCACCAGCGCGCCCCCGAGCAGCATGCCGACGGTGGTGGCGAAGCTCGCCACGATGGTGGGCGCGGCGAACGGCACCAGGTAGCGAGCCAGCAGGTGCGGCATCGAAAGTCCGTCCAGCACCGCGCTTTCCACGTGCGGCGCGCGAGCGGCATCGGCCAGCGCGGCCCGCACCACCCGGGTGTTCCAGCCGATCTGCGGAATGGCCAGCGCGAGGACGGGCAGCACGAGCATGTCCGCACTCACCGGGAAGCCGGAGCGACCGGTGATGGTGACCGCGGGCAGCCAGCCCGTCGCCAGCGAGAACACCATGATCAGCAGCGTCGCCAGCACGAACTCGGGAACGGCCGCCGCGACCGTGCTACCCGGCTGCAACACCCGCGCCGCAGCGCCCCGAGAGCACATCGCCCACCACGCACCGAGCAGCATCGAGGCCAGCACCGTCACCGTGAGCGCGAGACCGCCGAGCAGCAGGGTCGGCGGAAACTTGTCCGCGAGCAGCTCGTTGATCGACCTGCCGCGCGCGGTGCGGCCGAAATCGCCGGTCGCCACCCCCGAGATCCAGTCCAGGAACCGCACGACGAGCGGCCGGTCCAGTCCGAGCTCCCGTTCCTTCGCCGCGACCTGCTCCGGCGTGGCTTCCCGGCCGAGGACCGCGCGAGCGGTGCTGCCAGGCAACAGATCCACGGCCACGAACACCGCGGCGAGCAGCGCGAGCAACAGTGCGACGCGCCGGAGCAGAAGCCGGGCGAAGGTTCTCACGCCAACCAGGCCCGTTCGAGCTGCACCCGCCCGAAACCTCCGAGCGCAGGCAGGTCGCGCACCGCCGCGGTGGCGATGTCGATACCGTCGGCCATGCCCCACACCAGGTAGCCGCCGCGCTCGTGCTGGATGGATTGCACACGGCGGCTTGCCTTGTCGAGCTCGGACGAGTCGGCGGCGGCCAGCGCGGTGGCCGTCGCGGCATCGAATTCCGCGTCGTGGAACGCGGTTTCGTTGCGGTTGGAGCCACTCGACATGAGATTTCTCGCGTAGAACATCGTCGAATCGTTGGTGCCCCAGGAGATGGTGTAGAGCGGGGCCTGCAACCAGGTCCGGTCGTAGAAGGCGTTCGACTCCTGCTCGACGACGTCCAACCGGACGCCGATGTCCGCGAGCTGGGTGGCGATCGCCTTCGCCGACTCCACCTCACCGGGCACCTCCGGCTTGGTCACCAGGGGGTAACTGCGCCCGCTGTCGAAACCCGCTTCGCGCAGTAGGGTTTTCGCGCGCTCGACGTCGCGCGTCCGCTGCGGAATGCTCGCGTCGTAGCGCGGGTCGGCGGTGCCGAGGATGTCGTTGGCGATCGTGCCGTACCCCGAATGGACCTGATCCACCAGCGCCTTGCGGTCGACGCCGAGCCGCATCGCGGTGCGCACCCGCGGATCGGCGAACGGCCCGTCGGCGGTGCGCATCGCGACGCCGAGCATCGTGTCGTTCGCGCGCCGTATCACCCGCAGATCGCCGCGGCCCTCCGCGCTGCGGCCCGCGATCGCACCGACGTTGGACGCCAGGTCGATCTGACCGCTCAGCACCGCATTGCCCAGTGCCGTCACGCTTTCGAACATCGTGACCTC
The DNA here is from genome assembly GCF_001613045.1 of Nocardia lijiangensis NBRC 108240. Classification (GTDB taxonomy): domain Bacteria; phylum Actinomycetota; class Actinomycetes; order Mycobacteriales; family Mycobacteriaceae; genus Nocardia; species Nocardia lijiangensis. The sequence continues at coordinate 47,148 of NZ_BDBP01000017.1, read as the reverse complement.
GATGGCGTCGAGCAGCGGCAGCCGCGGTTCCGCGCCCGCGCCGTGCCAGTTCTCGTTGCGAACCAGCCGGGCATTGCCGCCCTGGAAGGACTCCAGGCGGAACGGACCGGTGCCGATGGCAGTCGTGAAGTCCGTGGTGTCCTTTCTCACAGTGAAGCTCATCAGCCGAACCAACAGCGGCAGTTGGGTATTCGGCTCCGGCACGGTGAGCACCACCCGGTTCGGGCCGTCGGCGGTGATGCTCTCGGCCGCGACGGGCATCTTCGACGCGCCGCCCACCGAGCGCAGCCTGCGCAGCGACCACACCACATCCTCGGAGGTAACCGGTGCGCCGTCGTGGAAGGTTGCGCCCTCGGCGATGGTGAATGCCCAGCGCCGCTGCACCGCATCCGACTCCCACGAACTCGCAAGGCGCGCAACGGTATTCGGCTGCGCGCCCGGTACCGTCAGCGCGTCGTAGACCAGCGAGGCGATCAGGAAATCGCTCTCGTTGCTGAGATTCGCGTGCGGATCGCGCTCGATGCGCGCCGCGGTGCCGAGCGCGCCGACGCGGAGTGTGCCGCCGCGCTTCGCGGGGCCGTTCGAATCCGCGTTGTCGCCACATGCCGCGACGAAAAGTAGCGCGCCGGCTCCGACGCTCGAACGCAGAAGTTGCCGTCGGTTGAACTCCATCGGTACTGCCTTCCCTCATCGTTCGCTGCGGGCCCGAGACCCGACACTACAAGGCTAGGACAGGCTAGCCTAAATAGGCCGTCTACCAGTGCGAATCCCGCGAGGAACGAATCGCCGCCACCCGCGGGGAGTTGTTGCCGACGAATACACACCGCCCGGTCCGGACGAGACCTAATCTCTTTGATGCACGCGTCTCTTTTTCGCGACTCGCTTAGGTAAGCCTTGCTTAACCGCGCCTGAGGCACTAGCTTCGCAGATCGAATCGTCCCCACCCGCTTTTCGACCCGATGCGAAGAAGGGAACCCCCGGTGAAAAGCGTTCTCTCCGAACGTAAGACGCTTCACCCGCAGGACATCGAACGACGCGAGCTGCCCCCGAACGCCGGGCGCGCGGTGCGTGAGCTCGCGCGTGAGATTTGTACCACGGTACATCGCAGCCCCCGCGGCGCCGCTGCCGTGGCACTCAGGCTGACCGACCCGGCGCTCATCGCGTTGATCGAGACACGCGCCCGCGAACTCCCCAAATCGGTGCGACTGGCCATGCGCCCGCCCGCGGGGCCCACGGGCGCGACCATCGTGAGCAGGCTGCCGTTGACCGACGAGGAGTTCGGGCCGACGCCTCCGAGCTGGCGCGATGCCGCCCGGTGGAGCGGTGATCCGCAGCGCGGCAACTCCTTTCAGCTCGACATCGTCATGATGCTGCTGGCGCGTTGCGCGGGCGAACCGTTCGGCTGGTCCGGCCAACAGGATGGACGTTTGGTCAACAACATCGTGCCGACACCCGGCCACGAGGACGAGCAATCGGGAGCCAGCAGCAAGACACTGCTCACCCCGCACACCGAAGACGCCTTCCACCCGGACCGCGCGAACCTGCTGATGCTGGCCTGCCTGCGCAATCCGGATCTGGTGGGCACCACGGTGTCCTCGGTCCGGCAGGTCGAGCTGACCGAGGACGAGTACCGGCTGCTGAGCACGCCGACGCTGCCGATCCTGCCCGACGTCTCCTACGGCGACGGCCACGAGCGCTTCACCCCGCCGCCGCTGCCGACGATCTGGGATGCGGCCGAATCACACTCCGGCACAACGAGTCCGACGCTGCGCTACGACCCCGCCTACACCCCGCTCGATGACGCCGACGCCGAATTTCGGAGCGCCTACGCACGGCTCACCGAGGAATTGGAGCGGGTGTGCCACACCGCCGCCCTGGCGCCCGGCGAGTTGTTGCTGGTGGACAATGACGTGGCCGTTCACGGTCGGGTACCGTTCACCGCGCGTTACGACGGCACCGACCGCTGGCTCAAGCGGGTCAACATCCGCCTGCCCGAACGTCGGCGCCGAACCGCCGAGGCCGATGAGAATGGTTACGGGCAGCGAACAGTCGCCCCGTTCCGAGTGGGAACTGGCCGAGCGGATACAGAGCGGGACACAACACCAGATGATCGAGGAACCGTTGAACACTCGTGATCGAAGCACGCCGCTGCGCGTGCTGAGCCGTAGCGACCTCGCCGACGTCCCCATCACGCCGGGCGACGTGGTGCGTGCGGTCGAAGACGCGTATCTGGCTTTCGCGGCGGGAGATTCGGACAATCCGCGCAAACTGAGCGTCGCCAATCCGGACGGCTGGTCGGTGGCCTACGCCATGCTCGGCCGCGACGGCAGGCGTCGCGTCGTCGCCATGAAGACCTCGTACAAGTTCGATCCCGGGCACGATCGCAGCACCAAGCGCTACTACACGACCATCACGCTCTACGACGACACCACGGGCGCGCCCATCGCCATGATGGACTGTGCACGGGTCGGCGCGCTGCGCACACCGGCCGTGTCCGCGCTGCTGGTGCGCGAGACGATGCGCCGCGGCGCGGAGAGCGTGCTGCTGATCGGCACCGGCACCCAGGGTCGTAACGCGCTGCCGCACTTGCTCGCCGCGAATCCGCAGCTGCGCAAGCTGATGGTGTACGGCACCCACCCGGAAGGGCTGGCCGCGGTGCACCGGCAGCTGGCCGAGCACAATCCGGAGGTGCTGCTGGAAACCGTCGCCGACCCGCGCGCCGCCGCGGCCCACGCCGACGTGGTGCTGGCGACCGCAGGCCCTGGAACCGAAGTGGCCTTGGAAGCAGAGGATCTCGCGCCCGGCTCGACCGCCGTGCTGGTCGGTTACGGCCTCGCGCCGTCGGCGCTGGTGGAAGCCGACCGGGTGGTGGCGACCAGTGCCGAACAGATGCAGCTCACCGGCACCGACATGGTCGGCCCGGACGGCACGCTGCGCTCGGTCGACGCGGAATTGCCGCAGATCCTCAACCGCAGGGCCGTGGCGCGGCGCTCGGACGAGGAGAAGATCTTCGTCTACAACAGCGGCCTGGTACTCACCGACGTCGCCGTCGCGCACGCGCTCGCCGAACGCGCCATCGCCGAGGGCCGCGGCACGGAGGTGCCCTTGTGGGATTAGACGCCGCAGTCGATCCGGGACCCGAGCTCGCCGACCCGGACGCCATGGTCCTGTTCGACGTCGCCGCGCCCCGGAAGACGAGAGCCGGCGCACAGGCGGCCCGAGCCGAGCGTGAACGTCCCGCGTCCGATCCCGCCCGGAGCTGCACCGCCGCCTCGTCGCCGAGCAGGTCCGGGACGTCACCTTTCGGCACCGGCGCGGCGACGCACGAGCCCGATATGTCGCCATGCGATGCCGGCTTGCCGTTGCTCGACGCCGAACCGACAACGCTCGCGACGACGCCACTCGATTCCGGCACGACGCCATCGACTCCTGCCGCACCGCCGCTCGACACCAGTACGTCGTTGCCAGAAGATGCTGGGGCGCAGGCTACTTCCCATGCGGTCGAATCGACGGCGGGCGGCCCGTGGATGGACCTCCCCGAGGACATCGAGCCGGTGGAACCCGAAGCCGGCCACGCTGTTCCGCAGTACGTCGCCTCGGAGCCGCGCGCCACCGATGGGTACCTGGCAACCCAGAACGGCGTAGCTGTGCACCCCGAATCCGGCTGGGACGACATCGATTCCGACGACGTCCTCCTCGAGATGCTCGTGGAGGAAGTCGCCGAACTGCTCATCGAAGAAATCGCCGATGACCCAGCGGACCGGACCTCTGGGATTACCGCCCCCGCCATGCCCGCGCACACCGACGAGTGGGAGCAGCGGGTCCTGGCCGACCCGCATCTGCTCGCCGATATCGCTTTCGCGATCGGCGGCCCTTTCCACCTGATGTATCCCGCGCGGGTGGCGGACAACATCCGCGGATTCCACGACGCGTTCGCGCGGGCGGGGGTCGACGGGGTTGTGTACTACGGCAAGAAGGCGAACAAAGCGGCGTGCGTGGCGCGGGCCTGCGCGGAGAACGGCGCGGGGATCGACGTCTCCAGCGTCGGCGAGCTGACGGCCGCGCTGGCCGCCGGTGTGCGCGGCGGCGAATTGATGGTCACCGGCCCGGCGAAGTCCGACGATCTGCTGTGGCTGGCCGTGCGCCACGGTGCGCTGATCGCGGTGGACAGCCTCGGCGAGCTCCACCGCCTCGGAACGATCGCCTCCGCGGCGACCCCCGCCAGGGTGTTGCTTCGGGTGCTGCCCGCGGGCTCGGCCAGCCGATTCGGGATGACCGGCGACGAGCTGGACCGGGCGCAGTCGGTGATCGCCGCGGGCGGACCGCGCGGCCTGGAGCCGATTCAGCTGGAGGGCTTCAGCTTTCACCTCTCCGGCTACGATGCGGTCGCCCGCGCCGAGCAGGCCGCCGGCCTGATCGCCCGCTGCGCGGCGGCGCGCGAACTCGGGCACCCGGTCGGCACCATCTCCATCGGCGGCGGATTCGGCGTCGACTACGTGCCCGAACGCGCATGGCGCGAGTTCACCGAGGGCGTCGACCGCTCCTGGTTCCACGCCGGGAAAGCGTTCGGCTCCTACTACCCGTACCACTTCCCGGTGCCGGGACCGGCCATGCTGTCGGAGATCCTGGCCCACGGCGAACTGGGCAGGCGCCTGCGCGACAACGACATTCGCCTAGCGGTCGAGCCGGGCCGCGCACTGCTCGACCGCGCGGGCAGCACCGTCTTCCGCGTGCAGGGCAGCAAGACCCGGCACGCGGACGGACAGCCGTACCAGCTGCTCACCGTCGACGGCACGAGCCTCAGCATGTCCGAGCAGTGGTTCGACAGCGAGTACCTGCCCGACCCGGTGCTGTGGCCCCGACTCCCAGGAGAACCGACGCCGACCAGCGTCGGCGCGGCCAGCTGTCTGGAATCCGACATGATCGGCTGGCGGCGCGTCCCGCTGCCCCGGCGTGCCGAGGTGGGTGATCTGCTCGTCTATCCGAACACCGCCGGATACCAGATGGATTCGAACGAGTCGGCCTTTCACGAACTGCCGATCCCGCCGAAGGTCGTGCTCTCCGGCGGCCAGGGCGATCGGCTGCGCTGGACGCTCGACGCCGGGTAATCAACCACGAGGACCACAACTCAGCATCGCCCCGCTTGCCGCAACCGCGCAGCGCGGGGCAGGCGAACCCCCGAGCCGGGTCGCCCATGGATAGGAGACTTGCATGCCTGTCGTCACCCGCGTGACGGACCTGATCGGTCGCACCCCGCTGTTCGAACTAGCCACCACCGCGACCGGCACCCGGCTGCTGCTGAAGCTCGAACAGTTCAATCCGACGGGCGCCGCCAAGATCCGGATGGCGCGCGAGATGGTGCTCGACGCCGAGAGACGCGGTTTGCTGTCGAGTGGCGGGCATATCATCGAGTCCACGTCCGGGAACACCGGGCTCGGCCTCGCGGTGGTTGCTGCCGAACGTGGGTACCGCTTCACCGCCGTGGTCGACCACCACGCATGTAAGGACAAGCTGCGCGCGATGCGAGCGATGGGTGCGGAGTTGGTGTTCGTCGCCGACGAGGGCGACGACAACCTTGCCACGTCGGCGCGGGAAGACCTCGCCGAGTCGATGGCCGCGGCGCAGGCCGACGCCTACTTCACCGAACAGCACAACAACGACGCCAACGCGGTCGGCTACTACGCGGTGGCCGATGAGTTGCTGGAGGACGTCGACCGGGTCGACATTCTGCTATCGGCGGTGGGCACCGGCGGTTCGCTGTTCGGCACCGCGACCCGGCTGCGCCAGCTGGGCTGCCCGCCGCACGTGATCGGTGTGGAGCCGGTCGGCTCGATCGCCTTCGGCGGTCCCGGCGGGCCGTACTGGCAATCCGGCACCGGCACGCCGCCGGGCGCCACCATCGGCACCGCCGTCGACTACTCGCTGCTCGACGAGGGCGTGAAGGTGTCCGACGTGGCGGCCTTCGCCACCGCCCGCGCCGTCGCGGCGAAGCTCGGCCTGATGCTCGGCGGCTCGGCGGGCGGCTCGGTGTACGCGGGGCTGACCCGGCTCGAGGAGTTCCCCGCGGGCTCGACGGTGGTCACCATCGTCTGCGACGGCGGCGAGAAGTACCTGGACACCGTCTTCGACGACGACTGGATGAGCGACCGCGATCTGCTCGACGGCGACACCGAGCGCGAGGTGCTCGGTCTGCTGGATCGCTACTCGCCCGCACGCCGAAAGCAGCTGGTGGAGGCGCGGTGAACCTGGGTGAGTTCCGCGCCGACGGACGTCGGCTCGCCGCGCTGGCGACGCCGATCGCGCTGACCCAGCTGGCTCAGATCGCGGTGTCCACGACCAATATCGCGCTGATGGGCACGCTCGGGGTTCGCCAGGTCGCGGCGGGCGGCCTGGCGATCGTGTTGTTCAACCAGATTCGCACCATGTGCGTTGGGCTGATCACCGGCACCGGCAACCAGATCGCCTCGGCGGTCAGCGCCGCGGACAAGCGCGGTGATTGCGCCGACCGCGAGGTGCGCGAGGTGGTGCGGTCGAGTTTCCTCATCGCGACGATCGCCGGTCTGCTCGGCGGCGCGGTGCTCATCGGACTCGGCTGGTCGTTGCAGTGGCTCGGGCAGGACGCCGGAGTACTCGCCGACGCGCGCCCGCTCATGCTCGCGCTCGCCCCTGGACTGCTGCCTTGCCTCTGGTTCCAAGTGCTGCGGCAGTACACCGTCGGCATGCAGCGTCCGCAGGCCATGCTGCTGGTGACGCTCGGCTCGGTCGCGCTGAATCTGGCACTGGCCCTTGCCTTGATCCACGGCTGGGCCGGGCTGCCCGCGCTCGGCCTCACCGGCATCGGCGTGGCCACCTCCCTGGTCTTCCTGATCACCTTCGGGGTGTTCTGGGCGATGGTGCGCCACGATCCGCGACTCGGCCCCACCCTGTCGATCCGGCCGTGGCCTGTGCACCGTTCGACCGTCGTCTCGGAACTGAAACTCGGCACCCCGATCGCGCTCACCTATGGGTCGGAGGCGGGCATGTTCTCGGTGCTCGCGCTCGTGATGGGCAGCATCGGTCCCGCCGCGCTGGCCGCTCACAATGTCGTCTACCAGATCATCTACATCGTGTTCCAGGTGGCGATCGGGCTGTCGCACGGCGCGTCGATCCTGGTCAGTCACGCGACCGCGCGCGACGAATACCTGCACGCCAAGGCGCTTGCCTGGCTGGCGCTGCGCTACGCCGGGATCGTCGCCGCGATCACCGGCGCGGTGTACGTGCTCGCGCCGGATGCGGTGCTGCGGCCCTTCCTGGAGCCCGGCGACACCGCGACCATCGAGATCGCGCGCACCCTGCTGCTGATCGGCATCGTGCTGCAGTTCTTCGACGCCGCGCAGAACATCGGCACCGGACTGCTACGCGGGCTGAAGGAGACCAACGCGGGCTTCCGGCTGTCCCTGATCGGCTACTGGCTGGTCGGCCTGCCCACCGCGCTGCTGCTCGCCTTCCCGCTCCGGCTCGGCGCTGCGGGCGTCTGGTGGGGACTGACCGCGGGGTTGGCCACCACGGCCGTCCTCATGGTGCGGCGGTACTTCAGTTTGCTCGACGGCATGGCGCACGCGTACCCGCAGCGCCTGCCGGAGACGCTGTCGAGCCCCGGCTGATTCGCCGGGGCCGACCGCTCGGCTTCGGATTCGACCGGCGTCAGAGGTTGACGCCGTAGTCGCGGGCGATCCCCGCGAGACCGGAGGCGTAGCCCTGGCCGATGGCACGAAACTTCCACTCGCCGCTGTGCCGGTACAGCTCGCCGAACACCATGGCGGTTTCGGTGGAGGCGTCCTCGGTGAGGTCGTAGCGGGCCAGTTCGGCGCCGGTGGCGGCGTCGACGACGCGGATGAAGGCGTTGCGGATCTGACCGAACGACTGCCCGCGGGCGTCGGCGTCGTGGATGGACACCGGGAAGAAGATGTTGGTGATCGCCGGCGGCGTCGCCGCGAGATCGACGTTGATCACCTCGTCGTCACCCTCGCCCTCACCGGTCAGGTTGTCACCGGTGTGCTCGATGGTGCCTTCCGGCGAACGCAGATTGTTGTAGAACACGAAGTGCTGGTCGGAGAGCACCTTCAGGTTCGGGCCGGTGGCCAGTGCGCTCGCGTCCAGGTCGTAATCCGCACCGGTGGTGGTGCGCACGTCCCAGCCGAGTCCCACCGCGACCTTGGTCAGGTTCGGCGCTTGCTTGGACAGCGAAACGTTTCCGCCCTTGGCGAGTGTGACGCTCATAATCCCTTCCCCGTACGGCGCTCGGGCGCCGCCTTTCTCGTTGTACCGGTTCAGTTCTGGTCGTCGGACCAGCCGCGCAGGGTCTCCACGCGGCCCTGCAACGCATGCAATTCGGCGGCATCGAGCACGACGCGCTGAATGCCCTTGTCCACCTCGAACGCGGACTGGCGGTGATCATCGATGACCGTGACGTCGATCTGCACCGCGGCGTAATCCTCCGCGCCGGGCATCTGTTCGGCGATCACCTTGGCGGTGCCGCGCGCGCACAGCGCGACGTTGCCACCGCCGAGGATCAGCAGCGCGACCTCGGGGCGCTCGCGCAGCCGGGCCAGCGAACCGCGATCGAACTTCAGGCTGATCAGGATGCGTCGATCACCGGCGCGCACCGGCCAGGAGACCGGAATCGCATGCGGCGCCGGGTCTGTCGTCACCAGCACGGCAATCGTTTCCTGCGGCCACTCCGGTAGTACGTCCAGCTCGGGATGACCGGTCGAGTGGTCTTGATGTTGCGCGGGGCTCGCTCCGGCTGCCATCTTCGTCACCTCATGGATACGTCGCGCGCGACGGGCTGTGTCGCACTGATAGCAGTCTAAGGTGCTGGGACACATGTGCGCTGGCGCTGTGTCGTTTGTCCGGCGGGACCGTGGGTTCTTCCGCCGAAGCGGTTGCTGTTCGTCCGCTTGCGTTGCGTCACTTGCACGCTGGGGTAGGTATGCCTAATTCCGGCATACCCCGCGCAACGTCCCGGTGAGTCGTTGCAGCGGCGGGTTCGTTCAGGCCGAAGCGAATTCGAGAACGGGCAGCGACCGCGCCCACTCGCGCGCCATGTCGCGCACTCGCACCTCGGTGGACGCATCGTGGCGCGCATGCTCGCCGACCTGGACCGCACCGCGTGCGGTCAGCTTCTCGGCCGCAATCTCGCCGCCGCGGTTGAACGTGTCGCCGTAGACGGAATCGCCGAGACCGAACACAGCGAAGCGCAGCCCGGTCAGATCGGGCGTGCGCGCGTCGAGGGCGTCGAAGAAGGGCTCCGCGCCGGTCGGCAGGTCGCCGTCACCGTAGGTCGAGCAGACGACGACGTGGAAGTCGGCGACGTCCAGATCGTCGACATCGAAGTCGGTCATGTCGTAGACCGAGACATCGTGCGCGACGGCCAGCTCGTCCGCGACGCACCCGGCCGCGGCTTCCGAAGTACCCATCTCCGACCCGAACAGAATGACTACGCGCACCGCGCCCGCTCCTTCCCGTCGCCGCTTCGGCATGCATCGATGATTGCTCACATACTTTGGCGAGGCTACCCTAATTTACGGGAGAAGGGTGTGGCCTCCGCCCCGTCCGGGACACCTGCGCGGTTTCCGATTGACGGACGGTCGCCACGGATGCATCATTCAGTAGCAACCCCCTGTTCAGCAGGGGTTCTCCGATCAGCCGGCCGATGCCTGTCCGGCCGAGCGTGCTGCTCCCGGCCGCGCCCCGGTCACATCGCCCGTGAGTCCGGTCAGCACTCCCCACACGACGCTTTTCCGCGTCCGGCCGTGAGTGAGGTGAGAACGATGGTGTACCGATCGTCAGGACTTCCGCGGATCACCGCGTTCCTGCACTACGGCAGCACACCCCATTTCTGACTCCGCACCGCACCGGGCGGGTCCTGCGGCGACGCCTCCGGCGTCTCCTGGACCGCTGCTCGGCTCCCGGTGCGGTGCGGGTGCAAGCGCGAGCGATGGTCGGAACGGCGGACAGGGAGGCGAACATGGACATGGGGGCAGTGAATCCTGCGGGATGGGAGTCGGGCATGGCCCGGCTGGACTACGACACCGACGCACCCGCGGCGAGCAATCTGACGGTCTCGGCGGCGACGATCGCCGATCTCGGCTACCTGCGCGGCCAGCTCGCGGCGGCGGAGGTGCCGTTTCTGCTGGTCAGAGACAGCGGGGACCGGCTGATCCTGGCCGCCGACGCCGCGCACCGCGCGATGGTGCGACGGGTGACGGATGCCGCGCTCGCCGCGGGCTTCGCCGTCGCGCCTGCCGGGCACCGGGTCCTGCGGCTCGGCCGCGACGCCGATCCGGCGCATCACGTCGAACTGGAGCTGTGGGAGTACCGCGGCGACACCGTCGAATGCCCCCGCCCCAACGCGTTGACCCGCGCGGTCTTCGACCTGGCCGACGTGGAGTTCACCCAGGTCCGGATGTTCGACCGCAGCTGGCCGACGCTGACCGACATGTTCGCGCCGCAGATCACCGACGTCGGCTTCGACATCGACATCGTCTTCTCCTGGGTGGACGGCACGGATCCGGAATTCCGCGCGCGGCGCGCGGGCATGATGGCGCAGGTCGTCGTCGGCGAGGGTGACGACGCGGACGCCAGAATCCGCCAGATCGACGAACTGAAGTACGCCCTGCGCTCGGTGCACAAGAACGCACCGTGGATCCGTCGCATCTTCGTCGCCACCGATTCCGCGGTCCCCGGCTGGCTCGACGAACACCCGAAGGTCACCGTGGTGCGGGCGGTCGACCACTTCAGCGACCCCGCGGCCCTGCCCACCTTCAACTCGCACGCGGTGGAATCCCAGTTGCAGCACATCGAGGGGCTCAGCGAGCACTTCCTGTACTCGAACGACGACATGTTCTTCGCCAGGCCGGTGCGTCCCTCGATGTTCTTCACCCCCGGCGGCATCAGCCGGTTCATCGAGGCGGACACGCGCATCGGGCCGGGCCGGAACAACGAGCGCCGCAGCGGTTTCGAGAATGCCGCGCGGGTGAACCGGGCGCTGCTCGCCGGCCACTTCGGGCATGTCATCACCCGGCACCTGGAGCACACGCCCGCGCCGCTGCGGCGCAGCGTGCTGCTGGAGATGGAGGCGGAGTTCGGCGCGGACTTCGCCCGCACCATGGCGAGCCGATTCCGTTCGGCCACCGACATTTCCGTCACCAACTCGCTCTACCACTACTACGCGCTGCTGACCGGACGCGCGGTGCCGCAGGAGGCGGGGCGGATGCGTTACGTCGACACCACCAGGCGCACGGGACTGGCGTTGCTCGACGAACTGGCCGCCGCGCGAGACGTGGACTTTTTCTGTCTCAACGACGGAAGCTTCCCCGAGGTGCCGGAATCCGAACGGGTCGAACGAGTTTCGGACTTTCTCACCGCATGGTTCCCGGAGCCGGCGCCGTGGGAGCGGCTCAGCGCACCGCCTCGTCGTCCGCTTCCTGAGTCGGCTCCCGGCGCTGCATGACGTGCGGGATACGGCCTGCGGGCGGGATGACGATGCCCGCCTCGGCGAGTTTCGCCGCCGCCTCCTCCGGGGTGGCGGGCTCGCCGACGGTCGCGCCCGCCTCGATGGGCACCACCGAGTGCACCACCGTGTCCGGGTAGACGTGCACGAAGTTGAAGGCCTGTGCACCGTCGCGGCCGCGCAGTCCGCCCGTCGCGGTCGCGAGGTCCTGGGTGTAGCAGGTGGACGAGGCGACCGAGACGGGGATGCCCGCGAACGTCCCATAGGTGGAGAAGTGCAGGTGGCCCGCGAGGATCGCGCGCACATCGGTGCCGTCCAGCACGTCGGCGAGCTTGCGCTGGTCACGCAGCTCGACCGTGACGGCCAGATCCACCACGCACGGCACCGGCGGGTGGTGCATGGCAAGGATGGTGCCGAACGGCGCGGGTTCGGCCAGCACGGCGCGCAGCCAGGCCAGCTGCTCGTCGGAGATCTCGCCGTGGTGGTGGCCGGGCACGGAGGTGTCCAGGGCGATGATGCGCAATCCGTCGATCATGTGCACGCGGTCGAACGGTTTGGTCGACGGCGGCTCGTCGAGCAGCTCGTGGCGCAGCACACCACGGTCGTCGTGGTTGCCCATCACCCACACCACCGGCGCGCCGATGTGCCGTGCGAACGGCTCGACCAGCGCGCGCAGCTTGGCGTACGCGTCGGGCTCGCCGCGGTCGGTGAGGTCGCCGGTGAACACCAGCGCTGTCGGGCGGATGCGACTGGCCGCGGCATGACCCAGCAGTGTGCGTAACCGCTGCTCGGCATCGACGTCCCCGTACAGCTCGCCGTCACCGGCGATGAGGTGGGTGTCGCTGAAGTGAAACAACACGTGATCCGGTCGCGGATGCTCCGCGACTCTGCTGATGCGCACCGGACCGAACGTCCCTCCCGGCGGATGGCCCGCCATCGGCTACGGGTTCCAGCCAGAATAGCGAACCCCTACTAACAGCTTTCCCGTCACGCTATGACGACAAGCTTGCAGGAAGATGAGATTTCGGTGTACGAATCGCGGCTGCTGGCTACGCTGCGGACAGCTCGAAACGGCCGGTGAACGCGGGTGTCCGGACCGTGGGGCGGTGTGCGCCTACCTGGTACTCACCGACGAATCGTGACTCACCTGCGGGGTGCTCGGCGATCGAGACCTTCAGGCTTGTGAGGAACAGCACATTTTCGGCGAGCGCCCCGCACGTCACCGCCTGGACGCCGGATCCCGGCGCATCGACCGCCACGGAATTCGCGTTCCGCGACAGGTCGTACACCTGCGTCACCGATATCCAGGTCATCCCGCCCGAGGAGACAGGCGCCGTCGACTGTTCCGCTCGTAGACTGCCCACCGGGCTCGGGAGCTGCCGTCAGCGCCCACCCAGCGCGTCGGCGGCGCGCAGGGCGTCGTGGACCATCTCGGCGTCCACCGAGAACGGCTCGTTGTGGATCGTCTCGCCGGGCGCGGTGGCGCGAGTCGCTATGGCGGACAACGTTTCCGGGTCCGCGTCGGCAAGTCCGAGATCGGCAAGCGAGGTCGGCAAGCCGACACGATCGCAGAAGTCGAGGACCGTGTCGATCTCCTCGCCGGGCGCGCCCTCGAGCACCAGCTGCGTGAGCACGCCGAAGGCGACCTTCTCGCCGTGCAGGTAGGGGTGAGTCTGCGGCGCCGCGGTGAGACCGTTGTGCACCGCGTGCGCGGCCGCCAGGCCGGAAGACTCGAACCCGAGCCCGGACAGCAGGGTGTTGGCCTCGACGATGCGTTCGAGCGCCGGGGTGACGGTGTGCGTGTGGACCGCCGCCAACGCCTGTAGGCCGTCGGCGAGCAACGTGCGGTAACACAGTTCGGCGAGCGCTCCGGCGCTGCGGGTAGACGCGCCGCCGCGCATGTTGCGCACGTGTCCGGTGAGGCAGGTGCGTGCCTCGAACCAGGTGGCGAGCGCGTCGCCCATGCCCGCGATGAGTAGCCGCGCGGGGGCCTGCGCGACGGCCGAGGTGTCGACGAGGACCAGCGCGGGATTACGGCGCACCAGCTGGTATGCCTCGAATTCGCCTGCCTCCGTGTAGATCACCGAGAGCGCGCTGCACGGCGCATCGCTGGACGCGGTGGTCGGACAGCTGATCATCGGCAGCTCGAGATCGTCGGCCACCGCCCGCGCCGAATCGATCACCTTCCCGCCGCCAGCACCCAGCACCGCCGCGCTGCCGCTCGCCCGCACCGCCTCGGTGATCCGCCCGATCTCGGCCCTGCTGCACTCCCCGCCCGACCGGTGCACCGAATACTCGATCTTCGCCTCCCCCAGCGACCGCTCCCACGTCGCGGCGAGCAACCGCCGCGCACTGTTCCCCGCCACGATCAACACCGGCCCCTCGATCCCCAACCGGCGCAGCTCCTCCCCCAACGCCGCCGTCGCATCGCGCCCCTGCACATAGTGCCCCGGTGACGAGAACACACTCAGCATCCGGCACCTCCCGCTCGAGGGGCGCCGACCCCAACGCGGCTACCCCAGCTCGTCCGCCATCGACTCCCAGCCAACGCTACGCGCCCACACCACGCCCCACCGCGGATTCGCCCCCGCGCTCGGGACGCCGCTGGGTACAACGCCCGGCTACGACCGAACGCGGCGATGCGGGCCTGCGGCTGGCTCGGGGGGAACGTCGGCCGGGCGTCGGGGCGGGAACCGCCGGTTCTGGGAACGGTCAGTGCGGCCAGAAGTGGCGCCAGTCGTCCGGGGTGAGTGGGGTGCGGGTGCCGCGGGTGGATTCGGCGGCGTCTTCGGCGGCGCGGATGGCGGTGGCGAAGGCGAGGGTTGCTTTGCGGAGGCGTTCTTCGGCGCTGTCGGGGCCGCCGAGGTGGACGACGCGCAGGTCGGGTGGGATCAGGTCGTCGGGGAGACCGGCTCGGGTGCTGCGGGCGATGACCTTCTCGGCGAGGGCGAGGGCGGGCTGGGCCATGGCGATGCCGTCGAGGCAGGAGCGGCGGGATTTCTCGGCGGACTTGCGTTCCTCCCAGGCGCGTTCCTGGGCGGCGATCTTCGCTTCGACGGTGGCGTCGGGGGCGATGCCGGATTCGATCAGGTGCGGGCTTCGGTTGACGAGCTTGGCGACCAACGCCGCCGCCACGTCATCGACGGTGAATTCGCCTGCGGCTTGGGCAATTCGGGAATGGAAGAGCACCTGTAACAGCAGATCGCCGAGTTCTTCCTTGATGGTGTCGGCGTCGTCGTGCTGAATGGCGTCGAGCAGTTCGTAGGTTTCCTCGAGCAGGTAGGGCCGCAGGGAGTCGTGGGTCTGGGTGACCTCCCAGCCACCGAAGTTCCACAGCCGGTCCATCACTTCGACGGCACCCGCCAAACCCGCGGCCACCAGCGCTACGTCGGCTCCGGACCGCGCACCAGTGCTCCCCGGCGACGCGTCGCGGTCCTCGACGCCGGCCGACCGCGGCGGCGCACCTCGGCTCTCCGATGTGCCGTTGCCCGAGGCGGGACTCTCGGAATTCCCTCCGGCGGCACTCATCGAGCCGCCGTCGCCTCGGTGTCCACCGTGAGATCCACTGCCCCCTGGGCCTTTCCGTCCAGCGCGAGCAGCAGGTCGGCGACGAACTGCAACAGCTGCACATCGCGGACCCGATCCGCGCCGACGCTGTCCTCGACCCTGGGCAGCGGCAGCTGCACGACACCGCTGGCCGCCTTGTAGCCCGCGCTCGGGTAGAGCCGCTTCAACCGCAACTGTTTGGAGTCGGGCAGGTTCAGCAGCGGCGAGATCTTCAAAGTCGTTCCGGTGACCGCGATCTCGGTGACACTGTATTCCCGCGCCACCAAACGCAGCTTCGCCACCGAGACCAAGCGGCCCACCTCGACCGGCAACGGACCGTAGCGGTCGACGAGCTCCTCGACAACTGCGGCCAGCGCCGGATCGTCCTGGGCGGCAGCCAGTTTGCGGTACGCCTCCAAGCGGAGCCGATCGCTGGCGATGTAATCGGGCGGGATGTGCGCGTCGACGGGGAGGTCGATGCGGACCTCCTTGACCTCTTCGGTGGTGATCGGCTTGCCGTCCGCCGCGGCGCGATACGCCTCGACGGCCTCGCCCACCAGGCGCACGTACAGGTCGAACCCGACGCCCGCGACGTGACCGGACTGCTCGGCGCCGAGCACGTTGCCCGCGCCGCGAATCTCCAAGTCCTTCATGGCCACCGCCATGCCCGCGCCGAGATCGGAATTCTGCGCGATGGTGGCGAGCCGGTCGTAGGCGGTCTCGGTGAGCGGCTTCTCCGGCGGATACAGGAAATAGGCGTAGCCTCGTTCCCGGCTGCGTCCGACCCGGCCGCGCAGCTGGTGCAGCTGCGAAAGGCCGAGCGCGTCGGCGCGTTCAACGACCAGGGTGTTGGCGTTGGAGATGTCCAGGCCGGTCTCGATGATGGTGGTGCACACCAGCACGTCGAACTCGCGCTGCCAGAAGCCCTGCACGGTCTGCTCGAGCATGTCCTCGTTCATCTGGCCGTGCGCGACGACCACCCGCGCTTCCGGCACCAGATCGCGAATCCGCTTGGCCGCCTTGTCGATCGAAGACACCCGGTTGTGCACGTAGAACACCTGGCCGTCGCGCAGCAGCTCGCGGCGGATGGCGGCGGTGACCTGCTTGTCGTTGTATCCGCCCACGTAGGTGAGCACCGGGTGCCGCTCCTCCGGCGGGGTGAGGATGGTCGACATCTCGCGAATGCCCGCCAGGCTCATCTCCAGGGTGCGCGGGATCGGAGTCGCCGACATGGTCAGCACGTCGACGTGCGTGCGCAGCGCCTTGATGTGCTCCTTGTGCTCGACGCCGAAGCGCTGCTCCTCGTCGACGACGACCAGGCCGAGATCCTTCCACCGCACCCCGGTCTGGAGCAGGCGGTGGGTGCCGACCACGATGTCGACGGAGCCGTCGGCCATCCCCTCGAGCACCGCCCGTGATTCGGCCGGGTCGGTGAAGCGGGAAAGCCCCTTCACGGTGACCGGGAATCCGGCGACACGCTCGGCGAACGTCTGCAGGTGCTGCTGAGCCAGCAGCGTCGTCGGCACCAGCACGACCACCTGCTTGCCGTCCTGCACCGCCTTGAACGCCGCGCGCACCGCGATCTCGGTCTTGCCGTAACCGACGTCGCCGCAGACCACGCGGTCCATCGGGACCGCCTTCTCCATGTCCGCCTTGACCTCGGCGATGGCGGTCATCTGGTCGACCGTCTCGGTGAACGCGAAGGCGTCCTCCATCTCCTGCTGCCACGGCGTGTCCGAGCCGAACGCGTGGCCCGGCGCCGCCTGCCGCGCCGCGTAGAGCTGCACCAGCTCGCCCGCGATCTCGCGAACGGCCTTGCGCGCCTTGCGTTTCGTATTCGCCCAGTCGGAGCCGCCCAGCTTGGACAGGCTCGGCATCTCGCCGCCGACGTAGCGGGAGAGCTGGTCCAGCGATTCCATCGGCACGAACAGCCGGTCACCCGGCTGGCCGCGCTTGCTCGGCGCGTACTCGATGACCAGGTATTCGCGCCGCGCGCCGCCGACCGTCCGCTCGATCATCTCCACGAACCGGCCGATGCCGTGCTGATCGTGCACCACCATGTCGCCCGCGCTGAGAGCGAGCGGGTCCACCTGGTTGCGCCGCTTGGCGGGCAGCCGCTTGCCCTCGGCGGGCGCGGTGACGCGGTTACCGGTCAGATCGGACTCGGCGACCACGACCAGCCCGGCGTCCTCGAACACCAAGCCGTCGTGCAGGGAGCCGCACAGCACGCCGACGACGCCCGGCGCGGGCTCCGCGCCCGCGTCCAGCGCCGCCGCGGGCACGTCCGCGTCGGCCAGCCGCTCCAGCACGCGCTGCGCGGTACCGTGACCGGCCACGACGACCACGGCGCGCCCGCCCGTGGACACGTGCGCGCGCATCGAGGCGAAGATCGTCGCCACCAGTTCGTCGGAGCCGCGGGCCGCGGGACCGGCCAGCACCGGAAGCACGACCTCCGCGGGATCACCCGACTCCAGCGGGCTCAGGCTCCACCACGGCAGACCGTGCCGGTCGGCGCTCTCGTGGATCACCGGCAACGCGCGGTAGGACGAGGCCGCCAGATCGAGGCCGTGTCCGCCGAGCGGCGCGGCGCCACCGAACGAGGCCGCGGTCCAGGACGCCTCCAAGAACTCCTCGCCGGTGCGCACCAGGTCGGCGGCGCGGGTGCGGATCTTCTCCGGATCGCACAGCAGCACGTGCGTGCCCTCGGTCAGCTGCTCGGTCAGCAGCCGCAGCTCACCGGGCTGCAGCACCGGAAGCAGCGCCTCCATGCCGTCCACCGGGATGCCCTCGGCCAGCTTCTCCAGCATCTCGACCAGCGCCGCGTCGGCCGCATTCGCCTCGGCCACCTCCGCCGCCCGCGCCCGCACCTGTGGGGTGAGCAACAGCTCGCGACACGGCGGCGCGACCACGACGTCCACCGGGAGATCGCCGAGCGACCGCTGGTCGGCGACCGCGAAGGGCCGCAGCTCGGTCACCTCGTCGCCCCAGAACTCGACGCGCACCGGATGGTCGGCGGTCGGCGGGAACAGGTCGAGGATGCCGCCGCGCACCGCGAACTCGCCGCGCTTGCCCACCATGTCCACCCGCGTGTAGGCGAATTCGACCAGGCGACCGAGCAATTCGTCGAAATCGAACTCCGCACCCACCCGCAGCACGATCGGCTCGATATCGCCGAGCCCCGCCGCCATCGGCTGCATCAGCGAACGCACGGTGGTCACCACCACGCGCAGCGGCTCCGGGAACACCTGGTCCTCGGGATGGGCAAGCCTGCGCAGCACCTCCAGCCTGCGCCCGACCGTGTCCGCGCCCGGCGACAGACGCTCGTGCGGCAGGGTCTCCCAGGACGGGAACTGCGCGACCATCCCGCCGAGAATCTCCTGCAACTCGACGGTCAGATCGTCGGCCTCCCGCCCCGTCGCGGTCACCACCACCAACGGCCGCGTTGCCGCCACCGTGGCGGCAACGAACGGGCGCACCGCCGAGGGCGCCACCAACTCGACCGACGACTTCCCGATCAGCTCGGCGACCGTACGCAGCGCGGCATCCGCCCCGGCCGCCGCGACCAGTCCTGCCAGTGGTGGACGGTGGGTGGACATCGACAACTCCTGAGCTCAAGCGGGCGTTTCGAGCGAACTGAGTTTATTGGCGCGCCGGGGCGCGCGTGTTCGCGGCCCCCTGATGTCTCGCGTCCGAGCGGTCGCGTCTCGCGCCTTCGGCGCATGCGTCGCGACCGCTCGGACGCGAGACGGGCCGCGAACGGGCTCGTAAGACTCGCCCTCGGGGTGGTCAGGAGAGCGAGGAACTTGCGCTCGAGTCGAGCGATCGTGGGCCGACCACTCGGAGCGCGACAGAGCTGCGCCCAAATGCGGGTTCACCGGCCCACACGTGGCGTGGTGGACGCCGCTCCTCATGACACCCGTTGGTACACAGGATCATTGAATACCTGGTGCGCAAACCCGTTGCACACCAGCACTTCCTGCTTACGGCACGTAGCGGCGCAGCCTGCGGGCGGCGAATTCGCGGAAGTACGAGAGCTTTTCCGGCGGCACGATGGACGGGAGCAGGAAGTACCAGGCCCGTTCCATGCGGGTGGCCATCTGGTCCATCGACTCGGTGCCGACCGCGACGATGTGCACGCCCGCGGTGACCTCCTGCAGCAGCAGGCCGACGATCTCGGGATCCAGGTCGACTTCCAGATCGCCTTGGGCGATGGCACGTTCGGCCAGAAGGCGATACGTATCGCCCCAGGTCTTGGCGATGTTGTCGCCCTGAGCGCCGCGATAGTCGCCGATCTGGTGGGTGAGCTTGAGCATGGCGCCGACCATCGGGTCGTTCATCGATAGATCCGCCACCACGTAGGTGATGCCGATACACGCCTCGAGCGCGGGCACCCGGGGATCGAAGAAGCCCTGGCACGAGCTGATCAGTCGCTCGTTGCCCTGATCGACGACGGCGCGCGCCAGTTCTTCCTTCGAGCCGAAGTGAAAGTACAAGGCGCCCTTGGTCACGTTGGACTGCGCGATGATCTCGCTCAGGCTCGCGTTCGCATATCCCAAGCGCAGAAAGACATCGGCAGCGCCCGCAAGGACGGAATCGCGAGTGATCTCCGCGCGCGCTTGCCTAGCCATCAGATCCGCCTGTCATCCCTAAAACCAGCCATCCTGAAGTAGACCGACATCCCGAAGTAAGACCGACATACCACCCGAACAGCACCCAGAGGATGGGTGAACCGTACCACCAGGTGGGCGCACGACAGTCAATTCGAGCATTCGTCCGAGCCTCCATCGCAATTCGCTGGTTAACAATCGGTCAGTCGGACGTGCCCGCGGGCCATTCCGAGTTCAGCTGCGGATCGGCCTCCAGATGACTCAGACCGTTCCAGCAGAGATTCACCAGATGCGCTGCCACAACCTCTTTCGACGGTTCGCGCACGTCCAGCCACCACGTTGCGGCGGTGGAGACCATACCCACCAGACCTTGCGCGTACAGCGTCGCCAGGCTGGTGTCGAGATGGCGGCGCTCGAAATCCCCGGCAAGGATGTGCGCGACCTGGTTCACGGCCTCGTTGAGCAGGCTGGAGAAGCGGCCGTCGTCGGTGGTCGCAACCTGGTCGCGCACCAGAATCCGGAAGCCGTCGGTGCGCTCTTCGATGTAGGTGAGCAGTGCGAGCGCCACCTGCTCGAGCCGCACCCGCGAACGGTTCTGGGTGAGCGAGGAGGTGATCATGTCCAGCAGCATCGACATCTCGCGGTCGACGACCACCGCGTAGAGCCCCTCTTTGCCGCCGAAGTGTTCGTACACTACGGGTTTGGAGACCTGGGCGCGCTGCGCGATCTCCTCGATCGAGGTCGCGTCGTACCCGCGTTCCGCGAACAGCGCCCTGCCGATCTCGATCAACTGCTGGCGCCGTTGAGTCCCCGTCATCCGCGGACGAGACACGCTGTTCCGCCTCTCCGTGTCAGGTCGCCGGTCGTGAGTGGCTCGCCGGTTCCGCGCCTGGCCACCGAGCGGGCCGTGCCGGGTTCCTGGCGTTCCTGGCGAGTTGTCCATGTTCATGCGAAATCAGTCGTTGCGTCGGGGGGCTGCGAGGTACCGCGCCCTCGCGCAGAACCTTACCGCGCGGCGGCCACTGTTCCAGACAGCGAGGGGCGTTCGAACGCAGCCGGCATCCCGGCAACCCCGGAACGCGCGCCGAGGCGGGATCGGTTCGACGTGAGACGGGTCTTCATGCGAGGATTCAACCCGTGCCGAGGCACAGCGGCGGTTCATCTGGTCCGCCGGTGTGGCGATCCGCCGTAGTGTAATGGCAGCACCTCTGATTTTGGTTCAGATAGTTCAGGTTCGAGTCCTGGCGGCGGAGCACACCGGCACGGTGACTATCGTTGGCCCCGCACATCGCTGACCAAGCACGTTACAGCCAGCACGATGACAGGCAGCCGAGGGAGATCCATGCCACAGCAGACCGCCGTCGTCGTTCTCGCCGCCGGAGCCGGGACGCGAATGC
The DNA here is from genome assembly GCF_001613045.1 of Nocardia lijiangensis NBRC 108240. GTDB lineage: Bacteria > Actinomycetota > Actinomycetes > Mycobacteriales > Mycobacteriaceae > Nocardia > Nocardia lijiangensis. The sequence continues at coordinate 26,104 of NZ_BDBP01000017.1, read as the reverse complement.
GGTCTAAGACCCCCAAAGTTCTGCATTCGCTGGCCGGCCGAAGCATGCTCGCGCACGCGCTGCATGCGGCGAACGAGATCGACCCCGCGTACCTCATCACAGTGGTGGGCCACGACAGAGAACAAGTCGGCGCCGCGGTCGCCGAGGTGGCCGCCGAACTCGGCCGCGACATCACCTCCGCACTGCAGGAGGAACAGCTCGGCACCGGCCACGCCGTGCAGTGCGCACTGCGCTCGCTGCCCGAAGACTTCACCGGTGACCTTCTCGTCACCTCGGCCGACGTGCCGCTGCTCGACGGGCACACGCTGTCCGCGCTGCTCGACGAGCACCGCAGCTATACGGAACGCTCCGCCGTCACCGTGCTGACCTTCGTCCCCGAGGACCCGAACGGCTACGGCCGGATCCTCCGCGACGAGGACGGCCAGGTCGCCGAGATCGTCGAGCATGCCGACGCCACCCCCGAACAGACCTCGATCAACGAGGTCAATTCCGGCGTGTACGCCTTCGACGCCACGGTGCTGCGCACCATGATCGGCAGGCTGTCCACCGCCAACGCCCAGCACGAGCTGTACCTCACCGACGTGCTGCGGCTGGCCCGCGAGGCCGGGCACCCGGTGCACGGCGCCCGCCTGGTGGACGCGGCCAAGGTCACCGGGGTCAACGACCGGGTGCAGCTCTCGTTGGCCGCCCGCACTCTGAACCGCTACATCCTGGAACGCCACATGCGGGCGGGCGTCACCATCATGGATCCGGCCACCACCTGGGTGGACGCGAGCGTGCAGATCGGCAGGGACGCGGTGCTCCGGCCGGGCGTTCAGCTGCTCGGCGCGACGGTGATCGGCGAGGACGCCGAGATCGGACCCGACAGCACGCTCACCGACGTGCTGGTCGGCGACGGCGCGAAGGTGGTGCGCACGCACGGCGAGCAGTCCGCCATCGGACCCGGCGCGGCCATCGGACCGTTCAGCTATCTGCGACCGGGCACCGTGGTCGGCGATTCCGGCAAGCTCGGCGCCTTCGTGGAGACCAAGAACGCCACCATCGGAGCGCATTCCAAGGTGCCGCACCTCACCTACGTCGGGGACGCGACGATCGGTGAGCACAGCAACATCGGCGCTTCCAGCGTCTTCGTCAACTACGACGGGGTGCGCAAGCATCACACCGTCGTCGGATCGCATGTACGGACCGGCAGCGACACCATGTTCGTCGCGCCGGTGACCGTGGGTGACGGCGCGTATACGGCGGCGGGTACTGTACTGCGCAGAAACGTTCCACCGGGGGCGCTCGCGGTGTCGGGTGGAGCACAGCGCAATATTGAGAACTGGGTGCAGCGGTACCGGCCGGGAACCGCGGCGGCGATCGCGGCGGCGGCAGCCATCGCGGCCGACGAGATGTCGGGTCAGGCAATCGAGCAAAAGGATGGCAAACAGCAGTGACCGCGTCATGGATCGATAACCAGAAGAACCTGATGCTCTTCGCGGGACGCTCCCATCCTGAGCTGGCCGAGCAGGTCGCCAAGGAACTCGACGTCCATGTCACGCCCCAGACCGCGCGCGACTTCGCCAACGGCGAGACCTTCGTCCGCTTCGAGGAATCCGTCCGCGGTTCGGACGCCTTCGTGCTGCAGAGCTTCCCGGCGCCGGTGAACCAGTGGCTGATGGAACAGCTCATCATGATCGACGCGCTCAAGCGCGGCTCGGCCAAGCGGATCACCGCGGTGCTGCCGTTCTACCCGTACGCGCGCCAGGACAAGAAGCACCGCGGCCGCGAGCCGATCTCGGCCCGCCTGGTCGCCGACATGCTGAAGACGGCGGGCGCGGACCGCATCATCACCGTCGACCTGCACACCGACCAGATCCAGGGCTTCTTCGACGGGCCGGTCGATCACATGCACGCGCTGTTCCAGCTCTCCGAGCACGTGCGCGCCAACTACAGCCTGGAGAACATCACCGTGGTCTCGCCCGACGCGGGCCGCGTGAAGGTCGCCGAGAAGTGGGCCGACGCGCTGGACGGCGCGCCGGTGGCGTTCATCCACAAGACCCGCGACCCGCTGGTGCCGAACCAGGTGAAGTCGCACCGCCCGGTCGGTGACGTGGACGGCCGCACCTGCATCCTGATCGACGACATGATCGACACAGGTGGCACCATCGCCGAGGCCGTGCGCGTGCTGCGCGAGGCGGGCGCGGGCGATGTCGTCATCGCGGCGACGCACGGCGTGCTCTCCACCCCGGCCGCCGAGCGCCTCGCCGCCTGCGGCGCGCGCGAGGTCGTGGTGACCAACACCCTGCCGATCACCGAGGACAAGAAGTTCCCGCAGCTGACGGTGCTGTCCATCGCGCCGCTGCTGGCCCGCACCATCCGCGAGGTCTTCGAGAACGGTTCGGTCACCGGCCTGTTCAACGGCAACGCGTGAGATAGCAACCGACAGCGGCCCGGGCTTCATGCCCGGGCCGCTGTCGTTTCGCCCGGCACGGTGCGCGTTCGGATCGGCCGGCACTGGAGATGGCCGGGCGAACGTGGTACCCATGTGGGGCAATCGAATACGTGAGGGGGGAGCCGCCGTGACCACGCCGCAGGAACCGCGACCCGGCATCGACTTCGGCAAGTCGGGGGCGCAGGACGACAGCCGGTCGGCGGAGACCCAGGTGTACCAGCCGCCGAGCACGGCGCCGGAGACGCAGGTCTACCAGCCGGGACAGGTGTACGGGCCCGGTACCGCGCCGGAAACGCAGGTGTACCAACCTGGTTCGGCGAGCATCCCGGAGATGCCGGTCTATCAGCCGCCCGCGCCGCCCGCCTATCAGCCGCCCGCGCCTCCGCAGTATCCGGCAGGCGGCGTCTATGGGTATCCGCCGCTCGACGGCGCTCCGGCGGGCACGCCGGCCGGGGGCTATCCGCAGCAGCCGAGTCCGTATGACGCGCCGCCCGCCTACCCTGCCGCTCCCGCGTACCCGCCCGCTTACCCCGCCGCACCCGCTTATCCCGCCGCGCCCGCTTACCCTGCCGCACCGAGCTATCCGGCCGCGCCGCCCGGCGGATACTCGCCCTACCCGGCGGGCCCCTACACGCCGACCCAGACGCAGACGCTGTCGATCATCAGCTTCGTCTGTCTCGGCCTCAGTCTGGTCGGAACCGCGCTGTGCTTCTTCCCCATCCTGCTCACCGGACCGGCGGGCATCATTCTCGGGCTCGTCGGTCACGCCAAGAACGAATCGCTCGGCAAATGGGCGGCCATCTCGAACGCTGTGGTGTTGGTGCTGGCGATCTTGCTGGTCGTCTTCGTCATCGGGGTGACGAGCTACTCGTCGTAGTCGCGTGCTCGGCGGTTCCGCGAATTCGCGGCGTCGAGTTACTCCCGTCCCGGCAGCGGCGGGACGATACTGGGACCCATGAACCGTGACCCGTTGGACATGGACATGGGAGACGACAAACAGGAAGACGAGATCCGCGAGTACGCGCGCTACATCGAGAACCCGCCGGAGAACCTCACCATCCGCGATCGCGAGAGCGAGGACGACGGCAGGCTCGGCATCGGGGAGGACCTCGACCAGCGCTGGACCCGGCGCGGTCAGCGCGCCGCGGACGCGGCCGCATCCACCCTGCCCGCCGAAGAGGCGGCGATGGGGATCATCGACGATTCCGAACTGTAGGCGTACCCCCGGCTTCGATCCGGCCGTGCGCCGGACCGAAGAGGGACTTGCGCCCCAGGGGCTCATTTGGGAGATAGAGGCTCGAACCACGTGGTACCCGGGGGTTTGCGAGGCGAACACGACCAGGAGGCCGCTGATGACCACACCGAAGAATCCCGACGAGTCGTCCGAGACACCGCCGCCCGGCGGCGCACCGCAGTCGGGGCAGGAATCCGCGCCACCCCCACCGTCGAAGAAGGGGGAGGAACCCGAGCCGACGGGCACCGAATGGGCGACGCCCGCCTCGGGCCAGTCGTTCCCCGGCGAGACGACCCAACCGTCGAGGCGGCCCCCGGGCGGGGCCGAAGCGGCCAAGGGCGGCGGGGAGTTTCCCGGTGGCGCAGCGGAACCGCCGGTGACCGGCGCGGCGCCGCAGTCGACCGGACCCGCGGGCTGGACTCCGCCCGAGGCGGGTCAGCCTGAGTATCCGTCCGGCGGACTGCCCGGATACCCCACCGGCGATCAGCCCAGGTACCCCACGGGCGGACAACCGGGCTACCCCACCGGCGGACAGCCCGGCTACCCCTCGGGCGGCCAACCCGGATACCCCGCCGCAGGACAATCCGGCTCCGCCCCGGGCGAGCCCGGATACCCCACCGGCGATCAGCCCGGGTACCCCACGGGCGGCCAGCCGGGTTACCCCGGCGCAGGACAGCCCGGCTATCCCACCGGTGGTCAACCCGGCTACCCCGCGGGCGGGCAGCCCGGCGAGCCCTCCGCGTATCCCGGTGGCGGCCAGCCGTACCCCGGCGGCTACCAGCAGGGCGGCTACCCGTCCTATCCGCAGCAGGGCCAGCCCTACGACTACGGGCAGCAGCCGCAGAAGCGGGGCACCCAGACGATGTCGATCATCGGATTCGTGTGCGCGGCGCTCGCGCTGTTCCTGTGCCCGATCCTGTTCGGCCCGGCCGGAATCGTGTTCGGCATCCTCGGCCACACCAAGGGCGAGCCGCTGGGCCGGTGGGCCGCCATAGTCTCGGGTATCGCGCTGGTCCTCGGGCTCATCCTGAGCTTCGTGGTGTTGAACACCGATATGGTCCCCGACCAGAATTGAGTCGGTGTCTCGCCGTAAATTCTCGGCTATGAGTGGTTTCGGTGGGTTTCCGTTGGCCGGGCTGGATTTCTACGAGGACCTGGAGGCCGACAACTCCAAGACTTTCTGGAACGCGCACAAGGCCGTGTACGAGGAGTCGGTGCGTGCGCCGATGGTCGCGCTCACCGCGGAGCTGGAAGCCGACTTCGGACCCGCGAAGATCTTCCGCCCTTACCGCGACGTGCGCTTCGCCAAGGACAAGTCCCCGTACAAAACGGCGCAGGGCGCCGTGGTCGGCACCGCGCCCGGCGTCGGCTGGTACGTGCAGATCAGCGCCGCCGGGCTGTTCATCGGCGGCGGGTTCTACTCCGGGTCCCCCGCGCAGGTCGCACAACTGCGCGCCACGATCGATGACGACGTGCGCGGACCGGAGCTCGAGAAGATCCTCGCGAAGCTGACCAAGGCGGGGTTCACCATCGGCGGCGACAAGCTCAAGACCAAGCCCAAGGGCTACGAAGCGGATCACCCGCGCATCGATCTGCTGCGCCACAAGTCGCTGACCTGCAGTCGCCAGTTCGGCGCCCCCGCATGGCTGGAGACGCCGCGCACCGCAACGGAGGTCCGCAAGGCCTGGGAGGCGATGCGGCCGCTCATCGATCGGCTGACCGCGATCGTCGGCCCGGCGAACGCGTAGCGCAACCGGGTTCAGATCCGCGCGGCGAGAACCAACGCGAACCGATCATCCGGATCGGTCCACACCCGCTCGGTGCGGAAACCCGCGGCCGAGAGTTCGGCATCGAGGCCGTCGACCCGGAACTTCGCGGAGATTTCCGTGCGCATCTGCTCGCCGCGCGCGAAGTGGACCGTGAGGTCGAGGTCGGCGACGGTGACGGTCATGTCCTCGGTCGCCTCCAGCCGCATCTCGATCCACTCGCGCTCGGCGTCCCACAGCGCGACGTGCGCGAACTTCTCCGGCACGAAGTCCGCGCGCAGCCGCTGGTTGAGCACGTGCAGGACGTTCCGGTTGAACTCACCCGTGACCCCGGCGGCGTCGTCGTAGGCGGGTACGAGCACCTCGGGTTCGATGACCAGCCCGGCGCCGAGCAACAGCCGCTCGCCTGGCTCGAGCACCTCGTGGATGCCCGCGAGGAATTCGGCGCGCTCTTCGGGCACCAGATTGCCGATGGTGCCCCCGAGGAAGCCGATCATGCGGCGGCCGCCGCGCGGCAGGTTCTGCAGGGTGTCGGTGAAATCGCTGACCACGCCGTGTACGGCCAGCCCGGGGAACTCCTCGGCGACCTGTTCGGCCGCCGCCCGCAGCGCCGCCGACGAGACATCCTGCGGCACATAGGTCTTCAACGGGCCCTCGGTGGTCAACGCGGAGAGCAGCAGGCGGGTCTTGGCCGCCGAGCCCGCGCCCAGTTCGACCAGAACCTCGGCCTGCGCCGTGCGCGCGATGTCACCGACCACCCGTTCCAGCAGCGCGCGTTCGGTACGCGTCGGGTAGTACTCGGGCAGCTCGGTGATGCGTTCGAACAGTTCACTGCCGCGGGCGTCGTAGAACCATTTGGGCGGCAGCCACTTCGGGTCGGCGGTGAGTCCGCGCCTGGCGTCGGCGCGCAGTGCCGCGGTGAGATCGTCGTCGGAGAGGTGGATTTCCAGCGTCGGTGCGGTCATTGCGTAAGCCTTTCGGTATGGGGTCGGAGCGCGGGCCGGACCGGGTACGGGGCTCTCGCGCTTCTCCAGCGGTCAGGCGGAGTCGCCGGGCGGGGTCAGCTCTTCGATCGAGAGCATGCCGGGCCCGGCGACCACCAGTTTTCGGTCGGGGATCGGCTGCCAGCGTGGGTCGTCGTCGTACGGTTCGGAGGAGAGGATCGCCACGTCATCGGTGACCAGCGCGGACAGCGCGTGGTGCACCGTGGTCGCCCACACCTGTTGGCCGTCGCCGATCAGCAGGTTGAGCCGGGCCGTCGGCATGTGCCGCAGCACGGCGGTGACCAGCAGGCGCAGCGCGTCGGCCGGGGATGCCGCGTAGGCGCCGGATTCGCCGGAGCGCAACAGGTCTCGCAACAGCACCCACAGCGCCGCGGAATCGGTGGCCGCTTCGGCCTCGAGCAGCCGCGCGGTTTCGAACAGGCGGGTCGCGCCCACGCGAGTCGCGGCCACGTCCAGATCCGAAGTGACCGCGGTGAGCACCCGCCGCCATTGCGGCACCGCGCCGTTGTGGCTGAATGCCCAGCGCCCGTCGGTGAAGGGCGCGCACGCGGCCCGTTCGATGGGCATCCCCACGGTGGCCGACCTGATCGAGCCGAGCACCGCGCCCGACACCAATTGGGGCAGCACCTCTTCCACGGCCGGATCGGTCCAGATGGGGTCGGGGTTGCGGTAGCGGCTCGCCTCCGGAGCGCCTCCCGTGCCGTTGCGCCACCACGCGATGCCGAAGCCGTCGGCGTTGATGGTTCCGCCGCCGCGCATGTCCTTCGGCGCCCACGCCTGCGTGCGCAGGGAATGCGTACCGCGGGTGAGCAATTCACCTACCGAGGTCGGTGGGCCGACGTAGCCCAGGTGCCGACACATCAGATTTCGTCCCGGCCCAGGTCGCGGGCGAGCCGGAAGCCGGAGAAGATCTGGCGGCGAATCGGGTGATCCCAGTTGCGGAAGGTGCCGCGGCAGGCCACCGGGTCGGTGCCGAACGAGCCGCCGCGCAGCACGCGGTAGTCACCGCCGAAGAACACTTCGGAGTACTCCCGGTACGGGAACGCGCGGAAGCCGGGGTAGGGCTCGAAGCCGGAGGACGTCCACTCCCAGATGTCGCCGATCAGCTGGTGCACGCCCGCGGGCGAGGCGCCCGCCGGGTACGCGCCGACGTCGGCGGGTTCGAGATGACGCTGGCCGAGATTGGCTGTGGCGGTATCGGGTTCGGCGTCGCCCCAGGGAAACCGGCGCGTGGCGCCGGTGTCCGGGTCGTACCGCGCGGCCTTCTCCCACTCCGCCTCGGTGGGCAGTCGCTTGCCCGCCCAGTTGGCGTAGGCCTCGGCCTCGAACCAGCAGACGTGCAGCACCGGCTGGTGCGGCCGCAGCGGGGTCATCACGCCGAAGACCCGCCGCCACCAGTGCCCGGCCGGATCGCGGTCCCAGAACTGGGGCGCGACGAGACCGGCCTCGATGCGGTGCGCCCAGCCGCGCTCGGACCACAGTTCGGGGCGCTCGTAGCCGCCGTCCTCGAGGAAGGCCAGGTACTGCTCATTGGTGACCGGCGCGGCGTCGATCGCGAAGGCGGGCAGGCGCACTCGGTGCGCCGGGCGCTCGTTGTCCAGCGCCCACGGGTCGGTGGAGGTGCCCATGGTGAACTCGCCCGCCGGGATGATCACCTCGCCGGAGACCGGGACGGCCGCGGCGGGAGCGCTGGGCGCGGCGAGCACCGCGGCACCCGTGCGCAGCTGGTGGGTGGCCAGCATCGTCTCGTCGTGCTGCTGCTCGTGCTGGGCGATCATGCCGAACGCGAAACCGCCGTCGACCAAAGGGTTTCCGCGCAACGCGCTGCTGTCGAGCACGTCGAGCACCTTGTCACGGACGGTGCCGACGTAGCCGCGGGCCTCGGTCGGATTGAGCAGCGGGAGTCCGGGGCGATTGGCCCGCTTGTGTTTGAAGGCGTCGTAGAGCTGATCGATGTCGGCGCGGACGGGTTCGCGCCCGCCCACGTCGCGCACCAGCCACAGCTCTTCCTGGTTGCCGATGTGCGCGAGATCCCAGACCAGCGGGCTCATCAGCCGGGAGTGCTGGGCGACGAGCTCGGCCTCGTCGACGACGTCGGTCAGACCGAGGGTCCTGGTGCGGGCGGTGGTGAGTGCCTCGGCGATCCGGTCGCGGAGCCGCTCGGTGCCGGAATGGTCGGTGGGGGCAGAAGTGGTCACGGGAACGTTCTCCGGGCGATAGTGCGGCAGGACGGACCGGACACGCCGCGGCCTCGTCGAATGGTGCTGTGCGCGTGTCTGTTACGCGCTGCTACTGGGTTCACGAGGCGGCCTCCACCCGGATGTCGGTCGGAGTGCGGCCGCGACGACATCGATGCGAGGCGTCGTCGAGTTCGCGGGCCGCCGACGGGGTGGTGCCGTGCGCTGCGGCGAGGGCGAGCAGCTCGACGGCCGCCTTTCGGATCTCGGTGTCGGCCAAGCCGTAGCGTGCGGACTGCAGCCACCGTCCCGCGACGGGCGCGGCCAGCGCGGTCGCCTCGGCGACGACGGCGGGCGCGGACAACAGCGCATCGATCGCGTGGATCGGGACCGTCCAGGTGTCACCCGGCTGCGCGTCCAGATAGCGGACCTCCAGGTGCCCCGAGGCACGGACCGGCGGGAACAGCGTGGTCAGGTGGTAGTCGAGATCGGCGGTGTCGGGGCGACGGCCGACCTCGTCGTCCAGCGCGCCGGACAGCCAGTCGGCGAAGGTCGCGCCCGGCGGGGCCGTCCATTCGCGATCGTCGCAGTCCGCCGACGTGTCGAGCCTGCGCACGCACAGCAGCGGCACGTCCAGCGCCCAGCGGCCGTAGGCGGCCACCGGGTCGGACCACTCCTGCACCGGCGGCCGGGTCCTGGCGTTGTCGAGGCGTAGCCAGGCGCGCATCCGCTGGGAGGCCCATGTGCCGTCGGGTGCGCCGCGGAGTGCGGGGGAACAGGCGAAGGCGGCGACCAGGGCCGGGCCCATGGCATACAGCGCGGTCCACCTGGCGGTGACCTCGGCGCGGTCTAAGCCGGCATCGACGCTGACCTGGGCAGCCGCGGTATTGCACATCATCAGCTTGCCGAAGGGGCCGATGCCGCCGAAGGTCTGCTCCATGGCGCGATAGCGGGGTAGCGGCAACACCCGCTTCGGGCGGCGGTCCGCGTCGGCGGCGAGGGAAAGGATTCGGATGCACCGGGTTTCGAGCAGCTCGCGCAAGTAGCGGGCATCGCCGACAAGGCGCTCGCACAGTTCGGCGGCGGCGGCATACGGTGCGCTGGAGAGTTCGATCTGACCGCCGGGTTCGAGAGTGACCCGGCTGCCCCCCGGCAGCGGAAGCGCCGGAGAATCGGGGGCGATGGACCGCGGAGCGTACGGTCCGAGTGCGGCTGCGAAGGCAGACAGCTGCGGTCGGGGGCCCGCGGCGGGCCCGGACGCCGAACACTCACCCTGCACGGTGAGCCATTCGAGCTCGGCGCCGATCAGCGTCGGTGGTCCCAGCTTGAAGCAGACGCCGCCGATGTAGGCCTCGGCGGCCGCACGCGAGGACATATCGCCGGGCTCGATGGCTTGCCTGGCCGATTCGGGATGTTCGAGCGTGGCCGCCATACCAACCTCCACCTGAGTTCGTGCGCGAGATTCGTGCGCGGGCCGGACGTCCGTCCGAGCGCCATGATCGTGGTTCGTGTCGCTGTGGTCCGCGCTCGAACATTCATCCGAACGCGCTCTCATCGTGGTTCCGTTCCAACCAGGGTAGCCAGGGATACCGACAAAAATCCGTCCAGCAGCCGAACAGATGGTCCTACCTGGGCGCTCGCAGAGCGCCTGCACCGGGACTCCGGTACCGATAAGGTCGTCGGCATGCTGGACGAGACACGGGTACGCGAAGACACGCCGGGCTGCCGATCCGATTCCGGGTTGGTTTTCCTCGACAGTGCGGGCTCCTCGCTCCCGCCCCGGATCGTCCTGGACACCGTCGTCGACCACCTGCACCGGGAGGCCGAGATCGGCGGCTACCGCGCCGCCAACGAACGCCTCGACGACCTGGCCGCGGTGAAGACCGCGATCGGCGCGCTGATCAACGCCGATCCCGCCGCCATCGCCCTCAGCGACAGTGCGACCCGCTCCTGGGCCGATTTCTTCTACTCCGTCCCGCTCGGGCCCGGCGACCGCGTGCTCATCTCCGGCTCGGACTACGCCAGCAACGCCATCGCGGCCATTCAGCGGGCCCGCGCGGTCGGCGCGACCGTCGAGCAGATCCCCAACGACGGCAGCGGGCAGCTCGACCTGGACGCCATGGCCGAGCTGGTCGACGAGCGCGTCAAGCTGGTGTCGGTGCTGCACGCGCCGACCAACGGCGGACTGGTGAATCCGGCCGCCGAGGCGACCAGAATCGCGCACTCGGTGGGCGCGCTCGTGCTACTCGACGCCTGCCAGTCGGCGGGGCAGATCCCGATCGATGTGGCCGAGCTCGGCGTCGACGCGCTCTCGGTCACCGGACGCAAGTGGCTGCGCGGGCCGCGCGGCACCGGATTCCTCTATGTGCGACCGGAATTGGCCGCCTCGATGGAGCCGCAGCGGCTCGACCTGCACAGCGCGGAGTGGACGGGGCCCGACGAGTACCGGCTCGCACCGGACGCCAGCCGCTTCGAGTTCTGGGAATGCGACGTCGCCGCCAGGCTGGGGCTCGGCGCGGCCGTTCGATACCTGCTCGACCTCGGGCCGGAGGACGTCTACGCCGCGATCGGCGCGCGGGCCGAGTACCTGCGCAAGGCGTTGCCCGAGATCGACGGAGTCACCGTGCGCGACAACGGCGTTCGGCACAGCGGCATCGTCTCGTTCACGGTGGACGGGTATGCCCCCACCGAGGTGCGCGACCGGCTCGCCGCCCAGAACATCACGGTGACGGTCAGTTTCGCCAGTTCCACGCTGCTGGACATGACGGCGCGGGGGTTGGACTCGGTGGTCCGAGCGTCGCCCCACTGCTTCGTCTCCTTCGAGGAACTGGACCGCTTCGTGGCCGCCGTCGCCGCACTCTGATGTCGCAGCGCGAGCTCGTCGTCCTCGGCACCGCCAGCCAGGTGCCGACCAAGCAGCGCAACCACAATGGCTATCTGCTGCGCTGGGGCGGGGAGGGTGTGCTGTTCGATCCCGGCGAGGGCACCCAGCGCCAGATGGCCTTCGCCGGGCTGGCGGCGGGCGACATCACGCGGATCGCGATCACGCACTTCCACGGCGATCACTGCCTCGGGCTGCCCGGCATCGTGCAGCGGATCAACCTGGATCGGGTCGCGCACCCGGTGGACGTGTACTACCCCGCATCCGGCGAGGTGTACTTCGAGCGGTTGTGCCATGCCACGGCGTTCTACCGGACCGTCGAGCTGCGGGCGCGGCCGATCGCGGGGCCCGGTGCGTTGCCCGCGCCGGACGCGCCCTTCGGGATCGAGGCGGTGCCGTTGTCGCATCCGGTCGAGGCGTTCGGCTACCGGCTGACCGAGCCCGCCGGACACCGGATGCTGCCGGACCTGCTGCGCGCCCGCGGCGTGCACGGCCCCGACATCGGCCGCCTGCAACACGATGGCGTTCTCGAAATCGACGGCGGCACAGTCACTCTGGCCGAGGTCAGCGAGCCGAGACCGGGGCAGAGTTTCGCCTTCGTCATGGACACCCGGCTGTGCCAGGGCGTGTACGAATTGGCTTCCGGCGTAGACGTTCTGGTCATCGAGGCGACCTTCCTCGACGCCGACGCCCACCTCGCCGAGGAATACGGCCACCTCACCGCGGGCCAAGCGGCACGCGTCGCCACCGAGGCGGGCGCACACACCCTCGTCCTCACCCACTTCTCCCAGCGCTACCGCACCTTGGACGCCCACCGCGCCGAAGCGGAGAAGTACTTCACCGGCGACCTGGTCATAGCCGAAGACCTGGCCCGCATCCCGTTCCCGGCACGGCGCTGATCAACGAACAGGTCGTCGGCATTCTCGACCACCGCCGCTCGCGGTAGCCATAGGGACAACTGCTCGAAGATGAAGTCATCGTTGCCGCAATGGCATGCGCGGCACAGTACCGGCGTGCACCGACGGAACCGATCGCCGTCGGCGCTCCACGAGGCGACTCGCCGAGCATGGCGAAAATTGTTCAGCCGAGGTGCAATTCGAGGATTTCATCGACGAGTGTCGAGTCGTCGGTCGTGGGGGCGACGAGGCTCAAACTGCGGTTCGCGCGGAGGGTGGCCAGGCCGTGGAGGGCGGTCCAGAGGACGAGGGCGCGGTCGGGGGCCGTGGGGCAGGCCTGGCGAACGAGGGCGGCGAAGCGGTCGAAGAGTGGGAGGGTGGTGGCGCGCAGGTTCGCGCCGGAACCCTCGAGGAGGTCGTGCCGGAACATCAGGGTGAACATCTGCGGGCGGGTGGCCGCGAAGCCGACGTAGTCGACGGCCATGCGGCGCAACCGGTCTCGCGCCGGAGCGGACTCGTCGTCGGCGGCGGCGAAGCGCGCGGCGAGATCGGCGAAGCCCCTGGTCGCGATGGCCGCGAGCAGCGCCTTGTGGGTCGGGAAATGCCGTCGGGGCGCGCCGTGCGAGACGCCAGCGGCGCGGGTGATGGCGCGCAACCCGAGCCGGTCCGGGCCTTCCCGCTCCAGCAGTTCGACGCCGACCGCGATCAGTCGTTCGCTCAACGGTTCGTTTCCGGCCACCCGGACATTGTGCGCTCCGGCCGCGCCGCCCGCGCCTAGGGGGTAGACAATGTCTACGACCATCGAGTAGACATTGTCTACGCATTCGCCGATGGAGAGGTCGCCGTGTGGTACCACCTGTTCAAGCACGTCCTGCTCGGTCCGCTGCTGCGGATTCTGGGCCGACCGGAGGTGGTCGGCCTCGAGCACGTGCCGCGCAGTGGACCGGTGATCGTCGCCGCCAACCATCTGGCGGTGATCGACTCGCTGTACCTGGCGCTGGTGCTGCCCCGCCGAGTCACCTTCCTGGCCAAACAGGAGTACTTCACCGGCACCGGCTGGAAGGGCCGATGCACGCGCTGGTTCTGCACGGCCGCAGGCCAGGTGCCGGTCGATAGGACCGGTGGCGCCGCAGCGGCGGACGCGCTCGCGGCCGCCACTCGGATTCTGGAGACGGGCGGCGTCTGGGCCATCCACCCGGAGGGCACCCGTTCGCCGGACGGACGCGTCTACCGCGGCCGGACCGGGGCGCTGCGGGTGGCCATCGCGACCGGTGCGCCGGTGGTGCCCGTGGTGTTGTCCGGCACCGATCGAGTCAACCCCCGTGGCAGCCGCAGGTGGCGATGCGCCAAGGTGCGCATCCACTTCGGCGCGCCGCGCTACTACCCGCCCGCCGGGGCGCGCACGGATGCGCGGACCGAAACCGACGCGCTGATGCGCGAGCTGGCGCACCGATCCGGCCGGCCGTACGTGGACTCCTACGCCGCCACCTTCGCCGCACGCGGCGCGAGCGCACCGGGGCGCGGCCATCGCCCGCACGGGCGCGCGTGATCAGGGAAATCCGCACGAACCGCATCGCAGCAGGGGGTTAACGCGGCGGCATTCCCGCGGGATAGTGGGAAGAGGCCGGATGCTCGGTCGATCGTGTGACGAGGAGTCCGACAGTGAGCAGGTTCACCGACGAGATGTACGCGACGGCGCTGTCGTCCAGCCACGGGCTGGTGACCGGCGAACCCGACGCGCCGCTGCGGCAGCCCTGGCGTGAGATCCACCGGACGGCGCGCCGGATGGCCGGCGGACTCGCGGCAGCGGGCATCGGCCACGGCGACGCGGTCGGCGTGCTCGCGGGCATGCCGGTCGACATCGCGCCCGCCTGTCAGGCGATCTGGATGCGCGGCGCCTCCATCACGATGCTGCACCAGCCCACCCCGCGCACCGACCTGATGGTGTGGGCACGCGACACCGAGACGGTGCTCGGCATGATCGAGGCACGCGCGGTGGTCCTCGGCGCGCCGTTCGAGGCGGCCGAACCGCTGCTGCGTGAGCGGGGCATCACCGTCGTGCGGATCGACCAGTTGGCACAGGGCCCCGACACCGAGCCCGTGCCGACCACCGAATCCGATGTCGCCCTGCAGCAATTGACCTCCGGATCCACCGGATCGCCGAAGGCGGTGCAGATCACGCACGGCAACTTCTACGTCAACGCCTACGCGATGTTCGATCGGGTGAAATACCAGCTCGACACCGACGTGATGATCAGCTGGCTGCCGCTCTTCCACGACATGGGCATGGTCGGATTCCTCAGCGTCCCTATGCAATTCGGCGCCGAAGTGGTGTGCGTGACGCCACTGGACTTCTTGACGCGACCGCTGCTGTGGGCCGAGCTCATCAGCAAGTATCGCGGAACCGTCACGGCCGCACCGAATTTCGCATATTCCCTGCTGGCCCGCAGGCTGCGGCAGGCCGAAGACGGTTCGCTCGACCTGAGCAGCGTCCGCTATATGTGGAACGGCGCCGAACCGGTGGACCCCGACACCATGGACGCCTTGGCCGAGGCCGGAAAACGCTTCGGGCTCAACCCGATGGCGCTCACCCCGGTGTACGGCATGGCCGAGACGACGCTGGCCGTGTCCGTCCCCGACGCAGGGCACGGCCAAGTGCTCGACATCATCGACGCCGATCTGCTCGAGGCGCTGGGCAAGGCGGTGCCGGTGCCGGATCCGCACGGCAGCCATGCCAGCGTGCGCCGCTTGCCGACACTGGGCTACCTGGTCGACCAGCTGGAGGGCCGTGTCGTCGACGCCGAACGGCAACCGCTGCCGACCCGCTCGGTCGGCGTCATCGAATTGCGCGGGCCCGCAGTGACTTCCGGGTACGTGACGGTCGACGGTTTCCGCCCTGCCCAGGACGAGGACGGCTGGCTCGACACCGGCGACATCGGCTACTTCACCGACGAAGGCCTGGTGGTGGTCTGCGGCCGCATCAAGGACGTCATCATCATGGGCGGGCGCAACATCTTCCCGACCGACATCGAGCGGGCCGCCATGCGGGTGCCCGGCGTGCGGCCCGGCAACGCGGTCGCGGTCCGGCTGGACGCGGGACAGAAGCGCGAAAGCTTTGCCGTGGTGGTGGAATCGAACGATTATCAGGACCACGACGAGGTCAAGCGCATCGAGCGCGAAATCGTGCACGCGGTCTTCTCCGAGGTCGGCGTCCGCCCCCGCACGGTGGCCGTCCTCGGCCCCGGCGCGCTGCCGAAGACCTCGTCGGGCAAGCTGCGCCGCTCCGCCACCGCCGTCCACCTGCACTGACGGGCACCGATGAATCCCGCGGGGTCGCGTCGTCCTAACAGGTGAGCGTGCGGCGATCAGCCACGCCCGCGCACCGGACGACCCGAGGAGATATCGTGCCCGAGCCCACCGCCGAACTCGATCAGCGCTTCAGCAGCTTCGGAGTCGCCCCGGACAAGGTCCTGGCGTTCGGGAAGGGCGAGCCGTTCAGCCAGACCCGCTACCGATTCCCGGCCTGAGCTCCGATCTCCGCCCGCGCTCGGTGCACTCGATCGCTCGGATGCACCGATCGCTCAATGCAATTGGTTCTGCGCGGTTTCCAGACCGACGCGCAGCAGCAACTCCACCGCGTCGGCGGCCTGCTCGACGATCACCGGAACTTCCTTGCGCTCCGGCGTCGAGAACGGCTTGAGCACGAAATCGGCCGGATCCTGCCGGCCGGGCGGACGCCCGATGCCGATCCGGGTGCGCACGTAGTCCTTGGTGGTCAGGGCACTGGAGATGGAACGGAGCCCGTTGTGCCCGCCTTCCCCGCCGCCGCGCTTGAGCTTGACCGCGCCGAAGGGCAGGTCGAGTTCGTCGTGCACGACGATCACCTCGGTGAGCGGCACCGAGAAGAACCTGGCGAGCGCGGCCACCGGCCTGCCGGAGAGATTCATGTAGGACCGCGGCTTGGCGATCAGGACCTGGCGCCCGTCGAGGCGGGCTTGCAGCAGGTCGGCGCCGGACTTCTTGTGCACGGCGAAACGGCCGCCGACGCGCTCGGCGAGCACGTCGGCGACCAGGAAACCGACATTGTGCCGGGTGCGCTCGTATTCCGGACCTGGGTTGCCAAGTCCGACGACGAGCGCGGGCCCGGTCGAGGATTCGGTCATCGACGAACCGGTTCCGGAGCGTCCTTACTCGGCGCTCTCGGCCTCGGCCTCGGCGGCCTCGGCGGCCGTCGGCTCGGCGGCGGGCGCGGCGATGACGTTGACGACCAGGGTCTCGGCGTCGGCGGCCAGGGTGACGCCGGACGGCAGCTGCAGCTCGCCCGCGGTGATCTGGGTGCCCGCCTCGACGCCCTCGACGGAGACCTCGATGGTCTCGGGGAGGTTCAGCGCCTCGGCCTCGATGGAGATGGTGGTGGCTTCCTGGGTGACCAGGGTGCTCGAGGCGGCGTCACCGGTGATGGTGATGGTGACATCGGCGGTGACCTTCTCGCCACGCTTCACGATGAGCAGGTCGGCGTGCTCGATATAGCGGCGAATCGGGTGCACCACAACGGATTTGGTCAGCGCCAGCTGCTGCTTGCCGTCGATGACGAGGTTCAGCACCGCGTTGGTGCCGTGCTCGCGCAGGATGGCGGCGAAGGCCTGGGCGTTGAGGGCGAGGTGCTGCGGGTCGGCCGAGTGGCCGTACAGCACGGCGGGAACATTGCCCGCGCGACGGGTGCGACGCGCGGCTCCCTTGCCGAACTCGGTGCGTACGGCGGCTTCGAGAAGGTTGACGTCGGACATGACTGGATCTACTCCTACGGCTCTTCCGGGCTGTCAAAGGTGCCCGCCAGGGAGGGTGGCGCCCTGGACTGGGGTTCTGGTCTACTCGTCGGGGCGAAGACCGAACGAGGACGGCCGGAAGCCGCGCCGCGTCGATCACGGTGTCGCAAAAACGTCTGCGGACACCCTCGCCGAGACAACCCGAACACCATACCCCAGCCCACACGCGGCTTATGAATCGGGTGGTCAGACGCGGTTCGGCGGCGCGCAACCTCGGTCGCGTAATCTGGACCGGTTGTTCGTTCGCCCGCCTGTGAAAGGTTGCTCACGTTGACCGCCCCTGAGGACGTCGTCGCGCCCACCCCGCGCGGACTGCCCGCCGAGGTCGCCCGGCGCCGCACCTTCGCAGTGATCTCCCATCCGGACGCGGGCAAGTCGACGCTCACCGAGGCGCTGGCGCTGCACGCCAGGATGATCTCCGAGGCGGGCGCGATCCACGGCAAGGCGGGCCGCAAGTCGACGGTCTCCGACTGGATGGAGATGGAGAAGGCCCGCGGCATCTCGGTCAGCTCCACCGCGCTGCAGTTCAACTACCGCGCCGAGGGCTCCGAGGTCGACAACGTCATCAACCTGGTCGACACGCCGGGCCACTCCGATTTCTCCGAGGACACCTATCGGGTGCTCACCGCGGTGGACGCGGCCGTGATGCTCATCGACGCCGCCAAGGGTCTGGAGCCGCAGACGCTGAAGTTGTTCCAGGTCTGCCGACACCGCGGCATCCCCGTGATCACCGTGATCAACAAGTGGGACCGGCCCGGCCGCGCGCCGCTGGAGCTGCTCGACGAGATCGAGGAGCGGATCGGCCTCACCCCGACGCCGCTGTTCCTTCCGGTCGGCATCGCGGGCGATTTCCGCGGCCTGCTCCGCCGCGGCGCGGACGGCGCCGCGGTCGAGTACATCCACTTCACCCGCACCGCGGGCGGCGCGACGATCGCGCCGGAGGAATCGGTCACCCCCGAGTCCGCCGAAGTGCGCGAGGGCGAGGTGTGGACCACCGCCGCCGAGGAGAGCGAACTGCTCTCGGCCACCGGGCAGGACCACGACCAGGAACTTTTCCTCGCCGGGCAGACCTCTCCGGTCATCTACGCCTCCGCGATGCTGAACTTCGGCGTGCGCCAGCTGCTGGAGACGCTGGTGGCGCTGGCCCCCGCGCCCGGCTCGCGCAAGGCCGTCGACGGCACGCCGCGCAACACCACCGATCCGTTCAGCGCGGTGGTGTTCAAGGTGCAGGCCGGTATGGACACCGCGCACCGGGACCGGCTGGCCTTCATGCGGATCGTGTCCGGTGAGTTCGAGCGCGGCATGGTGGTGACGCACGCGCAGACCGGACGGCCGTTCGCCACCAAGTACGCGCTGACCGTGTTCGGCCGCGAGCGCGCCACCGTCGACACCGCCTACCCGGGTGACGTGGTCGGCCTGGTGAACGCGACCGCGCTGGCGCCGGGCCACACGCTGTTCGTGGACAAGAAGGTGGAGTTCCCGCCGATCCCGTCCTTCGCGCCGGAGCACTTCGCGCTGCTGCGCGCACGGACCGCCGGCAAGTACAAGCAGTTCCGCAAGGCCATCGACCAGCTCGATTCCGAGGGCGTGGTGCAGGTGCTGCGCAACGACGTCCGTGGCGACGCCGCCCCCGTGCTCGCCGCGGTCGGCCCGATGCAGTTCGAAGTGGTCACCGCGCGCATGCTGGCGGAGTTCAACGTCGAGACCACCATGGAGCATCTCGGTTACTCGCTGGCCAGGCGCACCGACGCCGCCTCGGCGGAGGAACTCGGCCGCCAGCGCGGCGTCGAGGTGTTCACCCGCAGCGATGGCGCGCTGCTCGCACTGTTCAGCGACAAGTGGCGGTTGCAGTACATCGAGAAGGAACACCCGAAGCTGACGCTCGACCCGCTGGTCGCCGCCGCCGACAACTGACGGCGACGACCGGCGGCGTCACGGCCGCAGATCGAACCGCCCGGCCCCGGTTTCCGCGCCCACCGGCGCGGAGAAGTGGTCGTGGATCGTCGGTCAGGTGTTTGCCGCGCTGCGTTGGACGATCCGCGTGCCCACCGTGGCCGTCGCACCAATCCTATTGCAGCGCAGATAGTTTCGTCTCTGCGGCGGGATCGGCGATCGGCAGCGGGAACGAGTGGTGTTCGTGAACGACCGCCCAGCGGCCGTCGATCTTCCGTAGCCCTATGGTCAGCCGCAATCGGTTGTCCGGGTCGGCCCGGAATTCCTCGGGCTTCCCGCAGCGCAGCAGCGCGAGCGCGAACGCCACGTCCTCGCCCGCGGTGACATCGAGCGAAACGATCTCGAACACCGCGCCCTCGGCCAGCCAGGCGAAGAACGGCGGCCAGGTCTCCCGGTAGGCGTCGATGCCGCGGACGCCCTCGTTGGGTGGCGGCACGTCGTACATCACGATGTCGTCGGCGTGGTCGGCGAGTACCGCGTCGAGATCGCCTGCGCGCACGGCGGCGGCCCATCGTTCGATCAGCTCGCGGATCTGCGCTTCGTCGCTCATGGTGGCATTCCCTTCGGTGCGGCCGCCGGGTCCGGCGGCGTGCGGGTCCGTCCCGTCGGCCGTATAACCCGCGCCGCACGCCGAACTCATCGGTGCGGCGGATCTTTTCGTCGGCACCTTTCAGCCGGGCGTCTTTCAGGCAGGCGTCTTTCAGGAGGACAGCTCGGTGGGCAGACCGAAGGCCGGGAACAGCCCGGGATCCAGGAAAGAGACGACCTCCGCAATGCGCCCATCGCGCACCTCGATCACGTCCAGCGCCATCGCCGCGAAGACTTCGCGCTCCTCCTCCCAGAGGTAGGTGCCGAAGGCGGGCCTGCCGTTGGCCGAGCTGAGCAGGAAGCGCCACCGATAGCGCAGCGGACCGCCGAGCAGGAACTCGCGGATGGCGGGTAGCCCTTCGTACCACTCGGGCAGCGGCGGCATCGAGTATTTCGCGTCCGCGCTGAGCAGTGCGACGATCGCCGAGACATCGCCCGCCTCCCACGCGTCCGCGTACTGCCGCGCCAGCTCGCGGATCTCGTCGTCGTCCGCGGGCGCGCGCCGCTGGGATCGGCCGGGCAGCCGCGCCTCGACCCCGGCCCGCCCGCGCTGCAACGCGCTGTTGGCCGCGGCCACGCTGATCTCCAGCAGTTCGGCGGTCTCGCGGGCGGAGAAACCGAGGACGTCGCGCAGTACCAGCGCGGCGCGCTGCAAGCCGGGCAGGTATTGCAGCGCGGCGACGAACGCCAGCTCCACCGCCTCGCGCGCCTCGTACCTGGCGTCCGGCGCCCTGCCCCGCACGTCGGCGTCGGGATAGGGCTCCAGCCAGGCGATATCGGTCAGCGGCGCGCCGGGACTCAGGTCCACCGGCAGCTCGCGGCGGCGGCGGGTCTCGAGCAGGGTCAGGCAGCGATTGGTCGCGATCCGGTAGAGCCAGGGCCGCAGTCCGGCGCGATCGGTCAGCTTGTCGAAGTTGCGCCAGGCTCGCACCAGCGATTCCTGCACCGCGTCGTCGGCATCGTGCACCGACCCGAGCATCCGATAGCAGTGCACGTGCAGTTCCGCGCGCAGCGGGGCGACCATGCGTTCGAACTCCGGTTCGCTCGTCCGCACGGACTCCGCCGTCATTCGGCCTCGGGCTCCTCGCGCATCGGCGCGGCGCCTGGCTCCCGCTCCACCGGCGCGATGCCGTCCTCCCTGGCGATCAGCCCCCAGCGGCTGGAGGTCAAGCGCAGGCTCGGCAGGTCGCTGAGTGAGAGCACCACCTCGTAGGTACGCTCGTATCCGGTGTGCGCGATCCGCCACTGGCCGTCCTCGCAGCGCGCGTAGCGGTCGGTGTAGAAGGCCGCGCCGCGCAGCAGCATATTGTGCGCGGGGATGAGCACGGTATCGGCAAGATACCAAGTCCCCGTTGCCGTATCGCCTTGCACGTCGATCTCGGGATGATCGCAGCGATGCTCGGTGATGACGTGCGGACCGAGCGTGTTGCGCATGAAGGCGAGGAAGGCGTCGCGCGATTCGAACTGCAGGTATTCGCTGTAGGTCGCGGTGGCCTCGGGAATCATGGTGTCGGCGAATTCTTCCCAGGACTTGGTGTCCAGCGTGCGCAGGTACCGGAATTTCAGGCGGCTGATGGCCGTGACGTCGTCCAAGCCGCGCTGGTCGGCGGGCGGCTGGACGACCCGCCGGGGATCCCGGAGGTCGGCGTCCTCCGGTCGGGCTCCGTTGCGCGTATCGGAGCCCGCGCGTTCGGCGGTTTCCTCCGCCTGCTCGGCGGTGTCCTCCGCGCGCTCGGCGGTTTCCTCGGCCGCGTCAACGGTCGAGTCGCCGCGCCCCTGCTCGCCGCTTCCCTGATCCATACCTCAACAATCCCATCCGAAGCCGCCGAGCTTCACGGTTTGGGAGATCTGTATCAGATTGCTATCAACGCACGGGCCTGCCGCCCGGAAAGATCAATTACCGATGGTAAAGCAGGTGCGGCAGAAATCCTCGCCGAATTCGGTCAGCCGCAGACTCTTGCGCACGATCTTCGGCGCGCGACCCGCCTTCTTCAGCGCGGCCTCCACCACCGGCTGCACCTCGAGCACCATGTAGCGGCTGAGCACCACCGGATCGTCGGAGGTCAGCGTGAGGCCGAGCCGGTTGAGGTTGATCAGGTACGACCTTGCCCGGTCCGGGTAGCGCACACCCGCCTGCTCCGGCACCGAGGTCAGATCGCCCTGAACGAGCTCGGACCCGATGCCGAGCGGACGGTTGGTTCGCACGTCGACCGCGGGCTGCGGCCCGTTCAGCGCCATGAAGCGCAGCATGCGGGCCTCGTCGGGAGCCAGCTCGTCGAGGATCCGGTCGTAGGCCGGGTGCACGTCCTCGGTGAAGTAGACGTCGGCCGAACGCGCAAGCAGCGCGTCACCACGGCGCCGCAACTCCTCGGTGGTGGCCGAGCGCAGGTACGAGCCCATCGCGACGGCCTGCTGCGTCGCACCGGTGGGAGTTGGTACGTAGCTGACGATTTCGCGCACCGAACCCTCGGTCACGCCCAGCGCGCTGCGCGCGATCGAGCGCAGCGCATTGCCGGTCCGTTCGGCGATCTCCGCCGAGGACTCGCCGTCCAGCGCGGCTTGGGCGATCTCCTTGGTCACCTCGTACGAGGTGTTCACCGCCCACTGCCCGCCGCGCACGGCCGAACCCGCGGCCAGCCCGGCGGCGCGGAACACCCCGCGGATCAGCCTCGCCTCGTTGCTGATCTGCCGCTGTTCGACATCCGAGCTGCGCTCTACCGAACGGGAACCGGCCCGGGCTACGTCCTGTCCGGTCCTGTCGTCTGCCACGTGTACTCCGAAGTGTCGCCAAGTGAACGAATCCGCCCACAGATTATTGCCCGACCGTCTTCCAGGCGTAGCGAACCCCGATTGTTCGCGCGTCCCGGCCGACCGCACCCGTCGAACCCGATCGCCAGCACCCCAGCATGTTTCATTCCCGAAACGGATGTGGCGGACGCCATTCTCTCGCCCCGACCGAGACAATGCCGCATTCGAGGCCGCTACTGTGACTGATGTCTCAGACACTACCGTGTCGTTCAGCCCTCGAGCGGTGGACGCAGCGCCGCAACTCGCAATAAGGTCCAGCTGCCGACGGGGTGCTACTTTGAGTGCCGGTGAGGCGGCGATCACCGGTTTTTCGGCAGGAGGGTGTCGTTGTTAGAGAGTGTTTTCGGAGTTCACCCCACGATCCTCCTCGAGCTTGTGACCATCCCGCTTTTCACAGGAGTGATCGGCTACATCACCAACTGGACCGGCGTGCTCATGCTGTTCCAGCCCATCGCCTTTCACGGCGTCCGGGTGCCCGGCCTGCGGGCGCTCTATCCTTTCCTGCCCAAGCGAATCCAAGTTCTGCCGCTGCTGAGTTATGACGGCCGAATGGGCTGGCAGGGCATCGTGCCTTCGCGCGCCGACAAAATGGCCAGCATCGCCGTCGACAAAGGGCTCGCCAAACTCGGTAGCGTCTCGGACTTCTACCGCGAGCTGGAACCCGACAAACTCGCCGAGCATCTGGCCAGCATCGCCGACGCGCAGATCACCGATATCGTCGAGGAGATCCTGCGCCGCGAGCATCCGCAGCTCTGGTACAACCTTCCCAGTCAGGTGCGCGAGATGGTGCACGCGCGGGTGCGCCAGCAGCTGCCCGAGATCCTGCGCGAGCTGACCGAGGAACTCGGCGCCAACATCGATCAGCTGATCGACGTCAAGCAGATGGTGATCCGCTACTTCCAGGCACGGCCGCAGCTGCTCAACACGCTGTTCCAGGTGCTCGGCGCCAAAGAGCTGCGGTTCATGCAGAACTTCGGTTTCTACTTCGGCGCGCCGATGGGTGCGCTGCTCGTGCTCATCCTGCACGTCACCGGCTGGTCGACGTGGGTGGTGCTGCCGATCGGCGGTGTGATCATCGGGTGGGTGGTCAACTGGATCGGCATCAACATGATCTTCGCCCCGGCCTACCCCAAGTGGTGGTGCCCGTGGCGGCAGGGCCTGCTGATCAAGCGGCAGTCCGAGATCACCGACGGCTACGCCGAATTGGTGTCGAGCCAGGTGATGACGGTCGCCAATATCGGCGACGAACTGCTCAACGGTCCGCGCTCGGATCGCACCATGCAGATGCTGGAGGACACCCTGCGCCCGGCCGCCGACCGAGCGCTCGGCCCGGCGCGGCCCGCGGTGAAATTCATGCTCGGCAGCCGCGAATACGACTCGCTGCAGGCGACGCTGACCACCGAGGCGATGTCCATCGCGCCGATCGCCTTCGCCGACCCGGACTTCAACCTCCAGCAGGGCAAGCAGATCAACGATTACATCGCCAAACAGATGTCGGCTCTGCGGCCTCCCGACTTCGTGGAAATGCTGCGTTCGGCCATCAAACAGGATGAATGGTTGCTTTTCGTCCATGGCGGCGCGCTGGGCCTCTTGGCCGGATACGCTCATATTCTGATCTTCGGAACGGGAGTGGCGACGACATGGGTATGACGGGCTCGGGCGGGAACAACGCGGGATCGGACGCCGACGCGGTCGGCGACGATATCCAGGCCGCCGAGCATTCCGAGTCCGTCGCGCCGTCGACGGAACTCGCCCGGTGGCCGCTGTCGGATATCGAACCCGCGGCACCGCCCGCCAAACGGCGCGTGCCGACCCCGCGCCAGACCATGCGCGCCGCGGGCGGGGTGGCCAAGGTCGCCTTCACGGCCGCCTCCGAGGTCACCGCCTGGACCGTGGATACCGCGCTCGGCGTCACCGGGACCGTGGTGAAGGGCAGCATCGCGGGCGTGCCGCCGCGTGAGGTGCTCGCCGAGGCCGAAGCCGAGGTCCGCGACGCACTGCGCCGGGCGCTCGGTCTGCCCGCCGCGACACCCGAACGCACCGACCCGGCGGTGCCGACCCTGCGCGAGCAGGGCGCCGCACTGCTGCGCCTCTCGGCGAGCACACACGCCGAGACGTCCGAGATTCACCCGGCCTTCGCCGGAATGCTCGCGGAGCTGACACCCGACGAGGCGCGCATCCTGCGCTTCCTGCACGTGGACGGCCCGCAGCCCTCGATCGACATCCGCGTCGGACGGCCGCGGGCGCTCGGCGCCGAGCGCTACCTGTCCGGGCTCACGCTGATCGGCGAACAGGCCGGGCTGCGCTTCCCGAACCGTGTCCCCCAGTACCTCACCAACCTCCGCAGGCTCGGGCTGATCGAGTTCGCCAAGGAACCGGTCGACAACCCGAACCGCTACCAGCTGCTGGAGGCGCAGTCTCCGGTGCGAGAGTTGTTGAAGCGCTCCGGATTCGGCACCAAGGTGCACTACCGCAGCATCGTGCTCACCACGTTCGGCGCCGACTTCGTCCAAACCTGCCTCCCGGTGGTCACCGAAGGCCGCGCCGAGTCCAGCTAGCGGTTGGCTGCCACACACCTCGCACGCACTTCACACAGGCGTGGCTTGTGTGAAGCGTGCGGACGGTGTGTGGGACCGCGTCGATGGGGTGGGGTCAGACGCCTTCGGCGAGTTCGAGCCAGCGTTCCTCGGCGGTTTCCTTTTCGGCGAGGACCTGTTTGAGTTCGGCGCCGAGGGTGACGAGCTTGTCCGGTTCGGTCACCGCGTCGGCGAGGGCGGTGTGCAGGCGCTCCTCGCGTTCGGTGAGCTTGTCGATGGCGCGTTCCAAGCGGGTGAGTTCCTTGCGGGCCGCCCGGTAGGCCGCGGAATCGGTGGCCGCCGCGGCGGGCTTGTCCGCAGTCGCGCGAGCGGGCGCAGGGGCGCTCAGTGCGGCCCGCTTCTTCAGGTACTCCTCGATGCCACCGGGCAGGTTGGTGAGTTTCCCGTCGCCGAACAGCGCCCAGGTGGAGTCGCAGATGCGCTCGATCAGGTAGCGGTCGTGGCTGATGACCACCAGGGTGCCCGCCCAGTTGTCGAGCAGATCCTCCAGCTGCTGCAGGGTGTCGATGTCCAGGTCGTTGGTCGGCTCGTCGAGCAGCAACACGTTGGGCTCGGCCATCAGGATGCGGGTGAGCTGCAGCCTGCGCCGCTCGCCGCCGGAGAGATCGCCGACCGGCGTGCGCTGGCGGGCCGGGGTGAAACCGAGCCGCTCGGCCAGCTGACCGGCCGAGATCTCCTTGTCGCCCAGCATGATTCGCTGCGCGACCTGCTGCACCGCTTCGAGCACGCGCAGATCGGTCGGCAGATCGTCGAGTTCCTGCCGCAGCCAGCCGATCTGCACCGTCTGGCCCTGGATGCGCTTGCCCGCGGCGGGCGCGACGTCACCGGCCAGCGCGCGCAGCAGGGTGGTCTTGCCCGAGCCGTTGACGCCGACCAGGCCGACCCGCTCCCCCGGCGCGAGCCGCCAGGTCAGGTCGCGCACGAGCTCGCGGCCGTCCGG
>NZ_BDBP01000016.1 GCF_001613045.1 Nocardia lijiangensis NBRC 108240 | reverse complement strand
GACGCCGTGCCGCCCGATCCGCTGCTGCGCTGCATCGTCGCGGCACTGCACGCTGGCCGGTCGGTTGCCGCGACGGCCGACGCCGCCGGACTGAGCGCCCGGCTGCTGCACCGCCGGTCGCTGGCCGCCTTCGGCTACGGACCCAAGATGCTGGCCCGCATCCTGCGCCTCCAGCGGGCGCTGGCCGCGGTGCGCGCGGGCACGCCGCCCGCCGAGACCGCGATCACCGCGGGTTACGCGGATCAGGCCCACCTCGCGCGCGATATGCGGGAGCTGGCGGGTATGCCGCTCGGCGAGTGGTCGGCTCGTCACGCGCGAGAGCGGCCGAGCGGGGCGTAAGAGATGCGCCCGGCCGCCCGGCCGTGTTGGTCGGCCGCCGAGGGTCCTGTCAGCCGAGCGGCGCGTTGGGCATCGTGTAGAGCCCGGCCTGGTGTGTCAGCCCGCTGTCGTGTTGGGCCGACCGCGTGTGAGCCCGCCGGACTTCGTTCAGCTCAGTGGCGCGTAGAGATCGACGCCATTGCCGTCGGGGTCGTTGATCACCGCGTAGCGCTGGCCCCACGGCGCGTCCCACGGCTTCAGCTCGCCCCGGTAGCCCGCCGCGACCAGGTCGGCGTATACCGCGTCGACTTCGGCCGCGTCGGCGCAGCGGAAGGCGAGGCCGATGCGGCCCGCGCTGCTCGGCGGCTCCCATTCGGAGTGGAAGGAGCGAACGGTGTCCTCGGTGTCGAGTGCGAGCCGCACGCCGCCTGCGAGCTGGGCCTCGACGTGCGGCTGGGTGTCCGCGTCGGCCGGGAACTCCAGGCCCAGGCGGCGATAGAAGGCCAGCGAGGCGGCCATGTTCGAAGTGACGATGCC
This sequence comes from Nocardia lijiangensis NBRC 108240, assembly GCF_001613045.1. Taxonomy (GTDB): domain Bacteria; phylum Actinomycetota; class Actinomycetes; order Mycobacteriales; family Mycobacteriaceae; genus Nocardia; species Nocardia lijiangensis. The sequence goes on along the minus strand of NZ_BDBP01000016.1, from coordinate 133,012 downwards.
GATGAAGTCCAGTTGCGGAGTCATATCGGCAGCGTAGAGACGGTGGACGGGTCCGGTCTTGAACGAATCGGACATCGTCAGAGTTTCGGCGCGGGCACCAGTTCGGCGATGAGGTTCTCGACCAGGATGCGGATCCGGTCGCGGATAGTGCGGACCACCTCGATGGTCTGGCCGGTCGGATCGGGCAGCACCCAGTCGCGGTAGCTGATGCCGGGGAAGAACGGGCAGGCGTCGCCGCAACCCATGGTGATCACCACGTCGGAGACGCCGACCGCCTCGTCGGTCAGCATCCGCGGCGTCTTGTCGGCGATATCGATGCCGACCTCGGCCATGGCCGCGACCGCGACCGGATTCAGGGTCGCCGCGGGCGCGCTCCCCGCGGACCTGGCCTCGATGCGGTCACCGGCGAGAGCGGTCAGAAACCCGGCGGCCATCTGGGATCGGCCTGCGTTGTGCACGCAGACGAACAGCACACTGGGCTTGTGGGCCATCGGGACGCCTTTCGGGGTGGGGCGATGCTCGGGTGGTGGCCGGACCCGTCCGCGGCGCGGAATGGTCCCGGCGCGTGCCGTCCGGGAGGTCGGGTCGAAACGCTGTCGTAGCGTAAGGGATACGGGCGAACACCCGGCGAGGATGGGGGGACCTCTCGCGGTTGCGCCCGCCCGCTCGCCACGGGGTGGCGCGATGTTTGCGCTGCTAGCGAAGGCGGACCGCGAAAGCCGTTGCCGGGGCGAAGGTCTGCCTCCGGGTAGAACAGACCGGGCGGTCGCGAAATTTTCCTGCGATGACCACCCGCGATGAGAACTCTTGCCGCGCTTGACGAATGGGCGGAACCGCGCCGCCGGGACGCGAAACCGCCGCGACACCAGGCGGTATCGCGGCGGCACCGGTGCTGCGGCGTCAGATCGGGCGCATGTCGATCACCTTGCGCAGCCGCGCGCGGTCACGCTCGAGCCGCCGCGCCTCGTAGGCGATGGGGAAGTAGCGCACCCGTTCGGGGAGAAGGGGAACGATCCGCGCGATCATCCAGCCCAACGCTCGCAGCTTGCGCTCGTCGTCGGCGGTCCAGGTGAGGCCGAGCTTGCGCCGCGCGGCCTCCGGCGTGGTGCCCACGGTGACGAAGTACTGCATCCGTCCGATCGGCGCGACCGCCATGCGCCACAGCGGCGCAAGGACCCGCGGCAGCTGCTTCGGCGGCGCGACCGATTGGATCACCCTCAGATAGTCGTGCGCGGTCGGCGTCTCGCACAGGTGGTTCTCCACCATGTCGGCGAAGAACTTCTCGAAGGCGGCGTAGTTCTCCGGAACCTCCTTGGGCGCCACCGAGAAATTGCGCATCAGCTGCAACGTCTCCTGGTAGTACGCCTCCTTCTCGGCGTAGGTGAGCGGGCGGCGGGCGAAATACTCGGCGCTCTCGGTGAACGCGAAGGTTCCGGTGTGCAGCACCCAGGCCCACGGCCCGGACGCGAGCGCCTTGTGCCGCCTGCCCGCGGCGTCGGTGGTGTTGAGCGAGGCGTGCATCGCGCGCAGCCGATCGGCCTCCGCGAGCGCCTCGTCGCCACCGTAGACCCACATCATCACCGAGGAGAGGCTGCGCACGGCGCGGCCCATGGGGTCGGTGCGGAAGGTCGAGTGCTCGTCGACCACGGCGGAGATGGTGGGCTCCATGGTCTGCAGCAGGAAGGCGGATCCCGCGGTCAGCGAGAACGTGATGAGACCGGTCTCGTCCCACATCCGGGTGCCCGGCGCGAACGGGCGGCGCGGCGGCAGGTCCCGCGCTGTGGTCTCGAGTGCGGCGGACGCGGTCATTGCGATCTCCTTTGATCGACCCTCTTCAGAACGATGAGATGATTAGTATACCAATCTCTCATTCTCTTGGCGCGACGAATTCGCCGGTGGCCCGTCCCGTGCCGCGCGACCTACGCTGGCTGCCATGACGACGGAGCGGCTATGAGTACGGAGCGGTGATGAGTACACAGTGGCGCGAGCGCACCGGCCGGATCGGCGTTCTCACCGGCGCGGGCATCTCCACCGACTCGGGCATCCCCGATTTCCGCGGGCCGCGCGGCGTGTGGACGAAAGACCCCATCGCCGAACTGCTTTCGACCTACGACAACTACCTGTCCGACCCGGATCTGCGGGAGCGCTCATGGCAGGCGCGGCGGGACAACCCGGCCTGGCACGCGACGCCGAACGCCGCGCACAAGGCGCTCGCCGAGCTGGCGCGGGCGGGTCGCGCGGTCACGATCATCACCCAGAACATCGACCGGCTGCACCAGCGCGCCGGCTCGGCGGCGGAGCGGGTCATCGAGATCCACGGCAACATGTTCGAGGTCGTCTGCGTGACCTGTGATTTCGAGACCAGCATGGCCGCGACCCTGGAACGGGTCGCGGCGGGCGAACCCGATCCGCCCTGCCCCGAGTGTGGCGGCATCCTCAAGGCCGCGACGATCATGTTCGGCCAGCAGATGGATCACCGCAGTCTCGCCAAGGCCGCGATCACCGCCGAGACCAGCGACATCTTCCTGGCCATCGGCACCTCGCTCCAGGTCGAACCGGCCGCCTCGATGTGCGCGGTCGCCGTGCGTGCGGGTGCCGATCTCGTCATCGTCAACGCCGAACCGACCCCCTACGACGAGATCGCCACCGAAGTGATCCGCGAACCCATCGGCACCGCCGTGCCTCGCCTCGTCTCCGAGATCCTCGGCGCCTGAGCACGTTCGGCGTTCAGAAGTCGATCCGGTCGGGCTGGATTGCGGAATCCTTCCTGTCCGAGCGCCGGGCGGGGCTGTTCTCCTGTGCGGCCGCCGCTTCGCCGGTCGGCTCGGCGGCGGCCGATGCCGCCGTGCCGGTGTCCTCGCCGCCGAGCGTGACTTCGATGTGGTGCAGGTCGATCGCGATGTCGCACCGAGCGGGCGCGCCCGGAGCCCGGCGCCGAACCGCGCCGCCGGGCGCGGAGGCGGCCCACGGCAGCCAGCCGACCGATCCCGCGATAGCGAGCCCGAGCAGCGAGGGACCCGCGGTGAGCCACGTCCACGTGGTGATCCACGCGGCGGGCGCCGGCATCATTCCGCACACGAGAATGCCGGTCCCGTAGACGATTCCGGTCCCGCCGCCGAAGCACAGTGCGGCGCACACGCCGTACGAATCGGCCCGCCGCCGGATCGCGTCGCTGGTGAGGTAGACGAGGTGGCCGCTGCTGTACACCACGGCCATCGCGTAGACCAGCGTGTACCACCGCGACGCGACGGTACCGGCGGCGAGGATCCCCGAACGTTCGGCGTCTTGCAGGTGGAATGCCGCGAAAAGGATTGTGAGCGTGAGGATCGCGGCCGCGGCACCCGCTCGAAACCGTCCGGCCAGACGCTTGCGCCGCGAGGTGACCAAGACCCATTCGATCATGACGCCACACGCGACGACCGCCGCGATATGGCTGGTGAACTCCGCGACGGCGGACCATCCCAGGTGCCGGGATCCCCACCGGTCGATGGCGCTCGCGACGCAAGGGATCGTGCAGACCGACGCGACGACGAGCGCCGCAAGAGCCATCGTGATGTGCCGAGTCGCGGGCTCGCGCCACTGCTGTGCGCGCAAGAAGGCGACAGCCAACAGGAGGCCGGGCACCAGCGCCAGAAAGATCACAAACGCATAACGTACACCCGCGCTCGGGCACACGCCGTCAACCACGCGGAGGTGTTCCCGTGTCGCTCGACCACCTCGCCGCGGTGGTCGTCGAGACTCAGGGTTTCGGCCAGTAATCCGGTGGGAGCGTGTGGCGTTGGATCGCGTCGTCGTCGGCGAGGGAGCCGTCGGTGCCGCGGAATTCGTCGGGGTCGGCCATGAGTCCGCGGCCGATTCTGGCGAGCGCCCGAAGCAGCCGGTGGCCGGTGGTGGCGTCGCCTCGCTCGGCCAGCTCGGCCGCTATGACGTAGGCCTCGCTGAGTCCGCGGATCGCCGTGGCGCCGGCTTCGGGGGACTGTGCGGCTTCCTGCGCTGCCGCGTTGACGGCGGTGACCAGGCGATCGGCGACCAGCGGCTCGCCGCCCTCCAGAACTCGTCGCGCGCTGCCGGGGGTCCACCCGAGCTTCTGCTCGACGATGGCGAGCGTGCCCGCCGAGACTCCCCGGGTGCCGCGCTCCAGATCGCCGAGCACCCGGTAGTTCAATCCGGTGCTGTCGGCCAGTAATTGGCGCGTGGGCATGCCCAGCTCCTGGCGGCGTGCAATGACCTGCGCGGCCAGGCGCTGCCACCCGTCCTTGCCACCCATGTGGAACACTATGCCACTTGCCACATCGTGCGCCAAGTATTCGACACGCCAACGGGGGCGCTCTCCTCTGTGTCTCGAAGACATGTTCGGGTAAGGAAAGCCTTTCCCTTCTGGAACGAAATACCTGTGATCGATTAGTATCCGTGGCGCGCCACTCGGGGGGACGAGGGTGCGAATGCCCCGGTGGTGTGGCGGGGCGGCGAGTTAGGCGAAGTCTTGTCCGCATTCAGAGAATCTGGAACCTGGTGACTAACAAAACGCTCATCAAGGTCACCGCCTACCTGATGGTGGCGGCCTTCGTTGTGATCCTTCTCGGGTTCGGCATCGACCTGCCCATCGCGGTCACCCGGATCGCGTTCGCCCTCCCCGTCCTCGCCGTCGTCGTGTTCTGGCTGTACGACTCGCGAGCCTGGCGCTGGCCCTGGTTGCTTCGGGTCGCGCGGAAGCCCTGGCTGGGCGGTACCTGGGTCGGAACCACCACGACCCGCCGACAGGTGCACGGAAACGAGATCGAGCTGACGCGGCAGGTCGTCTTCCGGATCAGCCAGACCTCGGACGAGGTCGGTGTGGTGATGATGATGGAACACAGCAAGTCCGGCTCGCTGGCGTCGTCGATCGGCGCCAATTCCGATGGCGAGTACATGCTTTCGTGGATGTACGACTGCAGGCCGACGACCGGCCGGGAGGGGCAGATCAGGCACCGGGGATCGGCCGTCGCCGAATTCCACGGATCGAAACCGCAGCGCCTCGACGGCGACATGTGGACCGAATCGGGCGTCCGCTCGACCTTCCAGGTCGCGCTGGTGTCGAGGACGCCCGCCTCGACCTACGCGGCGGGAATCGACCTGCACCGCAAGAAGGTCGAGCAGGTCAAGGCGCTGCTGCCCGCGGTCTGATCAGCCGACGGAGCCGAGGACGCGGTCCAGGTAAGGATTGGCGAAGCGGCCCTTGGGGTCGAAGCGGCGGCGGACTTCGGTGAAGCGGTCCCACTCCGGGTAGCGCTCGCGGAGCGTGTCGGCGGTCTGGAAGTGGCGCTTGCCCCAGTGTGGGCGGCCTTGGTAGCGGTCGAAGACCTCTTCGCAGGCACGGAAATACGGCTCCCACTCCATGCCGCGGTACTGGTGCACGGCGATGTAGCAGGTGTCGCGGCCGCTCGCGGGGGAGAGGAAGGCGTTGTCCGGCGCGACCCAGCGCACCTCGATCGGCATGGGCGTCTGGAAGCGGGCCGAGACCTCTTTGATCTCCCGGATGGCTGCGGCCGAATGTTCGCGCGGGATGGCGTATTCCATCTCGGTGAAGCGAATCAGTCTGGGGGAGGCGAACACCCGGTAGGAGCGGTCCACCTGGCGGCGGTAGCTGCCCGCGTAGGCGGCGCCGCGGTGGATCCACGGGATGGCCCCGGACTGCCATTTGCCGAAACGGCACAGCGCGTCGAAGGCGTAGTTGGACATGAGGATGTCGGCGAACCAGTCCATCACCTTGCCGCGTGGCTGTTCCGGCAGGTCGACGCGGTTGTTGCGCTTGGTCATCGCCAGCGGGCTGTGCGCGAACATGTAGAACTCGAAGTGCTCGTTGCCGTCGACGTAGGAATCCAGGTCGGCGAGCACCTCGTCCACCGGGACCGGCCGTTCGATGCCCTCGAGCACGAACGAGGGCACCAGTTGCAGGGTGACCGCCGTGACCACGCCGAGCGCGCCCATGCTGACCCGCGCCGCTCGCCAGCCGTCGGGGTCGTTCTCGGCGTCGAGTTCGATCCGGCTGCCGTCGGCGAGCGTCAGCTCGACCGCATGGAGCGCCGCGGAGATGTTCTGTAGTGTCGCGCCCGTGCCGTGCGTCCCGGTCGCGGTGGCGCCCGCGATGGTCTGCACGTCGATGTCGCCGAGGTTGGGGAAGGCCAGCCCGGCGGCGTGGAATGCCGCGCTGGCCGCGTTGAGGGTGATGCCCGCCTCGACCCGCGCCCGCCCGGTCGCCGCGTCGAGTTCGAGGACGCGGTTCATTCGCGAGAGGTTCAGCAGCGTGCCGTCGGTGAGGACGGTGTCGGTGAAGGAGTGTCCGGCTCCCGCGACGCGGACCGTCTGGCCGCGGTCGGTCGCGCTGGCGAGCAGCTCGGCGAGTTCCTCGTGGTTGCGCGGGGTGGCGATGGTCGCCGGTGTGCAGTGTTGATCCCCGGCCCAGTTCACCCACGAATTGGTCATGCGTCCAACTTTAAGGCATGCCGTGTGACGCGCGCTACCCGAGCACGGTTTTTCGATTACCGGCGGCGCCCCAGGCAGGTGTGCGCCTTGGCTATTTCGACTTCGTCGTCGTTCAGCGGCGCGACCAGCAGCGGCATGCGCGGGATGGAGTCGGCGCGTACGCCGTTCAGCATGATGGCGGCGTAACGCTGCCAGACATCGGGATTGACGGGCTTGGCGAACTCGGCCAGCGCGTCGACCATGTGGATCAGCGCGAAGAAATCGCTCGGTTCGATCTCGGGCTGCAGCGTCCCCGCATCACGGGCGCGGTCGATGACGGCCGCGACGGTCGGCTTGATGCGATCGCGCAGCGCGGCGAAGCGTTCGGGGTCCTCCTCGAGCTCGAGCATGACCTCGCTGAACCCGCGGTTGTTCGCCAGGTGCCTGCAGGCGTACTCGAAGAACTGGACGAGCCCCAGCCAGGGGTCTGGATGCTGCGCCGCGTCCTCGGCCGCCACGGCGAACTCGCCGACGTGCTGCTCGAAGACCTCGGCGATGAGCTCTTTCTTGTTCGCGAACCGCCGGTACACGGTGCCGACGCCGACACCCGCCTTTTCGGCGACGTCATCGAGGGTGATCTCGAGTCCGTGTTCGGCGAACAGCTCGCGCGCCGCGGCGACGATGCGCTGCTGATTGCGCGCCGCGTCGGCGCGCAGACGCCGGGGTGGAGAAGGGGCAGTGGCGGGATTCACACCCTCATGCTAGCAACTATCGGGATTAAGCGGAGGCACTGCCTCCGTTAACGTGATAACTTCTATCGGTAAGCGGAGATGTTGCCTCCGCATCGACTGTCCGGATTGTTGAGGGGACCTATGACCAACACGATCGACCGTGGGGCCCCGGCCCTCGAGAAAACCGACGGGGCGTCGAGCCCCGGAACGGCGCAGCGCCGCGGCTCCCACGCCCTGCGCTGGTGGGTGCTCGCCGTGCTCGGCGTGGCGCAGCTGATGGTGGTGCTCGACGCCACCGTGGTGAACATCGCACTGCCCGCCGCCCAGCAGGATCTCGGTTTCAGCGACGCCGACCGCCAGTGGGTGATCACCGGCTACGCGCTGGCATTCGGCAGCCTGCTGCTGCTCGGCGGACGCCTGAGCGACCTGTTCGGCCGCCGCAACACCTTCATCATCGGCCTGGTCGGCTTCGCCGTCGCCTCGGCCGTCGGTGGCGCGGCGCCCAATTTCGAAGTGCTCGTCGCGGCCCGCGTCGGCCAGGGCGTGTTCGGCGCGCTGCTCGCGCCCGCCGCACTGTCGCTGCTGACCGTCACCTTCACCGAACCGTCCGAGCGGGCCAAGGCCTTCGGTATCTTCGGCGCGGTCGCGGGCACCGGCGGCGCGATCGGCCTGCTGCTCGGCGGCGCGCTCACCGAGTGGGCCAACTGGCGCTGGGTGATGTTCGTCAACCTGGCCTTCGCGGCCGTCGCGCTGGTCGGCGCGGTGCTGCTGCTCGCCAAGCACGTCAGCGCCGAGCGCCCCAAGCTCGACATCCCCGGCACCGTCGTGGTGACCGCGGCGCTGTTCGGCATCGTCTACGGCTTCTCGCACGCGGAGACCGACGGCTGGACCAACGGCGTCACCCTGGCCTTCCTGATCGGCGGCGCGGCGCTGCTCGCGGTGTTCGTCTGGCTGGAGTCCCGGGTCGCGCACCCGCTGCTGCCGCTGCGAATTCTGCTGGACCGCACCCGCGCGGGTTCCTACATGACCGTGTTCGTGATGGGCATCGGCATGTTCGCGATCTTCCTGTTCCTGACCTACTACATGCAGCTGAGCCTGGGCTACTCGCCGATCAAGACGGGCGTGGCGTTCCTGCCGATGGTGGCCGCGATGATCGTCTCCTCGACCACCGCGCCCTCGTTGCTGCTGCCGAAGTTCGGTCCGAAGATCGTGGTGACCGCCGGGTTCCTGATCGCCGCGGCAGGCATGGTCTGGCTGACCCAGATCGGCCTGGACACCGGTTACGGCACGCACATCCTGCCCGCCCTGATCCTGATGGGTTTCGGCCTCGGTGGCGCCATGGCGACCGCCTTCCAGGGCGCGACCTCGGGCGTGGAGCACGAGGACGCGGGCGTGGCCTCGGCCATGATCAACACCAGCCAGCAGGTCGGCGGCTCCATCGGCACCGCGCTGCTGAGCACGATCGCCGCCTCGGCCGCCACGGACTACCTGTCCACCGCGCAGCCCGGCCCGCTGGCCGTCGCGCAGGCCCAGATCGAGAGCTACACCACCAGCTTCTGGTGGGCCACCGCGACTTTCGTCCTCGGCGCCGTGCTCTCGGCGGTGCTGATGCCGAATACCGCGCCCGCGCCCGCCGAAGGGGAGCCGGTGCTCGCGCACTGAGCCGATCTGCGCCCGCGCGTTGGCGACACCGCGTCGGCGTCCTCGGCGACGCTGCGCCCGTGTCTCGGCAACACCGCGCCCGCGCCTGAACAACACTGCGCCCGCGCCTGAACAACACTGCGCCCGCGCCGGTTTCGACCGGACGCGGGCGCAGTGCCGTGCGGCGACCGTCAGCAGTTGCTCGGCGCAGGGAGCCCCGCGAATCGGTCGGACAGATAACCGAAGGCCCGCGGCGCGCCCTGGATGCTCGCGGCGCCGTGGTCCGCGCCGGGGATGACGTCGAACTGCACCGGCGTGCCCGCCCGGCAGTAGCGCACGGTGACCTCGCGGACCAGATCGAGATCGACGTCGTCGTTCTCGCCGTGCCACTGGTACACCGGAGCGCGCGGGACGGCGGGGAAGGTCTCCAGGCTGTTCTCCCGCAGGACCCGGACGGTGGACGGGTCGGCCTCCAGATCGCCGTCGAGCACATCGGAGAAGCTGCGGTCCGCGCCCGCGCTGATGATCTCCTCCGCGCAGGCGTTGGCTATCTGGTCGCGCAGCGCCCGCCCGGACGGGTTGAGGATGCGCGACATCTCCATCTGGCCCGGGTATTCGCGCTCCAGACCCATTGCGGCCGCGAAACCGAGCCCGAACAGCGGGTTGGGCCGGGCGCCGAGATCGCGGGCGAGCTTGCCGATGTTCACCACGACCCCGCCCATGGCGACGCCGACGAGCGGCAGCTCCGGTGCGTACTCCGGAGCGAGCGCGGCCGCGAATCCGGTGGCCATGCCGCCGCCGGAATAGCCGGCCAGACCCACCGGGCTGTTCGCCAGGCCGGTGGGAGCGAAGCGCTTGGCCGCGCGCAGACCGTCCAGGGTGATGCGGCCGCCCAGCTGGGCCGCGCCGTACGCGCTGGTCGGGCCGAGGTGGTCGGGCACCGCGACGGCCCAGCCCCTGGCGAGCAGCAGATTCAACGCGGGGGCCTCGCGCACGCCGCCGTCGAAGAGGCTGTGCGAGGGAGCGCACTGCATGCCGAGCGAGTTGACGAACGGCTGATACGACACCAGCGGGCGATCGGGCCCGCCGCCGGGCGGCACCAGCACCGTGGTCACCGCCGCGATCGGTTCGCCTGCGGAGTCGACCGTGCGGAACAACAGCTGCCACACCGTGGAGCCGGGAAAGATCGTGGTGGGAACGACCCTGCTGCGCAGCACATCTCCGGGCTGGAATCCGGCAAGATCGGACGGCGCGGCGTAGAACCCGTCGGCGTCGGGAATCGGATAGATCGGCTGCGCCGCCGCGGGCACGGCGTGGCCGAGGCAGGCCGCCGCGAGCGCCGCCAGCGCCAGTCGCCGCAGCCGTCGCCGGGCTCCGCTCGAAGTTTGCTGCCACCCGGTGCGGAGCGTTGTCGCCGCCGTCGGACGCGCTTTCGGTACTGCCCGTCGTGCCGCCATCGTCGCTCCAGTGCCGAAGGGATAGGGGAGGGGTGGAACCGTGGCGAAACCTTCGGGGCATTCGTAGTCGGCGGCGCATCCCGTGTCAATGAACGCGGCTGTTCGTCATTCGTGTCCCCGGCCGAACCGACCGGGTGGTCCTACCGATAGCATGTCGCCGATGACGTTCGGCGCGGCAGGAGGTCAGCAGATGGGCCCGCAAGCCCGTACCCCGGCCGTCGAGCCGACTGTGCTCCTGGTGATTTCGCTGGGCGGCGGGCTCGGCGCCGTGCTGCGCTACGTCGTCGGGCTCGGGTGGCCGACGCCGCCCGGCCAGGTGCCGTGGTCGACCTTCGCCATCAATGTCAGTGGTTGTTTCGCGATCGGAATTCTGATGGTTCTGATCACCGAGGTCTGGGTAGCCCACAGACTGCTACGCCCCTTCCTCGGCATCGGGTTGCTGGGCGGTTTCACGACCTTTTCGACCTACAGCCTCGAGATTCGTAGACTGCTCGAATCGGGAGCAACGACCGAGGCGCTCGGCTATCTCGGGGGGACGGTTGCGGCGTCGCTCGGCGCGGTATGGCTCGGCATGGGGGTGGCGCGGCTCGCGACGGGCACGGCAAGAACGCAGCAACGCGGTGGACGACAGTGATCGGCGCGTCGCCCGCTGGGCGGCGTGGTGGACGACTGGTACGTACGACGGAAGGGGGTCAGGCAATGAGTGATTCACCTGCGGACGCGGGCCAGTGGCGGCAGGCCGCGCGGTTGACGGTGTTGCTCGACGAGGACGACAAGTGGCGGCACGGCCCCCTGTTCCACGAGATCGTGCGCCGTGCGCGCGACGCGGGCCTCTCCGGCGCCAGCGTGTGGCGCGGCGTGGAGGGCTACGGCGCGTCCTCGCACATCCACACCAGCCGCGTCCTCGATCTGGCCGAACATCTTCCCGTGCAGGTGATGATCGTCGACGAGACGCAGCGCCTGCGGTCCTTCGTCGAGGAGAACGCCGAGGTGCTCGCCGGCGTGACCGTCACGCTGTCGCCGGTGGAGACCTGGCAGCCGCCCATCGGGGTGGGCCGATGACCGCGGTACTCGTCGTGATCGGCGGCATGATCGGTGCGCCGCTGCGCTATCTGATCGACCGCGCGATGGCCGCCCGTTTCGAAACCCTGCTGCCGTTGGGCACTTTGACGGTTAACATTGTCGGTTCGGCGGCGTTGGGCGGATTGATCGGCGCGAGTGCGGACAGCTGGCTCCTGTCGATGGCGGGAACCGGCTTCTGCGGCGCGTTGACGACGTTCAGCACATTCGGTTACGAGACCATCCGATTGGTCGCGGACGGCGCTTACACCTACGCGGTGGGCAATGTCGTGATCAGCGTGGCGGCCTGCCTGGCCGCGGTGTACGCCGCCGCGTCCGCGACCCAGTGGTTGTGGGCATGATCCTGATGACGAGCCGGGCGCAGCCGACCTGGAAGGGAGACCCGAGCATGGCCCATGATCGAGCCGGGCGACCCGCACGGGCGACCGACCTGGAGGACATCGCCCACCTGGTCACCGCCTACTACAGCCGCATCCCGGATCCCGCCGATCCGGCCCAGCAGGTGGTGTTCGGCACCTCGGGACATCGCGGGTCCAGCCTGGACAGCGCGTTCAACGAGGCGCACATCCTGGCGATCACCCAGGCGATCGTCGAATACCGTGCCACCCGGGGCATCACCGGTCCGGTGTATCTGGCCAGGGACACGCACGCGCTGTCCGAGCCCGCGTGGACCACCGCACTCGAGGTGCTCGCCGCCAACGACGTCACCGCGGTGATCGACGCCCGCGACCGCTACACGCCGACACCGGCGCTCAGCCACGCGGTGTTGCGGCACAACACCAACGGCACCAAGCACCAGGCCGACGGCATCGTGGTCACGCCGTCGCACAATCCGCCGCGCGACGGCGGCTTCAAGTACAACCCGCCGCACGGCGGCCCGGCCGACACCGTCGCCACCGACGCGATCGCCGCGCGAGCCAACGAGTTGTTGCGCACCGGCCTGTCCGACGTGAAGCGCACCACCCTGCAGCACGCGCTGGCCACCTGCGTCCAGCGCTACGACTACCTCGACCACTACATCGCCGACCTGCCGAACGTGTTGAACCTGGACGCGATTCGCGGCGCGGGCATCCGCCTCGGGGCCGACCCGATGGGCGGCGCCAGCGTGGACTACTGGGAGGAGATCGGCCAGCGCTACGACCTCGAACTCGAGGTCGTCAACCCGTTGGTCGACCCGACCTGGCGGTTCATGACGCTGGACAGCGATGGCAAGATCCGGATGGACCCGTCCTCGCGCTACGCCATGGCGGCGCTGGTGGCGATCAAGGACGACTACGACATCTCCACCGGCAACGACGCCGACGCCGACCGGCACGGCATCGTCACCCCCGACGGCGGGCTGATGAACCCCAACCACTTCCTCGCCGTCGCGATCGAATATCTGGTGGCGAACCGTATCGGCTGGGACGCGCTGACCAAGATCGGCAAGACCGTGGTCACCTCGTCCATGATCGACCGGGTGGTCGGCGTACTCGGCCGCGACGTGCACGAGGTGCCGGTCGGGTTCAAGTGGTTCGTGCCCGGATTGTTCAGCGGCAGCCTCGCTTTCGGCGGCGAGGAGAGCGCGGGCGCCTCGTTCCTGCGGATGGACGGCACGGTGTGGACCACCGACAAGGACGGCATCCTGCTCGCACTGCTCGCCGCCGAGATCGCCGCGTGCACCGGGCAGACACCGTCCGCGCGCTACGTCGAACTCGAGCGTCGCTACGGCAGCCCCGCCTACGCCCGCATCGACGCCACGGCCACCGCGGAACAGAAAGCACGCCTGGCGAGGTTGACTCCCGATGTGATCACCACCAAGGAGATCGCGGGCGAGCCGATCACCGCCGTGCTCACCCGCGCGAGAGGCAACGGCGCGCCGCTCGGCGGACTCAAGGTCACCACCGAGAACGCCTGGTTCGCGGCGCGTCCATCCGGCACCGAGGACAAGTACAAGATCTACGCGGAGTCGTTCCACGGCAGCGAGCACCTGGCCCAGGTGCAGGCGGCCGCGGAGGAGATGGTGGGCAAGGCGCTGACGGGTGAGCTGTAGAGCCAGGGCGCTGGCGAACACGAGAGCCGGGGCTCTGCCCAATGAGATCTGGGTGCTGATCGGGGCCGCGTTCGTCATCGCCATCGGATTCGGACTGGTGGCACCGGTGCTGCCGCAGTTCGCGCGCAGCTTCGGCGTCGGGGTGGCGGCCGCGTCCGCGATCGTCAGCGCGTTCGCGCTGATGCGGCTGCTGTTCGCGCCGGTCAGCGGGCGGCTGGTGCAGCGGCTCGGCGAGCGCTGGGTGTATCTGTCCGGCCTGGTGATCGTCGCCGTCTCCACCGGAGCGAGCGCGTTCGCCCAGAGTTATTGGCAGCTCCTGGTTTTGCGCTCGGTGGGCGGCATCGGCTCGACCATGTTCACCGTGTCGTCGCTGGCGCTGGTGATCCGCATCTCGCCGCCCGAGCAGCGCGGGCGGGTGTCGGGGCTGTGGTCGACGAGCTTCCTCGTCGGCTCGGTGAGCGGTCCGCTGGTGGGCGGTGCGCTGGCCGGGCTCGGGTTGCGAGCGCCGTTCCTCATCTACGCCGCGGCGCTGCTCGCGGTGAGCGTCGCGGTCCACCTGAGCCTGCGCCATTCGCATCTGGCCGCGCCGGAGGTCAGCGGGGAACTGCGCGTCATGACCTTCCGTCAGGCGCTGGCCCGCCCCGCCTACCGCGCGGTGCTCTGGTCCAACTTCGCCAACGGCGCCGCCATCTTCGGTGTCCGCATGGCGCTCGTGCCCCTGCTCGTGGTGGAGGTGCTGCGACAGCCGACCGGGATGGCGGGCGTCGCGCTGACCGCCTTCGCGGCGGGCAATGTCGCGGTGCTGTTCCTGTCCGGCCGGTTGTCCGATCGGTGGGGGCGCAAGCCGTTCCTCGTCGTCGGCTCGCTGGTCTGCGCGCTGGGCACCGCCGGGCTCGGCTACGCCCCGAACCTCGGCTGGCTCCTGGCGACCTCCGTCGTCGCCGGTCTCGGCTCGGGCATGCTGACGCCGACCCAGCAGGCCGCGCTCGCCGACATCCTCGGCCCCAAGGCGCGCGGCGGCCCGGTGCTCGCGGGCTTCCAGATGGCCGCCGACCTGGGCACCGTCGTCGGCCCGGTCGCCGTCGGCGCCCTCGCCCAGCACACCTCCTACGGACTGGCACTCGCCGCGACCGGCGCGCTGCTGGCCATCGCAGCCGCGGCATGGACGGTCGTCCCCGAGCCGCTGCAACGACACCCCGCCGAACAGGTCACCGCCGTGCCGTGCGACGACGCGGAATATCAACTCGCCCATCGCGCCGCCGAGGAATGCGAGGAACCGCGCGACCCGACCCACGACGAACGAACCGCCTCGCCTACTGGTTCACGTCGCTAGGGGGGGCAATCCTCGCGCCGGACAACGAAATTCGGGACGCCGATCCATAACGCGCCACTCTGCGGGCTGGCGCCCGCTCCGCATGGTCCAGCACCGCGATCGGGCCCGCCTGTGCGTGCCCACATACCTTGCTGACGCTTCACACAAGCGGTGCCTATGCGGGCCGTCCACATGGTGTGTGACGCCGAGCATCGCAGACCGCGTCGACGCTTCGCACGGGTTGCAGTTGCAACCCCTGCGAGGCGTGAAGACGGACTGCGAAGACTTCAACGGAATCAAGTCGCCGCTCGCGGAGGCGGGTAAGCGCGGCAGATCGTGCCTGCCCGTGTGTGCCCGCACACCTTGCTGACGCTTCACACAGGCGGTGCCTATGCGGGCCGTCCACACGGTGTGTGGCGCCGAGCCTCCCAGACCGTGTAGACGCTTCGCACAGGTTGCAACCCCTGCGAGGTGTCAAGACGGCCTGCGAAGACTGCACGGGGCTTCTTCATGATGTCCAACCCGAGCGGTTCACATACCTTGTGGACGCCCCACGCAGGTGGTGCCTATGCGGGGCGTCCGCACGCTGTGTGGCGCCGAGCCTCGCAGACCGTGTAGACGCTTCGCACAGGTTGCAACCCCTGCGAGGTGTCGAGACGGGCTGCTAGGACTGCGGGAAGCGCCCGTTCGCATCGTCCAGCCAGCCCTGGTGGTTCACATAGCTTGTGGACGCCTCACACAGGCGGTGCCTATGTGAGGTGTCTGGACAGCATGTGGGACGGGCTGTGGCGAGGTCACCGTTGCGAGCGGCGGCGGTGTGGGCGACTCGCTATGCCCGGCGCACACCGGTCGCGGGGATTGCGGCAGAGTGTTGACGTGAGTCAATCGCGTTCGAACTACACCCCGCGACCGATGTCTAGCGTGACCAGCTACGCCCTCGGCGGTGTCGCGCTCGCCCTGATCGTGTTGATCGTGGTCCTGGCGTTCCGCTCGGGCCGGGACGAACCGGACGCGCGCAACGACGGTTACGGCCCCGTGCGCGACGCCGGTGTGCATGCGGTGCTGCAACCCGACGGCGTCGTTGTTCTGGGCAAGCCGGGCGTGTCCACGACGGTCGACGTCTACGAGGACCCGCTGTGCCCGGCGTGCGGCGCGCTGGAGCGCGTCTACGGTCAGGAGCTGGCCCAGCAGCTGGACGAGGGCAAACTCGCGGTGCGGTACCACTACGTGAACTTCCTCGACCCGAAGTCGAGCAGCAAGGATTACTCGACGCGCGCTATCGCGGCCACTGAATGCGTCGCCGAGGCAGGCAACGGTCCGGTGTACTCGAAGTTCCATGAGTTGCTGTTCGTGTCGAAGCAGCCGGAGGAAGGCGGCGACGACCTGAGCAACGAACAGCTGTCGGGACTGGCGCGAGAGGCGGGCGCGCCCGACCAGGTCGTGCAGTGCGTGGCGAGCGGGGCGAAGGTGGAGAACGCGAAGGCGCACGCGAAGGCAGCCATGGACGACCTGAACGCGCGGTTGGACGGGCGCGCCGCGACGCCGTCGGTATTCGACGGACAGAACAAGGTCGACGTGAACAACGAGGAATGGGTGGTTGAGCTGACGCGCTGAGCGCGCAGCTTCCCGTGCGGTTCGGGCTGCTCGGCGGCGACCTTGAGCGAGCTCAGTCCCGGTGGGCCGTGACGTCGTCCTGGATGTCGCCCTCTGGCGCGATCCGGCTGAGTTGCCGGTGCAGTGCGTCGAGGGGTAAAGCAGGTCCTCTTACGAATGCGTGGTCGAGCTGACGCGCTGAGCGCCCGGCCTTTCCTGCGAGCTGGGCCGCTCGGCGACCCGGGGCGAGCTCAGTTCCGGTGGATCGCAACATCGTCGGGGTCGTCCTGTGGCGTGATCCGGCTGAGTTGCCGGTGCAGTGTGATGCGCCCGTCGAGGGGGTAGGGCAGGTCCTCGGAGGAATAGGTGGTCGAGCTGGCGCGCTGAGCGCCCGGCTTTCCCTATGAGCTGGGCTGCTCGGCGACCCGGGGGCGGGCTCAGTCCCAGTGGGCCGTGACGTCGTCCGGGATGTCGTCTTCCGGTGCGATCCTGCTGAGTTGCCGGTGCAGCGGGATGTGCCCGTCGAGGGGGTAGAGGAGGTCCTCACCGGTCGGGCGGTCGGCGGTGAGTCCCGGATTCGACTCGGTCCGGTTGCTTCCCGCGCGGTCGGCGACGTAGGACATAGCGCTCGAAACAGCTTGGACTCCGGCGGTTCCCACTGCGGGCAGCGCGATATCGGTGTGCGGGAACAGGTATCGCGCACCCTCCCGCACCGTTGTGTGCAGGTCGCCGTCCGGCGCGGTCCACTGCATCCGATCGCGATCGGCGCGCCACACCCGCCAACCCTGTTTCCTCTTGTCCGCCAACGATTTCAGTCGACGATGCCGCGAACAGAGCACGGCGAGTCCGCTGCCGCTGCGCGCCAGTTCAGCTTCAGCCGCGGGGATCGTGCACCCGGGAAACCGGCACATTCCGTCGACCGCCCGGATCTCGCGACCCGTGCGCCGCTGCGCCGCTTCCTCCGTCGCGCCCGTGTCGGCGTCCGAATGCTCGGGAACCACCTGGAACCGCGCGTGCTCGGCCAGTAATCGCGCGAGCGCCGCGTCGATCGGCCCGTAGCCGGCCAGGAACGCGGGCGCCTCCCGCATGTCCAGCAGCGCCTCCGCGGCGATCCCGATCTGGATCAGCGGCCGTCGCGGCGGTTGCGCGGGGGTACCGGCCTGCGGGCACCGTTCGCCACGGCCGCACCGGCAGCGCAGCCGCCCCGACCCGTCCGCGAGCGCCACCAGCGCGTCGGCCCGCCGTTGCGGCATAGTCCTCGGATCCGCGGCGCACACCTGCAGGCTCATCTCGCGCAATCGCATCGCCACCGTCTGCGCGCCGGGTGCGGGCAGCAGCCCGTCGAACACCGCCATGCTGTCCTGCACGGCGCGAATCCGCACGTCGCGGTCGTCCTGTCGCCGCTCACGCCGCCGCTGCGCACCGGCGGGATCCAGCCGGTGCGCCCACCGTCGCGCCGCCTGCCGCAACCGCGCGGGATTCGTCCGCGCCGCCGCTTCTAGTAACCGCGGCTCGAGCACGTCGACGACCTCTTTCGTCAACGCCCGTGTGCTGTCCACGATCACCCGCACCTTCGCCAGGTCGATCCGGCCCACCGCGAACGCCATCCGGGTCCGCGGCAGCGCCTCCTCCAGCACCAGCCCGATATCGATCAGGGCCCCCGCCGTGCCCTCGTCCACATACAGCGCCACCGCCGCCTCGGCCGCCGCGAACTCCCCGGCCCGCACACCGCCCGGCCCCGGTTCCGCGCTCGCGGCCCGGTGTCGCCGATACAACTCGCGCACCGCGAACACCTCCGCCGCTTGCGCCGCGGCCGCCGCCCCGTGCGCCGCCCTGAGCGCCTCGATCAACCCTTCGTCACTCATGGCCCCGAAGTCCACCGCAGAGAGCTGATTCTGTTCGAACATGTGTTCGATTCTACGGGTTGAGTTCACCCGCCCGCCACCCCTTTGTCCAGGCGATTTGTTTGCTGACACGCCGGTGGTGTAACTTTCATCAGGCGCGAGGGAAACCGAGCGCGACCCACCAAGGGGCTATGGCGCAGCTGGTAGCGCACCACACTGGCAGTGTGGGGGTCAGGGGTTCGAGTCCCCTTAGCTCCACTCGTTTGAGCAGGTTAGGCCCGGTATTTATGCCGGGTCTTTCTTATTTTCAAGATCAGTGAGCCAAGACTGTGCCGACGGGCGGATAGCGCCTCGGTCAGACGGCCTTGTCGACGGCTCCGAACATGGCCGACGCGGCGGCCGTCAAACCCTCGTCATAGACCCGGTTGTAGGCAGCGGTGGTCATCCGGAGATCGTGGCCGTGCCAGGCGGCGACGGTCGACGCCGGGATGCCCGCGTGCAGCATGACCGGCACCGAGGTGTGCCGCAGGTTCCGCAAGGTGATGCGGGGGAGTTTCGCTGCGATCCGAATGGGGTGGAACCATCCGGTGTAGGTCCGGGGTAAGACTGCCTTGCCGGTCTCGTCCGAGCAGACGTGCGTGGTTTCGTCCCAGGATCGGCCGAGCGCGAGCCGTTCCCGCTTCTGGCGAGTTTTCAACTCCCGCAACGCCGTTGCCACGTCGTCGGGCATCGGCAGGGCGTCGCGTACTCGGTCACCTGCTGGAGCATAACCAAGGCCAGCCGGACCGTAGCCGGTGCCAGTGGCTTGCCCTTCATCGACCCGGTTTCCAGCATCGTGGAAACCCATTCGTCCACATGGGCCTGCCGCAGCGTCTGAAGCTTCATCGCGCCGAGGTCGCGCTTGGCATACTTCAGCGAATCCCGGTAGTTCCGAAGCGTGTTCGCCCGGATGTCCCGGCGCGACTTCAGCCACTCGTCGGAGACCTGTGACAGGGTGATGTCGGTTCGGCCGACAAAGGTTCCGGCGGCGACGGCGGCGGAAATCCGCCGGAACTCGCGCCGCGCCTCCGTCTTGGTGTCGTAGGTGAACCGCTGCCGGATGCGACTCCCGTCCGTCCTGGTGCCGATATCGACCTGAAACGTATAGGTCACGGTGCCGTTCTTGGCCGTTCGGGTGTCGATCGGTTCGGCGCGACGGGCGCGTTTCGGTCACTGCTGCGTTTTTTCTTGTGTGCGTTGTATTTTCGATTTTCTGGCGAGTTCGCCAGGTTTGAGGACTTCTCTTTCTCTGGCCTGAGCGAGCCACCATCGGACGGTTTCGGGTCGTGGCTGTTCGGTGAGTTCGGGCTCGACGCAGGCGGCGACGAAGGCATTGATCGGGCGGTCGGCCTTGTGCGCCTGTCGGGCGTGCCAGAGCCGATTGCGGCGGCAATTCTTGCCAGCGGAACGGATTTCAAATCGGAGTTCGTGATTGCGACATCGCCGTTGATGGATTCCGTTGGCGCCCGGCCTTCGACGTCTGGCTGCACAGCATCGCCGCCGAGATCGCCGGCGACGATGTCACCACCACCTCGGTCTACCTACCACTGGGTCCACACCAGAATGAGCGCCCCCACCGACTTCCGCCGTATCCCCGGTCTGACCGTCGACGAGGCCTCCGACCTCATCGCGCACGCTGTTACCGCCAAACCCCGCGACGTGGCCCCATGGTGGGTAGTCCGGGTGCAAGCCTGGTCCGCCATCCACCGTGACCAGGTCCAGCGCTTCCTGGAACATAGGTTCCAGCGCTGACGACCGGAGCGGAAGTGTAGTCCGGGCTGGTCAACGCTGAAGATCTCGGTGGTCGCGGTCTGTTGCGGCACTCGTAGGCATCGCGTCGCCGTTACTTTTCCACGACATTCTTATGGCAAAAGTATAGCCATTGCATAAAATCGGACGGAATGGACCATCCGACCTGTCTGTCGGAGCCGTGGGCCGACTCCCGATTCCAGCGGCCGGGACCGTGGGATTCACGATCCGAAGGAGTCGGGCCATCATCGCCGAATGTGGTACTGCTACATGCGAATTCGGGTGTGTATTCACCACCGGCGGCCAACGCGGGGAGAATTTCGGCGAGAGCGCGAACGCCATGCGGAACGGACGGTGGGGGTGCCCGCGGCCACTCTTCCGCCTGCGATTCCAAGGCTCTGGCCTGGACATACGACTATGACGCCAGGACGCCGGCCAGGCATGAACGAATGGTCGAGAATTGATAACATTCACTCCGGCGGCCGACGAAGTGCACAAATGCCGAAACGGAAAGAATATTCCGCTGTCCAATCTAAGGCCGAAAGTCACCAAGTTTCTGCTGTTCGGCCATGGATATGGAAACTGTTTCAGCGTCCGGCCGTGTACCCGAAGTCGTTCGAGTTATGATTGCCGAGGTCGGGGTGAGAAGGAATGATGACTGCTCCGCGACCGCAGCTCGACCTCGGATCGAACGGAAATACCGAGCCGGACGCGTCGGCCGTGCAGTCGATACCGCTGTCTGCCGGGCAGCAGGGGTTGTGGCTGGCGCAGAAATTGAGTCCGGATGTGCCGATATCCGAGGCGCAGTACGTCGAGTTCCAGGGCGACCTCGACGTAGATCTGCTACGTAAGACGGCAATTCGAGCCGGCCACGAGTTCCAGTCGGGGTATCTACGACTGGTAGAGACCGAGGGGCAGCCGTCTCAGTTTTACGACCCGTCGCTGCAGGTGGCGGGACCGGTGATCGATGTGCGTAGCGCACCGGATCCCGTCGCGGCAGGCTTGGAGTGGATGCGCCGGGAGTACACCGCGCCGTTGGATATGACCCGGGACTGGTTGGTCGCCACGGCGATCGTGCGGGTCGGGGATCGGCATTATCTGCTGTATTGCCGGAGCCACCACGTCGCAATGGACGGCTACGGCGCGATGATGATCGTGAATCGGATTGCGGCGCTGTATACGGCGGCGGTGCAGGGCAGCACGGCAGAGCCCAACCGGGCGGCTGGTATACGCGCCCTATACGAGGCCGACCGCAGCTACCGGGAGTCGAAGCGGTTCACCGACGACCAGACCTATTGGGTGAACAGACTCGCCGGCGTCGGCGAGGAACTCGGCCTGGCTGCCCGGCACGCCCCCGCGTGCGCGGACAGTGTTGTCGCGATCACCGAACTGTCGCCGGAGACGGTAGGGCGGATCGATCGTTCGGCGAAAGCGTTGGGCGCGAGCCCGGCTGCGGTGGTAATTGCCGCATTCGGCTGTTACCTGGCCAGGAAAACCGGCCGGGACGAGGTCCTGGTCAACATTCCTGTGTCGGGCCGCACGACAGCCGTGCTGCGGCGGTCCGCGGGGGTGTTCGTCAATATCGCACCGCTTCCGATCGTCCTCGATCCAGGGGACACCGTCGCGACGCTGGCCTTGCGGGTGCAGTCCGATCTGGTGGGTGTGTTGCGGCACCAGAGGTGCGGCCTCGCCGACATCCGCGCCGCCACCGGGACCCGTGCCACACAGCGCCGCTTCGCGGGCCCGGTGGTGAACGTCATGCTTTTCGCCCAGCAGTTCCAGTTCGGGTCGGTGACCGGGGAATTCCACATCCTCAGCTCCGGCCCGGTCGAGGATTTGCTGGTCGATGTGTATCAGACCGGGGATCCGCCGCGGACGATCCTCCAGTTCATGGCCAATCCCAACCTCTACACCGACCTCGAACTGTCGGCGCACCGCACCGGATTCGTGGAGTTCCTCGACGAGTTCACTGCCGCCACATCGGACACCGAGCTCGGACAGGTCGACCCCGGCAGCGCCGCCGACAGCGCCGGGATCCGCCGTCGCCGCGAGAACCTGGCGTTCTGGCGGGCTGCGCTTGCGCATCTTCCCGAGGAACTTTGCTTGCCGGTGGACAGGCCGCGGCCGGTGGTGATGTCGAATCGGGGCGCCACCGTCGTCCATTCGTTCGGCGCCGGACTGGTTCGGGCGTTGGAAGATTTTGCCGGGCAGCATGATTCTTCGTTGTTCATGGTGGTTCATGGTGCGTTGGCGGTGTTGCTCGCCCGGATGAGTGGCAGCGCTGATATTGCGGTTGGTACGCCGGTTGCGGGGCGTGGTGTGGAGGCGCTCGATGACAGGATCGGCAATACGTTGGTGTTGCGGACGGAGATTGATCCGGGCGAGTCGTTCGTCGATTTGCTCGGTCGGGTTCGGCGGGTTGATCTGGATGCGTTCGATCATGCCGATGTTCCGTTGGAACAAGCGGTGGACCCGTCATCCCGGTCGCGACACGCCATGTATCAAGTGATGCTGGCCTTCCGGAACCTGGAACCGGTCGAACCGGGACCACTCGACCTCGAACTGCCGGCGCCCGGACTCTCCAGCGAAATATCCTGCTGCGACCTACAATTCATACTCTCGCAGGACCACGACGGCGGTGGCTCGACCGCCACGATCGCGTACGCCACCGACTTGTTCGATGAGGCAACGGTCAACTCCCTCACGCAGCGATGGATGCGGATACTCCGATCGGTAGCCACCGACCCGACGATTCCGGTCGGCGCTGTCGAGATGCTCGAGCCTGCCGAGCGAGCCGACCTGTTGTCGCATTCGGGTAACGCCGCCGCGCCGGTGATGACGTTGCCGGAGCTGTTGGCTGCGGCGGTGGGGCGGAACCCTGATGGTTCGGCGGTCGTGTTCGATAGGCGGCGGTTGAGTTATCGGGAGTTGGACGAGCGTTCGAATCGGTTGGCCCGGTTACTCGTTCGGCGTGGTGCGGGCCCCGAGGACGTGGTCGCGGTGGGTATTTCGCGTTGTGCGGATTCAGTGGTGGCGGTCTGGGCCGTTGCGAAGTCGGGGGCGGCTTTCGTGCCGGTCGATCCGGGCTATCCGAGGGAGCGGATCGCTCACATGGTGGCCGATTCCGGGGCGGTTGTGGGCGTGACCGTGGCAGCTGTGCGTGCGCAGTTGCCAGATGATATCGATTGGCTGATTGCGGACAACCTCGACGAAACCTCGGGTGCTCAGCCGATCTCCGACAGGGAACGGACAACCGTACTTCGCCCGGAGCATCCGGCATACCTGATCTACACCTCGGGCTCCACCGGTGTACCGAAGGGGGTGACAGTGACGCATGCGGGGTTGGCCGCGCTCAGTTGCGAACAGCGGGAATGCTATGGGACAACTGAGGTTTCGCGGACCCTGCATTTCGCATCGCCGAGTTACGACGCCTCGGTCTGGGAGTTGCTGCTTGCGGTAGGCGCCGGGGCGACGATGGTGATCGCCCCGCCCAGCACCTACGGAGGCGCCGAGTTGGCTGATCTGCTGCGCCGCGAGCGAGTGACGCACGCGGTGGTTATGCCGACCGTGTTGATGTCGGTGGATCCGGCCGGGCTCGATGCTCTGCGAGTCGCCGTCGTGGCCGGTGAGGTGTGCCCGCCGGAGCTGGTACAGCGCTGGGCCGGCGATGGTCGTGAGGTCTTCAATGCTTACGGTCCGACCGAGACCACGATCATGACGAACCAAAGCACCCCGCTGATCGTGGGTGGTGCGGTGACGATCGGTGGTCCGATTCGTGGTGTGTCGGAGTGGATTTTGGATTCGCGGTTGGAGCCTGTGCCGGTCGGTGTCGCGGGTGAACTATATGTTGCGGGTGGTTTGCTGGCTCGTGGGTATCGCGCTCGGGCGGGTACGACGGCGGAGCGCTTCGTCGCTTGTCCTTGGGCGCCGGGTGAGCGGATGTACCGGACCGGGGACGTGGCTCGGTGGACGGACGAGGGGGCGGTCGAGTATGTGGGTCGTTCGGATTTTCAGGTGAAGATTCGAGGTCTGCGTATCGAGCCGGGGGAGATCGATTCGGCGCTGATGGCTCATGATGCTGTGGGATATGCGACGACTGTCGGTTGTCGTGGTCATGCGGGGGCGCAGTTGTTGGTTTCGTATGTCGTTGCGGCGCCGGGGTGTTCGATCGATACGGCGGTGTTGGCCGAGTATCTGGGTGATCGGTTGCCGTCGTATATGGTTCCGGCGTCGATCATGGTGCTGGATCGTTTTCCGTTGACGCCGGCGGGGAAGGTGGATCGTCA
Source organism: Nocardia lijiangensis NBRC 108240 (assembly GCF_001613045.1). Lineage (GTDB taxonomy): Bacteria > Actinomycetota > Actinomycetes > Mycobacteriales > Mycobacteriaceae > Nocardia > Nocardia lijiangensis. The sequence continues at coordinate 108,807 of NZ_BDBP01000016.1, read as the reverse complement.
GGCGCTGCCGAAGCCGGTGTTCGCTGGTGACAGGCCTTTTCGGGCGCCTGGGACGTCGACCGAGCGGATCGTCGCCCGGTGTTTCGCAGATATTTTGGGTGTCGACAGGGTCGGTGTGGACGATTCTTTCTTCGCCCTCGGCGGAGACAGCTTGGTAGCGACGCGGATTGCCGCGCGGCTCGGGGCCGCGCTCGATACCGAGATTCCCGTGCGACTGTTGTTCGAGGCGTCCACGGTAGCGGCACTCGCAGCTCGTGTAGAGCGGAATGCCGGCGCGGGGCGCGGCCCGCCACTGATCGCTGGGCCACGTCCTGCGCTCGTGCCGTTGGCACCGGCGCAACAACGGATGTGGTTCCTCAATCAGTACGAACCCGGCTCCGGGGCATACAACATGCCGATCGCCATTCGGCTGCGCGGCGAGTTGGACGTCGATGCCCTGCGATCGGCCATGGTCGACGTGCTGCGCAGACACGAGTCTTTGCGAACGCGGTACCCGGACCATGATGGAGTACTGATCCAGCTGATCGAATCGGCCGACGATGTCGACCACGAACTGACTCCGGTAGCGGTTCTGCCGAGCCAGTTGATTGCAACAGTAACCGAATTCGTCATCGAGGGCTTCGACGTGAGCACTCAGGTGCCGGTGCGTGCCCGATTGTTCCGTGCGCTCGGCAGCAAAGAACCTGAATACATACTGGCTGTCGTGGTGCATCACATCGCCGCGGACGGCTTCTCGATGACACCCCTGGCCCGCGACGTGACAACTGCGTACACCGCACGGATTCGTGGTGAAGCCCCGTCGTGGACACCACTGCCTGTCCAGTATGCGGACTACGCACTATGGCAACTAGCCGGCCTCGGCTCGCCCGACGACCCGGAATCGTTGTGCGCCCAGCAGATTCGATACTGGGCCGAAACTCTGGACGGAGTTCCCGAGGAGCTTCGTCTGCCGATCGACAGGCCGCGGCCGGTGGTGATGTCGAATCGGGGTGCCACTGCGAGTTTTTCGTTGCGCGCCGGGATGGTCGGAGAATTGAAAGAGTTTGCACAGCAACATAGCTCGTCGTTCTTCATGGTGATCCACGGCACGCTGGCGGTCCTGCTCGCCCGGTTGAGTGATAGCAGCGACATTCCGATCGGCACGCCGATCGCCGGGCGTGGTGCAGCCGCGCTCGACGACGTGATCGGCATGTTCGTCAACACCCTGGTGTTGCGGACCTTCATCGATCTCGATGAACCGTTCACCGATCTGCTCGACCGGATCAGGCAGGTCGACCTGGACGCCTTCGGGCATGCCGCTGTTCCGTTCGAGCAGTTGGTGGACCACCTTGCTCCGCAGCGTTCTCAGGCCCGGCACCCATTGTTCCAGGTGCTTCTGGCATTCCAGAATCTGGAACAGGTGAAGCTCGAGCTGCCCGGTCTCGCGGTGTCGGTGGTCGATCTGCCTACCGAGGTGTCTCGCTTCGACCTGCAGTTCGTGCTGTCGGACAACCATGACAGCGGCGATATCGCGGTAGCTGTCACCTATGCCACGGATTTGTTCGACGCGACGACCATAGATTCTCTTGTGCATCGGTGGATCCGGGTACTGGAGTCGGTTGCCGCCGATCCCATGGTTCCGGTCGGGACGATCGAGATACTCGAGCCCGCCGAACGAGCTGATCTGCTGACACGTACCGGTGCGCCGACCATGGCGCCCACCCCCCTGGCCGACCTGCTGAGCACGGCGGCCGCGCAGGATCCCGACGCCACGGCGATCGTGTTCGACGGGCAGCAGCTGAGCTACCGAGAGCTGGACGAGCGTTCGAACCGATTGGCGCGCCTGCTCATCCAACGAGGTATCGGCCCGGAAGACATCGTCGCGATCGGTATGCCGCGCTCTGTGGATTCGGTCCTCGCGGTATGGGCGGTCACCAAATCGGGAGCTGCTTACCTGCCGATCGACCCGACCTACCCCACCGAACGCATCACCTACATGATGACCGATTCGAAGGCAGCCATCGGCCTGACCATGGCGTCGGTGCGCTCACAACTACCCGATGACATCGACTGGCTGACACCCGACGACATCGACGAGGCCTGGAGTGCCCAGCCGATCTCCGATCCCGAACGCACAACCGTGCTACGGCCGCAGCACCCGGCCTACCTGATCTACACCTCGGGTTCCACGGGGGTGCCGAAGGGTGTGACCGTGACGCACGGCGGGTTGGCCGCGCTCGATGCCGAACAGCGGGAACGCTATGCGATGACCGCGGACTCGCGGACCCTGCATTTCGCGTCACCGAGCTTCGATGCGTCGGTCTCGGAGTTGCTGCTCGCAGCGGGTCCCGGCGCCACGATGGTGATCGCCGCGCCCGGCACCTACGGCGGGGCGGAGCTGGCCGAGTTGCTGCGCCGTGAGCGGGTGACCCACGCGGTGATCACACCGGCGGCCCTGAGTTCGGTGGATCCGGACGGACTCGACAATCTGCGGCTCGTCCTTTCCGCCGGTGATGCTTGCTCGCCGGAGCTGGTGCGCCGCTGGGCGAGCGACGGTCGTGAGTTCTGCAATGTCTACGGTCCGACCGAGGCCACGATCGTGACGAACCACAGCGCTCCGTTGGCGGCGGGTGAGCTGGTGACGATCGGTGGCCCGATTCGCGGTGTCTCGGAATGGGTGCTGGATCAGCGGCTGCAGCCCGTGCCGGTCGGTGTGGCGGGTGAGTTGTATATTGCCGGTCCGCTGTTGGCCCGCGGATACCATCGCCGGGCGGGCCTGACGGCCGAGCGTTTCGTAGCCTGTCCTTGGCGACCCGGTCGACGGATGTACCGCACCGGGGACAGGGTCCGGTGGACGGCCGACCGAGCGATCCAGCATCTCGGCCGCACCGACTTCCAGGTGAAAATTCGGGGCCTACGCATAGAACTCGGCGAGATCGATGCGACACTCGCTGCCCACGAGACCGTCGGGTTCGCCACCACCATCGGCCACCGCAACGACTCTGGGGCCGAGTCGCTGGTTTCGTATGTCGTTGCCGCGCCCGATCACTCGATCGATACCGCCACGCTGACCGAACATCTGACCGCCCGGTTACCGTCCTACATGGTCCCGTCCTCGATCATGGTGCTGGACCGCGTTCCGTTGACACCGACGAACAAACTGGACCGCAAGGCGCTGCCAGATCCGGTATTCACCGACAACAAGGCGTTCCGAGCGCCTGAGACAGCGATGGAACACACGATCGCTCGAGTGTTCACCGATGTACTGGGCATCGACACGATCGGTCTCGACGACTCGTTCTTCGCCCTCGGCGGAGACAGCATCATGTCGATCCAATTGGTGACACGGGCCAGGGCGGCGGGTGTCTTGTTCTCCCCCCGCGATGTGTTCGAGCGTAAGACGGTCGCCGGGCTGGCCCAGGTCGGCGCCCGTGACGGCGCTGCGGCGATCGCTCCTCCGACGGAACTGCCCGGCGCGGGTGTGGGGCCGATATCGCTGACGCCGATCATGCGATGGCTGCTCGAGCGGGCGAAGCCGGGGTTCGGCCGCTTGTCGCAGGCAATGGTTCTGGATCTGCCCGCGGGGATCGACCGACAAGGACTGACTGACACGGTGCAGGCGGTACTCGATCGGCACGACATGCTGCGCGCGCGGTTGCGCCCGGGCGAGGACGGGAGCTGGACGTGGGAGGTGCTGCCGGTCGCAACGATTCGGGCCGACGACGTCATCCAGCGTGTGGCGCTGAAGGGGAGGCCGGGAAGCGTCGAGTTCCGTGCGTTGGTGGCGGCGGAGTTGGATACCGCAGCGGACCGGCTCGATCCGGGTGCGGGGATCGTGATGCAGGTGGTCTGGTTCGACCCGGTTGATACGGCAGAGCCGGGCAGGGTACTGATGCTGGTGCACCATTCGGTGATCGATGGGGTTTCCTGGCGCGTGCTGGTACCGGACCTCGCGTTCGCCTGGATGCGGATCGAGTCCGGCGAGCCACCCGATCTGGCCCCGGTCGGGACGTCGATGCGCAGGTGGGCGCACGGGCTGGTCGAGGCAGCCCAACGCCGGGAGCGGGTCGCCGAGCTCGAATTGTGGCAGGCGATGACTGTCGGTGACGACCCGGTGATCGGGTCCCGGCCCCTGGACCCCGTGACCGACGTGGCTGCCACCACCCGCACCGTCGAGGTCGAAGTGTCCCCCGAGGTGACCGAGGCGCTGTTGACCGATGTGCCCGCGGCGTTCCACGGCAGTGTCGCTGACGGGCTGCTGGCCGCACTGGCAGTGGCCGTGACGAGGTGGCGGCGTGGGTTCGAGACGGAGGCATCCGGTGGTTCGCTCGCAGACGTGGTGATCGGTCTCGAAGGGCACGGCCGTGAGGATGGTGCCTTACCGGGCGCGGATCTCACCCGGACGGTGGGCTGGTTCACCACGAGTTTTCCTGTGCACCTGGACCTTTCGGGCATCGATCTCGACGACGCATGTGTGGGTGGGCCGGCTTTGGGTGCGGCGGTCAAGTCTGTCAAGGAGCAACTTCTGGTTGTTCCGGACCACGGGATCGGCTACGGCTTGTTGCGCTATCTCAATGAGGACACCGCACCGATTCTCGGGAGTCTGCCGGTGCCGAAGATCGGGTTCAACTACCTCGGCCGTGCGCCGGGGATTCCCGACGGGATGGCGGCGGTCGGATGGATGCCGGTGGACGGTGGTGGTGACCTCGGCGGTGGCGAGCTCGCCGGTGCGCGGGATCCGAATATGCCGGTGTCCGCGGTACTCGACATCAATGCCCTCACCCTCGACGACGGTGACCGACCACGGTTGCGGGCGATCTGGTCGTATCCCGCCGGGGTCCTCACCGAGGTCCAGGTGCGTGAGGTGGCGGAGTCGTGGTGTCGGGTATTGACCGCGTTGGCGGCACATACCCATCGTTCCGGATCCGGAGGCCGGACGCCCTCGGATCTGGATCTGGTCCGACTCGGGCAGTCCGAGATCGAGCGACTCGAGGACAGGTATCCGGCGTTGAGCGACATCTGGCCGTTGACTCCGTTGCAGAAGGGGTTGTTGTTCCATGCGCTGGTGTCCGAGGAGGCTGTGGACGCCTACGTGATGCAGCTGGTCCTCGAGCTGCGCGGGTACGTCGATCCGCAGCGGCTGCACCGAGTCGCGCAGATGCTTCTCGACCGGCATGCGAATTTGCGCACCGCCTTCGACGCGGACATCGGCGCCGAGCCGGTGCAGGTGGTCCTCGAACACGTCGGGACTCCGTTGGCGGAGCTCGACCTGTCCGAGCTGGACGACGGCGCACGCAATCGCGAGTGGGATCGACTGATGGCAGCGGACCGCGCGACCCGGCTCGACCCGGCTCGCGCCCCGCTGCTGCGGTGGATGCTGGTCACCATGGGGCCGGAGCACTACCGGCTGGTGCTGACCAACCATCATCTGCTGCTCGACGGCTGGTCGACGCCGCTGCTGCTGAAGGAGTTGCTGGTGCTCTACGCCACCGACGGCGACACCTCGATGCTGCCTCGTGTTCGCCCCTACCGGGACTTCCTGGCGTGGATCGCCGGACAGGACCCGGCTGCGTCGCTGGATGCCTGGGCCCGCGCGTTCGACGGCGCCGACGAGCCGACCCTGGTGGCTCCGGTCGATCCCGGCCGTCGATATTCCGAATCACGTGAGGTGGCAGGCGAACTGACCGAGGCGCAGACCACGGCGCTGACCGGCCTCGCGCGGTCCCGTGGAGTCACCCTCAACACCGTGCTCCAGATGGCGTGGGCGATCGTGTTGGGCGGGTTGACCTCCCGCGCGGATGTGACGTTCGGTAACACGGTCTCTGGGCGGTCTCCGCAGCTCGCGGGCGTCGAATCGATGATCGGGCTGTTCATCGGCACGCTGCCGGTGCGCGTCCGGCTCGACACCACCGAGAGCCTGGGGCAACTGCTCGACCGAATCCAGGCGGAGCAGGTCACGCTGCTCGATCACCAGCTCGTGGGTCTGACCGACATCCAACGGGTGGCCGGGCAGGGTGCGGTGTTCGACACGATGACGGTGTTCGAGTCCTACCCGGTGGATCGTGGCGGGCTGACCGCGGACACCGATATCGCCGGGATGCGGCTGATCGACGTGACCGGGATCGACGCCGTGCACTATCCGCTGGGAGTGGTTGCCCATATCGACACGCGACTGCGCCTCAAAATCATGTACCTGCCCGAACTCTTCGACCACGACACGATGGATGCAACCCTGCAGCGGGTCCTGCGAGTGATCCGCGTCGTTACCGCCGACCCTGATCTGCCGCTGGCCCGGCTGAACCTGCTCTCCACGGCGGAATACCGGGAGTTGACGGCGGTGTCGGGTGATCCGGCCGTACCAGGGCGAGTCCTGCCGGAGTTGTTGACCGCGGCGGTGCAAAGGAATCCAGGGGCGGTCGCGGTGGTGTGCGGGGATCGCCGGTGGACCTACGGTGAGCTGGATGCCGAGTCGAATCGGCTGGCACGACTCCTGATCGGTCGGGGTGCGGGACCGGAAACAAACGTTGCGGTGGGGCTGACGCGGTCGATCGAGTCGGTACTGGCGGTATGGGCGCTGGCCAAGTCGGGGGCAGCGTTCGTGCCGATCGACCCCACGTACCCTGCCGACCGGATCGCGTTCATGCTGACCGATTCCGGCACCCGGATCGGTATCACGGTATCGACGGTAGCGGCAGAGCTGTCCGGCATGATCGACTGGCTGATACTCGACGCCCCCGAGCTTCGAGCCGATCTCGCCACCACCTCCGCGGCGGCCATCACGCCGGCTGAACGAAAAGTACCGCTGCATGTGGCCCACCCGGTGTACGTCATGTACACCTCCGGATCCACCGGGCGGCCCAAAGGCGTGATCATCACCCACACCGGACTGGCGAACTTCGCTGCCGAGCAACGTGACCGGTACGCGGTGGGGCCGTCGGCGCGGATCCTGCACCTCGCCTCACCGAGCTTCGACGCGGCCGTGCTCGAACAGTTGATGGCGATCGAGGCCACGGCGACACTGGTGATCGCGCCGACAACTATATACGGCGGAGAAGAGCTGCGGCGCTTGATGATCGAGCAGCGGGTGTCGCACGCCTTCATCACCCCGTCGGCGCTGGGGTCGGTCGACCCGACGGGCCTGGATGGCCTGCGGGTGCTCGTCGCCGGCGGCGAAGCCTGCCCGCCGGGACTGGTCGTCCGGTGGGCGCCGGGCCGAGCGTTCCACAACGGATATGGCCCGACCGAGACCACCATCATGACGAATATCAGTGCGGCGCTGGACCCGTCGGCGCCGGTGACGATCGGCGGGCCGATCCGCGGCGTCGGTGACGTTGTGCTCGACGCGTGCTTGCGGCCGGTACCGGTCGGGGTTGTGGGTGAGTTGTATCTCGCGGGTCCGGGTCTGGCTCGCGGTTACCACAACCGGATGGATCTGACAGCGTCGCGGTTCGTCGCCGATCCGTTCGCAGCCCCGGGACAACGCATGTATCGGACCGGGGACCTGGTGCGCTGGCGGCGGCAACCGGAAGGGGACCTGGTCCTGGACTATATGGGCCGCTCGGATTTCCAGGTCGAGATTCGTGGTTTCCGCATCGAGCTCGGCGAGGTCGAATCGGCTCTGGTCGCCTGCCCGGGTGTGGCCCGCGCGGTAGCGACCGTGGACCGAGGCCCGGGCACCGGCGAGCGGTTGATCGGGTACGTGGTGCCCGAGTCCGGCGCCGACCTGGACCCGGCTGCCGTCCTCGCATTCGCGGCGCAGCGGTTGGCCCCGCATATGGTGCCTGCGACCGTGGTGATGCTGGACGAGCTGCCGATGACGAAGAACGGCAAACTCGACCGTGCCGCACTGCCCGAGCCCGAATTCCACAGGAGCCGAGCCGGATTCCGGGCACCGGTCACCGACGTGGAGTCGACGCTGGCGGGACTGTTCGCCGAGGTACTGGGTGTCGATACGGTCGGCCTCGATGATTCGTTCTTCGCTCTCGGCGGTGACAGTATTGTGTCGATCCAGTTGGTGACCTACGCCAGGGCGGCGGGTCTGGTGTTCTCCGTGCGTGATGTGTTCGAGTGTAAAACGGTCGCCGGGCTGGCCCGGATCGCCGTGCGCGACAGCGCCGCGGCGACCGCCCTTCCGTCGGAATTGCCCGGCGGGGGTGTGGGTCCGATGCCGGCGACGCCGATCATGTGCTGGTTGTTCGAGCGCGGCGGATTCGACTGCTTCTGCCAGTGGGTGATGCTCACTCTGCCGACCGGCATCGACATCGCCGGAATCAGCGCCACCGTGCAAGCGGTGATCGATCACCACGACATGCTGCGGGCCCGATTGCACCCCGACCCCGAGTATCCATCGGGTTGGGCATTGCAGGTACCCCCGGCCGGGGTATCCGCTGCCGGGCTGATCCGGCACGCGTCGGTGGATGCGGCACCGGACAGCAGCGCGTTCGCCGCGATTGTCGACGCGGAGGCGAATGCGGCCGCCGAGCGCCTCGACCCCGGGGCGGGAGTCATGCTCCAGATGGTGTGGTTCGACTCGCCCGGACAGCCGGGGCGGCTGCTCGTCGTCGTGCACCATCTGGTCACCGACGGCGTGTCGTGGCGGATCCTCGTGCCCGACCTCGCTGCGGCATGGGCCCAGGTGAGTGCCGGGCAACCGCCGCGGCTCGCGCCGGTCGGTACGTCGATGCGACGCTGGGCGCACGGCCTGGACACCGCCGCGGGGAACCTCGATGAACTCGACTGGTGGCGGTCCACGCTCAGCGCTGCTGATCCGGCGATCGGGGCCCGCCCTCTCGACCCGGTCGTGGACGTGCAGGGCACCCTCGCCACTGTCGAGGTGCGGTTACCTACCGCGGTGACCCGCGCCGTACTCACCACACTGCCCGGGGCGTTCCACGGCAACGTGGACGATGCCCTCGTCGCCGGGCTCGCGCTGGCGTTGACTCGATGGCAGCGGCGCCACGGCAACACGGTCACCGAGACACTGCTCACCCTCGAAAGCCACGGTCGCCACGACACGGTGCTCCCGGGTGCCGATCTCACCCGCACCGTCGGATGGTTCACCACCACCTACCCGGTGCGGCTCGACCTGGCCGACATCGACATCGACGACGCGTTCGCCGCTGGGGCTGCCGCCGGAGCCGTCATCAAATCGATCAAGGAACAACTCCGCCAGGTTCCCGACCGCGGGATCGGCTATGGGCTGCTGCGCTACCTCAACGCCGATACCGCCCGCATTCTGGGTGCCCTGCCCGACCCGCAGGTGAGCTTCAACTATCTGGGCCGGTTCGACACCATTCCGGAAGCGTTGCGCGACAGCGAGTGGATGCCCGCCGAAGGCGACTCCAACCGCGGCGGTGTGCAGAATCCCGACGCGGCCATAGCAGCTCTGCTGGCCGTCAACGCGATCACCGTGGACACCCCGGACGGGCCGGCTCTGACCGCGACCTGGGACTATCCGGCCGGCCTGCTCACTTCCGCCGAGGTCACCGACCTCGCGGACCTGTGGCGCGACGCGGTGACGGCTCTCGCCGCTCACGCGTCCCGGCCTGGGGCCGGGGGCCTGACGCCCTCCGACATCGGCCTCGTCGACCTCGACCAGGCCGCGATCAACCGGCTCGAGGCCCAGCATCCGGCACTGGACGATATCTGGCCGCTCACACCGCTGCAGGCGGGGCTGTTGTTCCATGCCCAGCTCGCCGCCGACGCCCGCGACGGCTACATCGTGCAACTCTGTATCGAACTCGGCGGGCGCGTCGACGCGGACCGGTTACGCCGTGCGGTGCAGACGCTCGTCACACGGCACCCGAACCTGCGGACCGCGTTCGTGCGCGACGGCGCCAGCGATCCGGTTCAGGTGGTACATCGGCATGTCGAGGTGCCGTTCACCCGGATCGACTTGGCCGAGTGCTCCGACACCGCGGCCGCGCTCGATCGGCTCATGGACAACGACCGCCACTTCGACATGACCGCGGCGCCGCTGCTGCGACTGACACTTGTTGCCACCGGCCCCCAGCGGTACCAGTTGGTATTGACCATTCATCACATCCTGATCGACGGTTGGTCCACGCCACTGCTGACCCGGGAACTGCTGACCCTCTACGCGACCGAGAGCGACCCCGGGACGCTGGCCCAGGTGCGTCCCTACCGCGACTACCTGATGTGGCTCGAGGCCCAGGATCAGGACGCGGCGGAAACCGCGTGGGCGCGGACACTCGAGGGCGTCACCGAGCCGACTCTGCTGGCGCCCGAAGCCCGCGGCCGCCAGCAGTCCGCTGCCGCGCGTGAGGTCCAGGTGCGGCTGAGCGAACACCGCACCGCGGCCCTGGTCGCCGTGGCCCACCAGCAAGAGACCACCCTCAACACCGTCGTCCAAGCCGCCTGGGCGATCGTGCTCGCGAGCGCGACCGCCCGCGAAGATGTGGTCTTCGGCACCACAGTCTCCGGGCGGTCGCCAAAGATCCCCGGTATCGAATCGATGATCGGGCTGTTCATCAACACGGTGCCCGTGCGGGTCCGGCTCGACCACCGCGAAAACCTCGCCCAGCTGCTACGGCGAATACACACCGAGCAAGGCGCGATGCTCGACCATCACCACCTCGGACTCGCCCGCATCCAACAGGTGGCCGGCCCCGCCGCGATATTCGACACCGCGACCGTGTTCGAGTCCTACCCGATCGACTCGGCCGGGCTGTCCGAAGACACCGATATCGCCGGAATGCGCGTCCTGGACGTGCACGGCCGTGACGCGGCGCACTTTCCGCTCGGCCTGATGGTCCAGCACGACACCCGGCTGCACTTGACTTTCAAATACCTGCCCGAACTGTTCACACGGCACCAGATCGACGCCATCGCCGACCGGGTGCTGCGAGTGCTCGACACCCTGGCCACACATATCGAACTCCCCCTCAACCGACTACAGCTGCTATCGCCGGTCGAGCGAGCAGCGCTGGTACCCGTTCACGGTCCTCCCGGCGAGGCGATGTCGGTGTTGCCGCAGGTGTTGACGGCCGCGATGACGCTGGACACCGAAGCGGTGGTATGCAGCGGCACACGACTGTCCTACCGCGAACTCGAGGAAACCTCGAACCGGTGGGCGCGGGTACTGATCAATGCCGGGATAGGGCCGGAATCGTTCGTGGTCGTGGCGTTGCCGCGCTCCATCGAGGCTGTGCTCGCCGTATGGGCGGTCGCCAAGACCGGCGGCGCGTTCGTTCAAATCGACCCCGCCCATCCGCACGACCGGATCACCAGCATTCTGACCGATTCCGGCGCCGCCGTCGGGCTGACCCTCGGGGCCCACCGAAACCAGCTACCGGACACCACCAGATGGCTCGTCCTCGACGACCCCTCTTTCGCCTCGGCGACAGCGTCGGCGTCCCCTGCCGCGGTCACCGACCCCGAACGAACAACCACGCTACGACCGCAGCACCCCGCTTACCTGATCTACACCTCGGGCTCCACCGGGACCCCCAAAGGGGTCGTGGTCACCCACACCGGGATAGCGAACCTGGCCGCCGACACGCGGGAACGGTTCCGCCTCACCCCGACCTCCCGAATGCTGGCGGCTGCCTCGGTGAGCTTCGACGTCTCGATCCTCGAATGGCTCGGCGCCGCCGCCGCCGGAGCCACCCTGATCCTCGCTCCACCACCGGTGGCCGCCGGCCCCGAACTGGCCGGGGTGATCAACACCGAACGCGTCACCCATGCCGCGATGACCCCGACGGTGCTTGCATCAATGCACCCCGACGGACTCGTCGGCACCCTCGGCACCCTGGTCCTCGGCGGCGAGACCTGCCCACCGGACCTGGCGAACCAATGGACACCGGGCCGCACAGTGATCAGCTGCTACGGGGCTACCGAAACCACGATCACGAGCTGCGCGGACACTCCCTCGACCACGAGCACAGACAGCCCGATGGCGATCGGCAGCCCGATACGCGGATTCACCGCCGTCGTACTCGACCGCAGACTGTGCCCCGTCCCACCCGGGGTAGTCGGCGAACTGTATCTGTCCGGACCAGGCCTGGCCCGCGGCTACCACAAGCAACCCGCGACGACAGCAGCCCGATTCATCCCCGACCCGTACGGGCCGGCCGGGACGCGCATCTATCGCACCGGCGACCTGGTCGCGTGGACCGCCGACCGAACATTGCACTACCAGGGCCGCAGCGACCGACAACTCGAGATCCAGGGCAACCGCGTCGAACCCGGGGAGATCGAGAGCGCGCTGCGCAGCTGCCCGGATATCACCCACGCAGCCGTCACAGTCCATGCCCAACCCAACGGAACCAACCAACTCATCGGCTACGTCGTACCCACCCCCCACACCACACCCGACACCACCGCACTGATCACCCGCCTCGCAAACCGACTACCCACCCACATGATCCCGTCCTCGATCATGGTGCTGGACCGGATCCCCCGCACCACCACCGGCAAACTCGACTACAAAGCCCTGCCCCCACCCGACCAGCGCCCCTCCCGCTTCCGGTCACCGTCCACGCCACTCGAGGCCACCGTCTGCGACGCTTTCGCTCAAACCCTCGACATCGATCGAGCCGGTGTCGACGACGGCTTCTTCACCCTCGGCGGCAACTCGCTGGCCGCTACCGAACTGGTGGCGCGGCTGGCGGAGTCGACCGGTGTCGACGTGCCGGTTCAGTGGATCTTCACCGACCCGACGCCGCAGTTACTGGCCCACCGCATCGACACCCGCCAGCACATCATCGACGAACAAGAACCCGGCGAAGCACTCTCGGTCATGCTCCCGCTGCGCGCCGCCGGAACCGGCCCGCCACTGTTCTGCGTCCATCCAGCCATCGGATTGGCCTGGGGTTTCAGCGGACTCGTGCAGCACCTCGACCCCGACCGCCCCGTCCGAGGGCTGCAGTCCCCGGCGTTCACCGAGCCCACCGCACGGTACGAAACGCTCGACCGGCTCGTCGATCGCTACGTACAGGAGATCCGGGCCGTCCAACCGCACGGCCCCTACCACTTGCTCGGCTACTCACTCGGCGGCACCATCGCCCACGCGATCGCCGTCCAACTCCGCAGCGAAGGCGACCCTGTCGCCACCCTGGCCATGATGGACACCCGCGTCGTCACCGCCCGCAGCGTGCGCGCTCCCACACCGAGCATCGGGGACATGCTCGCCGAGTTCGGCGGCCTCGCCGTACCTCAGGACCCCGCCGACCTCACCATCGAGGCCGCAATCGAGTTGCTGCATCGCCAAGGCGGGCTCCTCACGGCCGTGACCCCCGAACATCTCGTGATCCTGCGTGAGGACTACACCCGACTGGTCGACCTCGCCTGGAACCACCGGCCGGCACTCTTCGACGGTGACCTGATCTACTTCAACGCCGCCGACCACACGGACGACGACCCCTGTCCGGCGCTCGCATGGAACGACCACATCACCGGCAATATCACCGAACACGACATTCCCACTCGGCACGAACGGATGACCGAACCCGACGCGCTCCGCGCAATTGGACTGGTCCTCACAGAGCACTTCCGATCGACCCTCACCACCTAGCCGGAACCGAATCGTCGAGCAGTGCCCCGAGGCGGGGCTCCCAGCAACATCGTCGACAGAACCGGCCAACCGTGCAAACAAGGCGCAAATCATATGATCTGGCTATCATTACCCATCATGAGCGCGATGTCGGACCGAAAGGCGGTAATGCTGACTCGCGCGTGGATTCGGTGGCTGCTCATACACGGCATAATGCGGTCCTACCTGCTGTGGTCGGCGCGTCGCGGCGATCCCCTCGCACAAATCGCCTTCGGCCAGGATCGCTTACTCGGCACGTCGCCGTTCATCGAGGAGATCCGACAGCGGGGCCGTCTGCCCAAATTGTCGGGGACGTACGTCACCACGGACTACGATTTGTGCCGTCGCATCCTGCGAGACAATCGCTTCGGCGTGGTCACGCCCAACCATCCGATCATTCCGAAGCCGGTCCGCTGGGTGTTGACCAAGACGGATCAGGAACTTCCCAACCTCAGCGAACCGCCCTCGATGCTGGTGACCGATCCGCCGGAACACACCCGGTACCGGCGCCTGGTCGGGCAGGCATTCAGCCCGGGTGCGATCGCCGAATTGGAGCAAAGGGCCGTCGAAGTGACCGATGGGCTACTCGAACGCCTGGAGTCGAAGCCGCGACCGGACCTGATCGAGGACTTCGCCGCACAGGTGCCCGTCGCGATCATCGCCGAGATTCTCGGGCTTCCCGCGGACATGCATTCGACCCTGCTGAGGTGGGGTCTCAACAGTGCGCCGCTGGTCGACCGCGCCCTGACCTGGACCACGTATCGCCACGCCACCGACGAACTGGCCGAGGTCAAGCAATATTTCGACCAGCGCATCGACAAGCTCACCGCCGAACCGGGCGATGACCTGCTCACTGTGCTTGCGACAAGTCGTGAGCTCACCCGCCGCGAGCAGACGGCCAACGCCGCCCTGCTGCTGGACGCCGGATTCCTGACGACGGTGAACCTGCTCGGCAATGGAATCGCCCTGCTGACCAGCCATCCGGATCAGCTGAAACTGCTGATGGCGAAGCCTGAGCTGTGGCCGGACGCGATCGAGGAAATCCTGCGCTATGACTGCCCCGTGCGGATGACCGGCCGGCTCGCCAACTGTGACGTCGACATCGCCGATCAGCACATCAAGCGCGGTTCTCTGGTTTTACTGTCATTGGCGGGCGCAAACTACGACCCCGGCGTCTTCCCTGATCCCGAACGATTCGACGTGACCAGGATCAACGCCGCGGATCATCTCGCGTTCAGCGGCGGGGTGCACGGCTGCTTGGGATACCGGCTGGCCCGAATGGAAGGCGTCATCGCGCTGCGGACCCTCTTCGAGCGATATCCGGATCTGCGCTTGGACGGCCCGCCGATCCCGCGTCGCCTGATCAACCTGCACGCCTACCGCTCCATGCCCGCCAAACTCACTGCTGACTAGCTTCTGTGTCGGGCGCCCTATTGGCCAGGATGGGCTACGCAACACCGCGGCCATGCGACCGGGGATGGGTGCTGCGACGTCAGTGGACTGGCCCTCGCCGAATCCTCGCGAAATCGGCCTCCGATCCGATCGGCGCCCTGCATGCGGCGACCGTCGGCGCCGCCCCTGCGGCAGACCGGAGCGCAATGGGCTGGATCTGGCCGGTCAGCGACCACAACGTCAGCAACCGGTGGGTGGTGCTCGATGGCCTCCTGGACAGCGGTGACAGCGACGCGATGGGCGCCGCGCTCGCCGACGCCGGTAACCCCTCTGCACACGCCACCGCGATCCGCGACCGCTGCGCCAACGCCCGCGCCGACTACCGGCGACGCGACCACCCTCCGATCGTCCCTGCATGAACTCGGCGCCGACCAGTTGATCGACTACATCAAGAGCTGTCCCGAGGAGCTCGTGCACGAGGTCGACCTTGTCCTCGACGCCGTCGGCGGCCACGCCAGCAGTCGGTTCCTGCGCACGCTCGAGCGCGGTGGTGTCCTGTGCCCGGTGTTCCTCGGCGACTACGACGACGAAAAGACCGCGAAGCTGGGTGTCACAGTCTCGGGTTGCGATCGACAGCACGTTCCCGCTCGCGGACACCAGGGCGGCGCACGAACGCGCCACACGAGGGCATATCCAAGGCAAGATCGTACTCATGGTCGCCTAGCGACCACGCCGCCGTCGCCGCACAATTCATTGCGGAAGGGCGGCTTTCAGGTCTTTCCGGCGTCGATGTCGCGGGCTACCCGGTTGGCTCGAAGCGCACGGACAGGGCCTGCACCCCGGCCGGAGCTTTCCAGATGAGGTCGACACCCTCGATCTCGGTTCCCGCACCGCACGCGGAATCGCCGAACAGGTAGGCCCGGTCGCTGGTGCCGTTCTCGAAACGTACTGTGGCATCCTGCAATTGGATACAGGCGCCGCTGTCCGGCTGTGTGATCGACAAGATCTCTCCCGCCACGGTGATGTAGGAGGCCCGGCCGATGGCCGCCTGTGCGGTACCGGGCAGCAGCGCGAACAGTGCCAGCGCCGCGATGCCCGCACCGGCGGCCTTGTCGAATTTATTTGGCAATCCCATGATTTCCCTCTCTCGGCCGCCGCCCGGCCGACTACACTGATCGATCGCACTTTAGCGTTGTCAAATATGTTGGGAGACAACGGCTGTCAACAGTATGACTGATGCGCGGATCACTTGCAGTGGGCGAGGAACACCTGCCCTGGGCCACCACTGGCCGGGCAGGTGCGGGTGAACCCGGTGATACGTTCAGAAGATCGCGACCGGGTTGACAGGGACTCCCGTCATGCCATGCTGGTCGGGCTCAGGTCCGACGGGTGCGCTAGCTCTCGGGCACCAATGCGCCCTGGTGTGTTTCGGCGAGCAGTTCGTCGAGCTGGCGCTCGGCCCGCTCCATGCGGGCGTCACCAAACCGAACGCGCGATATGGGGAGCCATTACCCGAGCGTTCGAGGTAACTCGTGGTGCAGGTTGCGTATCGTTCGGTGGTGGTTCGCGGGTGTGGGCGCGGACTCGAGTGGGCCGGGAGGCTGTGCTGCCGCCGGTCGAGATCACTGTCGCGTTGGCTGCGATCCTGCACCAGTTCGACCTGGAACCCGACCCGGACTACCGACTCGACGTCCGCGAAACCCTCACCCCCGAGCCTGCGGGACTACGACTGCGGCCTCACCTGCGAACGAGCAACAAGATGTGAGCCAGATGTAGTGCACGAGAAGGCGGTCCGCGAGAAGGCTCGGGGATGGCGCTCGCGCAGCTCCACGGTGGCTGAAACGCGATGGAACCGAACGGGTCGGCGGCGCGTCTAATCCAGAGAACGAAACCGAAGGTTCGCACTGTGAGTTGCGTGGTGCGGGTTTCGTTGACAGAGTTCGATCGGACCGGACGGGTGGGAGGTGTCGATGGTCGGCTTCGATCCGAGCCGTGCCGTGGGGGAATCTGCGATCTGGATCAGATCGTCACGCCTGACGAGCCGGATGGGGATGGCGAGTACTTCGGCAAGAAGTCATGGCTGGGATGAGGACAGAGATGTGGAATAGCGATGACGTCGTCGTCGATCCGGAGAAGGTACGCGCGCATGCCAGCGCGGTCGAATCGACGCTCGAGAACGTCGGCAATGCCAAGCAGGCCGCTGACTATGTCGCCAAGTTGGATGACGGCTATGGGGTTTTCGTCGGGTGGTACGCGGATCTGATGGTGGGCTCGC
Organism: Nocardia lijiangensis NBRC 108240; assembly: GCF_001613045.1. Classification (GTDB taxonomy): domain Bacteria; phylum Actinomycetota; class Actinomycetes; order Mycobacteriales; family Mycobacteriaceae; genus Nocardia; species Nocardia lijiangensis. The sequence goes on along the minus strand of NZ_BDBP01000016.1, from coordinate 91,609 downwards.
TGCACGATCGGATCACCGACAGCCTGCAGAAGATCGTCGAAACGACCGAGGCGCTACCGAAAACGCTGCGGTACTGCGCGGATACGTTCGAAAGTCTCGATGCCGGGCGGAAAGCCGAGATCGAGCGTCAGCAGAACCAGATCAAGTAGGGGAGGGCACCCATGCCGTTCAACGACGCTGCGCCGCCCGAAGGCAACCAACTGATCGACGGGAAAGTCGACGACGACGAGGCTTATGGCTTCGACCAGAAGGCTCTGCTCCCCAGGATAAACAGCGACGGTGCCGAACCAGGCCTGCTGAAGGGCACACCGCTGGGAGATACCTGGGAAGCTGCCGGGCTCGTCAAAGAAGCGGTGAACGGGGAAGACCCGGTCAAGAACCTGTATAGCGCGGCCCTCAAGGCTTCTGGGGTAGCGGTCGCCGCGGCGGACGTACTGGAGTACCGGAGCCGTATGGCCGCAGGGGTTCCCCTGGCGAAGTTCGATCCGTTCAATATCGTGGGCGCCCTGCTGATGGGCTGGATGCTGGAGAATGTCGAACCGCTGCGCAAGGCGCTCGACTGGGTCACCGGTAGCCCGGACATGGTCAAGGCGTATTCCAAGTCCTGGGAGAACATCTCGGGTGCGCTGACCGAAGCCGCCGCGACATGGAACACCGAACTCCAGAAAGATGTCAGTGCATGGGCCGGTGCCGCAGGTGCGGCCTACAAAGCCAAGGCCGATGCGTTCATGGCGGACATCGAGGCTCAATCCTCCCTCGCCACCTCGCTGAGCAAAGTGAATGCCGCGCTCGGTGACCTGGTCGAGGGTGTTCGCGGTGTCGTGACCGAACTCCTGAACTGGCTGGCCGGCGTACTGGTCGAGGCTGCCGCGATCATTATCTGCACCGGGGGGACAGCATCTTTCGCGGCGGTCGCCCGCGCCAGCACGAGCATTGCGGGTGCGGGTACGAAGATCTCCCAGATTCTGCTCCAGCTCGCGAAAGAAGCGTCGACGATCATCGGGATGGTGCCGAAACTCATTCAGATCGTGCAGGGTGCGACCGAGGCTGGAGTGAGATCCGCGAGCGCGTAGGCGTGCAAGATCGCAGGAGGAGATGTCGTGGGTAGATACCGGAGCACATCCAGCTTGCCGCTACCAGCGGACTGGGAACGAAAGGCGTTCGGAGCGTACCGCTATACGGTGCTGCCGTTCGCGCTTGCCTTGTCCATGTGGCCCCTCGTTCTGGGCGGAGCCTGGACAGTTGTGACAGATCCAGAATCGGTGTGGGCCGGGATCCTCGGGCTCGTGCTAATCGGCCCCCTGGCAGCCTCTTTCACCGGGTGGGGATGGTCGGAACTCCCCCGAACCGCTCGGGTGGCCGCCGACATTCGTGCCACCGATGCCGGCCCCGCACTCGTGCTGCCGGTGCCGCGCCCTTCCTCGACCGGAAGCTTGGTATCTATAGCGGTCGGAGTGGCCTTGCTCGGGGCCGGACTGTGGCAACTCATCGCATCGTTGAACGACGACTGGTCGTCCGGAGCCGCGTTCTTCTTCCTCCTTTCCCTGCCCGCTTTGTTCGCCATCCTGCTCGGCCTCGGCACATACAAACCTCGCAAGGTCCTCGGTAACGTCGGCATCGTGCTCACGGCACAGCACATCTCGATCGATTACGGCGATGGCCCGACCAGGGTTGCCTGGCAGGACATCTCGGCAGTCGGCGCCCGCAGCCGCCGAGAAGGGTTCAGATTCGGCAGCGGAACCAACGTGACCACCCTGGTCACCGGAGATGCCGACACCGGCTACGGAACCATCGACATCGGCCACAAGGACCTCGAGACCGACCCGACCCGGGTCTACCACCTGTTCGTGTTCTACGTGCGTAATCCGGGGCTTCGATCAGAACTCGGGACCGAACACGGGTTGGATCGCTTCCGGCGCGGCGGATACGTACCGGAACAGCCGCCGGCCTCCGTCGACAGAAATCCGCGTTCTTGACGGCATTGCCAGCTCCCAGGCGCGGGTAGTGGTGCGAATTCTAAACGTACCCAATGGTGTTCGACCAGGGAACCGACCTCGGCGTCGCGGGGCGGAGCCGAGGTTGGACGGGCCGATTCTGCCGTGAACCGCGCGGGCGATGACCTCCACATGGCGTTGCAGCGCCTGTGAAGAGCTCGTATTTGCGGCCGGAGGTCGCGTATGCGCAGGCCCTGGCAATGCCGGGGAACCCGGTCGGATCCGCGGTCCAGGATGCCTCATAGCCTCGCTGCCGGGACATTTCCAGTGCGCGGTCCAACACGACAACGGGGTCGAACTCCTTGGTACGCGCCATATTTCGAGATGCTAGAGCTATCGCGACCGATCGGTCAAATATGCAGCACTACGAGCCGCTCGTCATGGGGGCGGTGAGGTCGGCGTGGCAGGCGGCCGCCCGGTCCGTGTCAAGATCATAGACCGATTTTCGAATCAGTCTCTGGGACAGGAGATTCCGTACCGGCACCGGGCCCGCGGTTGCCTGATTCGCTCAGTGAGCTCGTTGATCCCAGGATCTCGGCAACCGGCGGTCGAGGCCGAGCGGAGAGCTTCGTGGCGGGTCGGCGGAAGGATCTCGTCGTGGTGAACGAACACAACCACCACTCGAACGGCCTGCGGCGGCGATCGATCACCGAGAACAGCGAGATGCGGCGACCGCGGCAAGGACGCCGACAACCCTCGGATCTCCACTGGTAGAGCGCCGGAGCGGGCCGGTGACCACCGCCTCGAACGAGCCTGCAACACGTCCTGGATCAGGGTAGCCGTCGAGATGCTTCCGAGCGGTTGACAAGTTCAAGATCGTGCAAATACTGTTCAGTAACCATGAATTCTGTGCTGTCGTACGAAAATCCGAGAGGGATCATTGTGCCAATCCACACTGTCATAGCCTAGGTGCGACCTACGCACCTTGTTCGGGCACTACACCCTCTCGCGCGCGCCTCGATGGCGCGAAGGCCGCTTCCCTGGCATACCCCGTAGCGCTTCAGTTTTCTGAAGCGTGGCTCGCTGATCGATTGCTCGACTGAGCCCGGCGGCGCAGCCGGGTCCAGTTTGCGCGCATCTCCTCGAAGTCCGAGGCCGCCTGCGAAGGCGCTCCGGATGACTCGGGGCGATTCGCCGAGCCTCGACCACGTCGAAATCCATTATGTCGAAGTAGGAATCGTCTGAGTGGGCCCTAGCTTAACAGAATCTTAGTTTAAACCGAAGTTTTGACCTACGAATTGATGGTTACCTGATCCGCTCCGCGATCCGGATGGTGTCGCGGGAGGCGGCGGTCGTCCACCGACCGCCATCGCTGAGGAGCCGCGGCGGGAACGCCGAATCGAGAACGCATTGCCGGCGGGGCGACCGGCAAACGTCTCCGAAAACGGTGACCGACAACAAACACACACGTCAGATGCTTACGGGGGGTCACAGCATGCCTTGAGGAAGGATGTTCAGAGGTGACTGGATCGGCGTTTGACGTCGCTATCGTCGGCATGTCCTGCAGAGTGCCGGGTGCGGCCGATCTCGACAGTTTCTGGCAACTGCTCAGGGAGGGACGCGCCGAGATCGGCACAGCTCCCCCGGGGCGGGAGAACATCACCGAGCGTGCTGGATTCATCGACACCGCAGGGTATTTCGACGCGGACTTCTTCGGTGTCTCGCCCAACGAGGCGCGGGCGATCGATCCTCAACAGCTGCTGGCGCTGGAATTGAGCTGGGAGGCACTGGAGGACGCCGGCCTGGCCGCCACCGCGCGCGATGCCCGGCGGTGTGGTGTGTTCCTCGGTTCCACCGGAAGCGATTTCGCCGAAATCCTGGCCTCCCAGGGCGGCCCGGGTGTCAGCCGCCACTCGCTGTGGGGCGTCGGACGCGGCATCATCGCCAACCGGATCTCGAACTACTTCGGTTTCAGCGGCCCGAGCATCGTCATCGATAGCGCCCAGGCATCCTCGCTGGTCGCGGTTCATCTGGCCTGTGAGAGCCTGCGCAGCGGCGAGAGCGACGTGGCCCTGGCCGGCGGTCTGAACCTGATTCTCTCGCCGACGAGCGGTGCGCGTATCGAGCAGTTCGGCGCGCAGTCGGCGCTCGGCGCGTGCTACACCCTCGATGCGCGAGCCGACGGGTTCGTGCGCGGCGAGGGCGGCGGCATGGTGGTGCTGAAACCACTGGCGCAGGCGGTCGCCGACGGCGACCGGATTCATGCCGTGATCCGCGGTAGTGCGGTCAACACCGGCAACGAACGCCGGGTGCTGAGCGCCCCGAGCCGGGATGCGCAGGCCGCGGCGATTCGCTCCGCGCTGACCGCGGCAGGTGTCGAGGCGCCGTCGGTGCAGTACGTCGAATTGCACGGGACCGGAACACCCGCCGGTGATCCGGTGGAGGCCGCCGCGCTCGGCGAAACCTACGGGGTGAGCCGCGCGCAGGATGCGCCGCTGGCCGTCGGATCGGTCAAGACGAATATCGGGCATCTGGAAGGTGCTTCCGGTATCGCGGGCCTCATCAAGACCGTGCTCTGTCTGAGCAACCGGGAACTGGTCGCCAGCCTGAACTTCGAGACACCGAATCCGCGAATTCCACTCGAGGACTTGGGTTTACGGGTTGTGACGGGCACCGAGAACTGGCCGGTCGAGGGCGTACGCATCGCAGGCGTGTCGTCGTTCGGTATGGGGGGATCGAATGCCCACGTGATCGTGGAGGAGGCGCCGGTCGTCGGGTCCGCCGCGTCCACGGTGGACGGTGCGGCCGGTGCGGTGCCGTTGGTGGTGTCGGCCCGCACCGAGGACGGCGTGCGTGCGCAAGCGGCCCGGCTACGGGAGTGGCTGCTCCGCCGGTCGGAGCTGGATGAAGTCGACGTGGCGCACTCGCTGCTGACCACGCGAGCCCGAATGGAGTGGAGCGGCAGCGTCGTCGGACGGGATCGAACGGAGCTGCTGGCCGGATTGGCAGCGCTGGCCGATCCGGCCGCGCCCGCTGTGGCGATCGAGCCGGCAACCGCGCGGGCCGAGCAGCGGCGGGTCGCGTTCGTCTTCCCGGGGCAGGGCAGCCAGTGGGAGGGGATGGCGCTCGGGCTGTTGGCTTCGGGTGGCGCGTTCGCGGAGTCGATCACGGAATGTGAAGCGGCGCTGGCGCCGTACGTGGACTGGTCGCTGACGGCGGTGCTGCGTGGCGAAGGTGAGGCGCCCCCGCTGGATCGTGTGGATGTGGTGCAGCCGGCGCTGTTCGCGGTGATGGTCTCGCTGGCCCGGATGTGGCGAGCGGCCGGTGTGGAGCCGGACGTGGTGATCGGCCATTCCCAGGGCGAGATCGCCGCCGCCTACGTTGCCGGTGGACTGTCGCTGTCCGATGCGGCGCGTGTGGTGGCTCTCCGATCGCGGGCGGTCGCCGATGAGCTGGCCGGACAGGGCGGTATGGCCTCGATCGGACTCGGCGCGGATGCGGTCCGGGAACGTTTGTCGGTGTACGGGGATCGGCTGTCGTTGGCGGCGGTGAACGGACCGGCGCAAAGTGTGATAGCCGGTGATGTTTCGGCGATGGAGGACTTCCTCGCCGGCTGCGCCCGTGACGGCGTATGGGCCCGCCGGATTCCGGTGGACTACGCATCGCATTCGAAAGCGGTTGAGCGGCTGCGTGATCGGCTGCTCGAGGAACTGGAGCCGATCCGCCCGCAATCCGGGTCGGTGCCGTTCTTTTCCACCGTATTCGCCGACCGGTTGGATACGGCGGAACTGGATGCCGAGTACTGGTATCGGTCATTGCGGGAACCGGTTCGATTCGCCGATGCCGTTACGGCGCTGATCGACGACGGTATCAACGGGTTCATCGAGGCGAGTCCGCATCCGGTGCTCACGATGGGCATCGGCGTAACCGCCGAGGCGGCCGGTGCGGCCGAGGGCGTGCCTGTTGTCGGATCGTTGCGGCGCGGTGAGGGTGGCCCGGAACGGTTCATGGCGTCGCTGGCACAGGCCCATTGCGCCGGTGTGCAGGTGGATCCGCGCGCGCTGGTCTCCGGTGGGGCGCGGGTCGACCTGCCGCCATACGCGTTCCAGCGCCGCAACTTCTGGGCCGGTGCGCCGGTCGCTTCCGGTGGCCTCACCGTGGTCAGCGACGTTGTTGCGGCGACCGAGGAGCAAGTCTCCGAAGGTATTGAGCCGACCGCGGCGTGGGAGGACAGCCCGCTGGCACGCAAACTGCTGGCGGCTCCCGAATACCAGCGCGACACAGTAGTTCTCGATATCGTTCGTGAGCACGCCGCTGCCGTGTTAGGCCACGAGTCGGCTCGATCGATCCATCCCGATCTACCGTTCACCGAGTTCGGCTTCGACTCCGTCAGCGGGGTGGAGTTGCAGAACCGCCTGATACGCGCCACCGGTGTGCCGCTGCCGAAGACGCTCATCTTCGACCATCCGACCGCGAGTGCGGTTGCGGCGCTGCTACGGTCGCGGATCGCGGGAACCGATACTCGGCAGCGGCGGGCTTCGCGGCGTGCGACCGCGGACGAACCGATCGCCATCGTCGGCATGAGCGCCCGATTCCCGGGCGGTGTGCGCTCCGCCGAGGATCTGTGGGAGCTGGTGGCCGCGGGCCGGGACGCGATCGGCGAGTTCCCCGACGACCGCGGCTGGGACCTGGACCGGCTCTTCGACCCGGACCCCGATAAGCCGGGCAAGGTCTACACCCGCCACGGTGGATTCCTCGGCAGCGCAGGCGATTTCGATCCGGGTTTCTTCGGCATCAGTCCTCGCGAAGCGCTGGCGATGGATCCACAGCAGCGGCTGCTGCTCGAAACAGCCTGGGAAGCCCTGGAAGACGCGGGTATCGACCCGGTGTCGTTGCGGGGCAGCGACACCGGCGTCTTCGCCGGTGCCTGCTCGTCGGGATACTCCGGGCGGGTGACCGGTGACCTGGAGGGATTCCGGCTGACCGGTACCTCGCACAGCGTCATCTCGGGCCGCGTCGCCTACGTGTTCGGCCTGGAAGGGCCCGCGGTGACGGTGGATACGGCGTGCTCGTCGTCGCTGGTGGCGTTGCATCTCGCGTGCCAGGCGCTGCGCCAGGGCGACAGCTCGCTGGCTCTCGCGGGTGGTGTGACCATCGCGGCGAGCCCGTATCTGTACGTGGACTTCTCCCGCCAGCGCGGCCTGTCACCGGACGGTCGCTGCAAGGCGTTCTCCGCCGCCGCCGACGGTGTGGCGTGGTCGGAGGGTTCGGGTGTGCTCGTGCTCGAGCGACTTTCGGATGCGCAGCGGCTCGGCCACAACATCCTGGCCGTCGTTCGCGGTAGCGCGGTGAATCAGGACGGTGCGAGCAATGGCCTGACCGCGCCGAACGGTCCGTCGCAGGAACGGGTGATCGCGCAGGCCCTCGCCAATGCGGGGATCTCGGCGGTCGACGTGGACGCCGTGGAGGCGCACGGGACCGGCACGACTCTCGGCGATCCGATCGAGGCACAGGCATTGATCGCCGCCTACGGACAGGACCGCGGCGATCGCGAACCCTTGCGGATCGGCTCCCTGAAATCGAACATCGGCCACACGGTGGCCGCCGCCGGTGTGGCCGGTGTGATCAAGATGGTGCAGGCGATGCGGCACGAGCGGCTGCCGCGGACGCTGCACGCCGAAACGCCGTCGCCCCACGTGGATTGGGCCGCGGGCGAGGTACGTCTGCTGACCGAAACCGAACCGTGGACCGCGGGCGATCGAGTGCGCCGGGCCGGTGTGTCGTCGTTCGGGATCAGCGGCACCAACGCGCACGTGATCCTCGAAGAATCACCTGCGGCAGCGCTGGGGGCTGCCGAGGGCGACATCGAAGACGATGCGGAGCGACGCGCGGACATCGCTGTGCCGGTCACCCCATTGCTGGTGTCGGGCAAGGGCGAGGCGGGTCTGCGCGCGCAGGCCGCCCGGCTGCGTGCCTGGTTGTCGGAGCGGCCGGAGATCGATGTCGCGGATGCGGCGTATGCACTGGCGACGTCGCGAGCGCAGCTGGACTCGCGCAGTGTGATCCTCGGCAACGATCGGGACGAGCTGCTCGAGCGGTTGGCGAATCTCGCCGAATCGGGAACCGGCGCAGGTGTCATCGCGGGCGACATCGGTTCGGGGACGACGGCATTCTTGTTCACCGGTCAGGGTGCACAGCGGATCGGTATGGGCGCCGGTCTGTCCGAGGCGTTCCCGGTATTCGCGGACGTGTTGGATTCGGTGTGCGCTCAGTTCGATCCGGTGTTGGAGTGCTCGCTGAAGCAACTCATGTTCAGCGGCGCTGCACCTGACGGTAGTGATGCCACGGTTCTGGATCGGACGGAGTTCACCCAGCCTGCATTGTTCGCCTTCGAGGTGGCGCTGTATCGCTTGCTGGAGTCGTTCGGCATCACCCCGGACGTGGTGATCGGCCACTCGATCGGCGAAGTCGCCGCCGCGTACATCGCGGGTCTGTGGTCGCTCGAGGATGCCTGCCGGTTGGTGGCAGCGCGCGGCCGTCTCATGGGAGCGTTGCCTGAGGGCGGAGCGATGCTGGCCATCGCAGCATCCGAAACCGAAGTGAATGATGTCGTCGCGCGGTATCCCGAGCGAGTGTCAATCGCCGCGGTGAACGCGCCTGCGGCCCTGGTGATCTCGGGCGACGAGGACGCGGTCGCCGAAATCGAGGCTCGATTCGTCGAGGGTGGCCGGAAGACGTCGCGGCTGCGGGTCAGCCACGCCTTCCACTCGCATCGGATGGAGCCGATGCTTGCCGAATTCGAGTCTGTCGCAAAGGGCTTGACGTATCACCGGCCACGCCTTCCCGTGGTATCGAACGTTTCCGGCCAGCTTGCCGGGGACGAGATGATGGAAGCCGCCTACTGGGTTCGGCAAGTGCGGGCCGCGGTGCGATTCGCGCCGGGTATCGAGACGTTGATCGACTCCGGTGTGCGCCGCTTCCTGGAAGTGGGGCCCGACGCGGTGCTGGCGGCGCTGACCCGGCAGACCCTGCCGGAGCGCGCGGAGTCGTCGGTTGTGGCCGCGGCTACGCGCCGCGATCACGATGAGCCCCAGCAGTTCTTGACGATGTTGGCGCACGCTCACACGTCCGGCATGCGGGTGGATTGGACGCCACTGTTCGGTCGCCGCGCGATGCAACGAGTTCCCCTGCCCACGTACGCCTTCCAACACCAGCGATTCTGGTTGCCGCCGCGTCCCCAAGCCATCGGCGACGCCCACGGCCACCCATTGCTCACCGGTGTGGTGCCGGTGGCCGGTAAGGACGAGTTCGTTTTCACCGGCCGGTTCTCGCTGCCGACCGACCCGTGGGTCGCCGACCATATGACCTACGGCACCGTGGTGCTGCCGAGTGCGACGCTCGTCGAGTTCCTCCTCGTGGCGGGCAGCAGAATAGGTTGCGGCGTCGTCGAGGAGCTGACCCTGGAGGCTCCGATCCTTCCGTCGGAGGACGACGAGGTCGAACTCCAGGTGTCGGTGCAGGAGCCGGACCGGACCGGGCGACGGCAGTTCAGCTTCTACTTCCGTAAGACAGGTCGCCGAGCGGGCGAATGGGTGCGCAACGCCAGTGGCGTACTGGCCCCCTCCTGGGACGGCGAAGACGCTCTGCTGAACCAGCTGCGCGATGCGGCTTGGCCGCCGGTCGATGCCGAAACCCTCGACACCGCATGGATTCCCGAGCAGATCGCGAAGGGCTCCGGACTCGAATACGGTCCCGCGTTCCTCGGTGTCGACGCCGCATGGCAGCGGGGTGGGACAGTCTTCTCCGAGATCACCTTGAATACCGCGGCCGCGCCGGAACCGGAGCGGTTCGATCTGCATCCCGCTCTGCTCGATCTGGTGATGCACGCCGGTCTGGCAGGGCTCGTCTGGCGCGATCAGGACAGCGATCCGAACACCGGCCGGTTGCTGTTCCGCTGGGGCGGGGCGCGACTGCACCAGCCGTTGGTCAAGGCGACGAAGCTGCGAGTCATCGCCACGGCGACCGGCCCGGAGACGATCTCCGTGGCGACCGTGGACGATTCCGGGCGGCCCGTGGTCTCCGTCGACGCGGTCGTCATGCGGCCCTATGACGTACGGCAGATGCGCGGCACATTGGCCGGGGACGACGCCGATCTCTACGGCGTCCAGTGGACGCCCGCGGAGGCAGCGACACCGAGTGTGTCCGCGGAACGGATGGCCGTCCTCGGTTCGGCGCCGGTCGCCGGAATCGACACCTGCTCGCCGAGCCCATCGGAACTTGCGGCGGCACAAACAATTCCGGATGTCGTGATCTGGCATCCGCAGGACAGCACCGAGGCCGACGATCCGGCGGCCGTGCGCGGCCACCTGGAAACGGTCTTGGCGACGGTCCAGGCCTGGCTGGCCGAAGATCGTCTGGCCGACACTCGGCTCGTCGTGGTGACCACCAAAGGCGTCGCACTGCCGGGCGAGGCGCCGGATCTCGCCGCGGCAGCCGTCTGGGGCCTGATGCGCAGCGCCCAATCCGAATATCCGGGCCGGTTCGTTCTCATCGATGACGATCCGTCGGCCGCTGCGCCCCTGGGCGGTTCGATGCCGATCGGTACGGTGATCGCGGCAGGCGAACCGCAGGTCGCGGTGCGCGCCGGAGCATTGCTCGTGCCCAGACTCGCGAAAGCACGAGCCGAGCAGGATGCCGAGCCGGGGCAGGCCCACCCGTCACCCGACCACCACCCCTCATCGAGTCGCTACGCGACACTGGCCCACCCGACACTGTCATTTGGCGATGGCACCGTACTGATAACCGGTGGCACCGGTGGTCTCGGCGCGCTCGTGGCCCGGCACCTGGTCACCGCACACGGAGTCCGCCGCTTGCTGCTGGTGTCCAGAAGTGGCGAAACGGCTGCTGGTGCAACGGAACTGGTATCCGAGCTGTCGGAAGCTGGGGCCGCCGTCAGGGTGGCGGCCTGCGATGTCGGTGATCGAGCAGCCCTCCGTGCGCTACTGGATTCGATCGAGGCCGATCATCCGCTGACCGGCGTAGTGCATGCGGCGGGCGTCCTCGATGACGGCACCCTCGCAGGCCTGACCGCCGAGCAACTGCGGCGAGTGTTCGACTCGAAGGCCGCGGCCGCATGGCATCTGCACGAGCTCACTCTCGATCGTGACCTGTCGGCCTTCGTGCTCTTCTCGTCCGTTGCGGCAACGATCGGATCGGCGGGGCAGGGCAACTACGCGGCAGCCAACGCGTTCCTCGACGCGCTGGCGCACCGTCGCCGAGCCGAAGGGCTGTCCGCGATTTCGCTGGCGTGGGGGCCCTGGAATTCCGGCGCCGGTATGACCGGCGCTCTGGACCGCAGCGCCGTCGCCCGCTGGGAAAGGCTCGGTCTGCACCCGCTCGGAAACGATGAAGGTCTCCGGCTTTTCGATGCGGCCACCGGCCGCGCCGCCGCGCACCTGGCTGCGATCGGGTTCGACCCGGCGCAGCTGCGGCGCGAAGCGCGCGACGGTGCGGTGCCGGCGGTGCTGCGCGGCTATCTGCCCCGCACCACAGCCCCGACCGCGGCCTCGTCGAGTTCGCTGGGCACACAACTGAGCCGGGTACCAGAGGCCGAACGATCCGCGGTGGTGCTCGAGCTGGTCCGGGAGCACGTGGCAGCCGTCCTGGGGCACGGCGCCGCCGAAGACATCAACCCCGACGCCCGATTCGACGCACTGGGATTCGACTCGCTCGGCGGCGTCGAGTTCCGCAACCGCCTGTCGAAGGCCACCGGCGTCCAGCTGCCGTCCACCCTGGTCTTCGACCACCCCACGGCCGCGGCGGTTGCCACCCTCTTGCACTCCAAGATCGAGGGCACAGCGTCCGGTTCCGCGACGACACGGGTGTCGCGCCGCGTCCGCGTGGACGAGCCCATCGCGATCGTCGGCATGAGCTGCCGATTCCCCGGTGGCGTCCGAACCCCGGAGCAGTTGTGGGATCTGGTGCGATCGGGTACCGATGCCACCACGGAATTCCCCGACGATCGCGGCTGGGATCTCGACCAGCTGATCGACCAGGATCCGGATAGGCCCGGCACGGTCTACAGCCGTGGCGGCGGATTCCTCGACGACGCCGCTGATTTCGACGCCGGATTCTTCGGAATCAGCCCGCGGGAAGCCCTGGCGATGGATCCGCAGCAACGGTTGCTGCTCGAAGCATCATGGGAGGCGCTGGAGGAATCCGGCATCGACCCGATCACGTTGCGCGGCAGCGATACCGGCGTGTTCGCGGGTGCGTGCGCCTCGGGGTATGTCGACCGCGTCACCGGCGACCTCGAGGGGTACCGGCTGACCGGCACCACCCACAGTGTCGTCTCCGGCCGCGTCGCCTACGTGTTCGGCCTCGAGGGACCAGCGGTCACCATCGATACCGCATGCTCGTCGTCGTTGGTGGCCTTGCACTTGGCGTGTCAGGCCTTGCGTCAGGGCGAAACGTCGCTGGCCTTGGCGGGCGGCGTCACCGTGGCCGCAACCCCGTATCTCTCTGTGGATTTCGCGCGGCAACGCGGCCTGTCGCCGGATGGCCGCTGCAAGGCGTTCTCCGCCGCGGCCGACGGTGTGGCCTTCGCCGAGGGCGTGGGCGTCCTGGTCCTGGAGCGGCTGTCGGATGCGCAGCGGCTCGGCCATGACATTCTGGCCGTCGTCCGAGGCAGTGCGGTGAATCAGGACGGTGCGAGCAATGGCCTGACCGCGCCGAACGGTCCGTCGCAGGAGCGAGTGATCGCGCAGGCCCTCGCGAATGCCGGGCTCACACCCGCCGACGTGGATGCGGTGGAAGCGCACGGGACCGGCACTCCGCTGGGGGATCCCATCGAAGCCAACGCGTTGATCGCCGCATACGGGCAGGAGCGTGGGGATCGGGAGCCGCTGCGCATCGGATCGATCAAATCGAATATCGGTCACACCGTCGCGGCGGCCGGTGTCGGTGGCGTGATCAAGATGGTGCAGTCGCTGCGCCACGAAACCCTGCCCCCGACCTTGCACGCGGAAACGGCGTCCCCGCACGTGGATTGGTCGGCCGGCGCGGTGCGCCTGCTCACCCAGCCGGAGCCATGGCGCGCAGGAGGGACGGTTCGCCGCGCCGGTGTGTCCTCGTTCGGAGTCAGCGGCACCAACGCGCACGTGATCATCGAGGAGGCTCCGGCCCAGGCGGTATCGATGCCTGAGCACGGATCGGCCTTGCCGGACATCGATGTCGCTGTGGCGTGGACGATCTCGGCCACATCGGAGGAGGGCCTGCGGGCGCAGGCCGAGCGGTTGCGGGCGTGGTTGGCCGATCGCCCGGAGGTCGACATCTGGTCGGTGGCGCGGTCATTGGTGGACTCGCGGGCATTGCTGGATCGTCGCGGTGTCGTCGTCGGCCGGGATCGGGACGAACTGCTGGCGGGTCTGGCCGATTTGGCGGTGGGTTCGCCGCGCACGATCGAGGGGTCGGCGGGTTCGGGGAAGACGGCGTTTCTGTTCACGGGGCAGGGTGCGCAGCGGATGGGGATGGGTGCGGGGCTGTACGAGGCGTTTCCCGTATTCGCGGCGGCGTTCGACGATGTGTGCGCGCAGGTCGATCCGTTGTTGGGTCGGGCCCACCCATCGAGGAGCGCCGCGCTGTCCTTGAAGGAGCTGATGTTCGCCGACACCGAGGGTGTGTTGGATCGGACCGAATTCACCCAGCCGGCGTTGTTCGCGTTCGAGGTGGCGTTGTTCCGGTTGATCGAATCATTCGGTGTGACACCGGATCTGCTGATCGGGCATTCGATCGGTGAGTTGGCGGCGGCGTATGTGGCGGGGGTGTGGTCGCTCGAGGACGCGTGTGCGCTGGTTGTGGCGCGGGGTCGGTTGATGGGTGCCTTGCCGGAGGGCGGGGCAATGCTCGCGGTCGCGGTGTCGGAGGCCGAGGCGTTGGAGGTGCTGGCCGAGTTCGGCGGCCGGGTGTCGTTGGCGGCGGTGAACAGCCCGTCGTCGGTGGTGTTGTCCGGGGAAGTGTCCGCGATAGACGAGATCGTTGACCGGCTGGTTGCGGATGGAGTGAAGACCTCCCGGCTACGGGTCAGCCACGCGTTCCACTCGGTGTTGATGGAGCCGATGCTCGACGAGTTCCGCGCTGTCGCCGAAGGATTGACGTACCGCGAGCCGTCCTTGCCGATCGTGTCGAACGTTTCGGCGGTCGTGGTCGCTGCCGAGCTGACCGATCCTGCGTACTGGGTCGAGCAGGTACGGGGGTGCGTCCGGTTCGCACCAGGGATCGACGCTCTGGTCGAGGCAGGTGTGCGGCGGTTCGTGGAGATCGGACCGGATGCGGTGCTGGCCGCGATGACTCGGCAATGTCTTGTCGAGACTCCGGCCGTCGAGGCCAAGTCGACGGTGGTTGCGGCCGCCCGGCGCTCGATCGACGAGCCGACTCAGTTCGTGTCCGCGCTGGCACAAGCGTCTGTCGTCGGTGTAGGGGTGGACTGGACGCCGCTGTATGCAGGCCGCCGCACGGATAGGGTGGCGTTGCCCACCTATGCGTTCCAGCGCCGTCGCTACTGGCTCGAGGCCGCTGCCGGCACGGCGGGTGTCGAATCCGTGGGTTTGGGTGCGGTGGACCATCCGTTGCTGGGCGCGATGGTGTCGATGCCCGAGTCCGGTGGCGTGCTGTTGACCGGCCGATTGTCGGTAGCGACACAGCCCTGGCTGGCCGACCATGCGGTGGCCGGGTCGGTGTTGTTGCCGGGCACCGGGTTTGTGGAGCTGGCGTTGCGTGCCGGCGCCGTGACCGGGTGTCCGGTGATCGAGGAATTGACGCTACAGGCGCCACTGCTGCTACCCGCCGCAGGCGGTGTGCAGATCCATGTCATCGTCGGCGGGCCCGAACACGAGTCCCCGCAGCGGCCGATATCGATCTACTCCCGCGATGAACACGACCGCGACGGACAGTGGGTACTGCACGCGCGGGGCCTGCTGACCACCCACGACGACATGACCGAACCCGAACCGGCGGCATGGCCGCCTGCCGCGTCGAGTGGTATCGATGTCGCGGCCGCGTACCCGGAGCTGCTGGCGCGTGGTTACGACTACGGTCCGGCGTTCCAGGGTGTGCGGGCGCTGTGGCGACGCGGTGCGGAGGTGTTCGCCGAGATCGCCGTCGATGTGGACACCGGGGTGCGAGCCGAAGGATTCGGGATCCATCCGGCACTGCTGGATGCTGCCCTGCAGGCGGGACTGCTGGCCGGTGTACTCGAAAGCGGTGCGGGAAAGCCTGATTCACCGTTCACGGTCGCGGCCGGGCGGGTCGTGCTGCCGTTCTCGTGGGAATCGGTGTCGCTGCACGCGGCCGGAGCCTCGGTGCTGCGCGTACGTCTGACCACGACCGGATCGTCGGTGTCGGTGTCGGTAGCCGATGAGCAGGGACAGCCGGTGTTGTCGGGATCGGTGAAGACCCGGCCGATACCACTCGAGCAGCTCGCCGTGGCTGCCGCGGGCGCGGCCGATCCGGTACTGGAACTGGTGTGGTCGCCGACCGCGTCCGAGTCCGCGGTGGTGGCTGTAGCACCTCGAGATGTGGCCGTGGGTCGGTGGGACCTGGATCCGGAGTCGCCGGTACCCCCGGTGGTGGTGGTCGAGGCCGGGTTCGGGTGGGACGAACACACCGGCACCGACGTGGTGACCGCCACCCATTCCGAGGTCGCGCGGATCCTCGAGGTGGTGCAGGCATGGCTGGATCAGGACCGGTTCGCCTCGAGCACCCTGCTGATCGCCACGCGCGGCGCGGTCGCGCTGCCCGATGAAGACCTCACCGACCTTGCCGGCGCCGCGGTGTGGGGTTTGGTGCGCACAGCGCAGACGGAAGATCCGGGCCGAATCGTCTTGGTCGATGCGGACACCGGCATCGATGAGCAACTCGCGGCCACTGTCATGGCCGTCGGCGAACCCCAAGTGGTCGTGCGCGCCGGAGTCACCCACACCGCTCGGCTCACCCGACCCGCGACCGTGGTGCCTTCCGTACCTGGCGATGATGCCTCCGCCTTCGGCACGGGAACGGTGCTGATCACCGGCGGCACAGGTGGTTTGGGTGCGGTGGTGGCCCGCCACGTGGTGGCCGAGCACGGCGTGCGGTCGTTGTTACTGGTGAGCCGCAGCGGTCCGCGGGCCGAGGGCGTGGCACCGCTGTGCGCCGAGTTGGAGCAACTGGGCGCACAGGTTCGGGTGGTGGCCTGCGACGTCACCGACGCCGACGCGGTGGCGGGGCTGCCTGCCGAAGCGCCGGCGCAGTGGCCGTTGACGGGCGTGATCCATGCCGCGGGTGTGCTCGACGACGGGATCATCGCGTCGCTGACCGCACAACGGATGGACGCAGTCCTGGCACCGAAGGTGGATGCCGCCTGGCACCTGCACGAGGCGACCGCGGAGCTGAATCTGGCGGCGTTCGTGGTGTTCTCGTCGGTGTCGGGCACGATCGGCGGACCAGGACAGGCCAACTACGCGGCCGCGAATACCTTCCTCGACGGGCTGGTGGCGCACCGTCGTGCACGAGGGCTGGCCGGTCAATCGCTGGCGTGGGGTCCGTGGGCACGCTCGGGCGGCATGACCGGACACCTGAGTGAGACCGATGTGGCCCGGATGAGCCGGGGCGGATTCACCGCGATGCCGGATGAGCAGGCGTTGGCCGGCTGGAATGCGGTGCTCGACCGAGGCGTGGCACACGCGGTGATCGCCGCGGTGGACACCGCCGCGATTCGTGTCCAGGCCGATGCCGGACTGCTGCCACCGCTGCTGCGGGAACTGGCGCCGAGAGCCGCCCGGCGGCCGGCGGCGACATCGGCGGTGATGTCTGGTCTCCAGCAGCGGCTGGCCGGTCTGGACGCCGATCGACAGCAGCAGGCGGTACTCGATACCGTGCGCACGTACGTCGCGGCCGTGCTCGGGCATGACAGTGCGTCCGCGATCGATCCCGATCGCGCGTTCCAGGACCTGGGCTTCGATTCGCTGAGCGCGGTCGAGCTGCGTAACCGGCTCAAAACCGCCACCGGCCTGTCGCTTTCGGCCGCGGTGGTGTTCGACTACCCGACACCACAGGCGCTGGCCACATACCTCGCCGGCGAGCTCACCGGCGCAGGAGAGGACATCGCGGTCACTGCCGCCAAAGCTGCTGCCGACGAACCTATTGCGATCGTCGGCATGGCTTGCCGGTACCCGGGTGGTGTCAGTTCGCCCGAGGATCTCTGGAATTTGGTCGTAGACGGGATCGACACGACGTCGGAATTCCCCGTGAATCGCGGCTGGGATACCGAACGTATCTACGATCCCACCGGCGAAACACCGCACACCACCTACACGCGTGAGGGTGGATTCCTGCATTCTGCCGGCGAGTTCGATCCCGTCTTCTTCGGCATCAGTCCCAATGAAGCCGCGCTGATGGATCCGCAGCAGTTCCTGTTGCTGGAGACCTCATGGGAGGCATTGGAGCGGGCCGGTGTCGATCCCACCGTGCTGAGTGGCAGTTCGACCGGCGTCTTTACCGGCATGATGTACCACGACTATCCGGTCAATTCGAATTCGGGATCTATCGCGTCCGGTCGAGTCTCTTATGTGTTCGGTCTGGAGGGGCCGTCGGTCACCGTGGATACGGCGTGCTCGTCGTCTTTGGTGGCGATGCATCTGGCTGCGCAGTCGTTGCGGTCGGGTGAGTGTGATCTGGCGTTGGCCGGTGGTGTGGCGGTGATGGCGACGCCGGAGGTCTTTGTCGAGTTCAGTCGGCAGCGGGGGCTTTCGCCGGACGGGCGGAGTAAGTCGTTCGCCGATGCCGCCGATGGTGTGGGCTGGTCCGAGGGTGCCGGTGTGCTGGTGTTGGAGCGGTTGTCCGATGCCCGCCGCAATGGACATGAGGTTCTCGCGGTGATCGCGGGTTCGGCGGTGAACCAGGATGGTGCGTCGAATGGTTTGACCGCGCCGAATGGTCCGTCGCAGCGACGGGTGATCCGCCAAGCATTGGCCAATGCCGGGGTCTCCCCAACCGAGGTCGACGCGGTGGAAGCCCACGGCACCGGTACCACCTTGGGTGATCCGATCGAGGCGCAGGCGCTGCTTGCTACCTACGGGCAGGACCGTGATGCGGATCGTCCGTTGTGGTTGGGGTCGTTGAAGTCCAATATCGGTCACACTCAGGCGGCGGCGGGTGTCGGCGGTGTGATCAAGATGGTGATGGCGATGCGGCACGGGCTGCTGCCGCAGACCCTGCACGTCGATCAGCCCTCCACGAAGGTCGATTGGTCCGAAGGCCATATCCGGTTGCTGACCGAGCAGGTGGCGTGGCCGGTGGTGGATCGGCCGCGTCGTGCCGGTGTGTCCTCGTTCGGTATCAGCGGAACCAACGCTCACCTCATCCTGGAACAGGCGTCGGTGGTGGAGCCCGCTCCGGTGCCGGTTGTGCGGACCGTCCCGGCTGTGCTGCCGTGGGTGGTTTCGGCACGCGGTCGCGAGGCGCTAGCCGATCAAGCCGATCGTTTGACATCGCATGTGGGCGAACATGATCCGCTCGACATCGGCTTCTCGCTGGCGTCGGCGCGCAGTGTGTTCGAGCATCGCGGGGTCGTCGTGGCCGAGGGTCGTGATGGTCTGCTCGTGGGTATGCGGGCATTGGCTGCTGGCGTGCAGGCTCCTGGCGTCGTGACCGGTCGTGTGGTGCCGGGTTCGACGGGTGTGGTGTTTTCGGGTCAGGGTGCGCAGTGGGCTGGCATGGCCGCCGCGCTCCATGGTGCGTATCCGGTGTTCGCCGAGCATTTCGACGCGATCGTCGCTGAACTGGATCCGCTACTGGGGCAGACTGTTTCGCTGAGTGCTGCTTTGGTGAGCGATGACCTGATCGACCAGACCGTGTTCGCGCAGGCGGGTTTGTTCGCGTTCGAGGTGGCGTTGTTCCGGCTGCTCGAATCCTGGGGCGTGCGTGCGGATGTTGTGGCCGGTCATTCGATCGGTGAGGTGGCTGCCGCGCATGTGGCGGGTGTGTTGTCGCTGTCGGATGCGTGTGTGCTCGTGGCGGCGCGTGGCCGGTTGATGTGGGCGCTGCCCGCGGGCGGGGCGATGATTGCCGTCGGTGCGTCCGAGGCCGACGTACTACCGATGCTGGCCGGTGAGGTGTCGATCGCTGCGGTGAACGGTCCGTCGTCGGTGGTGCTCTCCGGTGTCGAGAACGATGTCGTGGCTGTCGCCGATCGGTGCGCCGAACAGGGTTGGCGTATACACAGGTTGCGGGTGTCGCACGCGTTCCATTCAGCGTTGATGGAGCCGATGCTCGCCGAATTCGCCACGGCGATCGAGAATGTGGCGTTCAGGCGCCCGAGCATCCCGTTGGTGTCGACGGTGACCGGTGCCAGGGTCGAGCACGAGATGTCGGATCCGTCGTATTGGGTCGGTCAGGTCCGGGACACGGTGCGGTTCGCCGATGCGGTCGCCGCAATGGCGGCCATGGGTGTATCCAGGTTCGCCGAGGTCGGGCCCGACGCTGTCCTGACCCCGATGGTCGCCCAAACGCTCAGTGACGCGACGGCAGTCGCTGTGACGAGGCGTGGCCACGAAGATGCCTCAACCGTATTGAATGCGGTGGCCGGGTTGTTCGTGGCAGGTGCCGAGGTGGACTGGGCCGGTCTCTACGCCGGTGCCGGAGCTCGGCGAATCGACCTGCCCACCTACGCCTTCCAACACGAGCGGTTCTGGCTCGACGCCAAGCAGATGTTGGCCCAGTCGTGGCTCGGTGCCGAACTCGGCGGAATCACCGCCGTCGGGCTCGATACGGTGGACCATCCCTTGCTCGGTGCCGTTGTGCCGCACCCGGAGTCGGGTGGAGTGAGCTTCACCGGCCGGTGGTCGCTGGACTCCGTCGAATGGCTGGCCGACCACAGTGTGCACGGAGTCGTGTTGCTGCCGGGTACCGGATTCGTCGAGCTGGCCGGTTATGTCGGCGGTCTGTTGGGCTGCCCGGTGGTGGACGAGCTCGTCCTGCACACCGCGTTGACGTTGCCCGCCGAAGGCAGTGTCGCGGTACAGGTCGTGGTGGCCGCTGCCGACGAGGCCGGTCGCCGACGACTGACCGTCCATTCTCGACAGGCTGCAGAGGGTCCTTGGTCGCTCCACGCCGAGGGCGTGCTCGCCCCGGGTGACGTCGTGGCTGATTTCGATCTGACTTCGTGGCCTCCGGTGGGCGCGCAGCCGTTGGACGTCGACGGAGCCTATGACGAGTTGCTCGAACTCGGGTACGGGTATGGCCCGTTCTTCCAGGGTCTGCGGGCGGCTTGGCGGCGCGGCGATGAATTGTTCGCCGAGGTCGCGCTGCCGGATCCGCAGGATGCCAAGGGTTTCGGAATCCATCCCGCATTATTCGACGCGGCCTTGCACACCGAGATCATTCATGGTC
Source organism: Nocardia lijiangensis NBRC 108240 (assembly GCF_001613045.1). Taxonomy (GTDB): domain Bacteria; phylum Actinomycetota; class Actinomycetes; order Mycobacteriales; family Mycobacteriaceae; genus Nocardia; species Nocardia lijiangensis. Next base: position 71,252 of record NZ_BDBP01000016.1, on the reverse strand, counting down.
GTCGCAGCGGAAATGATTCCGCGGTGCTGCCTTTCGCCTGGAACCGTGTGGTCGTGCACTCGGCCGGTGCCGCCGTCGTGCGGGTACACAGCATCCCCGAAGGCGACGACTTCGCCGTGCAGATAGCCGATGACCAGGGCCGGCCGGTGCTGTCGGTGGGCGCTCTGGTGGCTCGGCCGGTGTCGGCCGAACGCCTGGGCGCGGGCCGGGTGCCGGAGGCCCTCTTCGGCGTGGAATGGGTCACCGTTGCGCCGTCGTCGGCGGTGAGTGTCGACCCGGGCCGCGTGGCGGTCCTCGGTTCCGGGCCGAACAGCGGTGACCAGAGTTCCGATGGAGTTCGGCGCTATCGTGATCTCGCGGCGTTGATCACCGATCTGGATGCGGCCGAGGAGTCGGCTGCTCCTGACATCGTGCTGCTCGAGTGCCCGCTCCAAGACGGTCCGCCGACAGCGGCGGCCCGGCAGGTCGTGACCTCTGTTCTCGACACCGTCCAGGGCTGGATGGCCGAAACCCGTTTCGCCGCCTCCCGTTTGGTTGTGTCGACCAGGCAAGCGGTGGCCGTTGCCGATTCCGAGCAGGTGCGTCTGGATCAAGCGCCGGTGTGGGGGCTGCTGCGTGCCGCGCAGGCCGAGCACCCGGGTCGGTTCCAGCTTGTAGATCTGGATCAGGACGGTGACCTGTTCGCTGTCGCGACCGCACTGGCAGCCGCTGCTGGGGAACCGGAGGCCGCGCTACGCGGCACGACCCTGCTTGTGCCGCGTTTGGCCCGCCACGCACCGGGCACGATCGCTCGGCTGACAGAGCCGGGCACCGTGCTGGTAACCGGTGGTACCGGTGGTCTGGGTGCTGTGATCGCTCGGCATCTGGTGACCGAACATGGTGTGGGACATCTGCTTTTGACGTCTCGGCGTGGCCTGGACGCTCCGGGTGCCGCTGAGTTGCGTGACGAGTTGATCGAGCTCGGCGCCGAGGTCACCATTGCCGCGTGTGATGTGTCCGATCGGTCCGCGCTGGCCGCGCTGCTGGACGGCATCTCCGACGAGCATCCGCTGGTGGGTGTGGTGCACGCGGCGGGAACTGCCGACAACGGTGTGATCGAGTCGATGACGGCGGACCGGATCGGGTATGTGTTCCGGCCCAAGGTCGATGCCGCGTGGCATCTGCACGAGCTCACGCGTGATCGGTCGCTGTCGCTGTTCGTGCTGTTGTCCTCGGCGGGTGGGTTGGTGCTGGCCGCGGGCCAAGCCAATTACGCAGCGGCGAATGTCTTCCTGGATGCCCTTGCGGCGCATCGTCACAGGTTGGGGCTACCTGCGACCTCCCTCGATTACGGCATGTGGGCGCGGTCGAGCGGGCTCGGTATCGAGCTGTCCGAGGACGATTTCGATCGGATGCGCAGGCAGGGCTTCCCGCCGCTGACCGAGGCCGAGGGTCTGGCATTGTTCGATGCGGCGATCGCCGCCGATACCGCTCAGCTGGTAGCACTGCGGGTCGACCCCGCAGTGCTTCGAACACGGGGCGAGCAGATCCCGGCTCTCGTCCGCGCGATCGCACCGGCACCTGTGCGCCGCCATAGCCGGACCCCGGCGGGTCAGGCGTTTCTGCAGACGCTGGCAGGCCTGTCGGATTCCGACCGCGACAGTGCTCTGGTCGATCTCGTCCGGTCGGTTGCCGCAGGCATCCTCGGACACGCCTCCCTCGATTTCGTCGAACCCCAGCAGGCTTTCCAGCAGCTCGGGTTCGACTCGTTGAGCGCCGTCGAGTTCCGCAACAAGCTCAACACCGCGACCGGTCTGCAACTCCCGGCCACGCTCATCTTCGACTACCCCAATCCACAAGTCGTGGCAGAGTTCATCGGTACGCAACTCACCGGAACCGAAGCTGTCGAAGAGCGCGCGGTCAGTCGGGTTCGAGCCGACGACGAGCCGATCGCTGTGGTCGCGATGGCCTGCCGTTATCCAGGTGGGGTCGCCTCGCCGGAGGACCTGTGGAATCTGGTCGTGTCGGGCATCGATACCACCGGGGAGATGCCGGTGGATCGAGGCTGGGACATCGAGGGCATCTACGATCCCGAACCCGGTAAGGCGGGCAAGACCTATACGCGCAGTGGTGGGTTCTTGTACTCCGCAGCCGAATTCGACGCGGACTTCTTCGGAATCAGCCCCAACGAGGCCACGGTGATGGATCCCCAGCAGCGGTTGCTGTTGGAGGTCTCGTGGGAGGCGTTGGAACGGGCCGGTATGGATCCGGCGGTGCTGCGGGGCAGTTCGACCGGCGTGTTCACCGGTCTGATGTACCACGACTACGCCCAGGCAACCGGAACCGGTAGCGGTGCCGCAGGCAGTTTGGTCTCGGGTCGTGTGTCGTATGTCTTCGGTCTGGAAGGGCCGTCGGTCACCGTGGATACGGCGTGCTCGTCGTCGCTGGTGGCTCTGCATTTGGCCGGGCAGTCGTTGCGGTCGGGCGAGTGTGATCTGGCGTTGGCCGGTGGTGTGGCAGTCATGGCGACACCGGATATGTTCCTCGAGTTCGGTCGTCAGCGGGGGTTGTCGCCGGATGGGCGGTGTAAGTCGTTCGCCGATGGCGCCGATGGTGTCGGATGGTCCGAAGGCGCCGGTGTACTGGTGTTGGAGAGGTTGTCCGACGCGCGCCGCAATGGTCATCAGGTGTTGGCGGTGCTTGCTGGTTCGGCGGTGAATCAGGATGGTGCGTCGAATGGTTTGACCGCGCCGAACGGTCCCTCGCAGCGGCGAGTGATCCGCCAAGCACTGGCGAATGCCGGAGTGTCCCCGGTCGAGGTCGATGCTGTGGAAGCCCATGGCACCGGCACCACGTTGGGTGATCCGATCGAAGCCCAGGCATTGCTGGCTACCTACGGGCAGGATCGTGACCCGGATCGTCCGTTGTGGTTGGGATCGTTGAAGTCCAACATCGGTCACGCGCAAGCCGCGGCGGGTGTGGGTGGTGTGATCAAGATGGTGATGGCGATGCGGCATGGTGTGCTGCCCCAGACCCTGCACGTCGATCAGCCGAGTACCAAGGTCGATTGGTCCGAGGGCCACGTTCGGTTGTTGACCGAGTCGGTGGCGTGGCCGGTGGTGGATCGGCCGCGTCGTGCCGGTGTGTCCTCGTTCGGTATCAGTGGCACGAATGCGCACGTCATCGTGGAACAGGCTCCGCCGGTGATGGATTCGGCGCCGGTGCTGGGATCGGTGCCTGCGGTCGGTACCGGCTCGGCTGGTGGAGTGCTGCCGTGGGTGCTCTCGGCACGTAGTGGCGAGGCTCTCGCGAGTCAAGCCGCCCGCCTGGCGTCGTATGTCGACGACCACGATCCGATCGATGTGGGTTACTCGTTGGCGTCGACGCGTGGTGTCTTCGAGCATCGTGCTGTTGTCATGGCCGATGACCGCGGCGGTCTGCTCGCCGGAGTGCGGGCGCTGGCTTCCGACGTGCAGGCGCCCGGTGTGGTGACCGGTCGTGTGGTGTCGGGTTCGACTGGTGTGGTGTTTTCGGGTCAGGGTGCGCAGTGGGCGGGGATGTCCGCCGAGCTGCGCGGAGCGTATCCGGTGTTCGCCGAGCATTTCGATGCGATCGTTGCCCAGCTGGATCCGCTGTTGGGGCAGTCGGTTTCGCTGGGTGAGGCGCTGTCGAGCGATGACCTGGTCGATGCGACGGTGTTCGCGCAGGCGGGGTTGTTCGCGTTCGAGGTGGCATTGTTCCGGCTGCTCGAGTCGTGGGGAGTCCGGGCGGATGTGGTGGCCGGTCACTCGATCGGCGAGATCGCGGCCGCGCATGTGGCCGGGGTGATGTCGGTTGGGGATGCGTGTGTGTTGGTGGCGGCGCGTGGCCGGTTGATGCAGGCGCTGCCGACGGGTGGGGCGATGGTCGCTGTGGGTGCCTCGGAAGCCGAGGTCGCCGAGGTGCTGGCGTTGCTGGGAGGTGTCGAAGCCCAGCCCGAGGTGTCGATCGCGGCGGTCAATGGTCCGTCGTCGGTGGTGCTCTCCGGTGTCGAGGCCGATGTCGCTGCTGTGGTCGATCGTTGTGTCGAGCGTGGTTGGCGGACGCATCGGTTGCGTGTTTCGCATGCGTTCCATTCGGCGCTGATGGAGCCGATGCTGGCTGAGTTCGCCTCGGTGGTGCAGGGTTTGGCGTTCAGTCGGCCCGGCATTCCGCTGGTGTCCACGGTGACTGGCGCCCGGGTCGGTGCCGAGATGTCGGATCCGTCGTATTGGGTCGGTCAGGTCCGGGACACGGTGCGATTCGCTGATGCGGTCGCCGTGATGGCGGGCATGGGTGTGACCCGGTTCGTCGAGGTCGGGCCCGATGCGGTGCTGACCCCGATGATCGCTCGAACTCTCGACACCGCAACCACAATCGCTCTGACCAAGCGCAACAACGCGGATCCCTCGACCCTGCTGACGGGTCTCGCCCGGTTGCACGTCGCAGGTTCCACGGTGGATTGGGCCGGTCTGTACGCCGGTTCCGGAGGCCGGCGAATCGACTTGCCCACCTATGCCTTCCAGCGTCGACGCTATTGGATGGCCGAAGGGTTCGCCGGCGGCAGTGACGCTCGGGCGATGGGTCTGGTGGCGACCGGACATCCCCTGGTTTCGGCGGTGATATCGCAACCGGACTCCGACGCGGTGACCCTCACCGGCCGCCTGTCGGCGCAGACGTACCCATGGCTGGCCGATCACAGGGTGATGGACACCGTGCTGTTCCCCGGCACAGGTCTCGTCGAACTTGCCCTGCACGCGGCGGAGCAGGTCGGCTGCTCGACCCTGGAGGAGCTGGTCCTACAGGCCCCACTGGTGCTGTCGGAGTCCGGCGGGCTCGCGCTGCGCATTGTGGTCGGCGACCAGGACCCGACGGGCCGTCGCGCGGTGCGGATCTTCTCCTGCCCTGATGATGTCGCTTCGGCGTCGTCGTGGACGTTGAACGCCGAAGGTGTCCTTGCCCCGGGCGAGGTGGCGGCCGAAGCCGATCTCACCGCCTGGCCTCCGGTTGGTGCGCAGCCGTTGCCGATCGACGGTGTGTACGACGAGCTGCTCGATGCCGGGTATGGGTATGGCCCGTTCTTCCAGGGTTTGCAGGCGGCTTGGCAGCGTGGCGACGAGCTGTTCGCCGAGGTCGCGCTGCCCGATCCGCGGGATGCCGAGGGTTTCGGGATCCACCCTGCGCTGTTCGACTCCGCCTTGCACGCACTGCTCATCGCCCGGCACTCGCCCGCGGAGGGAAGTGGGCTCGCGCTGCCGTTCGAGTGGTCCGGTATCACCGTGCACGCGGCCGGTGCCAACGCCTTGCGTGTTCGGCTCACCCGCGTCGGTGAGCACGGCGCCGCTCTGGATCTGGCGGATCCGTCGGGCGCTCCGGTCGCCACGGTGCGGCACCTGGCTTCCCGGCCCATCGATCCCGCACAGCTCACGGCCGGTGCGTCCGCTGTCGGTAATGCGATGTTCCAGGTTGGTTGGACACCGATCTCGGTGTCCGATGCCGAGGTCAGCGCAGTGTCGTGGGCGGATCTCGGCGACGAGGTCCCGGCGGCGGTGATATTGGAGTGCCCGACGGGCAACGATCCCGCCGCCGTTCGTGCCGCGACTCACGATGTGCTGCAAGCGCTTCAGTCCTGGATTGCCGATCAGCGGTCCGGTGAGTCGGTGCTGGTGGTTCGGACCAGTGGTGCGGTATCGGTTGCCGGGGAGAACATTACGAATCTGGCCGGTGCTGCCGTGGGTGGTCTGGTTCGTTCCGCGCAGGCGGAGAGCCTCGGCCGGATCATGTTGGTGGACACCGATTCCGACATCGACGGGCTGCTCGGCGGGATTCTGGCCGCGGAGGAACCGCAGGTGGCCGTGCGCGGCGGACAGGTACACGGTGCGCGACTCACCCGAGCGGCCGCCACTCAGGCGACCGCTTCGGCTCCGAGCTCCACTTTCGGTCCGGACGAGACGGTGCTGATCACCGGTGCCAGCGGCTTCCTCGGTGGATTGTTCGCCCGGCATCTGGTCAACGCCCTGGGTGTCCGTCACCTGCTGTTGCTGAGCCGCCGTGGTGAATCCGCTCCCGGCGCTGCTGAGCTGCGGGCGGAGTTGCAGGGTCTCGGTGCCGAAGTCGAGTTCGCCGCCTGCGATGTCGCCGACCGTGGGGCGCTTGCCGAGGTGTTGGCGGACGTTCCCGCGGGCCGTCCGCTCACCGGTGTGTTCCATACGGCCGGTGTGCTCGACGATGGCGCCATCGCTTCGCTGACCGCGGATCGGATGGATGTGGTTTTGCGGCCCAAGGTCGATGCCGCTCTGCACCTGCACGAATTGACCGCCGATCTGCCGCTGAAAGCGTTCGTGCTGTTCAGCTCGGCGGCCGGAGCATTCGGCAGCCCTGGTCAGGGCAACTACGCCGCGGCCAACGCCTGCCTGGACGCACTTGCGGCACACCGCAGGGCATCCGGGCGCTCCGGCCGGTCGCTGGCGTGGGGTCTGTGGAGCATGGATGGCGGGATGGGCGCGGAGCTCAGCGACGTCGATCGGCACCGCATGTCTCGTACGGGCATGCTGCCGTTGTCGGAGGAGCAGGGCTTGGCGCTGTTCCATGCCGCTACCGACATCGGCACGGCGGCTCCCATTCTCGCCCGTCTCGATCTGGGGAGTCTCCGCAGCACGGGGTTCGCCGCGACCTTGTTGTCCGGCCTGGTGCCAGCGCGCCGCGCAACAGCCTCGGGCGCACCCACGGCGCTTCGCGCCCGTTTGGCGAACACACCCGACAGCGAACGCCTCGGTGTGCTCGTCGAAATCGTGCGCGGTCAGGTCGCGGCAGTGCTGGGTCATCAGAATGCGAATGCGATTGCGGCGGACAGGGCCTTCAACGAATTGGGCTTCGATTCGATCACCGCTATCGAATTCCGCAACGCTCTCAAATCCGTGACGGGTCTGCGGTTGCCCGCGACTCTGGTGTTCGACTACCCGTCACCGGAGGCTTTGGCCAAATATCTGGCCGACGAGTTCACCGACCACCGCAACACCGGCCGGTCGACGGATTCGTCGGAAAACGATATTCGCCGAGCCCTGCAAACGATCCCCGTCGCCCGTCTCCGCGACGCGGGCCTGCTGGATGCACTCATGCAGCTCGCACATGGACAGGAAAGCCACAGCGAGATCGATCAGAACATCTCGGATGAATCGATCGACGAGCTCGATATCGATGACTTGATCGATATGGCTTACAACAACTCATCAGAGGACTGACGGCGATGTGCGCGGCACGGGTGGAAAGCCCGTGCCGCGATCACCCGTAATGCATCGGAATTCTGTCTCGTAGACGAGATTTCGTCGACGAGTCACGGTGACCGTAGGAAGAGCTGGAACAATAATGACGAAGCCCGACGACAATACTCAGAAGCTCGCTCAGGCGTTGCGCGTCTCACTCAAAGAGACCGAGAGGTTGCGCGCCCGCAACCGCAAGCTCGACGCAGCCCTTCGCGAACCTATTGCGATTGTGGGTATGGCGTGTCGTTATCCGGGTGGTGTCGGCTCTCCCGAGGACCTCTGGCGGTTGGTCTCGGACGGGACCGACGCGACGTCGGGGTTCCCCGAAAATCGGGGCTGGGATACCGAACGTCTCTACGATCACACCGGCGAGACGCCGAACAGCACCTATACCCGTGAGGGTGGATTCCTGCATTCTGCCGGCGAGTTCGATCCGGCGTTCTTCAATATCAGTCCCAACGAAGCCGCGCTGATGGATCCGCAGCAGTTTCTGCTGCTGGAGACCTCATGGGAGGCGTTCGAGCGGGCCGGCGTCGATCCCGGCTCGCTGAAGGGAAGCCGGACCGGTGTGTGGGTCGGCATGATGTATCACGACTATCCGGCCAATGCGAATTCGGGATCTATCGCGTCCGGGCGAGTGTCGTATGTGTTCGGTCTGGAAGGGCCCTCGGTCACCGTGGACACGGCGTGTTCATCGTCTTTGGTGGCAATGCATTCGGCTGCGGCGTCGTTGCGGTCGGGGGAGTGCGATCTGGCATTGGCCGGTGGTGTGGCGGTGATGGCCACGCCGGAGACCTTCGTGGAGTTCAGTCGCCAGCGCGGGCTGGCCCCGGACGGGCGGTGCAAGTCCTTCGCCGATGCCGCCGATGGGGTGGGCTGGTCGGAAGGTGTCGGCGTACTGGTGTTGGAGCGGTTGTCCGACGCGCAGCGCAACGGTCACCAGGTTCTTGCGGTGATCACTGGTTCGGCGGTGAATCAGGATGGTGCGTCGAATGGTTTGACCGCGCCGAACGGTCCGTCGCAGCGGCGGGTGATTCGGGCGGCGTTGGCGAATGCCGGGGTGTCCCCTGGCGAGGTGGACGTGGTCGAAGCTCACGGCACCGGTACCACCTTGGGTGATCCGATCGAAGCCCAAGCGCTGCTTGCTACCTACGGGCAGGACCGTGATGCGGATCGTCCCTTGTGGTTGGGGTCGTTGAAGTCCAACATCGGTCATTCCCAAGCCGCGGCGGGTGTGGGTGGTGTGATCAAGATGGTGATGGCGATGCGGCACGGTGTGCTGCCCCAGACCCTGCATGTCGATCAGCCCAGTACCAAGGTCGACTGGACCGAAGGCCATATCCGGTTGCTGACCGAGCAGGTGGCGTGGCCGGTGGTGGATCGGCCGCGTCGTGCCGGTGTCTCGTCCTTCGGTATCAGCGGCACGAATGCTCACGTCATCGTGGAAGAGGCCCCCGCGACCGAGCCGGTGGTGGGTCAGGCTTCGGTGCCGGTGGTGAAGACTGTCCCGGCCGGTGGGTTGCTGCCGTGGGTGGTTTCGGCGCGTGGTGGTGCGGCTCTTGCGGGTCAGGCCGTCCGTTTGGCGTCTCATGCGGGTGAGCACGATCTGGATCCGGTGGATGTCGGTCTCTCGCTGGTCTCCACGCGTGCTGCTTTCGAGCATCGCGCTGTTGTCGTGGCCGATAGCCGTGATGGTCTGCTGGCGGGAGCGCGGGCGCTGGGTCGCGCCGAAACCATTCCCGGTGTGGTGACCGGTCGTGTGCTGCCGGGTTCGACGGGTGTGGTGTTTTCCGGTCAGGGTGCGCAGTGGGCGGGTATGGCTGCTGAGCTGCGTGGTGCGTATCCGGTGTTCGCCGAGGCTTTCGATGCGATCGTCGCTGAGCTGGATCCGTTGCTGGGGCAGTCGGTTTCGCTGAGCGTGGCGTTGGCCGACGATGATCTGGTCGATCGGACGGTGTTCGCGCAGGCGGGTTTGTTCGCGTTCGAGGTGGCGTTGTTCCGGCTGCTCGAGTCGTGGGGCGTGCGTGCGGATGTGGTGGCCGGTCATTCGATCGGTGAGGTGGCTGCTGCGCATGTGGCGGGTGTGTTGTCGTTGGCGGATGCGTGTGTGCTCGTGGCGGCGCGTGGCCGGTTGATGCAGGCGCTGCCCACGGGTGGGGCGATGGTCGCCGTGGGTGCTTCGGAGACCGACGTGCTCCCGCTACTGGCTGATGGCGTATCGATCGCGGCGGTCAACGGTCCGGCTTCGGTGGTGCTCTCCGGTGTCGAAGACGCGGTTGCCGCTGTTGTCGAGCTATGCGTAGAGCGTGGGTGGCGGACGCATCGGTTGCGGGTCTCGCACGCTTTCCATTCGGCGCTGATGGAGCCGATGCTGGCCGAATTCGCTTCGGCGATCGAGGGTTTGGCGTTTGCTCGCCCGAACATCCCGCTGATCTCCACGGTGACCGGTGTCCGGATCGTTGAGGAGATGTCCGATCCGTCGTACTGGGCTGGTCAGGTCCGGGACACGGTGCGGTTCGCCGATGCGGTCGCCGCGATGGCGGGTATGGGAGTTTCCCGGTTCGCCGAGGTCGGTCCCGATGCCGTCCTGACCCCGATGGTCGCCCAGACTCTCGACGACGGGGCTGCCGCGGTGGTGGCGCTGGCGCGTCGAAACCATGCCGATCCGTCCACGGTGCTGGGCGGGGTGGCCGGGTTGTTCGTCTCCGGCGCGGAGGTGGATTGGGCTGGTTTCTACGCTGATTCCGCGGGCCAGCGAATCGACTTGCCTACCTATGCCTTCCAGCACGAGCGTTTCTGGCTCGATGCCAAGCAAGTGCTGGCGCAGTCGTGGCTGGGAGCCGAGCTGGGTGGGGTCAGCTCGGCCGGGTTGGATGTGGTGGATCATCCGTTGCTGGGTGCGGTTGTGCCGCATCCGGATTCGGGTGGGGTGAGTTTCACCGGCCGGTGGTCGGTGGACTCCGTCGAGTGGCTGGCCGACCACAGTGTGCTCGGCACCGTGTTGCTGCCGGGAACCGGTTTTGTCGAGCTGGCCAGTTACGTCGGCGGTGTCCTGGGTTGTGCCTTGGTGGACGAGCTCGTCCTGCACGCCCCTTTGACGCTGCCAGCCGAGGGCAGTGTCTCGGTGCAGGTCGTGGTGGCCGCTGCTGACGAGGCTGATCGTCGTCGGCTGAGTGTCCATTCTCGGCAGGCGGGCGAGGGTCCGTGGGTGCTGCACGCCGAAGGTGTGCTTGCGCCGGGTGAGGTGGTGGCCGATTTCGACCTCGCCTCGTGGCCTCCCGCCGGTGCGCAGCCGATGCCCATCGACGGTGTCTATGACGAGCTGCTCGATGTCGGCTATGGATATGGCCCGTTCTTCCAGGGTTTGCGGGCGGCGTGGCAGCGCGGCGATGAATTGTTCGCCGAGGTCGCGCTGCCGGATCCGCAGGACGCCAACGGTTTCGGGATTCATCCGGCATTGTTCGACTCGGCGCTGCATGCCGGGATAGTTCATGGTCTGCGCGGTGGTGTCGAGGGTTTCCCGGCGCTGCCGTTCACCTGGAACCGAGTGGTGATGCACTCGGTCGGCGCTGCTGCGGTGCGGGTCCGCATCGTGCTTCAGGGCGACCGGTTCGCCGTGCAGGTGGCCGATGAGCAGGGCCACCCGGTGTTGTCGGTGGGGGCCTTGGTTTCTCGGCCGGTATCGGCTGAGCGCCTGAGCGCGGATCGGGTGTCGGAGGCCCTCTTCGGCGTGGAATGGGTTACTGTCCCGCCGCTGTCGGCGGGGGCAGTTGAACCGGCCCGTGTAGCGGTACTCGGTTGGGGCCAGAGTTCTGGCGGGGTGCGAGGCTACGATGATCTCCCGTCGTTGATCGCCGATCTGGACGCGACTTCCGACTCGGTTGTTCCTGACATCGTGTTGCTCGAGTGCCCCTCCCACAATGGTGCGGTGCCGGAGGCTGCGCGCCAGGTTGTCACCGGTGTTCTCGACACTGTTCAGGGCTGGCTGGCCGATAGTCGTTTCGCTGGTTCTCGTTTGGTCGTACTCACCGAACAAGCAGTGGCTGTTGCCGATTCGGAGCAGGTGGATCTGGGGCAGGCTCCGGTGTGGGGGCTGTTGCGTGCCGCGCAGGCCGAACACCCTGGTCGATTCCAGCTTCTCGACCTGGACCACCCCGACCTGGCCCAAGACCGTGACCCGGTCTCTGTCGCGACCGTGGCAACAGCTGCTGCGACGGAACCGGAAGCCGCGCTCCGTGGCACGACCCTGCTCGTGCCGCGGTTGACCCGCCACGCACCCGGCACGATCGTCCGGCTGTCCGAGCCTGGCACTGTGCTGATTACCGGTGGCACCGGTGGTCTGGGTGCGGTGATCGCTCGACATCTGGTGACCGAACACGGTGTGCGCCATCTGCTTTTGACGTCTCGGCGTGGCCCGGATGCCCCTGGCGCGGCTGAACTGCGTGACGATCTGCTCGAGCTCGGCGCGCAGGCGACCATCACCGCATGTGACGTGTCCGATCGGAACGCACTGGCGGCACTGCTGGAAACCATCCCGGCCCAGCATCCGCTGGTGGGTGTGGTGCACGCGGCCGGAACCGCCGACAACGGCGTGATCGAGTCGATCACGCCGGACCGGATCGACCATGTCTTCGGACCCAAGGTCGATGCGGCATGGCACCTTCACGAACTCACTCGTCAGCACTCGCTGTCCCTGTTCGTGCTGGTGTCTTCCGCGGGTGGGCTGGTGCTGGCCGCCGGCCAAGCCAACTACGCTGCTGCGAACGTCTTCCTCGATGCTCTTGCGGCGCATCGCCGCAGTCTGGGATTGCCTGCGACCTCTCTCGATTACGGGTTGTGGGCGCGATCGAGCGGGCTCGGCGTCGAACTGTCCGAGGACGACTTCGATCGGATGCGCAGGCAGGGCTTCCCTCCGCTGACCGAGGCTGACGGTCTGGCGCTGTTCGACTCCGCGATTGCCACTGATACCGCCCAGCTGGTGGCTTTGCGGATCGACCCGGCCGTGCTTCGCACCCGGGGCGAGCAGATACCGGCCCTGGTCCGCGCGATCGCACCGGTCCCGGTGCGCCGCCACGGTCGAACCCCGGCAGGTCAGGCATTTGCGCAGAAGCTGGCGGGTCTCTCTGACGCCGATCGCAAGAGCGCTCTGCTCGACCTGGTCCGATCGGTCGCTGCCGCTGTCCTCGGGCACGCTTCTCTCGATGCTGTCGAACCCCAGCATGCGTTCCAGCAGCTCGGGTTCGACTCTTTGAGGGCAGTCGAGTTCCGCAACAAGCTCAACACTGCGACGGGTCTGCAACTACCGGCCACCCTCGTCTTCGATCAGCCCAACCCGCAGATCGTTGCTGACTTCATCGATTCCCAGCTGACCGGCACAAATCAGGATATCGAGGTCACTGCCAGCAGAACTGTTGGCGACGACCCGATTGCGGTGGTGGCGATGAGCTGCCGCTACCCCGGTGGTGTCGCCTCGCCGGAGGATCTGTGGCGACTGGTCGTCTCGGGCATGGATACCACCGGTGAGTTGCCAGTGGATCGTGGCTGGGATATCGAAGGCATCTACGATCCGGAGCCCGGCAAGGCGGGGCGGACCTACACCCGTCAGGGTGGATTCCTCTATTCGGCGGCCGATTTCGATGCGGACTTCTTCGGGATCAGCCCCAACGAAGCCACGATGATGGATCCACAGCAGCGGTTGCTGTTGGAGGTCTCCTGGGAGGCGTTGGAGCGCGTCGGTGTGGATCCGGCTGTGCTGCACGGCAGTTCGACCGGTGTCTTCACCGGTGTGATGTACCACGACTACGCCCAGGGAACCGGCACCGGTAGCAGCACTGCCGGAAGTTTGGTCTCCGGTCGCATCGCCTACACGCTCGGGCTGGAAGGCCCAGCGGTGTCGGTGGATACGGCGTGCTCGTCGTCATTGGTGGCCCTGCATCTGGCCGCGCAGTCGTTGCGGTCGGGTGAGTGTGATCTGGCGTTGGCCGGTGGTGTGGCGGTGATGGCCACCCCGGATATGTTCCTCGAGTTCAGCCGTCAGCGGGGGCTGGCCCCGGACGGGCGGTGCAAGTCCTTCGCCGATGCCGCCGACGGTGTCGGCTGGTCCGAGGGCGCTGGAATGTTGGTGTTGGAGCGGTTGTCCGACGCCCGCCGCAATGGTCATGAAGTTCTCGCGGTGGTTGCTGGTTCGGCGGTGAATCAGGATGGCGCGTCGAATGGTTTCACCGCGCCCAACGGTCCGTCGCAGCGGCGGGTGATCCGTCAAGCCCTGGCGAATGCGGGGGTGTCGCCGGTCGAGGTCGATGTGGTCGAGGCCCACGGCACGGGTACCACGTTGGGTGATCCGATCGAAGCCCAAGCGCTGCTTGCTACCTACGGTCAGGACCGTGATGCGGATCGTCCGTTGTGGTTGGGGTCGTTGAAGTCCAACATCGGTCATTCCCAAGCCGCGGCGGGTGTCGGCGGTGTGATCAAGATGGTGATGGCGATGCGGCACGGTGTGCTGCCCCAGACCCTGCACGTCGATCAGCCCAGCACCAAGGTCGACTGGACCGAAGGCCATATCCGGTTGCTGACCGAGCAGGTGGCGTGGCCGGTGGTGGATCGGCCGCGTCGTGCCGGTGTGTCCTCGTTCGGCCTCAGCGGTACCAACGCTCACCTCATCGTCGAACAGGCCCCGACAGCTGACCCGTCTGCCGTGCCGGTGACCAAGACCGTCCCGGCCGGTGGAGTGCTGCCATGGGTGGTCTCGGCGCGCAGTGGCGAGGCGCTCGCTGAGCAGGCCAGGCGCCTGGCATCGCATATCGACGACGACCACGACTCGATCGACATCGGCTTCTCGCTAGTGACTTCGAGGGTGTTGTTCGACCACCGGGCCGTGGTGCTGTCACCCGAAGGCGATGGTCTGCGGGCCGGTACACAAGCGTTGGGTCGCGGCGAAACGATTCCGGGTGTGGTGTCCGGTCGTGTGGTGTCGGGTTCGACGGGTGTGGTGTTTTCCGGTCAGGGTGCGCAGTGGGCGGGTATGGCTGCCGTGCTGCGTGATGCGTATCCGGTGTTCGCCGCGGCTTTCGATGCGATCGTTGCCGAGTTGGATCCGCTGCTGGGGCAGTCGGTTTCGTTGACTGTGGCGTTGTCGTCCGAGGACCTGGTCGACCAGACAGTGTTCGCGCAGGCGGGTTTGTTCGCGTTCGAGGTGGCGTTGTTCCGGCTGCTCGAGTCGTGGGGCGTGCGTGCGGATGTGGTGGCCGGTCATTCGATCGGTGAGGTGGCTGCTGCGCATGTGGCGGGGGTGTTGTCGCTGTCGGATGCGTGCGTCCTGGTCGCCGCGCGTGGCCGGTTGATGCAGGCGCTGCCGACGGGTGGTGCGATGGTGGCTGTGGGTGCTTCGGAGGCCGACGTGCTGCCGATGCTGGCCGGTGGGGTGTCTATCGCTGCGGTCAATGGTCCGTCGTCGGTGGTGTTGTCCGGTGTCGAAGACGATGTCGTGGCTGTCGCTGATCGGTGTGCCGAGCGTGGATGGCGGACGCACAGGTTGCGGGTCTCGCATGCGTTCCATTCGGCGCTGATGGAGTCGATGCTGACCGAATTCGCTTCGGCGATCGAGGGTTTGGCGTTCGCTCGCCCGAACATCCCGCTGATCTCCACGGTGACCGGTGCCCGGATCGTCGAGGAGATGTCGGATCCGTCGTATTGGGTTGGTCAGGTTCGTGACACGGTGCGTTTCGCCGATGCGGTCGTCGCGATGGCGGGGATGGGCGTGGGCAGGTTCGCCGAGGTCGGGCCCGACGCGGTGCTTACCCCGATGATCGCCCAGACGCTCGACGAGCGCCATGCGGGCGCGGCTGCTTCGGCCTCTTCCGTGGTGGCCTTGGCGCGTCGAAACCATGCCGATCCGGTCACGGTGCTGAGCGGTTTGGCCGGGTTGTTCGTCTCCGGCGCCGAGGTGGACTGGGCCGGCTTCTACACCGGTACCGGGGCCCGGCGAATCGACTTGCCCACCTACGCTTTCCAGCATCGGCGTTATTGGATGCCCGAAGGGTCCGCCGGTAGTGGTGACGCTCGATCGATGGGTCTGATGGCTACCGGACATCCCTTGGTCTCCGCGGTGGTGTCGCAACCGGATTCCGACGTGGTCGCCGTCAGCGGCAGGTTGTCGCTGCGGACGCATCCGTGGCTGGCCGATCACAGGGTCATGGACACCGTGCTGTTCCCCGGCACCGGTTTGGTCGAACTCGCCCTGCACGCCGGGGAGCGAGTGGGCTGTTCGAGCCTGGATGAGCTGATTCTGCGGGCTCCGCTGGTGTTGCCGGAGTCGGCGGGCGTTGCGGTGCGTGTCGTCGTCG
The DNA here is from genome assembly GCF_001613045.1 of Nocardia lijiangensis NBRC 108240. Taxonomy (GTDB): domain Bacteria; phylum Actinomycetota; class Actinomycetes; order Mycobacteriales; family Mycobacteriaceae; genus Nocardia; species Nocardia lijiangensis. The sequence goes on along the minus strand of NZ_BDBP01000016.1, from coordinate 55,651 downwards.
GCGGCGAGGACAGTGCGGGGCGTCGCGGGGTGCGGATCTTCTCCCGCCCCGATGATGGTGTCGATTCGGTGCCGTCGTGGACGTTGAACGCCGAAGGCGTGCTCGCACCGGAATTCGACCGCGCGGCTGCGGATCTGGTGCAGTGGCCGCCCGCCGGTGCGGTCGCCGTGGACATCGATGGGGTGTACGACTCTCTCGACGCGCAGGGTTACCACTACGGTCCGGTGTTCCAGGCGTTGCGGTCGGTGTGGCGCGGATCCGACGGGCTGCTCTATGCCGAGGTCGAATTGCCTGAGCAGACCCGAACCGAGGCGGAGCGTTTCGGTGTGCATCCGGCGTTGCTGGATGCGGCGTTGCATGCCTTGCGTTTTGCCGATGGCATGTCGGCGGACGGAACCGGTGTGGCGTTGCCGTTCGAGTGGTCCGGTGTCACGGTGCATGCGGCGGGTGCCGATGCGCTACGGGTTCGGCTGACTCGCGTCGGTGAGCACGGTGTTGCTCTGGATCTGGCGGACTCGACCGGTGCTGCGGTGGCGACGGTGCGGCATCTGGCTTCCCGGCCGATCGATCCCGCGCAGCTCACCACCGGTACACCCATTGCTCGCACTGCCGTGTTCGATGTCAGCTGGACACCGATCTCGGTGTCCGAGGGTGAGGTCGCCGCGGTTGCTTGGGCGGATCTCGGTGACGAGGTTCCCGCCGCGGTGGTGCTGGAGTGCCCGGCGGGTAATGATCCCGCCGCCGTCCATGCCGCGACCCATGATGTGCTGCGGGTGCTTCAGTCCTGGATTGCCGATCATCGGTTCGGCGCGTCGGTGCTCGTGGTCCGGACCAGTGGTGCGGTATCCGTTGCCGGGGAAGACATTACGAACCTGGCGGGCGCCGCCGTCGGTGGTCTGGTGCGTTCCGCCCAGGCGGAGAGCCCTGGCCGGATCGTGTTGATCGACACCGATTCCCACGATGCCGGGTCCGAACTCGATGCGCTGCTGGGTGGGATTCTGGCTGCGGAGGAACCGCAGGTGGCCGTGCGTGGCGGGCAGGTACACACAGCGCGACTCGCTCGAGTCGTCTCCACCGCCGCGACCGCTCCGGCGACCGACGCCTTCGACCCCGACGACACAGTTCTGATCACCGGTGCCAGCGGCTACCTCGGTGGGTTGTTCGCCCGCCACCTGGTCGACGCATATGGCGTGCGCCGTCTGTTGCTGTTGAGTCGGCGCGGTGAGTCTGCTCCCGGCACCACCGAGCTACGCGCGGAGTTGCAGCGTCTCGGGGCCGAGGCCGAGTTCGTCGCCTGCGATATCGCCGACCGTGGCGCGCTCGCCGAGGTGCTGGCGGGCGTGCCTGCCGGTCATCCACTCACGGGCGTGTTCCACATGGCCGGGGTGCTCGATGACGGTGCCATTGCTTCGCTGACCTCGGATCGGTTGGATGCGGTGCTGGGGCCCAAGGTCGATGCCGCCCTGCATTTGCACGAGCTGACAGCGGATCTGCCGTTGAAGGCGTTCGTGCTGTTCAGCTCGGTGGCCGGCTCGTTCGGAAACGCCGGTCAAGGCAACTATGCCGCTGCCAACGCGTGCCTGGACGCCCTGGCGGCACACCGCAGGGCATCCGGGCGCCGCGGCAAGTCTTTCGCCTGGGGTCCCTGGGGCGCGGACGGGGGTATGGCCGCAGAGCTCAGCGACGTCGACCGGCACCGCATGTCTCGTTCCGGCATGCTGCCATTGTCGAAGGAACAGGGCCTCGCGCTGTTCGATGCCGCGACAGGAACGGATACAGCCGCCCTCGTCCTTGCCCGTTTGGACCTGGATGCCATGCGCAGCGCGGGATTCGCCGCGCCCGCGCTGCTTTCCGCGCTGATCCCGCATCGCCGGAAGGCGGCTTCAGGCGCATCTACGGCGCTTCGCGCTCGTTTGGCGAACACTCCCGGCGGTGAACGTTTCGGTGTTCTCGTCGAGATCGTCCGTGGACAGGTCGCGGCGACTCTGGGACACCAGAACGCGAACGCGATTGCAGCGGACAAGGCCTTCGGTGAGCTGGGCTTCGATTCGATCACCGCTATCGAGTTCCGCAACGCCCTCAAGACCGTCACAGGCCTACACCTCCCCGCGACTCTGGTATTCGATTACCCGACACCACAGGCTTTGGCCGAATATCTGGCCGACGAGCTCACCGGCACGGGGCAGGACGTCGAGGTCGCTGTCAGCAGAACTGTTGGCGACGACCCGATTGCTGTGGTGGCGATGGCTTGTCGTTATCCCGGTGGTGTGGCCTCGCCGGAAGACCTGTGGCGGCTGGTTGTTTCGGGCGTTGATACCACCGGTGAGTTGCCGGTGGATCGTGGCTGGGATATCGAGGGCATCTACGATCCCGAACCCGGTAAGGCCGGTAAGACCTACACCCGTCAGGGTGGATTCCTCTATTCGGCGGGCGATTTCGATGCGGAGTTCTTCGGGATCAGCCCCAACGAAGCCGTGATCATGGATCCACAGCAGCGGTTGCTGCTGGAGACCTCATGGGAGGCGTTGGAGCGCGCCGGTGTCGATCCGGCTGTGCTGCGAGGCAGTTCGACCGGTGTCTTCACCGGCATGATGTATCACGATTACGCCCAGGGAACCGGTAACAGCGCTGCCGGGAGTTTGGTGTCCGGGCGAGTGTCGTATGTGTTCGGTCTGGAAGGGCCGTCGGTCACCGTGGACACGGCGTGCTCGTCATCGCTGGTGGCAATGCATCTGGCCGCACAGTCGTTGCGGTCGGGCGAATGTGATCTGGCGTTGGCCGGTGGTGTCGCGGTGATGGCGACACCGGAGATCTTTGTGGAGTTCAGTCGGCAGCGGGGGTTGTCCCCGGATGGGCGGTGCAAGTCGTTCGCCGATTCCGCCGATGGTGTCGGATGGTCCGAAGGCGCCGGTGTGCTGGTGTTGGAGCGGTTGTCCGACGCGCGCCGCAATGGTCATGAAGTTCTCGCGGTGATTGCTGGTTCGGCGGTGAATCAGGATGGTGCGTCGAATGGTTTGACGGCGCCCAATGGTCCGTCGCAGCGGCGTGTGATCCGGCAGGCTTTGGCGAATGCCAAGGTGTCGCCGGTCGACGTCGATGTGGTGGAAGCCCACGGCACCGGTACCACGTTGGGTGATCCGATCGAGGCACAGGCGCTGCTGGCGACGTATGGGCAGGATCGTGATGGGGATCGCCCGCTGTGGTTGGGGTCGTTGAAGTCCAATATCGGTCATGCTCAGGCCGCCGCGGGTGTGGGTGGTGTGATCAAGATGGTGATGGCGATGCGCCATGGCGTGCTGCCCCGAACGCTGCATGTCGATCAACCCAGCACCAAAGTCGATTGGACCCAAGGCCATATCCGGTTGCTGACCGAGTCGGTGGTGTGGCCGGAGGTGGATCGGCCGCGTCGTGCCGGTGTGTCCTCGTTCGGTATCGGCGGCACCAATGCTCACCTCATCCTGGAGCAGGCTCCGGTCGTGGAACCGGCGCCGGTGGACTCGGCGCCGGTGGTCGAGTCCGTTCCGGCTGTGTTGCCGTGGGTGGTTTCGGCGCGCAGCGGTGCGGCCCTTGCCGGTCAGGCCGGGCGTCTGGCGTCGTACGCGGACGATCACGACCTGAATCCGGTGGATGTGGGCTTCTCGCTGGCGTCCACGCGCGGTGTTTTCGAGCATCGGGCCGTGGTGCTGTCACCCGAGCGCGACGGTCTCTGGGCCGGCATACAAGCGTTGGGTCGTGGCGAAGCGATTCCGGGTGTGGTGTCCGGTCGTGTGGTGTCGGGTTCGACGGGTGTGGTGTTTTCCGGGCAGGGTGCGCAGTGGACAGGTATGGCTACTGAGCTGCGCGCGGCGTATCCGGTGTTCGCGGAGCATTTCGATGCGATCGTCGCCCAGCTGGATCCGCTGTTGGGACAGTCGGTTTCGCTGGGTGACGCGCTTTCGGGCGATGACTTGGTCGATGCGACGGTGTTCGCGCAGGCGGGTTTGTTCGCGTTCGAGGTGGCGTTGTTCCGGCTGCTCGAATCGTGGGGAGTTCGCGCGGATGTGGTGGCCGGTCATTCGATCGGTGAGGTGGCTGCCGCGCATGTGGCGGGGGTGTTGTCGCTCGGGGATGCGTGTGTGTTGGTGGCGGCGCGTGGCCGGTTGATGCAGGCGCTGCCCACTGGTGGGGCGATGGTGGCTGTGGGTGCCTCCGAGACCGAGGTGCGGGCGCTGCTGGCTGCTGGTGACGTGTCGGCCAGTGGGGTGTCGATCGCCGCGGTCAATGGTCCGTCGTCGGTGGTGTTGTCCGGTGTCGAAGACGATGTCGTGGCTTTCGCCGAGGTGTGTGCCGAACGTGGTTGGCGCACACACAGGCTGCGGGTTTCGCACGCTTTCCATTCGGCGTTGATGGAGCCGATGCTGGATGAGTTCGCTTCGGCGATCGCGAGTTCGGCGTTCGCCCGCCCGAGTATCCCGTTGGTGTCCACGGTGACCGGTGCCCGTGTCGAACACGAGATGTCGGATCCGTCGTATTGGGTGGGACAGGTCCGCGACACGGTGCGATTCGCCGATGCGGTCACCGCGATGGCGGGTTCGGGTGTGTCGAGGTTCGCCGAGATCGGACCCGACGCCGTGCTGACTCCGATGATCGCCCAGACTCTCGACGACGGGCAGGCGAGCGCGGGGGCTGCGGTGGCGGCTCCCACGGTGGTGGCGTTGGCGCGTCGAGACCATGCCGATCCGTCCACGGTGCTGGGCGGGTTGGCTGGATTGTTCGTGTCCGGCGCCGAGGTGGACTGGGCCGGTCTGTATTCCGGTACCGGTGCCGAGCGAATCGACTTGCCTACCTACGCCTTCCAGCGTCGACGCTATTGGATGACCGAAGGGCCCGCCGCCGGTGGTAATGCCCGGGCGATGGGTCTCGTCGCCACCGGGCACCCCTTGGTCTCGGTGGTCGTCTCGCAACCGGACTCCGACGCGGTAACTCTCACCGGCCGCCTATCGGTGCAGACGCACCCATGGCTGGCCGACCACACGGTTGTGGACACCGTGCTGTTCCCCGGTACGGGTTTGGTCGAACTCGCCTTGTACGCCGGAGAACAGGTCGGCTGCTCGACCCTCGAGGAACTGGTCCTACAAGCCCCACTGGCACTGCCGGAGTCCGCCGGACTCGCGGTGCGTGTTGTGGTCGGCGCCGAGGACGAGACCGGCCGTCGCGCGGTGCGGATCTTCTCCCGCCCCGATGATGGTGTCGATTCGGTGCCGTCGTGGACGCTGAACGCCGAAGGTGTGCTCTCGTCCGGAATCGACAGCGCGGCTGTGGATCTGGTGCAGTGGCCGCCCGCCGGTGCGGTCGCGGTCGATATCGATGGGGTTTACGACTCCCTCGATGCGCAGGGCTATCACTACGGTCCGGTGTTCCAGGCGTTGCGGTCGGTGTGGCGCGGATCCGACGGGCTGCTCTATGCCGAGGTCGAATTGCCTGAGCAGACCCGAACCGAGGCGGAGCGTTTCGGTGTGCATCCGGCGTTGCTGGATGCGGCGTTGCATGCCTTGCGTTTTGCCGATGGCATGTCGGCGGACGGAACCGGTGTGGCGTTGCCGTTCGAGTGGTCCGGTGTCACGGTGCATGCGGCGGGTGCCGATGCGCTACGGGTTCGGCTGACTCGCGTCGGTGAGCACGGTGTTGCTCTGGATCTGGCGGACTCGACCGGTGCTGCGGTGGCGACGGTGCGGCATCTGGCTTCCCGGCCGATCGATCCCGCGCAGCTCATGGCCGGCGCATCCGTCGTCGGTAATGCGTTGTTCCAGATCGGCTGGACACCGATCGCGGTGCGTGAAGCCGAAGTCACCGCGGTAGCGTGGGCGGAGCTCGGTGAGCAGGTTCCGCAGGTGGTGGTGTTGGAGTGCCCGACGGGTAATGATCCCGCCGCTATCCATGCTGCGACTCATGAGGTTCTCGAGGTATTGCAGTCCTGGATTGCGGGCAATCGATTCACCGAATCGGTGCTGGTAGTCCGGACCGGTGGTGCGGTATCGGTTGCCGGGGAAGATGTTACGAACTTGGCCGGTGCGGCTGTGTGTGGTCTGGTTCGTTCCGCTCAGGCGGAGAATCCTGGCCGGATCGTGCTGATCGACACCGATTCCGAACTCGACGGGCTGCTGGGCGGGATTGTCGCCGCGGCCGAACCGCTGGTGGCGGTGCGTGATGGGCAAGTACACATTGCGCGCGTCGACCGAATCTCCGCTCCGACGATCGCTTCAGCTGGGGGTTCCTCCGCGGCAGCTTCGGCTGTGAATTCGTCCTTCGGCCCGGACGATACTGTTCTGGTCACCGGTGCCAGCGGCTACCTGGGTGGGTTGTTCGCTCGGCACCTGGTCAACGCACATGGTGTGCGCCGACTTTTGCTGTTGAGCCGCCGCGGTGAATCCGCTTCCGGCGCTGCGGAGTTGCGGGCGGAGTTGCAGCGTCTCGGTGCCGAGGTCGGGTTCGTGGCTTGTGATGTCGCCGATCGCGGCGCGCTTGCGCAGGTGTTGGCCGAGGTGCCTTCCGGTCACCCGCTGACCGGTGTGTTCCACATGGCCGGTGTTCTCGACGACGGTGCGGTCGGTTCGTTGACCCCGGCCCGGATGGATGCCGTGTTGGGGCCCAAGGTCGATGCCGCCCTGCATCTGCACGAACTGACCGCCGATCTGCCGTTGAAGGCGTTCGTGCTGTTCAGCTCGGTGGCCGGCGCATTCGGAAACGCCGGTCAAGGCAACTATGCCGCTGCCAACGCGTGCCTGGATGCTCTCGCGGCACACCGCAGGGCATCCGGGCTCTGCGGCAAGTCTTACGCCTGGGGTGTATGGAGCATGGACGGGGGTATGGCCGCAGAACTCAGCGACCGGGACCGCCACCGCATGTCTCGCTCGGGTTTGCTGCCGCTCTCGGAGGAACAAGGCCTCGCGCTGTTCGATGCCGCGACAGAGTTGGACACAGCTGCCCCTCTCCTTGCCCGTTTCGACCTGGACGCGATGCGCAGTACGGGGTTCGCGGTGCCCGCACTGTTTTCTGCACTGATCCCGCATCGCCGCAAAGCGGCCTCGGGTGCTTTCACGGCGCTACGCGCTCGTTTGGCGAACACTTCCGACGGTGAACGTTTCGGTGTGCTCGTGGAGATCGTGCGTGGTCAGGTCGCGGCGATTCTGGGTCATCAGGACGCGAATGCGATTGCGGCGGACAAGGCCTTCGGTGAGTTGGGTTTCGACTCGCTCACCGCTATCGAGTTCCGCAACGCTCTCAAATCCGTGACAGGTCTGCGGCTGCCTGCGACGCTGGTGTTCGACTACCCGACACCGCAGGCTTTGGCGAAGTATCTGGCTGATGAGTTCGCAGGCACCAGCCGCGATGTCGAGGTTACTGCCAGCAGGGCTGTTGACGACGAGCCGATCGCTCTGGTCGGAATGGCCTGCCGTTACCCGGGTGGCGTCGCCTCGCCCGAAGACCTGTGGAATCTGGTCATGTCGGGCGTCGATACCATCGGTGAGTTGCCGATGGATCGTGGCTGGGACGTCGACGGTATCTACGATCCCGAACCCGGCAAGGCAGGCAAGACCTATACCCGCCGGGGTGGATTCCTGTACTCCGCAGCCGATTTCGATGCGGAATTCTTCGGGATCAGTCCCAACGAGGCCACGATGATGGATCCGCAACAGCGGCAACTACTGGAAACGACGTGGGAGGCGTTGGAGCGGGCCGGTGTGGATCCGGCTGTGCTGCGCGGCAGTTCGACCGGGGTGTTCACCGGTGTGATGTACCACGACTACGCCCAGGGGAGCGGCAGCAACGCTACCGGCAGTTTGGTGTCGGGTCGGATCGCCTACACGCTCGGGTTGGAAGGCCCGGCGGTGTCGGTGGATACGGCGTGTTCGTCATCGTTGGTGGCGATGCATCTGGCTGCGCAGTCGTTGCGGTCGGGTGAATGTGATCTGGCGTTGGCCGGTGGTGTGGCGGTGATGGCGACACCGGAGACTTTCGTGGAGTTCAGCCGTCAGCGAGGGTTGTCGCCGGACGGGCGGTGTAAGTCCTTCTCCGATACCGCCGATGGGGTGGGCTGGTCCGAGGGTGCCGGTGTGCTGGTGTTGGAGCGGTTGTCCGACGCTCAGCGCAACGGCCATCAGATTCTTGCGGTGATGGCCGGTTCGGCGGTGAATCAGGATGGTGCGTCGAATGGTTTGACCGCGCCGAATGGTCCTTCGCAGCGGCGGGTGATCCGTCAAGCCCTGGCGAATGCGGGGGTGTCGCCGGTCGAGGTGGATGTGGTGGAGGCCCACGGCACCGGGACCACCCTGGGCGATCCGATCGAGGCGCAAGCGTTGCTGGTCACTTACGGTCAGGACCGGGACCCGGATCGTCCGTTGTGGTTGGGGTCGTTGAAGTCCAATATCGGTCATGCTCAGGCCGCCGCGGGTGTGGGTGGTGTGATCAAGATGGTGATGGCGATGCGCCATGGCGTGCTGCCCCGAACGCTGCATGTCGATCAGCCCTCGACCAAGGTCGATTGGTCCGAGGGGCATGTGCGGTTGTTGACCGAGGCGGTCGAGTGGCCGGTGGCGGATCGGCCGCGTCGGGCTGGTGTGTCCTCGTTCGGGATCAGCGGCACCAACGCCCACGTCATCCTGGAACAGGCCCCGGTGGTGGAGCCTGCCTCGGTGCCGGTTGTGCGGACCGTCCCGGCTGTGCTGCCGTGGGTGGTTTCGGCACGCAGTAGGGATGCTCTTGCCGCTCAGGCTGATCGTTTGACATCGCGCGCGGGCGAGCACGATCCGATTGATATCGGTTTCTCGCTGGCGTCGGCGCGCAGTGTGTTCGAGCATCGCGGGGTTGTCGTGGCCGAAGGCCGTGACGATCTGCTGGCGGGTGTGCGGGCATTGGCTGCGGGCGTGCAGGCACCGGGTGTGGTGTCCGGTCGTGTGGTGTCGGGTTCGACGGGTGTGGTGTTTTCCGGTCAGGGTGCGCAGTGGGCGGGTATGGCTGCCGTGCTGCGTGGTGCGTATCCGGTGTTCGCCGCGGCTTTCGATGCGATCGTTGCCGAGCTGGATCCATTGCTGGGGCAATCGATTTCGCTGGGTGAGGCGTTGTCGTCCGAGCACGTGGTCGACCGGACGGTGTTCGCGCAGGCGGGTTTGTTCGCGTTCGAGGTGGCGTTGTTCCGGCTGCTCGAGTCGTGGGGCGTGCGTGCGGATGTGGTGGCTGGTCATTCGATCGGTGAGGTGGCTGCTGCGCATGTGGCGGGGGTGTTGTCGCTGTCGGATGCGTGTGTGTTGGTGGCGGCGCGTGGCCGGTTGATGCAGGCGCTGCCGACGGGTGGGGCGATGGTGGCTGTGGGTGCCCCGGAGACCGAGGTGCTGCCGCTGCTGGCCGGTGAGGTGTCGATCGCGGCGGTCAATGGTCCGTCGTCGGTGGTGTTGTCCGGTGTCGAAGACGATGTCGTGGCTGTCGCTGATCGGTGTGCCGAGCGTGGGTGGCGGACGCACAGGTTGCGGGTTTCGCATGCGTTCCATTCGGCGCTGATGGAGCCGATGCTGACCGAATTCGCTTCGGCGATCGAGGGTTTGGCGTTCGCTCGGCCGATTATCCCGCTGGTGTCCACGGTGACCGGTGCCCGGATCGTCGAGGAGATGTCGGATCCGTCGTATTGGGTTGGTCAGGTTCGTGACACGGTGCGGTTCGCCGATGCGGTCGCGACGATGGCAGGGATGGGTGTGGCCCGGTTCGCCGAGGCCGGGCCTGATGCGGTGTTGACTCCGATGATCGCGCAGATCGTGGATGACGAGCAGGTAGGCGCGGCTTCTGCCGTTGTGGCGCTGGCGCGTCGAAACCATGCCGATCGGCCCACGGTGTTGGGTGGCGTGGCAGCGCTGTTCGTCTCTGGTGCCGAGGTGGATTGGGCTGGTTTCTACGCTGATTCCGGGGCCCAGCGAATCGACTTGCCCACCTATGCCTTCCAGCACGAGCGTTTCTGGATCGATACCAGGCAGATGTTGGCGCAGTCCTGGCTGGCGGCCGAGCTGGGTGGGGTCAGCTCGGCCGGGCTGGATGCGGTGGATCACCCATTGCTGGGTGCGGTTGTGCCGCACCCGGATTCGGGTGGAGTGAGCTTCACCGGCCGGTGGTCGCTGGACTCCGTCGAATGGCTGGCCGACCACAGCGTGCTCGGTACCGTGCTGCTGCCCGGAACCGGACTTGTGGAGCTGGCCAGCTACGTCGGCGGCCTGTTGGGCTGCGGTGTGGTGGACGAGCTCGTTCTGCACACCCCGTTGACGATGTCGGCCGAGGGCAGTGTCTCGGTGCAGGTCGTGGTGGCCGCTGCTGACGAGGCTGGTCGTCAGCGGCTGAGTATCCATTCTCGGCAGGCGGGTGACGGTCCGTGGGTGCTGCACGCCGAAGGTGTGCTTGCGCCGGGTGATGTGGTGGCTGATTTCGACCTGATCTCGTGGCCTCCGGCTGGCGCGCAGCCGTTGCCCGTCGACGGTGTGTATGACGAGCTGCTCGAACTCGGGTACGGGTACGGCCCGTTCTTCCAGGGTTTGCGGGCGGCGTGGCAGCGTGGCGATGAGTTGTTCGCCGAGGTCGCTCTGTCGGATCCGCGGGACGCCGAGGGTTTCGGGATTCATCCTGCGCTGTTCGATTCTGCGTTGCATGCCGGGATAATTCATGGTCTTCGTGGCGGTGGTAGTGGCGCCCCTGCGCTGCCTTTCGCCTGGAACCGGGTGGTGTTGTACTCGGCCGGTGCTGCCGTAGCGCGGGTGCGCATTGTGCTTCGGGGCGATCGGTTCGCTGTGCAGATCGCCGACGAGCAGGGTCAACCTGTTCTGTCGGTGGGTGCCTTGGCTTCTCGGCCTGTGTCGCCTGAACGCCTGGGCGCGGGCCGGGTGTCGGAGGCCCTTTTCGGCGTGGATTGGGTCGCTGTTCCGCTGTCGTCGGCGGTGAGTGCCGAGCCGGGGCGTGTTGCGGTACTCGGTTCCGGCAAGGGTTCCGCCGACCAGAGTTCCGGTGAGGTGCGACGTAATGGTGATCTCGCGGCGTTGATCGCCGATCTGGATGCGACTCCCGACCTGGTTGTTCCTGAGATCGTGTTGCTCGAGTGCCCGCACCATGATGGTGCGCCGCCGGAGGCCGTGCGGCAGGTTGTGACCGGTGTTCTCGACACAGTTCAGCGGTGGCTGGCCGATTCTCGTTTCGCCGGTTCCCGTTTGGTTGTGCTCACCAGACGAGCTGTGTCCACTGCCGATTCGGACCAGGTCGATCTGGGGCAGGCGCCGGTGTGGGGGCTGTTGCGTGCCGCGCAGGCCGAACACCCGAGTCGATTCCAGCTCCTCGATCTGGATCAGGACCGTGACCCGATCTCCGTCGCGACCGCAGCGGCAGCTGGAGAACCGGAGGCCGCGCTACGCGGGACGACCCTGCTCGTGCCGCGCTTGACCCGCCACGCACCCGGCACGATTGCGCGGCTGTCCGAGCCTGGCACTGTGCTGATAACCGGCGGCACCGGTGGTCTGGGTGCGGTGATCGCTCGACATCTGGTGACCGAACACGGTGTGGGACATCTGCTTCTGACATCTCGGCGTGGACCGGATGCTGACGGCGCGGCTGAATTGTGTGCGGAGCTGGTCGAGCTCGGTGCGCAGGTGACCATCGCCGCGTGCGATGTGTCCGATCGGTCTGCGCTGGCGGCGCTGCTCGACTCCATTTCTGACCAGCATCCGCTGGTGGGTGTGGTGCACGCGGCCGGAACCGCCGACAACGGGCTGATCGAGTCGATCACGCCGGACCGGATCGACCATGTCTTCGGACCCAAGGTCGATGCGGCGTGGCACCTTCACGAACTCACCCTCGACCACTCGTTGTCGCTGTTCGTCCTGTTGTCGTCGGCGGGTGGATTGGTACTGGCTGCCGGCCAAGCCAACTACGCTGCCGCGAATGTCTTCCTCGATGCCCTTGCCGCACATCGTCACAGCCTGGGACTACCCGCGACCTCCCTCGATTACGGGATGTGGGCGAGATCGACCGCGCTCGGCGCCGAGCTCTCCGAGGACGCCTTCAACTGGATGCGCAGGCAGGGGTTCCCTCCGCTGACCGAGGCTGACGGTCTGGCGCTGTTCGACTCCGCGATAGCGACTGATACCGCCCAGCTGGTGGCTTTGCGGATCGACCCGGCCGTGCTTCGCACCCGGGGCGAGCAGATACCGGCCCTGGTCCGCGCGATCGCACCGGTCCCGGTGCGCCGCCACAGTCGAACCCCGGCAGGTCAGGCATTCGCGCAAAAGCTGGCCGGTCTCTCCGATACCGCTCGCAAGAGCGCTCTGCTCGACCTGGTCCGATCGGTTGCCGCCGACATCCTCGGGCACGCCTCCGTCGACGCTGTCGAACCCCAGCAAGCGTTCCAGCAGCTCGGGTTCGATTCTCTGGGCGCTGTCGAGTTCCGTAACAGGCTCAACGCTGCGACGGGTCTGCAATTGCCGGCCACTCTCATTTTCGATTACCCCAACGCGCAGATCGTTGCCGAGTTCATCGATTCCCAACTCACCGGTACCGGGGCTGTCGATGAACTCGCGATCAGTCGGGTACGAGCCGACGACGAGCCGATCGCGGTGGTGGCGATGAGCTGCCGCTATCCGGGTGGTGTCGTCTCGCCCGAAGACCTGTGGAATCTGGTCACCTCGGGTATCGATACCACAGGCGAGATGCCGGTGGATCGTGGCTGGAACATCGACGGTATCTACGACCCCGAACCTGGTAGGGCGGGCAAGACCTATACCCGTCAGGGTGGGTTCTTGTATTCGGCAGCGGAATTCGATGCGGACTTCTTCGGGATCAGTCCGAACGAGGCCACGGGGATGGATCCGCAGCAGCGGTTGCTGTTGGAGGTCTCGTGGGAGGCGTTGGAGCGGGCCGGTGTGGATCCGGCTGTGCTGCGTGGCAGTTCGACCGGGGTGTTCACCGGTGTGATGTACCACGATTACGCGCAGGGCACTGGTAGCAGCGCCGGCGGTAGTTTGGTGTCGGGTCGGATCGCCTACACGCTGGGGTTGGAAGGCCCGGCGGTGTCGGTGGATACGGCGTGTTCGTCATCGTTGGTGGCGATGCATCTGGCTGCGCAGTCGTTGCGGTCGGGTGAGTGTGATCTGGCGTTGGCCGGTGGTGTCGCGGTGATGGCCACCCCGGAGATGTTCCTCGAGTTCAGCCGTCAGCGGGGTTTGGCTCCGGATGGGCGGTGCAAGTCGTTCGCCGATGCCGCCGATGGTGTGGGCTGGTCCGAGGGCGCTGGAATGTTGGTGTTGGAGCGGTTGTCCGACGCGCGCCGTAATGGTCATGAAGTTCTTGCGGTGGTTGCGGGTTCGGCGGTGAATCAGGATGGTGCGTCGAATGGTTTGACTGCTCCGAATGGTCCTTCGCAGCGGCGGGTGATCCGTCAAGCCCTGGCGAATGCGGGGGTGTCGCCGGTCGAGGTCGATGTGGTCGAGGCGCACGGCACCGGCACCACCCTCGGGGACCCGATCGAGGCCCAAGCGCTGCTGGCCACTTACGGTCAGGACCGGGACCCGGATCGTCCGTTGTGGTTGGGGTCGTTGAAGTCCAATATCGGTCATGCTCAGGCCGCCGCGGGTGTGGGTGGTGTGATCAAGATGGTGATGGCGATGCGCCATGGCGTGCTGCCCCGAACGCTGCATGTCGATCAGCCCAGTACCAAGGTCGACTGGACCGAGGGGCATATCCGGTTGCTGACCGAGCAGGTGGCGTGGCCGGAGGTGGATCGGCCGCGTCGGGCTGGTGTGTCCTCGTTCGGGATCAGCGGCACGAATGCTCACGTCGTCATCGAGCAGGCCCCGACGCCGGTGGCGCCTCCGGAGCCGGTGGGCAAGACTGTCCCGGCCGGTGGCGTGCTGCCGTGGGTGGTTTCGGCGCGTAGCGGTGCGGCTCTTGCCGGACAGGCTGCCCGGCTGGCATCGCATGTCGTCGATCACGACCTCGATCCGGTCGACGTCGGTTTCTCGATGGCGTCCACGCGTGCTGTGTTCGAGCATCGCGCGGTTATCGTCGCCGACAACCGCGATGGTCTGCTCGAGGGTGCGCGGGCGTTGGCCGCCGGCGTGCAGGCACCGGGTGTGGTGTCCGGTCGTGTGGTGTCGGGTTCGACGGGTGTGGTGTTTTCCGGGCAGGGTGCGCAGTGGACAGGTATGGCTACTGAGCTGCGTGGTGCGTATCCGGTGTTTGCCGAGCACTTCGATGCGATCGTTGCCGAGTTGGATCCGTTGCTGGGGCAATCGGTTTCGCTGAGCGTGGCGTTGGCCGACGAGGCTCTGGTCGATCGGACGGTGTTCGCTCAGGCGGGTTTGTTCGCGTTCGAGGTGGCGTTGTTCCGGCTGCTCGAATCGTGTGGAGTCCGTGTGGATGTGGTGGCTGGTCATTCGATCGGTGAGGTGGCTGCTGCGCATGTGGCGGGGGTGTTGTCGCTGTCGGATGCGTGCGTCCTGGTCGCCGCGCGTGGCCGGTTGATGCAGGCGCTGCCGACGGGCGGGGCGATGGTGGCTGTCGGTGCTTCGGAGGCCGACGTGCTGCCGCTGCTGGCCGGTGAGGTGTCGATCGCGGCGGTCAACGGTCCGGCTTCGGTGGTGCTCTCCGGTGTCGAGGACGCTGTCGCCGCTGTCGTCGAGGCGTGCATCGCGCGTGGTTGGCGGACGCATCGGTTGCGAGTCTCGCACGCTTTCCATTCGGTGTCGATGGAGCCGATGCTGGCCGAATTCGCCACGGCGATCGATGGTTTGGCGTTCAGTCGCCCGAACATCCCATTGGTGTCCACGGTGACCGGTACCCAGATCGTCGACGAGATGTCGGATCCGTCGTATTGGGTCGGTCAGGTCCGGGACACGGTGCGCTTCGCCGATGCGGTCGCCACGATGGCAGGCATGGGTGTGACCCGGTTTGCGGAGGTCGGGCCCGATGCGGTGCTTACCCCGATGATCGTCCAGACCCTCGACACCGCGACCACAATCGCTCTGACCAGACGAAACAACGCGGATCCCGCGACCATGCTGACGGGTCTCGCCCGGTTGCACGTCACAGGTTCGGCGGTGGATTGGACGAGCTACTACGCCGGCACCGGAGCCACGAAGGTAGACCTACCGACATACAACTTCCAGCGCCGCCGCTTCTGGGTCACGGGCCCGCTGCACACAGGCGGGGCACATGCGCTCGGTCTGCGGTCCACCGAGCACCCCATGCTGGGCGCATTGATGGCGCAGCCGGAGAGTGGGGGCGCCAGATTCAGCGGCCGCCTGTCCACGGTCACCCATCCCTGGCTGGCCGATCACGACGTGCTCGGTACCGTTCTGCTGCCCGGCACCGGATTCGTCGAGCTGGCCGTTTACGCCGGAGGCCAGGTCGACTGTCCGGAACTGGAGGAGCTCACTCTTCTCGCGCCGCTCGTGCTCCAGGGGCATGGCGGAGTACAGATCCAGGTGATCGTCGGTGACGGTGACGAGTCCGGTCGCCGACGGCTCGACATCTACTCGCGCCATGACGAGGACGATCCGTCGGTCCCGTGGGCGCACCATGCGCAAGGCGCCGTGAGCCCGAGCAGAGAGTCCGACGAACCGGAAGTCTTGGCCGACTTCGCTCAGTGGCCACCGGCCGGTGCTTCCGAGGTCGGTTTGGCAGGCGCTTACGACGAACTCGCCGACAACGGATACAACTACGGGCCGGCTTTCCAAGGGCTGGTAGCACTTTGGCGCCGGGGCGAGGATCTCTTCGCGGAGATTGCTCTGCCCGAGCAGACCGCTACCCAGGGCTATGGCATACATCCGGCACTGCTCGATGCGGCCATGCACGCACTGCCCTTCGGTCTTCGGCAGGGCGTGGACGAGGACACCGAGCGGCCGACCCTCGTTCCCTTCGCTTGGTCTTCGGTGCGTTTGCACGCCGACGGTGCCCGGCGGGTGCGGGTTCGGTTGACCTGGTCGGATCAGGGGACAGTTGCCCTGGCGATGGCCGATTCCAGTGGCGCGCCACTGCTTTCCGTAGGGTCCCTCGCGTTGCGCCCGTTGTCCGCCGACCTGCTCTCGGCCGCGACCCGGTCTTCGCGGGACTCGCTGTACGAGGTCACTTGGCGGCCCGGTCCGGAGCTGCGATCCGCGGCAGGCGTCTCCTGGGCCGAGTGGGGTGCGGCGGAGTCGGCCTCGGTCTTGCTCTTCCGGCCCCCGGTCGACGGCGTGGAAGTGCCGGTCCGGCTGCGCACGGCCTTGCACCGCACGCTCGGCGTCATCCAGGAGTTCGCGCGCGAAGAACGCTATGCCGCAAGCACTCTGGCGGTGATCACCGACTCCACCGACCCGGCCGCGGCCGCGGTGTGGGGTCTGGTGCGCGCCGCTCAGGCGGAGAACCCAGGGCGGATCGTGCTCATCGATGCTCACGCGGAGACAGCGACGGATCATCTTGTCGCCGCGGCGATGTCGGGCGAACCGGAACTGGCTGTCCACGCGGATGGGGCACGGGTGCCGCGGCTCACTCGTGCCGCGTCGCCCGAATCGGAGCGGCAGGCACCCTGGGATTCCGGGCGGACCGTGCTGATCACCGGTGGTACCGGCGGGATCGGTAGCCACCTCGCCAAGCACCTGGTGAACGCGCACGGTGTGCGACACCTGCTGCTGGCCGGCAGGCGCGGACCAGCCGCCGCCCAGGATCTCATCGAGGAACTCGATGCTCTCGGCGCCCAGGTTCGCGTAGCTGCCTGCGATGTCACGGACCGTGATGCGCTGCGAGACCTGCTGGCCTCGATACCCGCGGAGCATCCGCTGGGCGCGATCGTTCACGTGGCTGGCGTTGCCTACAACGGGCTGGTCGATACCTTGACGCCGGAGCAGATCGACTACTCCCTCGGTGCCAAGGCCGACGCCGCCTGGTATCTGCACGAGCTCACCCGTGAAGCCGGGCTGTCCGCCTTCGTGATGATCTCCTCGGTGGCAGGCTTGATACTGCCCGCAGGTCAGGGCGGCTATGCGGCGGCCAATCTGTTCCTCGACGCGCTCGCGACCCACCGTCGTGTCGCAGGTTTGCCGGCCACCTCGCTCGCCTATGGTCTGTGGGACATCGAAACCGGACTCTCGCAGTGGCTCAGCGAGGCCGACCGGCAGCGTATGCGCCGCCAAGGTCTGCCGCCACTGGCTGCCGACAAGGCGCTCGAGCTGTTCGACGCGGCATTGTCCACGGACCGTCCGGTGCACGTTCCGGTCGAGATCGACCTTGCCACGTTGCGTGCTCAGGACGCGGTGCCCGCGCTGCTGCGCGACTTGGCCAAGCGGACCGGGCGGCGGCAGAGCGCTGGAACACAGGATGCGGGTGCGGTCCGCAGACGACTGGCACAGCTGTCCGAGTCAGAACAGGAACAGTGGCTCCTGGCGCACATCCTCGAGAACGCGGCGAGACTGCTGGGACATGAGAGCGCTGAGGCACTCGACCCCGAGCGGGACTTCCTCGAATCGGGGTTCGACTCCCTGGCTGCCATGGAGTTGCGAACCGCCCTCAACGCTTCCACCGGCCTGACGCTGCCGACGGCCGCGATCTTCGATCACAAAACGCCGGCGGCACTGGCCCGATATCTGCAGAAGGAGCTCACCGCAGACTCACGAACCGATCACGAACCCGGTGGTGCGGACGACTCGTTGTACGGGATGTTCCGTGGCGCGGTAGCGTCCGGCCAAGCCGACAAGGGTTTCGCTTTGTTGCGGGCGGCGGCGGAGCTGCGCGAGCAGTTCTCGTCGGCCCACGAACTGGATCGACTGCCGGTGCCCACGCGGCTCGCCACGGGTTCCACCCTGCCACGCATCATTTGCCTCGCTCCGCCTCTGGCCACCGGCGGCGCACATCAGTACGCCCGGATCGCATCGCACTTGCGAACTGCCCGTGACGTTTTGGCGCTGCCGCCGATCGGTTGCCGGACGGGAGAGCCACTGCCGACGACGCCGACGGCGGCCGCGGAAGCAGTGGCGCGCTCCGTCCTCGAGGCGGCGCAGGGAGATCCGTTCGTGCTGGTCGGATACTCCTCGGGCGGCCTGTTGGCCTACCTCGTCGCCGAGCACCTGGAAGCGGCTGGTGGCCCAGCGCCCGCCGCGGTGGTCATGGTGGACACCTACAAGGTGAACGACGACAGTGAATGGCTGCTTCGGGCGATGTTCGAACACATGGTGTCGGCGGAGGCTACGTTCGGTCGCTTCGACCAGGCCAGGCTGACCGGGATGGGCCGGTACGTGCAGCTCCTGAAGGAGATGGTGCCCGGCTCCGTCGCCACGCCGACGTTGTTCATCCAGTGCGCCCAGAACTTCCTGGGGAGCTCATCGGATCGCGTGAACTGGCAGGCCGAACCGTGGGATTCGACGCATACCGTTGTTTCGGTACAGGCTGACCACATCACGATCCTGGAGGACGGCTCTGCGGATGTCGCCGAAGCGATCGAGGATTGGCTCGAGAGCTAGGAACAACGACCGGGTGGGCGACTTGCCCACCCGGTCGTTCTCGCTAGACCGACAGCGCTCGAGCGCAGTGATCGCGGATCAGCTGGCCTATTGCTTGGCAATTCGCATCGATGAAGAAATGACCGCCCGGAAATGGTCTCGCTGAGAAGCTTCCAGAGGTGTGCGAGCCCCATGCCTCGATTTGCGCGAGACTCGCATCGGGATCACGATCGCCGACAATCGCGACGATAGGGCTGCTGACCATCGCGTCCGTACCGCACTCGTAAGTCTCGATGGCTCGGTAGTCGTTCCTGACGATAGACAGGATCAGCTCTCGAAATTCGGGATCCTCGAGCAGCGCCGCCGGTGTACCGCCGAACTGCAGTAGGTGCTCACACAGTTCTCGATCGCTCAGCAGATGAATTCGCAGCTCAGGTGGCGCCGCCGAAGGCGCGCGCCGACCGGAGGCGAACAGGACCCTCGCGCTCGCTCCCACTTCGTGCTCGAGCCGCCTGCAGGCCTCGAAAGCCACGACAGATCCCATGCTGTGCCCGAATATGGAGAAATTCTCGGCGTCCTCGACCGCTTCTATCAGCTCGGGAAGCAGGCCGTCGACGAGGCTTGAAATGCTACCCACGAGCGGTTCATGCCTTCTGTCTTGTCGTCCCGGATACTGGACAGCGAGAACGTCGTATTCGGATCCGATGCACTTGGCCAATGGTCCGAAAGAGAGGGCGGAGCCGCCGGCGTGCGGAAAGCAGAACAACTTGTGGGACCCATCCCCGGGGGAGGGGGACAGGCGACGTAGCCAGCTATTACCCATGGGGCGGGAAGCCTTTCGTTATGGCATGGATACGCACCACCGCCGGATGCCGGCGGTGGTGCGCCTCGAGGGCTAGGGCTCGCGAGCTAGCGGCTCGCCGGTGTGTGCCTGAGCCGCACCACCGAACTCCAAGGCTGCCAAGCATTTTGGATCGGCTTGCGGGGATCCGGTTGCGGGAAGAGCGCCATCGGCTTCATGAACCAGGGCAGCCGGTGGAACCGGTGCGCCGCCGAGGCCAGAGCTTCCACCTCGTCGGCCGTCCAGTCGAGGTCGGCGAAAAAGCGCAGCGGATCGACCGGACCGAACTGCCATGGGGCGTTGGCCAGCAGTTCGGTGGTGGCCTTACTCATCCGCTTGAAGATCGCCTTGTTATTGACATCCAATGCCCACCAAGCGATTTCAGGACGAGCCAGTGCGGCGGCCAAGCCGATGACCTCGTCGTCGGCGAGGTAGTAGATCAGACCCTCGGTGAGCACCAGCGCCCGCTGCGCACCCGCGAGGGCCTCGTCCAGGAACTTGCTCCGCGCCTCGGGATCGGCGAGATCCACCGCCGTGCGGGTGAGCGCGCAGCGCGGCGACTCCCCGGCGAGCAGCTCGTTCTTCTCTTCGACCAATCCGGGGAGATCGGCCTCTATCCAAGGGAATTCGGAGGGCAGATCCAGCCGGTACGGGCGGGTATCCATGCCCGCTGCCATGTTGAGCACCCGATCGCAGCCCTGCTCGATGGTCTTCATGATCAGGTCGTCGATGAGTTTGGTCCGGGTGACCAGATTCCAGCCGTTGTGCATCAAGAGCGGGGTGCGGCCGGCTATGGCGCGTCCCCGCTCCCCGGCGACCCGGTCGGCGAGGGGATCGCGGAAAAGCGCGTCAGGGCGGGCGGATTCGACAGCGCGGAAGGCGGCCACCCAACGGGCGGTGTCGGAAACGTTGGTAACTAGTTCAGCGGTTTCGGCCACCGGTGCAGTCTTGCACAGCGAACGAAACGATGCTCAATGGTCGGATTGCCGGAAGTGCTGGCAGCGGTGCCCGACTCCCGGAAACGCCGCGGCCGGGCACGCGCCCGGAGGCATGCTCGTGCTCGCGGCGGCAGCAACACCGGACGGTGCGTTCCTCCGGCGGCGATCCGGCAGCGGGCCGCCGAGGCTACTGAGCCGGGATCCGGTCTGCTGCCGAATGTCGGCTGAACGCGATGGCGTTGTGAACGTTCCCAGTGCGGTTCGAGCTGGTCGGGCGGCTTCGGCGATGCCGGTTGAGCTGGGGGCTTTCCGCGCGGTTCGGGGTTGTCGGGGCCCACCGTGGCCAGTGCCCGTTCGTACCCGCCAGTAGATCGGAAGCGACTGTGGTTAGTCACAAAATATTGCCGACAGCTTTCTAGATCGCACGAATCGCTGGCTCGAGACAGGTCGGATGCTGTTTCATCATGATGCGCTGGGGCTCGAGCAGCGGCGGGAAGGAAGTCGAGATGTCCACAACCGATCTCGCGCCGCCGCTGACGATGCCGGGCCGGCCGGAAGATCTTCAGCCGCTGCCTCCTAGAGGTCCTCGACGCCCCACCTGGGATTACACCGACATTTCTGGGTTGCTCCACCTATCCCATTGAACGAAGGACGGCTGACCGATGCTGCCCACCCGAGGATCGCGGACCGCTCTGTCTGCTCTCGTATTAGCGGCGAGCGCTGCACTCGTCGCACCGACGCCGACCATGGCCGCGCCACGGCCCGTGCCGGCGCAGCAGGCCGTTCCGGCGATCGCGGAGAACGTCCCCTCCGAGACGTTGGCCGCGCTGGCGCCGACGATCGTCAGCGCCATCTCCGCCCCCGGCGCCATCGCCGACGGCGGACAAGCCGCGATCCTGGCCCAGGCGCGCGCCCTGCTCGCCACGCCCGGCATTCCCCCGCAGGTCAAGGCGACCCTGGAGAGGGTCATCACGTTCCTCGACGGTAGCGGGGGCGGTGGCCCCGAGCTCCCGCCGTCGGACGGTCCGCGGATCGCCCAGTTCCTCTACCCGACCATCGGCAAGGGCTGCATCGGCCCGACCTCCGATTCCGTCGGCACCGCGCTGGCCGTACCCGGTCCGGCCGAACTGCCGCCGCCGGGACCCAAGGCAGGCCAGACCGGCTTCGTCTTCACCGCGCTGGGCACCAAATCCCCTGTGGCCGTGCAAAATCCGCCGCTGACCGTGCAGTGGGTCAACCTCGACAACCGTCGTTCGGGTGTCCAGCCGCTCACCAACGAGTCGGAGCTCAACGCCGACGGTCCCGCCACGCTGTCGGCCCTGGCCGACACCGGCTCGGGGCGCGTCGCCGCGGTGATCTCCGGGTCGCTCACTACCACGACCGCCGATTCCGGCGCTCGTACCTGCACCTTCGCGCCGACCCTCGGGTTCTTCACCGTCGCCTGAGCCGACGCAACGTATTGGAGTTCGATCTATGAAGTTTGCCGTTTCCGGCTTGGTCAGCGGGCTGACCGGCGCGACCCTGGGGGTGGTCGCCGTGCTAGGCATCACCACTGGCGTGCAACAGAATTCGATCCCGGCGCCCGAGACGACCGTTGACCCCGGTTCGTCGCTGGCCAATACGCCGTACGGCAGCCGATGAGCAACGGGCGCAGGACCATCGCCTGCATCCTCGTCGGCCTCGGCGCGCTGCTGCTCGTGGCAGCGGTCATGATTCCCAGCTACACCGTCGGCAAGGTGGCCAAGACGCCGCTGGACCTGCGGATCACCACGATCGCCAAGAGCGTGCCCGGCGAGGAAAGCCTTGTGCTGGACGCGAAGTCGCTCACCTCGCCCGAGGGCGCGGCCAAGGTCGACACCAACGTGCCGATCGTCTCGCAGCGCTTCCTCACCGTCGAAGAGCCCTCCGATGCCGACCAGATGACGGTGCAAGCGGGCCAGACGCTGCGTCGTGACGACCGCGAGGGCGACACCGGTCTGCTCACCGCCTCGATCGACCGCGTCACCATCGATCGCAAGACGGGGGCGCCGATCCCGGTGTCCCCCAACGGTTCCATCGCCGTCTCCGTCGACAGGACGGGCGCCTCGGTGGCCGACCCGTCGCAGCGCGCCGGTCTGCAGTACCGCTTCCCGATCGGCACCGAGAAGAAGTCGTACCCCTACTTCGATCTCAACGCCCGCGCCACCTACGACATCGAGTACGTCGACGAGTCCGAGATCAACGGCGTGCCGGTCTATCACTTCCGCCAGACCATCCCGGTCACGAACATGTGGGATGTCGTGCAGGCGCCGACCAACAAGCTCACCCTCCCCGCCGCCAAGTGGGGCCTCGAGGGCGAGGAGCCGGTCACGATGACCCGCTTCTACACCAACACCCGCGACGTATGGGTCGAGCCGAAGACCGGAGCCGTCCTCAAGGGCGGCGAGCAGATTCATCTGTTCTACGGTCGCAGCGCGAACCAGGTCGACGTCACCGCGCTCAAGTCCCACATCGTCTTCGACGAAAAAACCATCGACTCCCAGCTGGCCGTCACCCAGGAAAGCCTCGACCGACTCACCCTCTTCAGCCGAACACTCCCCATCGCCTTGGCGATCCTGGGCTTGATCGCCCTCATCGGCGGCATCGTCCTGGGCGTCCTGAGTGGCGCATCCCGCGGCGGCCGCTCAACCGAGAGGTTCTAGCGGAACCTGTAACCGCACCGCTCCACCACCTCGGCCTCCCGTGTCCCCGCACCGGGAGGCCGAGGTAGTGGTGCTCGAGCGGCGGGCGTGCGGCCATGCCTTGGCGAGTGCGAGTAGCTGGCGCAGCTCTGCGGTGAGATCCCGTGCGCCCGGTCGGACTTGGTGCCGGGGCGTGAACCGGCTCGCGCTCGGGGGATGCCCGGCAGCTTTGGTGGCAATGGCCTCGGCAATGCGGCGGGCATAGATATGTGGGTCACTGCCTGCGGCGGCCAGATCGTCGGGGCTGTCGCTGTAGCGCTTGAGATGCAGCAGGCTGTCGCGGATTTCGACCGTCATGCGGTGCAGACGGATGGCCGGGTCTGTTCGGCCGTTGTGATCGCGCTGCGTCTCCAGGACGATTTCGGGTACGGCTGCGGTGAGATCGGCCCACATCGGCTGCAGGCGGCGGCAGTATCGGCCGGTGCGGTCCCATCCGATGTGGGTGAGCAGGGTGCTGATCAGCGGCACCGTGACCGCGGCGGGAACGACGACTGCCGAGAGAAGGAAGCCGCTCCAGCCCTTCCAGTGCATCTCGGGAGCGAATGATGGTTGGCCTGTCATGACACTGATGGCGGTCTCGAGCGGGTATACGACCGCTATGACCCCCAGGCCCACCGTGCTGCACAGGCACGCTGTGTACACTGCACGTTCCTGCCAGCTGGTGTCGCCTGCGGTGCGCATCTCACGCACACATACCCGGCCGAGGAGCAGGGCCGTAGCGCCGAGCGGCAGGGAGAACGCGGCCCAGACCACGACGGCGGGCCAGCCCAAGGTTTGGTCGATCAACTGGTCGGCGCGACGGGCGGGCGTCCCTGCGACCAGGATGACGGCGGTGGCGGTGATCGCGACGAGGTAGTAACGCCCCTGCCTGCGCCACGTGTGGGCAGGATCGGCGCCCGCCCACAGCTTGGCGACGGCGTAGACATGCGAGATGGTCAACGTGGTTGCTCCCAGCGCGAGCTGTCGGGCGATATTCACCACGTCGCTGTCGTCGCCGGGCAGCAGCCAGGCGAGTGACTGTTCGAACCATGCCTCCTGCAATAGGTTTGCGAAGAGAGTGGCGGCGAGCCCACGGTTGATGAGCCGGTCGATGATGCTGTCCCGCAACAGCCACCACCGACCGGCGAGTGCCAACGCGATACCTGTCAGGACGGGCCAGGTGATCAGACCCGGGATCGGGGAGGTCATCTCATCGATGCCGGTTTCGGAAGAACGTCGAGCGGAACCGGCTCGCCGACCGCTTCGGCAGCATCGCTTCGACCAGCAGCAGGTCGGCGAAGGTTTCGGCGGCACGCTCGCGCTCGCTGCCGTAGTCTTGGCGGCCCAGTACGCTGCGGATGGATTCCAGCGACAGCGAGGGCATCAATTCGCGCAACGGCAGGTCGGCCGCGTCGCCACCGGGGCCGCTCGCAGTCCCTCCGTGGCCGAGCAGCATGTGACCGATCTCGTGGGCGATGATGTGATCGGCATGCCATTCGGTGTCGGCACCGTACATGATCACGTCGTCGTCTTCCCGGGCAATCCACAGGCCACTTCCGGTGCCGCATCCGTTCCCCGAGAGTGCTCCGACGTCGATCGGGCACAACGTGATCGGCCGTCTCCGGTACTCTGCCACCCGCGCGATGTATTCCGTGATGTCCCAGGGGTAGGGGATCGGTACCAGGCGACCCAGCTCCTCGAATCGCGTGGCGAGATCCTCCATTACGCCTTCCCCTCGTTGATCACGTGGCCTGTGCCGATGTCGTGGTGAGCGTAGTCGCCTGCGGAGCATGCTGTTGGACAGTCTATTTCGCGGGCACATGCAACCCGTCAGAGCGGTGTCAGCGCGCTGTCAGCGCGGGCCAGCACAGTGATGACAACACCGGAACACCCGAACCTCAGCTCATCCCGAGAAAGCAGCCAATTGTCATGTCCCTGCGCGCCTTTGCCTCATCTACCACCCTCACCGCGGTCCTCGCAGTCACCGTCGGTATCTCGTCGGGTGTCGCCGAGGCCGCCCCCGCCTCTGCCGCCCAGATCTCCTACGCGCCCTCCGCGGACGCCAAGTCGACCACCGTCACCACCGATTCGGGCTCGCTCGCCGTCGAGGACGGTGTCTTCAAGGTCGAGGCCGCCGACGGCACCGTCCTCGCCGGGACCGAATTGACCTTTCGTGTAGACGAATACGTCTTCCCGATCGCTGCCGAGATCTCCGGCCGCACCGCCACCCTCACCCCGCAGCTCGATCCCGCCAAGGCCGTGTACCAGCCCGTCGCCTTGCCGTTCGAGAGCGAGGCAGGCTGGCGCACCCCGTACGAGCGGGAGCAGGCCGCCTGGTCTCGCATGGTCAGCACGATCGGCTTGGGCGTCAGCGTCGGCACCCTGGTCGGCGGGATCGGCGGCGCGGCCGTGGGGTGTGTACTCGGCGGCATCGCCGGAGCCACCGTCATGGCGGCCACGCTGGTCGGCATGTTCGGCCCGTTCCTCCCGGCCGCAGCCGTGGGCTGCCTCGGCGGTATCGCCGCCGTCGGCGCGCTGGGCGCCGTGGCCGGACAGATCCTGGTGACCGCACCGGTCACGATCGCCGCCGCCGTCCAATACTTCACGACCATCAACGCCCCGATGCCGCCCGCACCCGCCAAATAGCGTGCGACGATCATCCCTTCGACGAAACCGAGCCGCAGGCATTGTGCCTGCGGCATCGTCGTATCGGGAGCCGCCGGGCAGACGCTCGATCCCGTTGGGGTCGGCGAATACACTGCACGGCGAATGAGGTCCACCGATCGTTGATCGCCTCGATGTGGCAGTTCGGAGCGACTCGGTCGGCCGAACCGGGGAAGTTGTTCGGTAGCAAGGGGTTCCGCGGCCGTAGCCAGGAGGAAGGCGCTCTGATGAATGCACGCCTCGACGTCGATTACTACCTCTGCCGGGATATCAACGGCGAGGTGCATATCGTCCACCGGGCCGAACTGCTGCGGCGAACGTCGGCCTATGCGTTCCTCTCCGACGACAACGGCATTCTGCTCGTGCGCGACAGCGTGCGCACCGAGGAGCAGTGGGATCTGCCGGGCGGAGGCGTCGAGCACGGAGAGGAGTTGCTGGACGCTCTTCGACGTGAGGTCGAAGAAGAGACCAAGGTGCGGATCACCGGGCAGCCGAGCAAGATCTGCGAGTTCGTCGAGTACTTCTTCGACATCGTGTCGGGTACCGGGTGGGAGTCCGCCCGGCACTACTTCCGGGCATCGGCGGTCGGCACGCCGGAGCTCGGCGGCAACAACGATGATGTCATCGGCGTCCGGTATTTCGCTCCGCCGCTTCCGATGCGGATGCTGACTCCCGTGGCGCGGAGGGTAGTCGCTGTGGCGACCGGCTAGACGAGCCTCGGCCGCGACGTGCTGACGGCGGCGGACCGTCGATCATCTTCCGTCCGTTCAGGATTCCGGCGGGAGGATCGGCGAGGTGAACACTTCCTCCAGCGGGGTCGGGCCGGTGTAGCGGCGGCAGGTGCAGCGGACCCACTCCCGCAGGCCGTGCGTGCCCTTGCGGGAGAACTCGGCGTGGCAATTCCCGGTGGCGCGGTCGTGCAGCGCCAGGTCGTGACCGCAACCGCAGCGTGCGAGAGATTTCGCCTCGGACTGGGCTCGCCGCCGATGCCCGAACCGGCCGAATACCCAGCCGATACCGATCAGACCGGCGCCGACCGCGAGGCTGAGGGGATCCAACATTCTTGCAGTATACGTATACGCATAGACGCGGTCATTCGAATCGCGTCCTCCGCCGGACCGGCGACTCGCGACCGTCCGCGAACCAGCTCCGGTCATCTCCCTGAGGGGGCGAAACCTGTTGCGGCGCATGCGGCGTCGATCTCGGATCTCTCGGGTGGGTTGTGCGATCTGTCAGTTCTGATGCTCGGGTGAACCTGCACTGTGGGTGTGTTGCGAGCGCTCGCGGATGCACTCACGAATGACGGCAGAAGCATTTCGCGCGTGGTGGGGTGCGCGTACCATAGCGCAGAACTGGACAGTCGTTTATGGGTAAGGTCCGGCGGACCCCGACCACCTTTTGTGAGCGCTGTTATGGCCGACCGTGTGCACGCGTTTACCGACGACGCCCTCGCCGACCGCGATGCGGTCGCGCTGGCGGCATTGATTCGCTCCGGTGAGGTGAGCCCGGAGGAACTGGCTCAGGCGGCGATCGTGCGCGCCGAGCGGGTGGAACCGACATTGCACGCCATCCAGTACGAGTGTTTCGATCCGCCGCGCTACGCGCGCCAGCGTTCGGGCGTGTGGTACGGGGTGCCGACGCTGATCAAGGACAATGCCGATGTGGCCGGGATGCCGACCCGCCACGGCAGTGTCGCGTTCCAGCCGCGGCCTGCCACGCGGGACGACGCGTACACGCGACAATTCCTGAGCACGGGGGTGACGTTGCTCGGCAAGACGAGGTTGCCGGAGTTCGGTCTCAATCCGACCACCGAATTCCAGCACGCACCGCCGACTGTCAACCCGTGGAACCCGGAGTACTCGGCGGGCGGATCCTCCGGCGGCGGTGCCGCGCTGGTTGCGGCCGGCGTGGTACCGGTGGCGCACGGAAACGACGGCGGCGGATCGTTGCGCATTCCCGCCGCATGTGCGGGTCTGGTCGCGCTGAAGCCGAGCCGGTTCCGGCATCTCGACAACGCCCAAGCTCGTCAGCTTCCGATCAAGCTCGTCTCCGAAGGCGTGCTGACCCGAACGATGCGCGACACGGCGATGTATACCGCTGCGGCCGAACGCTATTGGCACAATCCGAAGCTCGCTCCCATCGGAATGGTCGAGGGACCAGGCGACCGGCGACTGCGCACCGGTCTGCTGCTCGCCTCGGGGACAGGTGACGAGCCGGATGCCGAGACCCGCGCGGCGGTCGAGCGAGCGGCGCGGTTGCTGGAGAAAGCGGGGCATCATGTCGAACCGATGGACGTGCCGTTCGCCCGGCGGCTCGCCGAAGATTTCTTGCTGTACTGGGCACTGCTGGCGCACATGACGGCCCTGACCGGCAAGATTCTGCACGGCCGCTCGTTCGATCGATCCGCCCTCGACGATCTGACCAAAGGATTGGGGCGATACCACCGTGAACGTTTCGTCGGCAGCGCGGCCGCGTTGTACCGGCTGCGGCGGGCAAAACGGATCTACGACGACGTCTTCACCCGCTACGACATCGTGCTCTCGCCGGTGACCACGCACGCCGTCCCGCCGCTCGGTTACCTGAGTCCCACGGTGCCCGCCGACGAACTCATCGACCGACTGTTTCGATACGCCGGCTACACGCCGATGAACAATGTCGCGGGATCGCCGGCCATTTCGGTGCCCACGGGTCTCGGCGCCAACGGGCTGCCCGTAGGCGTGATGTGCAGTGCCGCATACGGAGACGAGCGAACCTTGCTCGAGATCGGCTATCTCCTCGAAGCGGAGAACCCTTTCCCGCGGATCACCGCGTCGGAATAGCGGCTGTCACCGGAGCGGCTCGCCACCCATCCTCGAGGCCATCGAAGCCGAGTAGCGACTTACCACCGCACCGGGAAGGACGCCAGGTCGTTCTGGGTGAGCACCGGAAGGTTGTGGATTTCCTCGACGGGGACGGCCAATTCGAGGGCGGGGAAGCGGGTGAGGAGCGCCGGGAGGGCGATGATGGCTTCGAGCCGGGCGAGGGCGGCGCCGGGGCAGATGTGCGGTCCGTGGCCGAAGGCCAAGTGGCGGTGCGAGGTTGGGCGAGTGGGGTCGTAGGCGTCGGCATCGGGGCCGTGGAAGGCGGTGTCGCGGCCGACGGCACGGTAGGAGAGTACGACGGCTTCGCCTCGGCGGATGAGGGTGTCGTCGACCTGGATGTCCTCGGTGGCGAAGCGCATCAGCAGATGCGTGACGGGGGTGTCCCAGCGGAGGGTTTCCTCGATGACGGACGCCCACTCGAGGTCGCCGTCGCGGAGTCGGCCGAGGTGGTCGGGGTGGGTGAGCAAGGCGCGCAGGGTGTTGAGGATCAGGCCGACGGTGGTTTCGTGACCCGCGGCGACGAGCGCTTTCAGATTGCCGACGACTTCTTCCTCGGTGAGGGGTTCGCCGCCGTCGTCGGCGCGGATCAGGGCGCCGGTCAGGTCGTCGGTGGGAATTGCGGTCTTCTTGCGCACCAATTCGGTGAAATAGACATCCATTTCGTCGATGACGCGCAGTCGTTCGTCCTGCGGGGTGAGCACGGAGAAGAACGCGGTGTACCAGCCGAGCAGCATCGGATGATCGGCACGATCGACGCCCATCAGTTCGCTGATGACTCGCATCGGCAGCGGGTAGGCGAACCGCGATTTCAAGTCGACGACGGCGCCGTCGCCGCCCACCGCGTCGAGGTCGTCGAGGAGTTCGGCGGTGAGTCGCTCGATGTCGGGGCGCAGCGCGTGCAGGCGGCGGGCGGTGAGCGCCTGGGTGGTCTTGATCCGCAGCCTGCGATGCTCCACACCGTCCACCGTGAACATCGAGCGGCCCGTGTCGATCATGCCGATGAGCGGCCACTGGCGGGTCACCGCGCCGGAAGTCCACAGCGACCAGGCGTTGATGTCCTTCACCAAGCACGGGTCGGTGAGGAGCTTGCGGGCAGGCGCGTGCTGCGTGACGCTCCAGGCCGGGACGCCGAACAGGTCGATGCGGGCGAGAGGTCCGGCCGCCCGGAGCCGGGCGGTCTCACCATCGAGGTCACGGACCAGCGGATCGATGACGATCGGTGTGGTGCCAGGGTTTTCGCCGGTCACGCTCGTGCCTCCTGCGGCGCAGACCGAAGGTGACGACGTGGGCGTACGCTCGCCCGGTCCATCCCCCCGGATTACGAAAAAGACTGTGGTGAGCACGTTTTCGTGCCCACCACCGAGGGTAATGCCGGAGGAGACTATGTGCGCGGCCAACGGTTGTATCCGCCGGGAGATGCCGTGCCGGTCATCCGTGCTGGAGTTCCTTGGACGAACGCCGCTGGAGTTGCGCACCGTTTCTGTGATGGCTGCCCGTCACACGCCTACAGGAAGGTGCAGGCCGGTGTCGAGCCGGAGCTGTCGACGTACCCGGCGCGCAACATGCGCAGCAGCAGGCACAGGGATTGCGTGGCAGACCCGGCGGACGCCGACCCGGAAGACGCCGAGCCGCTGTCCGCAACGGGAGTCTGCGCCTGGAGGGGCGACGCGGACGCCATGCTCGCGGGGACGACGAGCGCGGCGGAGAGTGCGATGCCTGCGATGGTTTTTCTGATCATGAGCACGGAGTATTCGGCGAAATCCTCCGTCGCACACGACCTGAATGATGTGGCCCCTGGTTCTGGGGTACGGCGGGTGGGACAAGTGTGTCAGACAAGCGTTTGACGGCGGCGCCGGGGCACATGGTCGAAAGGCGCCCGAATCACACCCATCCAGATTCCGATCCGCATCGAAGGACCTCTTATGCGGGAAAAGGTGAAGAATGTCCGATGACGCGGGGAAGCGCGGCCTGATCCGGCTGCGCGGAAACCCGGCGGAGAACGGGACGCACGCCTCGCAGTGCTCCACGCCGGACGCGGCCGCGACCGCCGAACGCAATCGATGGCTCGCGGACCTGCTGGCCGCCGTCGGATCGGGCGACCGGGAAGCCTTCACCGAGTTCTATCGCGCGACCAGCCATCGCGTCTTCGGACTCGCGGTGCGTATCGCGCGCAGTCAGGCCGCGGCCGAGGAGATCACCCAGGAGGTGTACCTGCAGGCGTGGTCGACGGCCGAACGGTACGACCGCGCCAGGGCCAGCCCGATCGGCTGGTTGATGATGCTCACGCACCGGCGCGCGGTCGACAAGGTCCGCACGGAGCAGTCCACCGCCGATCGGGACATCGTCTACGGCCACAGCCACCTCGGCCGGGACCACGACATCGTCGCCGAGGAGGTCGACCAGCGCTTGGACGAGCAATCCGTGCTCGAATGCCTTGGCACACTGACCAGCACTCAGCGGGAGGCGCTGGCGCTGGCTTACTACAGTGGAAGGACTTACCGCGAGGTCGCCGACCAGCTCGACGTCCCGCTGCCTACCGTCAAGAGCCGCATCCGCGACGGACTGCGGCGACTCGCGACCTGCCTCAGCGGAGGTGAATCCAGTTGATCGACTCCGAGTCTCCCGACCCGGACCTGCTCGACCTGGCCTTCCCCTATGCGATGGACGCCGTCAGCGCCGACGAGCGCGCGACCATCGACCAGCGGGTGGACACGGCGGACGCGGCCACCGCCGCCGCCTTCGACGACACCGTGCGCGGCGTCCGTGAGACCGTCGCGGCGATGACGGTGGTCGACAGCGTCGCACCGCCCGCCGATCTGGAGAACGCGATCCTGTCCGCCCTCGACGGGCCCACCGATCTCCGGTCGCGCCGCCCGGGATGGCAGTGGCTCGCGGCCGCCGCCGCGCTCGTAGTCGCACTGGGGGCGGGCGCCGTCTTCTTCGTCGATCGCGACGCCGAACGGATCACTTACGACATCACGGCCCAGCTGGTGCACGAACAGCCCGACACCAGAACCCGCTCGGCGGTGGTCGAGGGCGGCGGGGCGCTGCTGGTGACCACCTCCGCGCAGCTCGGCGCCGCGACGGTCAACTTCGACGGGGTCGCCGCCCCCGTGGAGGGACAGGCCTACCAGCTGTGGCTGGTGCCGCCGGAAGGCGCGCCGCGCTCGGTCGGTGTGCTCGGGCAACTGCCCGCGGCCGACACGCCGTTCGTCACCCGGTTCCATCCGGCCGACACCCTGGCGATCACGATCGAACCGCTCGACGGCTCGCTGCTGCCGACGTCGACCCCGATCACGACGCTGGCCCTCGGCTGATCACGACGCTGGCGCTGGGCTGATCGCGGCGCGGTCCGCGATCAGCCGATTTCGCCTCCGCCGCCCGGTGCGCGCACGTATTCTGGCGCGAATTCGGGTCCTGCCGAGGAGGTAACGATGCGAGCGCGCATATCCACCCTGTCGCGTCACCTGGTCGGTGGGCTGCTGCTGTACGGCGCGAGCGTCGGCGGCTCGCCCCGCTGCCACGCCGAATGGCTCGGCGCGAACACCCCGGCGCAGCGCTGGGATTGGTCGATACCGCACCGCTGGTACGACGCCGCGCACCGGTGAGGTTCAGCGCGGCCCCCTGTCGGGCCCCGCGGTGATGTCGGAGCTCGGCGCCGACTCGGCCGGCGGCTCCGGCCGCCACGCTTCCTGCACTCCGGGCACCCCGTCCTGCACGACGAAACTCGCGCGAGTGTGGACGGGCGCACCCCGGCGGCGGATGTACGGTACGACGCGAAAGTCGTTGCGCCACAGACCGTGATCCAGCTCGACGCGGACGTAGCCGCGTTGCGCGTTGAAGAACTTCAGGTCGGGGTTGGCGGCGAGCAGGCGTCGTCCGGTGTCGTTCATGTCGGCGCCGTCGCTGCCGCTGGTGATCGAGGTGCCCGTGAATTCCGAAGCCACCACCGGTGATTCGGGATGGGTGTAGTCGCGGCGCAGATCGGTGGCATGGTTCTGGTGCCGGTCGCCGGTGATCACCACCAGGTTGCGCACGCCGCGGTCCACGGCCGCGCCGAGCACGGTGTTGCGGTCGGCCGCGTATCCGTCCCACGAGTCGGTGGACACGGCAAGGTCCGGCCCGGGATCGCTGTCGGTCTGACTCATGCCCACCTGATTGCCGACGATCTGCCAGCGAGC
Organism: Nocardia lijiangensis NBRC 108240; assembly: GCF_001613045.1. Lineage (GTDB taxonomy): Bacteria > Actinomycetota > Actinomycetes > Mycobacteriales > Mycobacteriaceae > Nocardia > Nocardia lijiangensis. The sequence continues at coordinate 22,997 of NZ_BDBP01000016.1, read as the reverse complement.
GGGCGAGGTGGTGAAACCGTCCAGCAGCCAGTCCCGTTGCCTGGCACCGAGAATCGTGCGGTCGGAATCGAAGCGCTCGTCGCAGCCTGCGACGACGTTGCCGCCGCACGCCTGCGGCGTCCGGTACTGCCTGGTGTCCAGCATGGTGATCTCCGCGAGATCGCCGAACCGGTAGCGGCGATGCAGGTGCATGCCGGAACTGCGCGGCAGCTGAGCGATCCGCAGCGGCTGGTGTTCGTACATCGCCTGGAAGGCCGCGGCGCGGCGGCGACGGAACAGCGCGGGAATCCGGTGGATGTCGATGCCGAGGCCGGGCGAGCCTGCCGCCCAGTTGTTGTCGACCTCGTGGTCGTCCATGGTGACCAGCCAGGGAAATGCGGCGTGCGCGTCGCGCAACGGCTGCTCGGCCTTGTACAGGGCGTAGCGCAGCCGATAGCCGGGCAGGTCGACGGCCTCCTCCTGGAACTCCGGCCCCATCGAAAGCCCTTGGCGGCCTTGGATCCACGCGCGCTCGTAGATGTAGTCACCGAGGTGCACGACCAGGTCGAGGTCTTCGTGGGCCAGGTGCTCGTAGGCGGTGTAGTAGCCGGAGCTCCACGACTGGCAGGAGGCGAAGCCGAATCGCATGCGCGCGGTCGGCCGCCCCGGCGGCGGCGCGGTGCGGGTACGCCCGACCGGCGAGATCACCGAGCCCGCGCGGAAACGGTAGTAGTACCAGCGATCCGGTGCGAGCCCGTCGATCTCCGGGTGCACGCTGTGCGCCAGTTCGCGGGTCGCGACGGCGGAACCGCGAGCTACCACGTGACGGAAGAGCTCGTCGTCGGCGACCTCGTAGTCGACGGTCACGGGATGATTCATCATGCCGCCGTGGCCGTCGGGGGCGAACGGGTCCGGCGCCAGCCGGGTCCACAGGATGACGCCGTCCGGCGTCGGATCGCCCGAGGCGACCCCGAGCGTGAACGGATCCGCCGACCAGCGCGGCGTACGGAACCGGCCGCTGGCGGCCGCCGAGGCGCCGACGAGCACCGCGGCCGATCCTGCGGCGCCGAATCTCAACAGCTGCCGACGAGACAGGCTCATACGTCACGGTACCTCGGAATGCAGCTCTGACCGGCCGACCGCGCGGTCAGCGCTCGGCTGGGAGGGCTCCGGGGCTCAGGCGCCCTGGAGCCGGATCTCGCAGGCGAGTTCCGCCGCCAGTTCGCGCATCCGGGTCTGGTCCGGCTCGGCTCCGGCGCGGCCCGCCACGTCGTCGCGGGTGGCGATGGTCAGACCGTCCGCGGCGCCCTCGGCTATCTCGACGCGTCCTTCGAGCAGGACCAGGCACGCTTCAGGGCCGGCGGCGAGCAGCTCACGCAGATCGCTCTCGGTGACCGTGGAGTGGGGGCGCTTCTCGTTGTCGTCGTCCATGCCCACCGGGTGCCCGTCGGGCTCGGCGGGAAACCCGGATGCCTGCCGTTCGCCGTCGATGAGTTCCGACCACCCACGCTGCCTCGACGCATCGCACCGGAGTGAGGCGCGCCCGCCCGATTCGACGGTTCGAAGCTGGGTAGCCCGTCTGTGACACAGACCGACGAGGAGAAAGGCGGGAGCGATGACAGCGATGCCTCAGCCCGAGATCGCCGCGCGCCTCGGACAGCCGCACCGGATGCGGTGGGCGCAGCCGGCGACGGCGTGCGCGGGATAGGTCACCGCCCACGCGGCGCTGCTCGGCGCGGTGCGGGCGGAGAGCAAATGTCGGGGTTCCGTCGCGGCGCTCTGCTTTGGCGCCCTTCCGAACTGGCCGGTTGCACGGTGCTCCGGCCCAGCGGGGTCTTGGACTGGGACGGCTATCGCCGCTTCGGCGACGACCTGGTGCGCTACGCCGTCGACCGGCCGCGCGCGGTGGTCGTGGTGGTCGACGATCTCGACTTGATCGAGGAGGCGGTGGCGACGGCCTGCGCGTCCGCGCGGGTGCGGGTCAGCGACTGGCCGCACGTGCCGATCGTGCTGGTCGCCGACGGGGTCGCGAACCCGACGGCCACCGTCGCGACCAGGCACCGGGTGCCGGCCTTCGCGTCCGTCGAGGCGGCGCTGCGGTCGCTGCCCGCGCCGCCCCCGCGGCGGGAGGCGTCGATCGAACTGGCGCCGAGCGCGATCTCCTCGATGTACGCCCGGCGGTTCGTGACCCGGATGTGCGATCGCTGGGGCATCGGTCCGGTGCGCACGGACGCGCTGCTGGTGGCCACCGAACTGGTGGAGAACGCGCTGCTGCACGCCTTCGGCGAGATGAGACTGTGCCTCGAATCCCAGGGTGGGCTGCTCACGATCGCGGTGGCCGACGCCGATCCGCAGGAGGCGATGCTGCGCGAACCGGTCGCGGGGCACCCCGCGCGGTTCGGCTTGCACGTGGTGGCCTCGCTGGCGCGGGCATGGGGATGTGCGCCGCGCTGGCCGGTCGGCAAGGTGGTGTGGGCGACGCTCGCGGATCACGGGCGCCCGCTGTTGTCTCGAGGGCCGGTCTAGCCGAACAGGCCGCCGAGCATGCCGCCGCTCTGCCCGGCCTGCTGGCCGCCGCCGGTGCCGCCGAGCAGCCCGCCGGGCGGCAGCTCCGAGGGCTGCACGATGACGAAACCGCGGCCGGAGAAGGCCAGCGTCAAGCCCTCGCCCGTGCTGCGGCCCATGAGCCTGCCGAGGCCGAACGAGTCGTTGCGCTTGATGTTGGTCTGCAGGCTCGACGACCACGCCACCGCGGCCTGCGGATCGGCGTAGGTCGGCTGGTCGACGTTCAGCACCACCGGCGTGCCGTGGGTGGTGATGGCGATCCGGCCGCGCCCGGTGAACACGCAGTTGAAAAGCCCCGCGTTGCTCGCGAACCCGGCCGCGCCCTGGACCATCTTGATGTCGTAGCGCAGCGTGGAGTCGAAGGCGAGCACATTGGCGCCGTTGATGGTCAGCCCGTCGCTGCCGTCGAGATCGATGAGGTGCACGTCGGCGGCGGAGTTCGCCAGGAACAGATCGCCGCGGCCGGACACCTTCATCAGCGGCACGCCCTCGCCGGTCAGCCGCTGCTGGATGGCGCGGCCGATGCCGCCGGAACCCAGCGCCTGGAACTGCAGGTCACCCTGGTAGGCCACCATCGATCCGGCGCGCGCCATGACCTCGCCCGCGAGGCCGACCTTGACCATCTTGCCGCCCTGTTTCTGGATCCCGACGCCGCTGACCTCGGCATGGCTCGGGTTGAACAGATCGCTCTGCATCGGCAGCGCTCCTTGCTGGGGTGTCGACATCTGCGGGGGTGGGAACGCGCCGGACGGGGGGTGACCGGGGGTTGTGGGGTAGCCCGGTGCGGGTGGCGTTCCGTATGTGGCGGCCGGGGCGCTCGGGTAGCCGGGGGCGTTCGGATAGGCCGGAGCGCCGTAGCCGGGGACGGTGCCGCCGCCCGGGTGGTGCGCCGGTGGTGGCGCGGTCGGGTACGCCGGTGGCGGAGATTGGGGTGCGGCGGGCGGCGCGGCTGGATACGCCGGTGGCGGAGTCTGGGGCGCCGCGGGGTGTGCAGCGCTCGGCGGCTCGGGGTCGTCGTCGACGTTCACGCCGAACGCCCTGGCGATCCCGGCGAGCCCGTCGTCGTATCCCTGGCCGACGGCGCGGATCTTCCACGCGCCGCCCCGGCGATAGATCTCCACGCACACCACGGCGGCCTCGGTGCTGAGCCCGGTCACCGGAAAGGTGACAGTGCCCGCATCGGACCCGATGGTCGCGGTGAGCGAACCGACGCCGGCGAAGGTGCGTGGGCCGCTGCCGTCCAGGCTGGCGGTGACCACGACCGTGTCCACGTCGGCGGGCAGCGCGGAGGTCTGCACGTCGACCATGTCGCCCGCGCCGCGCCCGTGCCGGTAGGTGACGCCAGGCCCGGCGGGCTGATTGAAGAAGACGAAATCGCCGTCGGAGCGGACCCGGCCCGCCGCGTTCAGCAGCAGTGCGGACACGTCGACGGCCGCGGTGCAGGTGACGGTGATCGTCATCCGGTCACCGGGTGCGGGCCGGTTCTCGCCGCGGGCCAGCGCGGTCACGCGGGGCCCGCCGTCCCGCGTCGCCATGACATCGAACTCATGGTCTCGAGTGTGTCTCGCCGTCGCCCGGCGCGCCACCTCGCCCCGGTAACCCGAGCCGGATCGCCGTCATGGCAGCGCCCTCGAGCGCGTCGTCGGCTCGGGCCCTGCCGTGCCGGAATCGGAGGTCCACGACGAGATCGGCACCGCCGCAAGCAGATACGCGACACCGTCGGATAATTCAATAGAATTTGATCATCGAATCCACGCCGGTATGAAGATCAAATGGTGTTACCACGGCACAATATTCTGTTAGCGCAGAATTAACGGTGATTCATCGCACAATATGAGAAGTGGATTTATGAGTTTATCTTTCCTAGTGTTGCTGATGCGAGCCTGTGATGGCGTCGTTATCAAACTGTGAAAGGAAGCTCCACGCATGTTCTCTCGTAAGGCCCTTGCCACCGCCGGCGCCGTCTCCGCCGCCGCCGCCATGTTCTTCGGCCCTGTCGCGGTGGCCTCCGCTGATCAGTCCGCCCCGTTGGAGCTGACCCCCGTCGCCGCCGACTCGGCGACCGGCTCCTCCGGCACGGGTTCGGCCTCGGGCTCCGACTCGGGTTCGTTCAGCGGCTCGTCCGCCGGTTCCGGCATGCTCGACTCCGGCAGCTCGGCCCTCGACGGCGGCACCTCCGCCATCGTCAACATCATCGACGCGATCACCGGCGTCAACGACCTGACCCAGCCCAAGCCTGCCGCCTGATTCGTTCACGGTAGATCACCGCTAGTCGGTCCTGCCCCATCGGGGCCTGATTGCGGTGAATTTGCGAGAATTTGATCTTTCATCCGCCGCGTCGGGGTAGGCGCGGCGTATGAAACTCTGTCGACTATGTTTGCCCGCCAAGGAGATAGCTCTCCGCGCTGTAGATGCGGGGCTTCCTGAAATACCAGTTTCGTGCCGTCCGGTGAACCTGCCGGACGGCACGAAGCTCTTTGGAGAGTTCGACAGGTCACCGTCGCCGCGGCGGTGCCGAAGGATACGCGGCAGCGACCGCCGCGCCGCCCGCCCGCGGGGTTGACCGCGCCATGGCCGCCGGGCAAGGTGGGGCGATGGGTGGCGAAGAGGAGCGCGCGGGCGTCACGCTGACGAACCTGGACCAGCCGTTGTTCGACGGGGCGGAGGCGACCAAGCGGGATCTCGTCGACTACCTGGAGTTCGTCGGCGACCGGCTGGTCGGCCAGCTGCGTGACCGTCCGCTGTCGGTGGTGCGGATCCGGCCGGGGCAGGAACCCTTCATGCAGAAGAATCTGCCCAAGTACACCCCGGAGTGGGTGCCACGGATCGCGCTGTGGGCCGAGAGCTCGCGCCGCGAGGTGACCTACGCCCTCTGCGACGACGTGCGCACCCTGCTGTGGTTCGGCAATCAGCGCGCCGTCGAATATCACCCGACGCTGCTGCTCGCCGACCACTCCGCCGGACCGACCCATCTGGTCCTGGATCTCGATCCTTCACCGGGCCAGACCTTCCGCGACGCGGTGCTCGCCGCCGAGCTGATCCGCGCGGCGCTGGCCGCCGACGGACTGTCCGGCGCGGTGAAGACCAGTGGCGCCAAAGGGGTTCACGTGTTCGTCCCGGTGGCCGCCGGTACCGCCATCGAGGACGCCGCGGCCGCCACCCGGGCGATCGCCGCCCGCGCCGAACGTCTCGACCCCGGCCTTGCCACCACCGCGTTCATCCGCGAGGACCGCGAGGGCAAGGTCTTCCTGGACTCCACCCGAGCGGGCGGCGCGACGGTGGTCGCCGCCTACAGCCCGCGCATCCGCCCCGGCGTCCCGGTGTCCTTCCCGGTCGGCTGGGCCGATCTCGCCGATGCGAAGCCGACCGATTTCACCCTCCGCACCGCCGCCGACCGCCTCGGCGACCGCGACCCCTGGACCGCGGAAATGCCCGCCCCGCAACCACTCCCGGCCGACCTGGTCGCCGAAGGCCACACTATCCCCGTCGCCCGCGTCCAAGCCATGCACGAGGGCAAACGCCGCGCCAAAGCCCGCCGCACCCCCTGACCCCCACAAAGCCCCCGCACGCGTCACAAAGCCGGTGGCGCTGTGGGGCGCCCGAACGGTGTGTGGGAGCGGTCAGGGGATGCGGGCGACGGCGCCGAGCATGGAGACCGCTTCGGGGCGGGGGTGGGGGCGCCAGACTTCGGGGCGCCAGGTCATCACCGAGGTGATGCCGGGTGGGACGAGGTCGAAGCCGGTGAAGAATTGGCGGAATTCGGCGGTGGAACGCAGCTGGAAGGGGACGCCGCTGCGTTTGTTGGCCCGCTTGGTCTCGGCGAGGTCCTCGTCGGTGAGGTGATCGTTGGTGGCGTGCGTCATCACCAGGTAGCTGCCGGAGGGCAGTGCCTCGCTGAGCTGGCGCACCAGGCCGTAGGGCGCCTCGTCGTCGGTGATGAAGTGCATGATGGCCACCAGCATCAGTGCGATCGGCTCGGTCAGGTCGACCGTGCCGGTGAGATCCGGGTGGGTGAGGATCCGATCCGGGTCGCGCAGGTCGGCGTCGAGGTAGGCGGTCGCGCCTTCGGGTGAGCTGTCCAGCAGCGTTCTGGCGTGCACCAGCACGATCGGGTCGTTGTCGACGTACACGATGCGCGATTCGGGCGCGATGCCCTGCGCGATCTCGTGCACGTTGCCCGCGGTGGGCAGGCCGGTGCCGATATCGAGGAACTGCCGGATGCCCGCCTCGGCGGCCAAGTAGGTCACCGCGCGACGCAGGAAGTTGCGGTTCTCCACCGCGGCGAGGCGCACGGTCGGAAATGCCTCGGCCACCGCGTCGGCCGAGTCCCGGTCCGCCGGGAAATTGTCCTTTCCGCCGAGCCAGTAGTCGTACCGGCGCGCCGGGTGCGGTTTGCTGATATCCACCCGGGCAGCTGCCGATTCCGAGTTCACCTTGCCCTCAATTCATTTCGACTACGCTCATCGTGTCAGCTCGAGTTGCGAACCGGTAGCGAGCGTGAATCTCGCACGGCCCCCGGAAGGCTACGTCATGCAGTTGCAGTACAGCCCGTACGATTTCGACGTCCACCGCGATCCCTATCCGTACTACGCCAGGCTACGCGCGGAGGCGCCCGTCTTCCACAACCCGGCCGACGATTTCTACGCATTCTCCCGGCACGCCGATATCGTTGCCGCGCTGCGTGATTCGGATCGGTTCTCCAGCGCCAACGGACTGCGCATGGAACCCGCATTCTGGGGACCTCAGGCCGAGCGGTTCTTTTCCTTCGTCGCGATGGACCCGCCCAAGCACACTCGTCTGCGCGGTCTGGTTGCCCGTGCGTTCACCAATAGGCGAGTGCAGGAGTTGCAGCCGCGACTACGGGAGATCGCGCGCGGCCTGTGGCAGCCACTGCTGGAACGCGAAAGTTTCGATCTGATGGCCGATTTCGCGGGCCCGTTCCCCACCGATGTGATCTCCGAATTGGTCGGCGTCCCGGAGGCGGACCGCGAGATGCTCCGCAAGCTGGGCATGGAAATCATGTACACCGAGGAGGAATCCACCGATCTGCGCCCGGAGGCGATGCAGGCCATCGGCACGCTGGTCGGCTACTACACCGAGCTCACCATCGAACGGAGCAAGACCCGCCGCGACGACCTGCTCTCCGGTCTGCTCGACGCCGCCGACGGCGACGACCGGCTCAGCCCCGAGGAGATCGTCGGGGTGCTGATCCTGCTGGTCGGCGCGGGCATCGAGACCACCATGCTGACGCTGGGCAACCTCTGGCACGCCGCGTGGCAGCACCCCGACCAGCGCCGCGCGGCTTTCGGCGGACGCATCGACGAGTGGATCGCCGAGGGCATGCGCTACGAACCTGCCACCCAGTCCCAGTTGCGCAGCACCACCGAACCGATCACCCTGCACGGCACCGACATTCCGGCCGGTGCGCGCATTCTGCTGCTGACCGGCTCGGCCAACCGCGACCCCGAGGTCTTCGCCGACCCCGATGCCTTCGACCTGGACCGCGACACCGGCGCCGCGCTGGTCTTCGGCAGCGGCCGCCACCACTGCCTCGGCGCGAACCTGGCCCAGCTGGAACTGCGCGTCGCGCTGGAGGAGATCGTCGCCACGGTCGCCGACTACGACATCGACGCCGCGCAGCTGCGCCGCATCCACTCCTCCAACAACCGCGGCTTCGCGAGCCTGCCCACCACGGTCACCGCTCGCTGAGCGGAACGTCGACGGGGTGGGCCGCCACCCCGTCGACGCCGAGTCGCAGCGCCTCGTCGACCTTCGTGCGGAAATGCAGGCACGAACGGAAATCCATTGCGTCGCACTCCAATGCGTGCTCGATGGTGTCCAGCGCCGCGGTGGCGCGCGCGATCCGCGCGGCCAGCTGATCGCGGTGCGCGCGCAGCAGCTCGCGGCGCGCGTCACGATCCGCGGCGCTCTCGAACAGCCGGGCGATCTCGTTCAGCGACAGACCTACCCGCTTGCCCAGCAGGATGACGGCCACCGTCTCCGCGTCGTCGGCGCGGTAGACGCGGCGACCTCCGGAATCGCGGTGCGGCGCGAGCAGGCCGAGGTCCTCCCAGTGGCGCAGCACGTGGGTGGCCAGGCCGAATCGCGCGGCCAGTTCGCCGATCGTCACCGCGGATTCGGGCATACACAGCACCCTAGGCGTAGCGCGAATCATCGACGGACCTCGTCCGACACGCCGCTCGAGCCGTCCACTGGGCATAGAGCCCGATCGGATACCCGCGGGGCCGCACGACCTTCCTGCGTACCGTCGGCTCCTCGAAACGCGCGCCCAACGCGGTCCGCATCGCGGCGTCGCGGACGAAACGGAAGTCGTAGAGCGCCAGTGTCCCGCGTGGCCGGAGCACCCGCTCGAGCTCGGCCGCCGCGGCCACCGGATCCGGCCACTCGTGCATGCTCAGGCTCGAGACGATCAGGTCGAAACTGTTGTCCGGGTAGGGGAGTGCGCCCACATCGCCCACCGACAGCTCGACGGGCCGCCCGGCCAGTTTGGTGCGGGCGAGCGCGATCATGTGCGGCGAGAGGTCCACGCCGTGCAGCAGCAGATCCGGCCGTCTGCGCCCGAGGTGGGCCAGCAGGACTCCCGGGCCGGTCCCGACGTCGAGCACCGCTTCACCGGTCCCGGTCGACGTGGCCACCTCGTCCGCGATGTGCCGGTACAGACCGCCGAGCAGTCTGGTGGCGCGGCGATCGTAGCCGCGGCTTTCCTGTTCTCCGAACTCACCCATGTCATCCCTTTCCTCAGGTCGACCCTCAGCGTGCGAGTTCAGGTCGACCTGAAGTCAAGGGGCGCTCAGACCGAGACCTGGCGCAGGGCGTCTCTGGTCAGGTCGGCGAGGCTGCGGTAACCGTCGACGGCCATGATCAGGTCCGCCTCGGCGAGCAGCGCGCGCAGCACGTGCACGATGCCGTCGACGCCACCGAGCGCGAGACCGTACGCGTAGGGCCTGCCGATGCCGACCGCCGTCGCGCCGATGGCCAGCGCCTTGACGATGTGGTCGCCGCCGCGGACGCCGGAGTCGAAGAGCACCGGAAGGCCGTCGGCCGCGTCGACCACCTCGGCCAGCATGTCGAGGGCGGGCAGGCCGCCGTTGGCTTGGCGGCCGCCGTGGTTGGAGCAGTAGATGCCGTCCACGCCACCGTCTTTCGCGCGCCGCGCGTCGTCGGGATGGCAGATGCCCTTCACGATGAGCGGCAGCGTGGTGAGTTCGCGAAGCCACGGCAGGTCGGCCCAGGTGAGCGGATTGCCGAAGAGCTGAACCCAGCGCAGTACCGCGGCCTGCGGGTGCTGTTCCGGCGGGCCGGGCAGGCCGGCGCGGAACACCGGATCGGTGAAGTAGTTCGCCAGGCAGTGGCCGCGCAGCTGCGGGAAGTTCGAGACGCCGAGATCACGCGGGCGCCATCCGGTGACCCAGGTGTCGAGCGTGACGACGATGCCCTTGTAGCCCGCCTGCTCCGCACGCTTCACCAGACTGGCGGCCAGATCGCGGTCGGTGGGCGTGTACAACTGGAAAAACCCTGGCGTCTCGCCCATTTCGGCCGCCACCTGGTCGAGCGGGTCCACCGACAGCGTGGAGGCCACCATCGGGATGCCGGTGCGCGCCGCGGCGCGGGCGGTCGCCAGATCGCCGTGCCCGTCCTGGGCGCACAGCCCGATCACCCCGATCGGGGCGAGGAAGACCGGCGCGGGCAGCGTCATCCCGAACAGCTCCACCGACAGGTCGCGCTCGGACGCGCCGACGAACATCCGCGGCACCAGACCCCATCGGTCGAATGCGGTCACGTTGGCGCGCTGGGTGCGTTCGTCACCTGCCCCGCCCGCTACGTACGACCACACCGAAGGCGGCAGCGCCGCCTGTGCCTTGGCCTCCAGCTCGGCGAAGGACATGGGCAGCGTGGGCTGCACGCCGCCGAGCCCGCGCAGGTAGATCTCGTTCTGGTAATCGGCGAAGGCCATGGATTCGGTTGCCCTTTCGTCTCCGGCGCCGCACCGCGCCACCGGGAGAAAGCATGGGGCGCCATTCACTCGCGGCTACTAGAATGCAGGAATCCGGCACGATGGGAAGCGTGAATGCAGGATGACGCCGCACTACTGAGCGAAGACGAGCTCGCCTTGATCAACGCGCTGCAGCTGCGGCCGCGTGGTTCCTGGTCGGAGCTCGGCCACGCGCTCGGGGTCGATCCGGTGACCGTGGCCCGCCGCTGGCAACGGCTCACGCGGCACGGCGCGGCCTGGGTGAGTCCCTCGCCGGGGCCGCGGCTGCTGGACCAGATCACCGTCGCCTACGTCGAAATCGGCTGCACCGCCGACGCGGCGGCCGTGGTCAGCCGCAGCCTGTGCGAGCACTCGCACATGGTCACCGTGGAGCGTTGCGCGGGCACCTACAACCTGCTGGCCACCGTCGCGGCGCGCGATCTGGGCGCCATGTCGCACTACACACTGGACGTGCTGCCCGCCATCCCGCACGTCGCGGCGGTGCGGGCCAGGATCGTCACGCACATGTTCACCGAGGGCGGCCGCTGGCGCATCGACGCGCTCGCTCCTGACCAACGCGCCGAACTCGACGTTCCGCGTCCGCAGCCGACGGCGCCCGCGCGCGCGGTGAGCATCGACGACGCGGACCGGGCGCTGCTCGCCCAGCTCGCGCTGGACGGCCGGGCCTCGCACCAATCCTTGGCGACCGCGGTCGGCGCCAGCGCCTCGACCGTCAAGCGCAGGCTGGATCGGCTCACCCGGCTCGGACTACTCCAGTTCCGCTGCGATTTCGCGCGTCCGCTCGGCGGCTGGCCGGTCGCGGTGACGCTGTGGCTGGACGCGCCGCCGGATCGTCTCGCCGAGATCGGCGACGCGATCATCCGGCTCCCGCAGACGCGCAACTGCGCCGCCATCAGCGGCGGGCACAACCTGCTGATCCAGGCCAATCTGCACAGCCTGGCCGACATCCCGCGTTTCGAGGCCGGGCTCGCGACCGCGCACCCCGCCCTGCGCATCGCGGAACGCACCGTCACCCTGCGCCACGACAAGCTCTTCGGGCACATCCTCGACCCGCACGGTCGCAGCAGGCGCGTGGTGCGCGCCGACATCTGGAGCGAGCCCGCCTCGCTCGGGTGAATCGAGGTTCGGTGGCCGTTGAGCCTCAACCACTTCGGCCTCGACTTCGAGATCACGAAGGCGGTCACCCGCGCCAGGTGACCGTCTCGTGGCGCAGGGTCAGGCGGCCGCGGTGCGCAGGGCGAACCATCCGTTGGTCGGGTCCGCGAAGCCGTGGTAGACGAGGGGTGCGCGCTGGTCGAGGTCGAAGTGCCGGTAGATCGCCAGCATGGCCTGGCGGATGGAGTCGGGCTGGAAATCCTCGCTGCGGCGGAAGCCGATGCGGTGTTCGGGGAGCAGCGCCAGCCGGGTCACCTCGGCGCGGTCGCCGAGATCGAGTCCGAAGGGGTCTACGATCAGATGATCGTGCAGGATCGCGCGGAGGCGCTCGGGATCGGGCAGGTGCGCGGTGAAGGGGCGCAGTTCGGCGTGGATCTGCGGCTCGGGGCTGCCGGGCTCGGAGGGCGTCTCCAGCGACTCGACCAGCGGGATGTCGGGCCGCGGCGGCGCGCCGGGATCGTCGACGATCGCTTGTTCCAGCAGGTGCAGGATGTTCCCGCCCGGCATCAGCGGTTCGGAGACGAGGAAGAGGGTGACCGCGGGGCAGAGGCAACCGTGGCCGGTCAGGCAGATCTTCGCGTGCAGCGGGTAGGACATGCGTCCTCCTCCGGAAATGGGACGAACGATCAGCTAGGGGCGACGATGCCCAAGTCCGGGTGCCGATCGACGGAGCCCCGTGGTCTGTGTGATGGACGTCCGGGGCGATCGAATGTCAGCGTGTGCTCTTCGAGTCCTCACTGCATGGTAATCCGCGCCACCGGCCGGTGGCAGGGTTCGCAGGCGTCCGGGTGCTCCCTAGCTCGAGAGCCCCACCAGTCGCGCGCTGACCTCGTCCAGTTGCCGGGCGAGCGCGTCGTCCTGCGCGCGGCGCGACGGCGTCTTCAGTTCGTTGTTCTGGAAGTAGCGTCCACTGTGCCGCGCGGGTTCCGGCGCGGAGGCGAGATAGGTGAGCCTGCGCCCGCCCTCGGCGGCGGGAATCATGAACACGCGCTTGGCGACCGCCGCGAACGGCCTGCCCCACCACGGCATCGCATCCCAGATCCCGGTGGCCACCGCGCCGGGATGGAAGGCGTTGACGGTCACCCCGGTGCCCTCCAGCCGCCGCGCCAGCGCGCGGACGTACAGGATGTTGGCCAGCTTCGACTGGCTGTAGGCCTTCTCGCCGGAGTAGCTGCGGGCCAGGCTCAGATCGTCGAAGTCCAGGCTGGCGCCGTAATGCATGACCGACGAGGTGAACAGGATGCGCGCCGGGGCGCTGCGCCGCAGCAGGTCGAGCAGCAGCTCGGTGAGCAGGTAGCCGCCGAGGTGGTTGACCGCGAAGGTGGACTCGACCTCGTCGTCGGTCATCACACGGTCCGGGTAGTAACCGCCCGCGTTGTTGGCGAGCACGTCGAGGCGTTCGTAGGTCGCGAGCACCGCCGCGGCGAGTTCGCGCACCGCGGCCTGACTCGCGAAATCGCACACCAGCGTGTCCGCCCGTCCCGCGCCCGCCGCGCGGACCAGTCGTGCGGCGTGGTCGAGCTTCTCGGGATTGCGTCCGACGAGTATCAGGTGATCGCCTGCTTCGCCCAGTTGCCGCGCGGCTTCCAGACCGATACCCGACGTCGCCCCCGTGATCAGGATCGTCTTCATGAAACTCACACTGCCACAGCCGCATGTGGCGCGGGGGTCACCGCGCGGGTTCGGCCGCGTCGTCCGGTTCCTGCGGCGGCGCGCAGGCTTCGTCGATCTGCTCACCCACATAGCGCAGCACCACCGCGACGATGGCGGCGACCGGCACGGCGAGGAACGCGCCGACGATGCCGTACAGCGAGCCGCCCGCGGTTACGGCGAGCAGCACCACCACCGCGTGCAGCTGCATGCTGCGGCTCTGCAACACCGGTTGCAGCACATTGCCTTCCAGCTGCTGCACGGCCAGGATGATGCCGAGCACGATCAGTGCGGTGGTCAGGCCGTTGCCGACCAGCGCGACGAGCACCGCGAGCGCGCCCGCGACGAAGGCGCCGACGATCGGGATGAAGCCGCCGATGAACGTCAGCACGGCGAGCACCCCGGCCAGCGGCACGCCGAGGATCACCAGACCCGCGCCGATCAAGACCGCGTCGATCAGGCTGACCAGCGCCTGGGTGCGAATGAAACCGCCGAGGGTGATCCAGATCCGGCGCAGCACCTCCTCGAAGTGCATGCCGCCGCGGGTGCCGGTCACGTTGTGCAGCCAGGGCAGGAAGCGCGGCCCGTCCTTGATGAAGAAGAACGCGAGCACCAGCACCAGGAACAGCGTGACCAGCGCCGAGGTGGCGGTGGTGACGCCGCTGAAAACGCCGGTCGCGATCTGCTCGGCGCTGGACTGCAGCCGGGACACGATGGCGTCCACCGCGGAATCGAGCTGTTCGTCGCGGATGTTCAGCGGCGGGCCCTGCAACCATTTGCGGATCTGGTTGACGCCTTCGGTGGCCTTGTCGGCCAGCTCGGGGGCCTGGTCCACCACCGAGGGCACGATCAGCGCGATCACCCCGGCGAGCAGGCCGAGGAAGCCGAGCACCGAAAGCGTGGCGGCGAGCGCCGGCCGCAGCCCTATTTTGGTGAGCCACCTGGCGGGTGGCCACAGCACGGTCGCGACGACGACGGCCAGCGCCATCGGCAGGATCACCACCCACAGCCGCGCGACGATCCAGCCGAGCACCCAGGCTCCCGCGGCGATCGCGACGATGCACAGCGACCACTTCGCGAGCCAGAGCAGTCCGAGGCCGATCACGCCCCCGCGCTCCGGCAGCTCGAGCGCCTTCTTCTTGCCGGTGTCGGTCCCGGCGGTTGGCTTGTCTGGCTCGCTCACGACTTGCCTTCCATTCGCTCACGCTCGATCACCGGCTCAGTCTCGCACGAGGCGGCGGGCGGGGCCGATCACCGGCGGGTCGCGGTGGTTTCCCGTGCGATTCAGGGGTATCCGATCGACAGAGGAGGTGTGTGTCATGCCGAAGGAATGGACCGGCAAACAGGAACGGCAATACGAACACATCAAGGATTCCGCGCAGGACCGCGGCGCGAGTACCAAGCGCGCCAAGGAGATCGCGGCCCGCACCGTCAACAAGAATCGCGCGCAGGCCGGTCAGTCCAAGACCGCGAGCCGCTCGTCGCTCGAGGACAAGTCGCCGCAGCAGCGTGGCGGGCAGCGCTCGGGCCGCAGCGGGCCGAAGGGCCCGACCAGGGACCAGCTGTACAACGAGGCCAAGAAGCGCAACATCAAGGGCCGCTCCACGATGACGAAGAGGCAGCTGGAGAGCGCCCTCGGTCGCTAATCCGCCGCGCCGAGCAGCGCCGCCGCGGCCTGCTCGGCGAGATCGGCGGCGTGCGGCGGGATCCGTTGCCCGGCCCGCAGATACCGTCTGACCAGCGCGTAGGGCAGGTCGACGACGGCGAGCAGCACCCGGTCGGTCGCCGCGGCGCCGGTGTCGCCGGTGCGCGCGATCAGCTCGGTCATCGCGTCTTGGATCGCGGCATTGAGTAGCGCGGTGTCCTTGTGCGCCTGCCTGCTCCAGTCCCGCTCTCCCAATTCCCGTGCCCCCGCGAGCAGCACGGCCGCCTCGCGGGGGTTTCGGCGTGCCCAGTCGAGGGTCGCCCGCGCGCTGCGGCGGATCGCCTCCCCGGGATTCTCGATGGTCAGCACCGCGAGTAGTTCGTCGTGGAAGTGGCGCAGTGTGCGTGACCACAGTGCGGCGAGCAGCGCGGGGCGGTCCGGAAAGCGGTGGTAGACCGACCCACTCGGCGCGCCGACGGCTTTGGCCACCGCCGACATGGTGACGGCGGCGGGGCCGCCCGCGGCGAGGAGTTCCGCGGCCGCGTCCAGCAGCCGATCGGCGTCGTGTTTCGGCGGTCTTCCCATGTATTGGAGGATATGCTCTAATTCTGTTTTAGAGACAACTCTCTAAAATGGAGGTGGATCGGATGGTGGCCGCTGTGGCCGGTGCTGCTGCTCGCCGCCACCGCCGACTACTGGCGTCGCCACCGCCATTCCGCACCACGCCGGACTTCCGTACACGGCTGAAGAAGGAGCGAAAAACCATGGCCGTCATCAATATTCACGTTCGACACTTAGCCGCGTCGGCGGCCGAGGCAGGTCAGCTGCTCGACTCGCTGGCGAGCGAGAACGACCGGCTCTGGCCCGCCCCGGAGTGGCCGCCCATGCGCTTCGACCGCCCGCTGGGCGTCGGCGCGGCAGGCGGGCACGGTCCGGTCCGGTACACGGTGGAACAGTACGAACCCGGTCGATGGGTGCGCTTCCGATTCACCGGCCCGCGCGGTTTCGACGGTTTTCACGAACTCACTGTGCAGCCGACTCCCGACGGCGGCGTCGATCTGATCCACCTGCTCGCCATGCACGCCCGCGGCCCGGCCCGCCTGACCTGGCCGCTCGCCTATCGCTGGATGCACGACGCCTGCCTCGAGGACAGCTTCGACCGCGCCGAGCGTGCCCTCACCGGGTCGGTCCGGCGGCCCGCGCGCTGGAGCTTGCCGGTCCGCGGCCTTCGCTGGCTCGCCGATCGCGCCATGGGGCCTGATTCGCCGGAATCCGAGTCCGCCTCGGCGGCAACGGTTTCTACGGTGGGTTAGCCGACGCCGCTACTGCATCGCTTCGGCGATCTGGCGTGTCGGATCCCGAGTCTGCTTCGGCGGCAGCGGTTCCTGTTCGCCGGGTAGACGCCACGACTGCTGTTGCGGTGTGGCGATCTGGCGTGCCGGATCCCGAGTCCGACTCGGCGGCAACGGTTCCTGTTCACCGCGTAGACGCCACGACTGCTGTCTCGGTGCGGCGATCTGGCGTGCCGGATCCCGAGTCTGCTTCGGCGGCAGCGGTTCCTGTTCGCCGGGTAGACGCCACGACTGCTGTTGCGGTGCGGCGACCTCGCGTGCCGGAGTCCGAGCCTGCTTCGATTTCTACGTATCCGATAACTGACACGGCCGCTACTGGGGCTCGGCCGCCAGGGGCGCGGACTCGTTCGCGCAACGCCGAGCAAGGGATTCGAGGATTTCCGAGCACCCCGCGTCGATGGTCAGCGTGGCGAGATCGTCGCCGCGGGTTCTACCGCGGTTGACGATCACCACGGGCATGCCCTGTGCGACGGCTCGGCGGGCGAAGCGGAGGCCGGACATGACGGTGAGCGAGGATCCGGCGACCAGCAGGGCATCGGCGGCGTCGACCAGGTCGAAGGCGGCGGCGACGCGGTCCTTCGGGACGTTCTCGCCGAAGTAGACGATGTCCGGCTTGAGCATGCCGCCGCAGCGAGCGCAGTCGACCATGCGGAAGCTCTCGGTGTCGGCGACCACGGCGTCGGCGTCGGGCGCCACCTCGATGCCGGTGGCGGTGGCCGCCGCGGCGAAGCCGGGGTTGGCCGCTTCCAGCCGGTCGGCCAGCGTCATCCGGGAGATCAGCGCGGAACACCCGAGGCAGCGCACGCGGGCGTAGGTGCCGTGCAGGTCGATCACCCTGCGGTGGCCCGCCTTCGTGTGCAGCAGGTCGACGTTCTGGGTGATCAACCCGGTGACGACGCCGAGGCGTTCCAGCCGGGCGAGCGCGCGGTGCCCCGGATTGGGGCGGGCTGCGTCCATCCGGCGCCAGCCGATGTGGTTGCGCGCCCAATACCGTTGCCGGAAGGCGGCATCCCCGACGAACTGCTGGTAGGTCATGGGGTTGCGGGGCGGGGAATCGGGGCCGCGATAATCGGGAATGCCGCTGTCGGTGGAGATGCCCGCGCCGGTCAGCACCGCGACCCGGCGGTCGGCGAGCACCACGGCCAACCGCTCCAGCTCCGCATCGTGCGAGGTGCTGTGCGACATGGCTCGCATCGTAAGCGCTCTCGGCGGGAGCCCACCCTCGGCCCGCATACGGCGGGGGTCCGCCTCAGTCGTGGACGGTGATGCTCAACCGCGGCCGCTCGGTCTCGCCCGGCCCGGCGACCTGCTCCCACACCGCCTCGACCAGCGGCGCGAGCAGCAGTTCGCCGAGCTGGCGGATGAGGACCGAGACGACCTGTGTCGACTCGCGCCGGTCGGTGGAGGCCACGCCCGCCTCGCGCAGCCCGACCACTTCCTTGCGGGTCAGCTCGACCAGCGACTCGAGCAGCTCGATCCGCGTCTCGGAGGGCTCCAGCACCGCGCGCCGGACGTAGTTCACCACCGCGGGGTTGGCGGCGAGCATCCGCCGCACTGCCTCGTCCCGCGCGGCGGCGACCTCCGCGGTGGTGCCCGCCACCGGAACGGACGCGACCGCGTGCGCGAAATAGTCGACGATCAACTGGTCGACCGCCGCCTCCAGTCCTGCCTTCGTCTTGAAATGGTGCTGGACGAGCCCGAGCGTGACGCCCGCCTCGGCTGCCACCGCGCGCAACGACACCCGTTCCGCGCCGTACTGGGCGTAGAGGTCCATGGCCGCGTTCCTGATCCGCGCCTTCGCGGTCAGATCCTCGTTGGTCGCCCGCGGATCAACCATGTGCCCTCACCTCGTCGTGCCTGATTTCGGTGGCGGCGATTCTAGGCGAGTTTCGCGCACGGATCAGTTACGCGCCAGCAGCACAATGCCCGCGGTGATCAGGCCGAGAGCGATCGCCGCGATGCCGTATGTCAGGCGGTACGGACGCAGGAAACCCACCGCGCTGTCGACGGAGAAGCGGCCCGGACCGGCCAGCGCGATGGTGACGGCGGAGAAGATGATCAGCAGCTCGTACTCGATGCCCTTGGCGGAGAAGAATCCGCCGCCCCATTTGACGGCGGTCGCGTTGATCATCACGCCGAGGATGGAGGCCGCCGCCAGCGGCGTGAGCAGGCCGAGGGCGAGGGCGAGGCCGCCGAAGCCCTCGCAGATGCCCGCGAGGACCGCGGCTGCCTGGCTCGCCGGATAACCCTCCGATTCGAAGAACTTGGCGGTGCGGTCGAGCCCGGCGCCGTCGAACCAGCCGAAGAGCTTCTGCGCGCCGTGCGCGGCCATGGTCAGGCCGAGCGCCAAGCGCAGTACCAGCAGGCCGAGATCGGTGGGCAGCGTGCTCGCCGCCGCTGTCGCGGTCGGTGCTGTCGTGGTCGTCATGTCGGAGGTCCTCTCTGGGAAGGTTGGTTCAAATTTGAACAACAACGCTAGGGTGGCGGGGTGGACGAACCGAACTGGCTCGACGACGGCGAGATGCGCGCGTGGCACGGATTCCTGGCGGCGGGCGCCCTGGTCAACCGCGAGATCGAGCAGCATCTCAAGCGGGAGGGGCTGTCGCACACGCAGTACGAGACGCTGGTCCGGCTGGCCGCCGCGCCGGACGGCGAACTGCGCATGACCGACCTCGCCGACGCGCTCTTCACGTCCAAGAGCGGCCTCACCTACCAGGTCGCTCAGCTGGAAAAGGCCGGATTCGTCCGCCGCGCGGCAGCCCCGTGTGACGAACGCGGCGTGGTCGCCGTGCTCACCGCAGCGGGACGGCACCGGTTGGAGCAGGTTGCTCCAGGACACGTCGCCACCGTACGCCGAGCGCTGCTCGATGTCCTGACTCCGGCCCAACAGCGGGCGATTGCCGAGGGCCTCGGCGCGGTCGCGCAGCGCCTGACCGCACGCTGAGGACACAACGACAAGTGGGCGGGTCCTACGGACCCGCCCACTTGTGCGTCAGCGATCAGTCGCCGCGCTGGTACGCCTTCTGGCGCGCCTCGTCGACGCCGGCTTCCGCCCGCGCCTTCTCGGCGGCGGCCTCCTTCTCGGCGGCCTCACGCTGCGATTCGGCCTTGTCCTGCTGGACGCGGCCTTCCTTTTCCATGTTCTCGTTGCCGGTGACGATGCCCGCGGCCTCCTTCGCCTTGCCCTTGGCGTCTTCGACGACGCCCTTGACACCTTCGCGGGGACCGCTTTCGTGCTTCGACACGATGTCTACCTCCGAATATCGGTTACGGCTGACAGTGGTCGCATACCCGGTCTCCCTGCTCTCAATCGGTGCGGCTCAAGCCCGCCACAATCGATCGCCCGCGCGGGACAGGACGATGTTGGGGATCACCGCGTTGCGCGAGAGCCGGATCACGGCGAGTGCCATCTCCGCGATGTCGCCGGTGCCGAGCATGGCCGAGGGGTCCAGTTCGTCGCGCTTCCACGCCGTCATGTCGGTGTCGACATAGCCGGGCGAGATGGCCGTGGCGCTCACGCCGTTGCCCGACTCCTCGAGCGAGACGGTTTCGCACAAGGAGATGAGCGCGGCCTTGGTGGCGCCGTAGGCGGCCAGTCCCGCCTCACCCGCGACGCCGGTGATGGAGGCGAGCGCGACGATCTTCGCGCCGCGAGCGGGGTCGTCGGCGGCGCTCTTGCGCAGCAGCGGCAGCGCCGCCTGGATCAGGGTGATCGGCGCGCGGAAATTGACGTCCAGCATGCGCTCGTAGGTCTTGGCGGGCATGTCCGCCACCCGGCCCGCGGTCCCGGTGCTCGCGCTGAGCACCAGGGCGTTGAGTCCGCCGAACCGATCCGCGTGCGCCTGCACCAGGTTTCGCACCTGATCCAGGTCGTTCATCTGTGCCACAACGGGATTCACCTCGACGCCGGATTCGTCGTGCAGACGCCGCGCGGTCTCGGCCAGGGTATCGGCATTCCTGGCGGCGAGGGTCAGGTGATACCCCTCGCCCGCAAGGCGCCGGGCGATTTCGGCGCCGATGCCACGGGACCCGCCGGTGACCAGAGCGCTGCGCGTCGTCGTGCTCATCGGTGCGTCTTGTCGATGGTGTGGAAGAAGGAGATCGTCATCAGAGGCGCTCGACGATGGTCGCGTTGGCCAGGCCGCCCGCCTCGCACATGGTCATCAGGCCGTAGCGGCCCTCGGTCTGCTCGAGGTGGTTGACCAGGGTGGCCAGGATCCGGGTGCCGGACGCTCCGAGGGGGTGGCCGAGCGCGATCGCGCCGCCGCGCGGGTTCAGCTTGCCTGCGTCGGCGCCGATTTCGTGCTGCCAGACCAGCGGCACCGGCGCGAACGCCTCGTTCACCTCGTAGGCGTCGATGTCGTCGATGCTCAGTCCGGCGCGGCCGAGGACCTTGCGGGTGGCCGGGACGACGGCGGTGAGCATGAGCAGCGGATCGTCACCGAGGACGGCGAACGAGTGGAATCGGGCGCGCGGGCGCAGGCCCAGCTTGGCGGCGGCCTCCTCGCTCATGATCAGCGCGGCCGAGGCGCCGTCGGTGAGCGGCGAGGAGTTGCCCGGGGTGATCGACCACTCGATCTCGGGGAATCGCGCCTTGTACTGCTCGTCGACGAAGGCGGGACGCAGCCCCGCCAGGCCCTCGGCGGTGGTGGTGGCGCGGATGGTCTCGTCGGCGGTCAGCGTGCCTGCCGCCACCAGTTCGCGGTCGAACCCGCCCGCGGCGGCGGTCTCGGCCGCCAGCCGGTGCGAGCGTGCCGCGAACTCGTCGAGCGCGGCGCGGTCGAACTTCCACCGCGCCGCGATCACCTCCGCCGAAATGCCCTGCTGGACAAGACCTTCCGGGTAGCGATGGGCAATGGGCCCGCGGTTGGCGTCCTTGCCCTGCGCATTGGAGAACATCGGCGCCCTGCTCATCGACTCCACGCCGCAGGCGATGGCGATGTCGT
This sequence comes from Nocardia lijiangensis NBRC 108240, assembly GCF_001613045.1. Classification (GTDB taxonomy): domain Bacteria; phylum Actinomycetota; class Actinomycetes; order Mycobacteriales; family Mycobacteriaceae; genus Nocardia; species Nocardia lijiangensis. The sequence continues at coordinate 1,691 of NZ_BDBP01000016.1, read as the reverse complement.
AGGCCCCGGCGATGACGCCCTGCGCGGCGAAATGCGCGGCCTGCTGCGAGGAGCCGCACTGGCGGTCCACGGTGGTGGCGGGCACCGACTCGGGGAAGCCCGCGGCGAGGACGGCGGTGCGCGAGATGTTGAACGCCTGCTCCCCGGCCTGGGTGACGCAACCGCCCACCACGTCGTCGACCAGCGCCGGGTCCAGATCGTTGCGGGAGACGAGCTCGGCGAGCACGCCCGCGAGCAGCGTCGCCGGATGCACCTCCGACAGACCTCCGCCGGCCTTGCCCTTGCCCGAGGGGGTGCGGACGACGTCCACGATGACGGCGGACCTCATAGCTGTCTCCGATCGATTAAGTTAACTCATATTCTCGACTAAGTTAACACGGATTCACCTCGGTGCGGAACAGTAAAGGCCGACGCGCGTGCTCGGCGGCCGCGGGAGTTCGGCGGATCGGCGAGACCGCCCGTAGCATCGTGCTACACAGATCCGGTGGCCGGCGGGGTGGTGGGCCGCATCGACATGACGAGGTGTTCATGGACAGCTGGCCGGTCACCGTCGCGCTTCCGATGGTTCTGGCGCTCATCATGTTCGGGCTCGGGCTCGCGCTGACGATGGACGATTTCACCAGGGTGGTGCGGTATCCGCGCGCGGTGATCGTGGCGCTGAGCTGTCAGCTCGTTGCGCTGCCAGCGCTGGCCTTCGGGCTGGTCGTCGCGGTGGGTCTGGCCCCGGAGCTCGCCGTGGGCGTGATGCTGCTGATGGCCTCGCCCGGCGGGGCGACGGCGAACCTGCTCAGCCATCTGTTCCGCGGCGATGTCGCGCTGAATGTGACGCTCACCGCGGTGAATTCGGTGCTCGCCGTGGTCACCCTTCCGCTGGTCACCAACCTCGCACTCGGCTATTTCGCGCCGCCCGGCGCCGACGGCATCGGCCTGCAGTTCGGCAAGGTGGCCCAGGTCTTCGCGTTGGTGCTGATTCCGATCACCGCGGGCATGGCGACCAGGCGGCTGCGACCCGGTTTCGCCGACCGCATGGATCGGCCGGTGCGGATGATCTCGGTGGGATTCCTCGCGGTGGTCACGCTCGCGGCGCTGGCGGCCGAGCGGGACAGCGTGCTCGACTACCTCGCGGCGGTCGGTCTGGTGGTCGCGCTGCTGTGCGTGGCGAGCCTGGGTATCGGTTACTTCGTGCCCAAGGCCTTCGGCGTCGCGCGCACCCAGGCCATCGCGTGCTCGATGGAGGTCGGCATCCACAACAGCACGCTGGCGATGACGGTCGCCATCAGCGTGCTCGGCGATATTCGGATGGCGGTGCCCGCGGGCGTCTACGGCATCGTCATGCTGCCCATCGCCTTTCTGGCGGGCACGGCGATCAGCCGCAGGATCCGGCGGGACGAGGCCGCCGAGCCCGTGGCGGCCACGAGCGCCGCGCGCGAATGAGTGCGGCTCAGCCGCGAGAACCCGAGACCTCCAGCTCCCGGACGCCCGGCGGCGCGGCCGCCTCCGCGCCGGTCACCTCCAGCCGGACATACCGTGCGGACACCGGTTCGGTGAGCGTCCCGGTCGCGGGATCGGCGGCGACGGCGGACCACGCTCGCCCGTCCTCGGACACCGCGACCGACGAAGCCGCGGGCGCGGGCTCGCCCCAGCGAGGCGCCACCCGCTCGATGCGCACCGAGCGGCCGAGGTCGACCGTG
>NZ_BDBP01000015.1 GCF_001613045.1 Nocardia lijiangensis NBRC 108240 | reverse complement strand
ATCGCGGGTGCGTCGGCCGCCGCCGGGGCGATCGGCGCGCCGCGCGCCCAGGCCCAACCGCTGAACCTGAGCGGTTTCAGCGTGCGCGACCTGACCCATGCGGTGGGGCCGGATTTCCCGGTGTTCAACCTGTACGTGCGCCAGCCGGTGCAACGTCAGGTGATGTTCGAGGAGATCATCGGCTTCAACACCGCCGAGTGGACCATGAACGAACACACCGGAACTCACATCGACGTGCCCGCGCACTCGCAGCGGGGTCTCGCGCGCGCCGACGCGATCCCGGTGGAGAACCTGGTCGCTCCGCTGTGCGTCGTCCGCATCACCGAGCGCGCGGCTCAGGACAACACCACCGAGCTGCACGTGGAGGACCTGCTCGACTGGGAGCGCCGCAACGGCCGCATCCCCGACGGCGCGTTCGTCGCGATGGACACCGGCTGGTACCACCGGGTCCACGATCCCGCCGCCTACCTGCCCTTCGACCCGCTGCGGCTGGCCCTGCTGATTCCCGGCATCGGCCCCGACGCCGCCGAATTCCTGCTCACCGAACGCTCCATCGTCGGCTTCGGCACCGACAGCAGCAGCCTGGACGTCGGCACCAGGTTCGAGCCGATGGTGCACCGGATGCTGCTGCGCTCCGGGCGGTACGGCATCGAGAACCTGGCTGCGCTCGACACCGTGCCGGAACGCGGCGCGACGCTCGTGGTCGGCGCCGCGAAATTGCGCGGCGGCTTCGGCGCGCCGGTGCGGGCCCTGGCCTTCGTCTGATTGCTGTTGCCGCTCTTGCCAACCCGCCGTAGCATTCCCAGATAGATAGCAGCACTATCTGTAGTGGATAGTTCGACTCTATATAGGTGGAGGAATCGTGTTCGAAAAACTCGGAAGGTGGTCCGCCGCCCATCGCAGGTGGGTGGTGGTAGGCACCGTTCTGTTCATCCTGCTCGGCGGCTTGTGGGGCTCGGGCGCGGGCAATCTGCTCGGCGGCGGCGCCGGACTCGACGATCCGACCAGCGAGTCGTCGCACGCGGACGAGATCCTGGAGACCACCCTCGGCAGGCACGTCGCCGACGTGGTCGTCATGTACGAGAGCGCGGACATGACCGTCGACGATCCGCGCTACCGCGAGCGGGTCGAAAACGCGGTCGCCAAGATCCCCCGCGACTCCTACACCTGGCTGGAGACGTTCTGGAGCACGGGCTCCCCCGATTTCGTCTCGGCCGACCGGCACAAGACCTACATCTCCATGCAGCTGCCCGGCCAGATCGAGGAAAAGCGGGTGGTGGTGTGGCGCGAGATCGAGCACCTGTTCGAGCAGCCCGGCCTCGAGGTCCGCTTCGGCGGCCTGGTCGCGGTGAACGACCAGTTCAACGAGATCACCGAGGAAGACCTCGCGCGCGCCGAGTTGATCTCCTTCCCTCTGCTGCTGATTCTGCTGATCGTCATCTTCCGTAGCGCCATCGCCGCGGCGCTGCCGCTCGCGGTCGGCGTCGTCGTCTCGATCGGCTCGCTCGCGGTACTGCGCGTGGTCGGCACCTTCACCGATCTGTCCACCTTCTCCATCAACCTGGTCGTCCTGCTCGGACTCGGCCTCGCCATCGACTACGCGCTGCTCATCGTCAACCGGTTCCGTGACGAGCTGGCCGTTGGCCGCTCGGTCGACGACGCCATCGGCATCACCATGGCCACCGCCGGTCGCACCGTCGCCGTCTCCGGCATCACCGTCGCGGTCACCCTCGGCGGCCTGGTGATCTTCCCGTCGCGGTTCCTCACCTCGCTCGGCTACTCGGGCGTCAGCGTGGTGCTGTTCGCGGTGCTCGGCGCGCTGATCGTGATGCCCGCCCTGCTGCGTTTCGCCGGCCTGCGCATCAATTCGCTGCGCATCCCGCTGCCGTCGTTCGGCAAGGGCCGCGGCGAGCCGGGCGCGCGCTGGTACAAGGTCGCGCACGCGGTGATGCGCCGCCCGGTGCTCGCCGCGTCGAGCATCGGTCTGGCACTGGTGCTGCTCGGCTTGCCGCTGCTCGGCGCGACCTGGTCGCGGCCCGCCGACTGGGCGCTGCCCGCAGGCACCGACAGCCGGGTCGTCTCGGCGGAGCTCGATCGGGACTTCCCGCTCGATCCGACCAAGGTGATCACCGCGGTGGTCGACATGCCCGGCGACGCCGCGAGTCCGCAAGCCCAGCAGGCGCTTTCGGGCTACCTCGACCGCCTGCGCGCCGTGCAGGGCGTGGACAGCGCCACTGTCACCGGCACGGCGGGCGACCTGGCCCGCGTCACGCTCGGCTACTCGCTGGACTCGATGGACGCGCCGATCCGCGATGTGGTGCGGCAGCTGCGGGCCGTCGAACCGCCCGCCGAGGCCACCGCGTCGTTCACCAACCGCCCCGCGGCGGTGGCCGACCTGCTCGACATGCTCACCGAGCGGCTGCCGTGGATGCTGCTGATCGTGACGGTGGTGTCGTTCGCGGTGCTGTTCCTGGCCTTCGGCTCGGTGCTGCTGCCGTTGAAGTCGGTGCTGATGAACCTGCTGTCGCTGTTCGCCACCTTCGGCATCGTGGCGCTGATCTTCCAGTACGGTTTCCTCTCCGGCCCACTGAATTTCGTGCCCGCGGGCTTCATGGACGCGAACATGCCGATGATGATCATGGCGATCGCCTTCGGCCTGGCGATGGACTACGAGGTGTTCCTGCTGGCGCGCATCCGCGAGCACTATGTGCGCAGTGGTGATCCGGTGGAGTCGGTGGCCTTCGGTGTCCGCCACACCGCACGACTGATCACCAGCGCCGCGCTGCTGCTCGCCGTCGTGCTCGGCGCCTTCGTCTTCTCCGGCATCACGATCGTCAAGATGATCGGCGTCGGCCTGGTGGTGGCCATCTTCCTGGACGCCACCATCGTGCGCGGCCTGCTGGTGCCCGCCACGATGCGGCTGCTCGGCAACAAGGCGTGGTGGGCTCCCGCGCCGCTGGCGAGGTGGTGGGACAAGTACGGAATTCCCGAACCTGGAGCCGACGCGGCTCCGGAGACCGGCGGTGCCGGCCGGCCGAGCGACGATCCGGCAAACGCGCTCGGCACTTCGGCGGCAACCTCGACAGCGCTGTCGCGGTAATCGTTCGGTATCGCGGCGGGCCCGGCTCCTCTGGCCGGGCCCGCCGTACCGGAAGGACATAGAGCATGGCAGTGCAGTACCAAGCCGGTCCGGTCCGCAAGGTGGTCAACCGCGCCGTGATGGCGTTGGCCGCGCGCGGCGCGGGGCCGGACGGCATGTACATCCTGGAGACCACCGGTCGGCGCAGCGGTCTGGCGCGCCGAAACCCGGTGCGCATCATCGAATTCGACGGACAGCGGTGGCTCGTCTCCCCCTACGGGGAGGTGGGCTGGGTGCACAACGTGCGCGCCAGCGATCTCGTCCGCCTGCACCGCGGCGGCGACGAACAGCGGGTACGCGCCGAGGCGGTGCACGGCGATCGCGCGGGCGCGGTGCTGCATCAGTACATCAGGAAGGCACCGGTGACCATCCCCTACTTCGACGCCTCGCCGCGCTCTGCGCCGAGTGAGTTCGCCGCCGAGGCGCACAAACACCCCGTCTTCGTATTGCACGGCTGGAGCAAGACCGCATGACCACCACACGCCCCACGACAGCGCCGAATTCGACGGTGCACGAACCGGTCACAGATCCAAGCCGATGGTGGGTGCTCGCCACGGTGTGCGTGTCCACCTTCATGCTCACCCTCGACATCACCGTGGTGAACGTCTCGCTGCCCGCCATCCAAGCCGACCTGTCGGCGAGCTTCGGCGCGCTGCAATGGGTGGTGGACGCCTACGCGCTCGGCATGGCCGCGTTCCTGCTCACCAGTGGTTCGCTGGCGGACCGGGTGGGCAGGCGCAGTCTGTTCGCCGGCGGGCTCGTGGTGTTCACCGCGGCGTCAGTGGCCTGCGGTGTCGCTGGTAGTGCATTGCTGCTCAACGTTTCCCGCGGCGTCCAAGGCCTCGGCGCGGCCATCCTCTACGCCGTCGGCCCTGCCATGCTGGCGGCGGCCTTCCACGGTAAGGAGCGCGGTACCGCGTTCGGCCTGTTCGGAATGACGACCGGAATCTCGGTCGCCGCGGGTCCGCTGGTCGGCGGCGCGCTCACCGAAATCGATTGGCGCTGGGTGTTCTACCTGAACGTGCCGACCGGGCTGCTGGCGCTGCTGGTGGTGCTGGCGAAGGTGCCCGAAAGCGCCCGGCGCGGCAGCAGGCCGGTGGACCGGGCCGGGCTCGTGCTGTTCTCGGCGGCGCTGTTCCTGTTGGTGTACGGGATCATTCGCGGTCCGGTGGCCGGGTGGACGGCGGGCTCCTCCATTCTGTGCTTCACCGGGTGCGTCGTGTTCGTCGCGGCGTTCGGGCTGGTGCAGCGCCGGGGCAGACATCCGATGCTGGATCTGAGGCTGTTCGCCAATCGCACCTTCGACGCGCTCTCGGCCGCGACCTTCGTGCTGAATTTCGCGGTCATCCCGGTCATCTTGTTCGGGGTGCTGTGGATGCAGGGTGTGCTCGGCCACTCCGCGATCGAGACCGGGCTGCGCTTCCTGCCGCTCACCGGCATGCTGCTGGTGGCGGGCGTGCTCGGCGGCATATTGAGCGTGCGGGTGGCGACCAACCGGCTGATCGGCGCGGCCCTGATCCTCACCGGCATCGGGTTCCTGCTGCTGAACTCCATCGGCCCGGAGGACGACTGGACCGCGGCCCTGCTGCCGTTCTTGGTCGCGGGCATCGGCATGGGACTGTTCAATCCGCCGCGGGCCAACGCCGCGGTCGCCATCGTCGCGCCGGAGGACTCCGGTATGGGCTCGGGGGTGAACGAGACCTTCCAGCAGGTGGGTTCGGCGCTGGGCGTCGCGGTGCTCGGCGCGGTCGCGCACGCCAGGATCGCCGACAGCCTGTCCGGGCAGCCGGTGCCCGCCGCGGCCGTCGACGCGATCGCCGCGGGCTCGATCGATCGGCTCACGGCCGAAACCTCCCCCGCGCACGCCGCCGAACTGACCAACGCCGCGCACGCGGCGTTCGTCTCCGGCCTGCACGCCGTGGCGACCATCGGCGGCCTCGCCAGCGTGATCGTCGGCGCGGCGGCGCTCGTGCTGATCCGCCGCCAGGATTTCGTCCAGGATCCGGCCGCACCCGAACACGACGACGCACCCATCCCGGCCTGACCGGGCGGGTGCCTTCACAAGGAGAGACATGAACTGTCGCAAGCACATCGGAAGGTCCGTCACGGCCGCGGCGGCCGGCGTCGCCGCGCTCGCGTGCGGCACCGCGGGCGCCGACGTGGTGGTGCCGCTACCCGGCGCCGAGAAAGTGCAGACGCTGTCGGACGGCACGGTGGTCACCGTCCGGCTCGTCGGCGAATCGGTGACCATCAATCCCTCGCTCGGCGGCACTCCGCTGCATCGCAACGCCTGGGTGTCGGGCAGCGCGCAGGTCGAGGTGGCCGGGGCGGGCGACCGGCCGGGCGGCAAGCTCATCCCCGGCTACACCGTCGGCTGTCAGGTGGACATCTCCGGCGGCGCCGTGGAGGGCGGGGTGGAAGGCGGGGCCAACTGGAGCAACGGGCAGAACGTGCGACCGAACGTCGGCGCGGAGACCGGCGGCGCGCTCTCGCTCGGCCCGGGCCAGACTCGGTCCTTCTACCTCATGGACGTCGAGGTCCCCGACGACTTCGGCAACGAAGATCACAAGCCCGTCAACCGTTTTCGCGGCAACACCGGGTCGGTCACCTGGGCCGACTCCACCATCGCGCTGAACGGATGCGCGGGCTACGCGCAGGCGCGGGCCTTCATCCGCGTCGAAATCGAGACCGCGAACGTCGCCTCCCACCTCACCGTCTGGGGCGCGCCGTTCAGCCTGGGCTGAGCATCCGATCCCCTCAGAACATCCCGTGCGGCCGCACCGAAACCCGGTGCGGCCGTTGGCTGATCAGGCTCACGAGCGGCTCTGGTCACCTGCCGCGGCGCGATCCCTGCCCTCCTCGAAGAACTCGAGCAATTGGGCGACGGTGGGCGCCTGCTCGCGCGGGCGCAGCGCGCCGAACGGCGCGTTCCAGAATGCGCCGGTGCGCCGGACCCACGGACCGACATACGCGTACGGGCCGGGATGCGCCGAATCACCTGGGGACACACCGAAATTGACCTCGTCCAGCGTGCTCGACAGGTCGAAGTGCTCAGGCCACAGCACCGGCGTGATGTCGGGCGCGAGGCGGCGCAGCGCGTCGTCTCCGAGGGCGAACCAGTCCGCGATCACCGCCGCGGCCTCGGCGTCGACGCGCACCTCGGCGTCGAGATCGCGCCCGCTGGTCTCGGCGTACACGCCTTCCGGTGCGCCCGGCGCGATGCCCGCGGCGTCCGCCAGCTGCCGGTAGCTGCCGGACAGCGGCACGCGACCCGACGGCCCGACCAGTTCGGTGCCATCCACCGACACCGGCAGCCGCACCCCACCGAACCCGCCGGGCACCACCCCCAGCCGGATCGTCCCGTCGCGCCGGTACTGCGGCCCGGCGATGAGCAGTTCCGCAGCCCCGTGCAGGGCGTTCCTCGTCTCCCGGTACGTCGCCTCGTCCACTCTCGCATCATCCCCGCCCACAGATCGGCGCACAGCGGTTTCACGCTCGTTGCCAGGAGGACAACTCAGCCTGCGAGATCGCACATGACCGTGTCGATCACATCCTGGATGCTGCCGCGCAGGGCGAGCGAGGCAGCGAGGGTGGGCAGCTGATTCATGGCGACGGTGACCGCGTAGCGGTCGGTGGCCGCGCCGACCACGCTGCTGCCGGTGATCGAGCCGCCGTGCCCCCACGTCTCCATGCCGCACCTGTTCACCTTCCGGAACAGCCCGAGACCGATCTCGTAGTCGAGCAAGGGCACACCGGTCGGAATCGTCCGGCGCATCTCCTCCAGTTGCGCGGGCGGGACCACCCGGCCCGAGACCAATGCCATGAAGAAGTGATTCAAGTCCCGTCCGCTGGCGACCATCGCGCCGTCGGCGAGCCCCCAGTTCGGATCGATGTCGGTGACGTCGATGCGTTCGGTGCCCCTGACGAGGTAACTGCGCGGATGCGGGCCGCGCACCACCTGCTCGATCGGGTACACCGGCCAGTAGGTGTTCTGCAGTCCGAGCGGCAGGATGATCCGCCGCGTGACCTCCACGCCCACCGGAAGGCCGGTCACCCGCTCGATCAACGAACCGACGATCAGGTAGTTGGTGTTGGAGTAGCCCCAGCGCTCGCCGGGCTCGAACTCGGCGGGCTCATCGAGTGCAACCCGGATGAGCTCGGACGCCGGACGCGAGCGCTGCATCCCCGCGACGCTGTCGAGATCCACCTGGTCCAGGTAGTCGGGGATGCCGCTGGTGTGCTGCAGCAGATTGCGCACGGTGATGCGAGTCCCGTCGCCGCCCGGTCCGGTGACGACGCCGGGCAGGTATCGGTCGATCGGCAGATCCAAGTCGACGCGTTGCTCGGCGACCAGTTGCAGGGCGACGGCGGCGACGAATGCCTTGGTGTTGCTCGCGATCCGCATCTGCGCGCCATCGGGGAAGGGCGCCCGGGTGCCGATATCGCCCACGCCACTGTTGAGCTGCACGTCACCGGAGTCGCCGCTCACCACCAACTGCGCGCCCGGCACTCCCGACACGACGACGGCGCGGTCGAGGTCCGGTTGCCAGTTCGGCCACGCCGCGATCGGCTCCGCGTGCACGGAACCCGGCGCAGGGCACAGCATCGCCACGACAAGCATCGCCGCCACCGTCAAGCCGCGCATTTCTTCCCCTCTCACCGAACCCACCGCCGCCCGTCGACGGACGACCACAGGATCGGGCACAGAGCGAATGGCCTCGAACGATGTCACGGTTCCGGCTCCCGAACGACTCCGATCGGCACGCCGTACCCACCCCCAGCCTCCCTCATGTCACGCGTTCGAGATAGACCTTTGGCCGCACGCGATCCGGTTCGCCGGGGTTTCGCATTCATGTCTCTCGCGCTCGTCGATCCGTCGCATGCGTTCGACGTGATCTCGGGTGTTGCCCTCGGCGGTTTCGATAGCCCCGGGTTAGCAGGGCTGGGCGCTCGGCCGTCCGACGACCTCCGAGCCGCGAGCGGGCGCTACGAAGAGCAGGCGATCGACCGCAAGGGCGGAGCCGCACACCGGGGTGTGGCCCCACCGCATTGCGGATCGATCATCATGCTCGTCCCCTCCACGGGCCGATGCTCTACCGGTCGAATCGTGTTCGGCCACAGGCCCGTTACCGATATCGCGCGACCGGGATCGGCGGTGTGGGTGCGATCGGGAGCGCCGTGAGGGCAATGCCCCGCCCATAGCCGCTGCCAGGCGGAATCCCGGGGCGGCGGCACCGAACGCGGCGATGGCGCCCGCCGTTGCCCCGGGCGCACCTCAGCGCTGCTGGACCGGGCGGACGATGATCTCGTTGACGTCGACGTCCGGCGGTTGCCCCACCGCGTAGGCGACGGCCTCGGCGATCGACTCGGGCGCGATCGCGTGCTTGCGGTACTCGGTCATGACCGCCTTGGCGTGCGGGTCGCTGATGGTGTCGGCCAGCTCGCTGTGCACCACGCCCGGCGAGATCGTGGTGACCCGGATGCCGGGCGGCGCCTCCAGCCGCAGGCCCTCGGTGATGGCCCACGCCGCGTACTTGGTTCCGCAGTACACGGCCGCGGTCGGACTGACGGCATGCGCTCCGATCGACGCCACCGTCACCAGGTGGCCGCTGCCTGTCGCGAGGAAGTGCGGGAGCGCGGCCGCGATACCGTGCAGCAAGCCGCGGATGTTGACGTCGATCATCCGGTCCCATTCGTCGACCAAGCCGGCGTCCAGGCGCGACAGCGGCATCACCCCCGCGTTGGCGACCAGGACATCGAGCCGGCCGTGCCGTGCGACGACGTCGTCGACGGCGGCGCGGACAGCATCCCGATCGGTGACGTCGAGGGCACGCGGTTCGATCGCGCCCCCGCTGTCCTCGGCGAGTTCGTGCAAACGGTCGACGCGCCGCGCGGCCGCGACGACGCGCATGCCGTCGGCGGCCAGCCGCCGCGCGACCGCACGCCCGATGCCGCTGCTCGCGCCGGTGACGAGGGCGACGGAGTCTGTCATGGTCTCTCCCTGCAGTGCAATGTTCACGGATGTCCGCCGGGTGGAATGCGATTCGGCCGGACATCAGGTCGACCGTGTGGTCGACGCCTGTCCACTCTCGAAGCCGGTGGCCACCACCGGGAGACCGGAATGTTCCTGGGAGTAACGCACCCCGGATCTCGGCCGGATCGCGCCCTACGATGCGAACATGGCCGAAACCGAACTCGGGGCGTATCTGCGCGCCCGGCGCGAACAGGTCGCTCCGTCCCGAATCCACCTGCCGGTGGCGGGCGGATACCGTCGCGTGCCCGGCTTGCGCCGCGAGGAGGTGGCGCTGCTCGCCGGGGTCAGCATGGACTACTACACCCGCCTCGAACAGGGCCGGGAGCGACGGCCGTCGGCCCAGGTCGTGGACGCGCTCGCCGCCGCTCTGCACCTGGACGAGGACGCTCGCCTGCACTTGTTCCGCCTCGCCGGCCTCAGTCCGCGCGCACACGTGGCGGCCGACGGCCGCGTCGACCCCAGCCTGCTCGAGCTGGTCGACGCCTGGCCGAACAATCCTGCGATCGTCTACAACCGCGCCTACGACGTCTTGGCCGCCAACGCCATCGCCGACGCGCTCTTCTCCGGCTGGCCCCACTCCCGCAACCTGCTGCGCGCCGTGTTCACCGACCCGGCCGCGCGGACCTTCTATCGCGACTGGCCCGCCGTGGCCCGCAACGTCGTCGCCGGTTTCCGCTTGGGACACGGTGCGGCGCCGCACGATCCGCGCGTCGGCCAGGTGCTCACCGAACTGCTGGACGCGAGCCCCGAGTTCACCGAACTCTGGTCCCGCCACGACGCGCGCGGAAAATCGTTGGAGCGCAAGCGCTTCATCCACTCCGACGTGGGACCGCTCGAGCTGACCATGCAGACCTTCGACGTACGATCCAGTCCCGGCCAAGAACTGGTCGTCTACCACGCCGAACCGTCCACACCGAGCGCCGAAGCGCTGGCGCTGCTCGGCTCGCTCGCCGCCACTCGGCGCACGTCGGGCTGACCCCTTTCCCTCCTTGCGCAGTGCTACCCGACGCTCGCGACACCCACCGATCCAAAGAACTCATCGATGGATGCGCATATCCAAATAGTGCAATGAAGCGCGGCTCTCCCGGGGGCCGACGCCGGTCCCGTGTGGATCAGCCACAGTTCACCACCGGCAAACTTCGCGGGCGCATAGGCTCGGACCATGCTCGACGATGCCGATCTCCGCTACCTGCGACGCTGCGTGGACTTGGCCCGGGAGGCGCTGGACAGCGGGAACGCGCCGTTCGGCTCGCTCCTCGTCAGCAGGGGCCGGGCCGTCGCGGAGGCGAGGAACGAGGAAGGCGGCGGTGACCCGACGCGGCATCCGGAACTCGAGCTCGCCCACTGGTCCATCGCGCATCTGAAACCCGCCGAACGTGCGGCCGCGACCGTCTACACCTCCGGCGAGCACTGCCCGATGTGCTCGGCCGCCCACGCCTGGGCCGGTCTCGGTCGCATCGTCTACGCGAGCTCGGCGGCGCAGCTGACCGAATGGCTCAGCGACCTCGGCGTTCCGCCCGCCCCGGTGCGCTCGCTGCCGATCAACGAGGTCGCCCCTGGCATCCCCACCGACGGCCCCGCCCCCGAACTGGCAGGCGCGATGCGCGAACTACATCGACTCCACCGCACGCCGCGGCGCTGAGAAACTGCACCTGCCTCGGCACACCGATCCCCCGGCCGCGGCCGGGACGCCCTGCTCCCAGCATCCGGTGGGCACTCCCCCACATGATCGAGGAGACCGGCCGCCATGCCGGGCACGCGGACATCCTCCGCGAACTGATCGATGGCGCGACCGGGCGCCGACTCCACCACAATGTCGGTCCGTCGAAGCCGCATACCACGCAGACCACAACGGCCGGACGTTACAGCGGCCGCAGAACCACGATCCCCGGCGTCGACCGCACGTAGTCGGCCAACGGCGAATCCACCACCTGGTTGTTCGCGGCGAGCGAGGACGCGTTCCGGAAGACCGGACCGTTCGGCGTCATCACGACAATGCCGACGTGAGTGACGTCCAGACCGGGCTGGTCGGAGTAGGCGCCGATGTAGTCGCCCGTGCGGAGCTGTCCGATGACGCGCTCGTCCACCGCGGCGCTCGGAATGTAGGTGATGTCGCGCGCGACCACGGGCAGCCCCGGAAGATACGTCCCCCCATCCCCTTTCGCGTTGAGCTGCTTGCCGACGGTCACCGCGGCGGAGGTCAGCGTCGCGGTGATATCGGTCGCGGCGGTTCTCGGCGCGTACGCCCAATCGGTGAAGAAGTGCTTGCGGTTGCGGAAGTCGACCTGCCCGCCCGCGTAGCGGGTCTCGATCAGGTTCGCCACGAACTGGTCGCGGTCGGTGGACCTGCTCAGCGCCTCGACGTAGTCGAGATAGGTGAAGCAGTCCACCCGCCGCAGGTCGACGACCAACTGCTCGGGCTGGGTCGCGGAGCCGACCAACATGTTCGCCTCGTACGGCGTGCCGAGGAACCGGCTCGACAGCAACTCGATCAGCTCCCCCTTGGTCGCCGTGGGAGCCGTTGCGCGCAGGGCCAGCAACTCGTCGATCTTGCGCGCGCTCGCGTCATCGATGGCCGCGGCGTTCGGCGCTCCCGTCGCCGCGGGCAGCGCCGGAACCACGCCGCACAGGACGGCCAGCAGAACGAGCAGTACGCGGGCAATGGTGCGCAAGACGCCTCCCCGGAGTCGATCGGTGCACGAGTGCGGTACTCACCGTAGCCCGGCACCCCGCAGGCCCGAAGTCCTCCATCCACAGAATTTAGTTGCTTAGCTCAAGCAAATGAAATATAGTTGCTGACTGCAAGCAAGTTATCTCGTGCGCGGGGAGTGAACATGCCGGTATCACCCGATACGGCGCAAAGCCTGATCAAGGAGCTCTACCTCATCGGCAGGGCCATCCGGATCGCCCTTCTTCATCCGGAGGAAGGACAACTACTGCCGGGCGGCATCGGCGTGCTCGGCACGCTGGAATCCAAGGGCCCATGCCGCCAGGTCGACCTGGCCGTTGATCTGTGCATCAGCGCTTCCGCGCTGAGCAGGCACGTCACCGAACTGGTCGGCGCGGGCTATATCAGCCGCCACGCCGACCCGAGCGACGGCAGGGCCACCCTCATCCAGGTCACCGACGAAGGCCGCGACCTGCTCGGCCGGGTCCGGGCGTTGCGGGCGCGCGGCCTGCAGACCGCACTCGCGGACTGGAGCGAGGACGAGGCCGAACACGCCTGCGAGTCGGTACGCAAGCTCAGGAATTCACTCGCCGCGCACGCGCAGCACGCGGGAACGGCGCAACCCCAGCCGGTTTCGAAGGAGAGTCAGGGAGTAGATGTCTAGTTCAGTCGAGACGCCCGTGCGGCGCGATCCGGCCGCGATGACTCATCGCGAAGTCCTGGAGGCGATGACCGGCCTGCTGGCCGCGCTGTTCACCGCCCTGCTGAGCACCACGATCGTCGCCACCGCGCTGCCCACGATCATCGGCGATCTCGAGGGATCCCAAACCGCCTACGCGTGGGTCATCACCACGGCCCTGCTCGCCAACGCCGCGTCCACCCCGATCTGGGGCAAGTTCTCCGACCTGTTCAACAAGAAGCTGCTCGTCCAGTCGGCGATCGTCATCTTCGTGATCGGCTCGATCATCGCCGGATTCGCCCACAATGTGCCCCTGCTGCTGGTCGCGCGGGTGATCCAGGGCATCGGCATGGGCGGACTGACCGCGCTGGCGGTCGCGATCATCGGCACCATCGTCGCGCCGCGCGAACGCGGCAGGTACTCCGGCTACATGGGCGCCGTGATGGCGGTGTCGATGTCCGGCGGCCCGATCCTCGGCGGCGTCATCGTCGACAGCCCGCTCGGCTGGCGCTGGTGCTTCTTCGTCTGCGTGCCGCTGGCCGTCATCGCGCTCGTGCTGCTGCACCGCACCCTGCGGCTGCCCACCGAACGGAAGACGGGCGTCTCGATCGATTGGCTCGGGGCCGCGCTGCTCACCGCGGGCGTCTCGGTGCTGCTGATCTGGGTGTCGTTCGCGGGCAAGGCGGGCTACTACGAGTGGGTCTCGCGGGAGTCGGCGCTGTATGTCGGCGGCGGCGTGCTACTGCTGATCGCGACCGTGTGGGTGGAATCGCGAGTCGAGTCGCCGATCATCCCGCTGCCGATCGTCACCGAGCGCACCACCGGACTGGCGATCATCGCGTCGATCGCGGTCGGTGTCGGCATGTTCGGCGCCACCACCTTCCTCGGCCAGTACTTCCAGACGGCGCGCGGCTATTCGCCGACCGCCGCGGGCGTGCTGAGCATCCCGCTGGTCGTCGGCATGTTCATCGCCTCGGTCGGCTCCGGACAGCTGATCACCCGCTTCGGCAAGTGGAAGCGGTTCGTGGTCGCGGGCGGCTCACTGCTGGTGGTCGGATTCGGGCTGCTGTCGACCATCGACCACGCGACGAACCTGTGGCTGGTGAGCGCGTACACCGTTATCGTCGGGCTCGGCGTCGGCATGATGATGCAGAATCTCGTTCTCGCCGTGCAGAACACGGTGAGCGTGCACAATATCGGCGCCGCCTCCAGCAGCGTCGCGTTCTTCCGCACCTTCGGCGGCGCGATCGGCGTCTCGGTGCTCGGTTCGGTGCTGGCCACCCGGGTGAGCGAACTGTCGACGGAGGGATTCGCCAAGCTGGGCATCCAGACCGGCACTTCCGGCAGCGGCAACCTGAATCTCGACGCCCTGCCCGGCCCCATCGCGACCATCGTGCGCACCTCCTACGGCGACGCGACCGGCCGCATCTTCTTCATCGCCGCCCTGGCCACGGTCGTCGCACTGATCGCCACCGCCCTGCTGCCGAACCGCCCGCTGCGCAACACGATCGACATCGATCCTGCGCTGGATCCGATGCGCGAGAACGCGGACACTCCCCCGGTCCGCGAATCGACCGACGACAAGGTGCGGGTACTCCAGAACTGAGCGACTACCACGGGGCGGCTCCGGAAGGGGCCGCCCCTTCACAACAGGGCGGTACCCACTCAGTCCCATAGTTCGGCGCACGGCAGCGGCGGCAGATCGGCGCGGACGTCGCCGTCGACAGTCACCGCCCACTCCGGAAAGCCCTGAGCCAGCGCGTCAACCACGTTCTCGATCTGTTCAGCGCTGGCCTGGTAGTCCAACGTCAGTGCGCCGGACTCGATGTGAATGTGCCGAATACGCCGGGAGGGACGGAGGGGCCGCACGGCGGATCACCGTGGCCTATCAGGGGAAGGAACGACACGGCCAGCTGTGATCAGAGTCTGGAGTGCGGCGGCCTTGCGCGGGCACTTCTTCGCCCGGCAAACCACGTGGAACTGCATCACAGCGTGCGCCTGGTCGATTGTGAAGGGCTGCTCAGGTGCTCGGTGGGTTTCAGGCCGGGTCATGGTGGCGAGTCGATGAACAAGTGTCGCGTCGGGCATTGGGAGAGCACCTTCCCTGCGGAACAGTAAGCACTGGCCAAAGGCGCGCGATACCAAGGGCTTTCGCCACCGGCTCCGGCTCACTGAAGCAGGTGCACCGCCCGAAGGGATACGGCGTCAGCTTGGTATCGGGCGCCGGTATCAATGTGCCGGTTCGCCGTTGGCACGAGCGACCGCGTAATGGTCGGGTACTGTTCGTCCAAAGTACGCATTTCCCCAGGTAAGGCGACGAATCGTAAGATAGGGCAATGGTCAGAGGGCGGGCATGGACCGGCTTCGAAGCGGTAGCGCTGCAAGAAGCCATGAGGCGATCGGTTCGAGATTTCGCCGCCTTACTCGGACTGGAGGCGACGACCGTCAACAACTGGCGGACCGGCCTCAGCTCCGTCAAGTTGCGTTCGAACACTCAGACCATCCTGGACACCGCGCTCGATCTGCGGACAACGCCGGAAGATCGAGCGCGGTTCGAGCAGATCGTGTCCGAAGGGGAGGCTGCATGGCGGAAGCGGCACCAGCCGACCCGCTGGTCCACGCATGTGAGTGCTGCACCAATGGTTGGCGAGATCCTCGGCACGGCACATACCGAGAGCAGTGCAGCGAGCGAGCCATCGTCTTCTGATCAGGGAATCACTACAGAGCTGATTGCTGTGCTCGCCCGCGTCCACAAGCTGAGCCGGTCGATCGATCCCGGTGTCATCGACCAGCTCCAAAACTGTACGTATCGGACCATCACCGAGTACGAAACGCTGAGTCCGACAAGGCTGCTACCAGCCCTCACGACGCAACGGGCTTGGCTCGAAGCGCTCATCGACGAGTGCGGGGATCTGCGGCAACGGCGCGAACTCTTCGAGATCGCCTGCCAAACCTCGGGACTGCTCGGCTACATCGCCGTGGGGTGCGCGAACTTCTCACTCGCCCGCTCCTATTGCCTGGAGTCCTTTCAGCTTGGTGGCTATGCCCAAGACAGCAACCTCATGGCGTGGGCACGTGGGATGCAGAGCTTCTGCGAGTACTACGCGGGCCACTACGACAAGGCCGTGCATTTCGCAGAGGACGGGATCACTCGCGCCGCAGGCGGACCGCAGAGTGTTCGCCTCGCGATCAACGGTGTGGCACGGGCAAAAGGAAAACTCGGAGATAGCGAGGGTGTGCATCGTGCCGTTGACGAAGCGTACGAGGTGCTTTCAGGAAGTGTTGCGCCACAGGGTGTTCCATCGAGCATTTCTCTTGGCAGCTACAGCGCAGCACAAGTAGCCGGTAACGCTGCCACCGCGTATCTATCCTTGGCGGCACCGGACAGAGTCGAGCAGTACGCGCACCTGGCCCTGCCTGAAATGAGCGACACCAACTCTCCCTGGGGCCGTTCGCTGGTGATGATCGACATGGCACGGGCACACGTTCTGACCGACGACGCCGACTTGGACGCGGCGACGGACATCATGCTCGACGCCCTCGAGCCATCCAGGGGTACGCTCATGCTGCAAGTTCGACGCCGAGGTTCGGAGTTCGTACGTGAGGCAACTGCCCGGTGGGGCGACACCTCGGGACTGCGGACGCTCCGGGACATGCTGAAAAGTGTGGATACTCGTGATGAGCAGCGTGGATAACCTACAACCGCGTACGGGGCGCGCCGGTCCGCTCGGCCACTACTGGTTCCTCACCTTCGAGCACGCACCGGATCTTCATGCTGCGGCCAAAGACTGCCAGCAAACGATAGATTCGAGATTCTTCGACCCGACACCGGTCGACGGTCTGCACCTCACGCTGGACAGAATCGCCCATGACGGCGCAAGTACGCCGGAACAGCGAGCCTCGATCACCGAGGCGGCCCAACGCGCATTCGAGGAAGAACTACCGTTCGCCCTGACGATCGAGCGGCTGACCAATCTCCGTGGTGCGATCGGGTTCCTTGCCTCGCCCGTCGAGCGGATACATTCCCTTCGCGACACACTGCGTGCCGCAACACTATCCGTATTCGCCGATGCTCCGGTGAAGAACTCGTCGTCCGCGCCACACGTCACGATCGCCTACCCGATGTTCGAGGGTCTTTCCGTGGACGCTGCTGCGACAGCGGACAGGATCGACGTGTCACTCGACAGCGTCGCCGTCACGATTTCGGCCGTGACAATGGTTGCTCTCGAACGCCGAGGGCATGGCTATCGGTGGGACGCTGTTGCGCGAATACCGCTAGCTGGTGGATAGAAGCGAACCTTTCGAGCCGATCAGGCAGCTCCAGAAGGGGGCCGCCCCGTTTGCTGTGCGGCAAAGCCGCTGAGGCGCAAGGCAACTCGCCGACGGCGTGCGCAAGACGCACCGAAGCATCGGTAGCTACCTTTCAGCTCACGGGGAATGTAACTCTCGCCACAGCGCGGGCCGATTCCTACCGTCGGTAGCCGTGACAGCGAATGTGAGCACGTCGTTGAACGACATCACGGAGGCCACCGTGCGGGCGGTCGCGCAGAATCCCGCGGGCGCGCAGGTGGTCTTTCGTGCGTCGGGTGTGCCGGAAGGCACGGTCGGCAGCGCGATCACCCTGGGCGACTACACGATTCGGGTGGACGAGCCGCCCGCGCTCGGCGGCGCGGGCAGCGCGCCCAACCCGGTCGAGGTCTACCTGGCGGCCCTGATCGCCTGCCAGGTCGTCACCTACCGGTTCTGGGCGCAGCGACTCGACATCACCGTCGACGACATCGCGGTGGCGGCGGAGGGAGATCTCGATGTCCGTGGCTTCTTCGGCATCGACGACACAGTGCGTCCCGGCTTCCAGGCCGTGCGTGTCACGGTCCGCGTCGCCGGGCCGGAGACCGCCGAACGCTACGCCGAACTCCAGCGGGCCGTGGACGCGCACTGTCCCGTGCTGGATCTCTCGACCGCGCCCACGCCGGTCGAGACCACGCTGATCACCGTCTGACCTTCCGTCCGCCCGCTCGGGCCCTCTCGCACTGGAGCACACGATGACCGAATCCTCGCAGCCCGCCGACCCCACCCTCGCGTGGAGTTTCGATACCAAGCAGATCCACGTGGGCCAAGTGCCCGACGGCACCACCAACGCGCGGGCGCTGCCGATCTACCAGACCACCTCGTACACGTTCCGCGACACCGCGCACGCGGCGGCGCTGTTCGGTCTGTCCGAGGCGGGCAACATCTACACCCGCATCACGAATCCCACCCAGGATGCGGTGGAGCAGCGCATCGCGGCGTTGGAAGGCGGTGTCGCCGCGCTCCTGCTGGCCTCCGGCCAGGCCGCGGAGACCTTCGCGATCCTCAATATCGCAGGCGCGGGTGACCACATCGTGTCCAGCCCGCGCCTCTACGGCGGCACGTACAACCTGTTCCGCTACTCGCTGCCCAAGCTCGGCATCGAAGTGTCGTTCGTGGACGATCCGGACGATCTCGACCAGTGGCGCGCGGCGATCCGGCCGAACACCAAGGCGCTCTACGGCGAAACGATCTCCAACCCGCAGAACCACATCCTCGATATCCCCGGGATCGCGGTGGTCGCGCACGGCGCGGGCGTTCCGTTGATCGTCGACAACACGGTCGCGACCCCGTACCTGATCCAGCCCCTCACACACGGCGCCGACATCGTCGTGCATTCGGCCACCAAGTATCTCGGTGGCCACGGCACCGCCATCGGCGGCGTGATCGTGGACGGCGGCACGTTCGACTGGACCGGCGGGCGGTTCCCCGGCTTCACCGAACCCGACCCGAGCTACCACGGCGTCCGGTACGCCGATCTCGGCGCGCCCGCCTACGCGCTCAAGGCCCGCGTGCAGCTGCTGCGCGATCTCGGCGCGGCCATCTCGCCGTTCAACGCCTTCCTCATCAGCCAGGGTCTCGAAACGCTGAGCCTGCGCGTCGAACGGCACGTGCGCAACGCTCAGGCGGTGGCGGAATTCCTGGTGGCGCGGCCCGAGGTCACCTCGGTGTCGTACGCGGGACTGCCCTCCTCGCCGTGGTACGAACGCGGCCGCGCGCTCGCACCCGAGGGCGCGGGCGCCGTGATCGGCTTCGAACTGGCGGGCGGGGTGGACGCGGGCAAGCGTTTCGTCGAGGCCCTCACCCTGCACAGCCACGTCGCCAATATCGGCGACGTGCGCTCGCTGGTGATTCACCCGGCCTCGACCACCCACTCCCAGCTCACCCCCGAGGAGCAGCTCGCCGCGGGCGTCACTCCGGGCCTGGTCCGGCTCGCCGTCGGCATCGAAGGCATCGACGACATCCTCGCCGACCTGCGCACCGGCTTCGCCGCCGTCTGACCCCGCCCGATCCGGAAGTCCTCCGCCGCACCCGCGGTGGAGGATCTTCGCCGCCCACCCAGATCAGTCCCGCATCCCGGATGTCGAGAGTGATGACGCCGTCGAAATGCTTGTCGCGCATAGGGAACCCTCTCGTGATACTCCTCGACATCGTGGTATTGCCGCCCTCGCGATTCGATCACCGCGGCGGGGCCGCTCGCCTCATCCTTCGCGGGTGAGATCCGGGCGAGGCGAAGACCGATATCTGGCACGGACGCGCCGCTTTCCCTCCGCACACTCTGGGCAACTATCCTGGCGGCCATGGCAGATCGCCCCGACAACGAATCCGCGGGATGCTGCGCGCCGACCGCTCGACGGACAGCCCACACCGCCGCGCCGACCGGAACCGAGGTCGGCGGCCCTGCGCCTGCCACACTCGTGCCGCTCCCCGGCGGAACGTTCCTCATGGGCGACGAGAGCGCATGGGCCTATCCGGGCGACGGAGAAGGCCCCCGCCATGAGGTGACCGTCGATCCCTTCGCCATCGACCGGTACACCGTCACCAACGCCGCCTTCGCGGCCTTCGTCGATGCGACCGGTTACCGCACCGACGCCGAACGATACGGCTGGTCGTTCGTCTTCGCCGGTCTGCTGCCGGAGGACGCACCCCCGACCAGGAGCGTCGCGGGCGCACCGTGGTGGCGGCAGGTGGAAGGGGCCGAATGGCGCCGCCCCTCGGGACCGGGATCGCACATCGATGACGTCCTCGACCACCCGGTGGTGCACGTCTCCTGGGACGATGCCCAGGCCTACTGCACGTGGTCGGGCACGCGGCTGCCGACGGAAGCCGAGTGGGAGTACGCCGCACGAGCCGGATCGGCCGACCCCTTCCCTTGGGGTCCCGACTTCGAACCGGACGGCCAGCCACGCATGAACGTCTTTCGCGGCCGGTTCCCGCGCACCGACCCCGGCGCGCACCTGGGCACCCTCCCGGTCGACGCCTTCGCACCCAACGACTTCGGCCTGCACAATGTCACCGGCAACGTGTGGGAGTGGTGCGCCGACTGGTTCTCCAGCGACTACTACCGGCACAGCCCCGCCCAGAATCCGACCGGCCCCGCGACGGGAGCGGGCCGGGTCATGCGCGGCGGCTCCTACCTCTGCCATCGCTCCTACTGCCGCCGCTACCGCGTCTCCGCCCGGCAAGGCAGCGAACCGGTCTCCTCGACGGGCAACCTCGGATTCCGGGTCGCGCAGGACCGCTGAGACCGACGTGCGACGGCGGCTCAGGTCGCGGGCGCGTCGGTGTCTTTCGCGGGCGTCTCGGTGTCTTTCGGACCCTCTGCGTCGTCTTTCGAACCCTCTGCGTCCGGCGCTCTTTCGGCGATCAGCACGTTGGCCCAGCGCGTGGTGGGGTCGATGTCGAGCAGCGCGCCCTTGACCAGCAGCGTCAGCGGAATCGCCAGCAGTGCGCCGAGCGGGCCGAGAGCCCAGGTCCAGAACGTCAGCGACAGGAACGTCACCGTCACGCTCAAACCCACGGCATCGCCGACGAATTTCGGCTGGATCACCGACTGGATGACGAAATTGATGCCGCAGTAGACCACGATGACCCAGATCATCAGCCCGGCCCCGCCTTCCAGCAGAGCCAGCAGCGCGGGCGGCACCAGGCCGATGATGAATCCGATGTTCGGGATGTAGTTCGTGATGAAGGACAGCAGCGCCCACAGGATCGGCAGCGGCACACCGAGCAACCACAGCGCGGCGCCGTCGAGCACCGCGACGATGAGCCCGAACACCGTCGACACGATCAGGTACTTGCGGGTGCCGCTCGCGAAAGCGGCGAGTGCGTACGCGATCTCGGGCCGGGTGCGCTCGACGAACGCCATCTTCTTGTCGATCACCATGCCGTCGAACGCCATGAACACCAGTAGCGCGAATATGAAGAACAGATTCGACACGACGCCGAGCAACCCGCGCAGCGCCGATTCGAGCAGGTCGACGACTTTGCCGATGTCGAGCGAATTCAGCATGTTCTGAATCTGGTCGGAGCCCACCCCGGCGTCGGCGAGCGCGTCGCGCAAACGATCCAGCAATTCGTCGGCCCGGTCGCTGTAGTTGGGCAGTTCGGTCGCCAATTGCGCGGCCGACACCACCACCGCGCCGATCAGCACGATCAGGATCGATACGACCGCGACGAGGGCGACGACCATGCCCACCCACGGCCGCAGTCCGCGTTGTTGCGCCCACGTCTGGAGAGGCTGGACGGCCATGGTCAGCATCAGGGCGAGGAACACCGGCGCGAGAATGCCCGCGAAGGCTTTGATCCCGGCGATGGCTACCACGCCGCTCGCCGCGACGAGCAGCACGACGAGACCGCGCGGAATGGCCCAGGTCCCCGCGGTGGCAGCCGGTGGCATCGCGGCCCGCTCCCCCGCCGGCTGTCTCCGAGGCGATCTCATCGTCTGCCGCCTTCGCCCGGTCAATCCGCGCAGGTCCGGTGCGAGGCGGCGATCGCGGTATTCGTCCCGAGCGAGGTTCCGGCCACGGCGTGCTCCTTACGCTCCTCGATTCGCGCGTGTCCGTCGACGCTAGGGCCGCCGCCCCGGCCGCGCCTCACCCGTTGCGGGTGAGGTCGGCGCCGCGACCGGGGTGGCGTCACCGCCGTTCCGCTCTCGGTGATCGGAACCGGTGTCCACGGTGATGCGCCGCATTAGCGTCGGGCGAATGAGCGTGCGCGGGCGACGGCGGCCATTGAAGATCGTCACCGGAGTCAGTGGTTCACCCGAGGTGTACGGAGCGGCAGTGGATCCGCGGCGGTCCACGCTGGAATCCGCGGTCGAGATCGCGAAGATCGCGGAGGCCGAGAAGTTCGACGCGCTGTTCGCGGCGGACCTGCTGAGCTTCGGCGCGCAGGGCGCGATCGGTGCGCAGGAGCCGCTGATCTTCGTCTCCGCGCTGGCCGCGGTGACCTCGCACGTCGGGCTCATCGCGACGGTGACGACGACTTTCCATCACCCGTACAACCTGGCCCGCTTGTTCGGCACCCTGGATCACGTGAGCAACGGGCGCGCCGCCTGGAACGCGGTGACCTCCTCGGTGGGTGAGGAGAACTACGGCGACCAGGAGCTGCCGAGCCCCGAGAAGCGGTATGCGCGCGCGGCCGAATCGCTGGCGGTGGCCAACGCGCTGTTCGACAGCTGGGCGCCAGGAGCGCTGACGCCCGACGGCCGCGGCGGCGCGGTGCTGCGCCAGGAACTGGTGCGCCCGATCGACCACACCGGACCGTACTTCACGGTCCGCGGCCCGCTGAACATTCCGCCGCTGCCGCAGCGGCGGCCGGTGCAGTTCCAGGCCGGTCAGTCCGAGGGCGGCATCGAGCTCGGCGCCCGCTTCGCCGAGGTGGTCTTCACCTCGCTGCCCACCTTGGCGGATGCCATCACCTACGCCAAGCGAATTCGCACCCGCGCCGCCGAACTCGGTCGCGCGGACGGGCTTCCGTTCATCATGAGTTCCTTCCACGCCACCTACGGCGCCACCGAGGCCGAGGCGCGCGCCGCGGTCCGGGAGCGGGAGGAGGCCACCGATTTCGAGGCAGGGCGCATCGCCTTGGCCGACATGCTCGGTGGCGGTGTCGACCTGTCCGAGTTGCCGCTGGACAAACCGATTCCCGAGCACCTGCTGCCCGAGACGGCGACGGTGAACCGCAGGCGCGGACGGGTCGAGATCTTCACCGCCTTCGCCAGATCGGGAAAGACGTTGCGGGAGTTGATCATCGCCGCCAAGGACACCGGCCACTGGGCCGCGGCGGGCACGCCCGAACAGCTCGCCGACGCCATCGAGGAACGCTACGACGCGGGCGTCCTCGACGTCATCGCCCTCGGCGGCCTGGACACCCCGCGCACCAGCGATTTCCTCCGCAACGGACTGCTTCCCGAACTTCGCCGCCGCGGTATCGTCGGCACCGACTACGTCGGCGACACCTTCCGCGCGAACCTGGAACTGCCGCCGCTGCCCGAGTGAGTCCCCGGGTCGCCGCTGCATCAGCCTAGGGCGGCGAGTTTGCCTGTCAGCACCGATCTTTCGCGTTCGTTGGCGCACAACTTCACCGCGTGTTCCAGTTCGGTGCGTGCCTCCTCCGTGCGGCCGAGCCGGGTGAGCAGTTCGCCCCGCACGCTCGGCAGCAGGTGCGAATTCGCCAGCGCCCCCGCGGCCACGAGCTGGTCCACGATCGGCAGCGCGGCCGCGGGCCCGTGCGCCATGGAGACCGCGACCGCCCGATTGAGGTCGACCACCGGGGAAGGCGCGAGCCTGCCGAGCGCCTCGTAGACGAGCACGATGCGCTCCCAGTTCGTCTCCTCGACCGACGCCGCGACCGCATGGCATTCAGCGATCGCCGCCTGCAAGCCGTAGGCGCCGAGGCCACGACCGAGCTGCTCGGCGCGGGCGAGGGCCGCGCGTCCGCGCCGAATCGCGGCGCGGTCCCAGCGGCGGCGGTCCTGCTGCTCGAGCAGGACCGGAGTGCCGTCGGGCGCGGTGCGGGCCGGGAACCGCGCCGCGGTCAGCTCGAGCAGCGCGAGCAGGCCGTGTGCCTCGGGTTCGTTCGGCAACAGGCGGACGAGCACCCGCGCCAGGCGCTGCGCCTCGCTCGCCAGATCGAGCCGGATCAGATCGTCACCGGAGCTGGCCGTCGACCCTTCGGTGAAGATCACATAGAGCACGCTGAGCACCGACCCGAGCCGGGCAGATCGTTCCTCTGCCGACGGCGCCGCGAACGGCACCCTGGCGGCCGCGAGGGTCTTCTTCGCCCTCGTGATCCTGGCCTGCACGGTCGCGGTCGGCACCAGGAACGCCTTGGCGATCTCGTCGCTGGTGAGACCGCCGACCACCCGCAGGGTGAGCGCGATCCGCGCCTCCCGCGCCAGCACCGGGTGGCAGGAGACGAACATCAATGCGAGCACGTCGTCATCGATCTGGTCCGGGTCCCAGAGCACGTCCTCGGCCGACTCGGCGGGCGCGACGCCCGAGGCGGCGCCGCCCTCCCCCAGCTCGTGGGCGAGCGCGGCGTACCTCTCGTCGAGGGCGGAGCGCCTGCGGAACGCGTCGATCGCGCGGCGCTTGCCGACGGTGAGCAACCATCCCGCGGGATTGCGCGGCACACCCTCCCGCGGCCAGGTCACCAGGGCCTCGGCCAACGCCTCCTGGGCGAGATCCTCGGCCAGCGCGAAATCGCCGGTGTAGCGCGCGAGCGCACCGACGATCCGCGCGGACTCGATCCGCCAGACGGCGGCGACGGCCTCACGGCCGGTGTGATCGGCCATCGCGAGCCGGCCCGCTCAGAGCTGACCGGTGGCTTCGCGCCAGGCCCGCTCTTTCTGAATCCACTCGTTGTCCTGCGGGAATTCGTCGATCGTCGTGACCCTGCGGATCTCGGTCTTGAGGCCGGGGCCGGTCAGCGGCGCGCGCTTGGCCCACTCGATGGCCTCCTCCTTCGAGGACACATTGAGAATGTAGAACCCGCCGAACAGCTCCTTGGTCTCCCCGTACGGGCCGTCGGTGACCACGGGCGTCTCGGAGGAGTGGTCGACGACCACGCCCTCGGCGGCGTCGTCGAGGCCCTCCGCGGCCAGCAGCACGCCCGCCCGGATCATCTCGTCGTTGAACCTGCCGATGGTCTCGAGCATCTTCTCGAAATCGGTGTCGGCCATACCCGCCCATGCCTCGTCGGTGGCGCGCATGATCAGCATGTACTTCATGGTCTGTCTCCCTGTGCTGTGTGGGTCCCGCTCGGACCCTCTCGCCCATAGGTCGAACGGGGATTGCGGTCGATCGACATCCGCGCCGATCTTTTTTCGACTCTTTTCTCGACGGTCGCGGGCAGCATATGGCGGGCCGTCCGCGGATGCGGAACGCTCGGCGTCCTCGAACGGTGCGGCCCGGCGGACGACGAGCCCGTAGCGATCCGCGGGAAATCCGTATTGTGGTGCGGTGCAGACCTTTTTGACGCCGCACGTCGGCGCAGTCAACGATCTGACCGCGCGGTGGTGTGCCGCGGCGGGCGACGACGACTTCGTCGTCTCCGGAGCCGGGCTGTGGCCCCTGCTCGCCCTGCTGGCCGCCGCGGCCGACGGACCCGCGCGATCGGAACTGGAGGCCGCCGTCGGCCTGCCCGCCGAGGCGGCGCAGGAGGCGGCCCTGCGGACGCTCGACGTTCTCGCGGGCGCCGTCGACCTGTCCGCCGCGCTCGGCATCTGGATCCGCAAAGACCTTCCGCTCCACGATGATTGGCTGGGCGCACTGCCGGTCGGCACGGTCGACCTGCTGACCGGGCAGCCCGCGCTGGACGAGTGGGCGCGGCGGCACACCAACGGGTTGATCGAACAGTTTCCACTGCACGTCACCCCCAGCACGCTGCTGGTACTGGCCACCGCGCTGGCCGCCAAGACGAGCTGGCGACAGCCGTTCCACAACGCCGTCCTGTCGCCGGAGACCGGCCCGTGGCGCGGACGCAGGCTCACCGCCCGAGCGGGTTGGCCGTGGTCGCGGGCTGGGTCGCCAACGCCGCCGACGCTGCACCGCCGAGTACGGCGCCCATACCGGTTCCCGGATTCGGGCGGTGATCGCGACCGCGGCGTCCGGGGCCTCAGTCGGCTTTCCCGCGGCCGACGCGCAGGCGTCGCGCCCGCCAGGTGATCGTCGCCGCTACCGTCCGCAGCTCACCTGACAGCAGGAACGCCTGCACCAGCCCCTCCACCTCGTCCAGCACCGCACCGTCCGGCCCGCACACCAGGCAGTGATACCAGCACCGGCCGCGGTGCAGGCCGCCCGCGCCCGGCCCGAGCAGGTCACGGTAGATCCGCGTCGCCAGTTCGGACAGCGCCGCCGCGGTCTGCGCGGGCGTGCCGGTGTTGCTGATCCGCCACCACTGCTCGTCCAACCGGCCCGGCAGCGAGATCTCGACCACGTAAGTCAGCTCCGAGCTCGGATCACCCATAGCAAGCAATGGTGCCCAGCGGAGACCGTCCCGTTCGTCAACGACGCGCCGTCCGGGACTCGGCCCCCGGTCAGCGCGGCCTTCAGCGCGCACGCACTTCGATCCCACCTTCGCCGGTCCCCGATGTGACTCTTGCCACACACTGGTACATGCGCGTACCGTGCTGGTGGTACGCCGAAGTACCACGCTGGGAGATGGCGCATGAGCACAGTGCAACTGCCCGAAGGACCATCCACGCCGCCGATCGTGCAGAGTCTCACGATCGTGGCGGGCCGAACCCGAGCCTGGCGCCACTGGCACCGGAAGTACGGTTCCG
Organism: Nocardia lijiangensis NBRC 108240; assembly: GCF_001613045.1. Taxonomy (GTDB): domain Bacteria; phylum Actinomycetota; class Actinomycetes; order Mycobacteriales; family Mycobacteriaceae; genus Nocardia; species Nocardia lijiangensis. The sequence goes on along the minus strand of NZ_BDBP01000015.1, from coordinate 87,343 downwards.
CGTTCACGATCTACATGCCCCGGTTCGGCCGCACCGTGGTGATCTCCGAGCCCGCCGAGGTCAAGGCGCTGTTCACCGCGAGCAGCGATGTCGCGGACAACCTCGACGTCAACCTCGGCCAATTCCTCGGTCCCGGTTCGCTGTTCGCGCTGAGCGGGACCGAACACCGCAAACAGCGCAAGCTCCTCACCCCGCCCTTCCACGGCAGGCGGCTGGCGGTGTACGAAGCGCTGATCGAGGAGGAAACCGAACGCGAGCTGGCGACCTGGCCGTCGGGTGTCGAGTTCGCGACGATGGACTCGATGATGCGGATCACCCTGAACGTGATCCTGCGCGCGGTCTTCGGTGCGGAGGGCCGGGAGTTCGAGGAGCTGCGCGCGCTGTTGCCTCGGCTGGTCCTCGTCGGGTCCGCGCTGGCGGCGCTGCCCGTGCCTCGGAGGTTCCTCGGCCGCTACGGGCCGTGGGCTCGTTTCATCGCGTACCGCGGGCGCTACGACGAGATCGTGGCGCGCCTCATCGCCCGCGCCGCCGCCGACCCCGATCTCGGCGACCGCGACGACGTCCTGTCGATGATGTTGCAGGCTCGCTACGACGACGGCTCCGCGATGACACAGAGCGAGATCGCCGACGAACTGCTCACCCTGCTCACCGCCGGGCACGAGACCACCGCAACCACGCTGGCCTGGACCGTGGAGCGGTTGCGCAGGCATCCGGAAGTGTTGCGGCGCTTGGTCACCGAGGTCGATGCGGGCGGCTCGGAGCTGCGCGAGGCAACCCTGCTCGAGGTGCAGCGCGTCCGGCCGGTGATCGACGCGACGGCGCGCAAGGTGCGCGCGGAGTCGATGCCGTTGGGGCGCTGGACGCTTCCGAAGGGCCAGAACGTGCTGGTGAGCATTCGGCTGATGCACGACAACGAGGAACTCTTCCCCAGGGCGCGCACCTTCGACCCGGACCGGTTCGTCGGCGTGCGGCCCGGCACCTTCACCTGGATCCCGTTCGGCGGCGGTTCGCGTCGCTGCATCGGCGCGGCCTTCGCCACGATGGAGATGAACGTCGTCCTGCGCACGCTGCTCAGGGATTTCACGCTGGAGACGACCGACGCGCCGGACGAGCGCGCACACTTCCGCGGCGTGGCGCTGGTTCCCGCCAAGAAGGGCCGGGCGGTCGTGCGCAGGCGAACGCCGCACCCCGCGGCCCCGGCCGACGCGCAGGCCGCCGAGGTGACGGCATGACCGCTCACCTCGTCGACGTCGGGCGCGGCGTCCGGCTCGCCTATCAGCGTCTCGGCGATCCCGAAGGCACGCCGCTCGTCCTGATCGCCGGGCTCGGCCAGCAGATGCACGCGTGGCCCGACGGTCTGTGCCGCCTGCTCACCGAACGCGGCTATTCCGTGCTCCGCTTCGACAACCGCGATGTCGGCGAGTCCACGCACGGCACCTTCCCGCCACCGAGTTCGCTCGACTTCCTGCGCAAGCGATGGCATCCCGCCCAGTACGAGCTGCGCGACATGGCCGCCGACACCATCGGTTTGCTCGATGCGCTCGACCTGGATGTCGTGCACCTGGTCGGCATGTCGATGGGCGGCATGATCGCGCAGACCGTCGCCGCACGCCATCCACAGCGGGTCGCTTCTCTGACCTCCCTCATGTCCACGACGGGCGCGCCGCGCGTCGGGCGCCCGGCGCTCTCGACGTGGCGGCGGATGTTCGGGAGACCGCCGCGCACCCGCGACGAGCACGTCGACGCCGCCGTCCGCATGTTCCGGCACATCGGATCCGCGGGCTATCCGTTCGACGAGGCCGCGGTGCGCGAGGCGGCGGCGATCACGTGGGATCGCGATCCGCGGCCCGCGGCAGGCGTCGGCCGCCAGCTCGCGGGAATCCTCCTGTCCGGCGACCGAACTCGCGAACTGGCCGCGGTGACCGCGCCGACGCTGGTGCTGCACGGCGATCGCGACCTCATGGTCGCGCCCACCGGCGGCGCGGTCACCGCGCGGGCCATCGCGGGCGCTCGCCTGCACACACTGACCGGCATGGGCCACGACCTGCCCGAGGGCGTCTGGCCGACGCTCGCCGACCTCATCGACGACCACATCCGCACCGCAGCCACCAGGAGCACCGATGCCCCGAAACGCTAGACCACTGTCCGGTCACCCGGCGATGATCACCGGCGCCGCCTCCGGCATCGGACGCGCACTCGCCCAGCATCTCTCCCACGGCGGGTCACCGGTCGCCATCGCCGACATCGACGCGGCAGGCCTGAAGGAGACCGCCGCCTCGCTCGCAGGCCCCGTGCTCACCCGGGTGCTCGACGTCCGCGACGCGACCGACCAGCGCGCCTTCGCCGACGAGGTCCGCGAGTGGCTGCCCGCGCCCTTGGCCGCGGTGTTCAACAACGCGGGCGTCGCGGTGTCCGCGTCGGTGCTCGACGCGGACGCCGAGGACGACGACTGGTTGCGCAGCATCAACTTCGACGGCGTGGTCAACGGCACGCGCGCCTTCCTGCCACTGCTCGTCGAGCAGGACAGCGGCGTGATCGTCAATACGTCGAGTGTGTTCGGATTGGTCGGCATGCCGAACCAAAGCGCGTACTGCGCAGCGAAATTCGCGGTCCGCGGCTTCACCGACGCACTGCGCCAGGAACTTCGGGGCACCGGCGTCTCGGCGGTGACGGTGCATCCCGGCGGCATCACCACGAACATCGCGCGAAACGCCAGGGTGCGCAAGGATCCCGAAGGCCGCGGGCGCAGCAAGGAGCAGATGGCGGCCGAGTTCGAAGCGGTCACCCTGACCTCGCCGGAGAAGGCCGCCGACATCATCCGCCGCGGCGTCGAGCAGGGCAAGGCGCGCATCCTCGTCGGCCCGGACGCCTATCTGTTCGACGCGCTGGCACGGGTGACGCCCACCCACTACTACGCCGTGATCGCACTGCTCGAACGGCGGTTGCGCGCCAGGGGCCGGAGCGAGGCGCGGGCATGAACGAACATCTCGACGTGGTGATCGTCGGTGCCGGCCTGTCCGGCATCGGCGCGGCGCACCACCTGCAATCGGCCTTCCCCGATCGCGCGTACCTCGTGCTCGAGGCGCGCGAGTCGATCGGCGGCACCTGGGACCTGTTCCGCTATCCGGGCGTGCGGTCGGATTCGGATATGCACACCCTCGGCTACCGGTTCCGGCCCTGGACCGACGCCAAGGCCATCGCCGACGGACCCGCGATTCTCGACTACGTGCGCGCGACCGCGGCCGACGCGGGCATCGATCGCCGAATCCGCTTCGGGCACAAGGTCGTCGACGCCGCCTGGGACAGCGGCGCGGCGTGCTGGACGCTCACCGTCGAGCACGACGGGACGACGGTCACCATGACGTGCTCGTACCTGTACGTCTGCGGCGGCTACTACCGCTACGACAGCGGCTACACCCCCGAGTTCGCGGGCATCGAGGATTTCCGCGGCCGGGTCGTGCACCCGCAGCACTGGCCCGACGACCTCGACCACGCGGGCAGTCGCGTCGTCGTGATCGGCAGCGGCGCGACGGCGGTGACCCTGGTCCCGGCCTTGGCACAGACCGCGGCCCACGTGACCATGCTGCAACGGTCGCCCACCTACATCCTGTCCGTCCCCACCGTGGACGTTGTGGCCACCCGGCTGCGGGAGCTGCTCGGCTCGCGGCGCGCCTACGCCGTCACCCGGTGGAAGAACGTGCTCATCAGCACGCTCATCTACCAGCTGAGCCAGCGGCGGCCCGCAATGATGCGCAAATTCATCCGCGAGCAGACGATCAAGCAGCTGCCCGAGGGCTACGAGGTGGACGTCCACTTCAACCCGGCCTACGGTCCGTGGGACCAGCGGCTGTGCTTGGTCCCGGACGGCGATCTGTTCCGGGCGATCGGCGACGGCAACGCGGCGATCGTCACCGACCGGATCGAGCGGTTCACCGAGCGGGGGCTGCTGCTGGCCTCCGGCGCGGAAGTCGCGGCCGACATCGTGGTGACCGCGACGGGTCTGCAATTGCACGCCCTCGGCGGCATCCGGCTCACCGTCGACGGACGGGAGGTTCCGTTGCCGCAGACCATGACCTACAAGGGCATGATGCTCGGCGGGGTGCCGAATTTCGCGTTCACCATCGGCTACACGAACGCGTCGTGGACGTTGAAGGCCGATCTGGTCGCCGAGTACGTCTGCCGGCTGCTGCGGCACATGGACGCGCACGGCTACGACCGGTGTGTGCCGGTGCCCGATCCGGCGATCGGCACCAGACCGCTGCTGGATTTCCAGGCGGGCTATGTCCTGCGTTCGCTGGACCGGTTCCCGAAGGCGGGATCGCGTGCACCGTGGCGGCTCGGCATGAACTACGCCCAGGACGTGCTCACCCTGCGGCACGGCCGGATCGAGGACGGCACCCTGCGGTTCGCGCGGGCGACGCCGCGCCGCGCCGCATCCGAGGTGATGGCGCGGCCCACCGGTCACTAACCTGGTCGATGTGACCCGCGCCGAGCCCGTCCCCACCACCGCCGCCGAGGCCGCACCGGAATCCGGTTTCCGGCGCAGGCTCCTCGACGCAATGGCGGAGGCGGTGCGCGAGCGCGGGTACCGCGACGCCACGGTGGCCGACGTGGTCCGGACCGCGCGCACCTCGCGGCGGACCTTCTACGAGCACTTCACCAGCAAGCAAGACTGCTTCATCGCGCTGCTGACCGAGCGGAACAGCCAGACCATCCGGCAGATCTACGATGCCGTCGATCCGGGAGCGCCCTGGCGCACCCAGGTCCGCCAGGCCATCGAGGCGTGGCTGAGCGCGTCGAAGACCGACCGGACGATCACTCTGGCCTGGATCCGCGACACCCCCGCCCTCGGTGAGAGCGCGCGGCAACTGCATCGCGACGCCGCCGACGCGTTCATCGCGTTGATCCAGAACCTCACTTCCACACCGGAATTCGGCGCGCCGGGCGTGCATCCCGCGACGCGGAGGACGGCCACCTTCCTGTACGGCGGATTTCGCGAACTCATCGCCTCCACCGTCGAGGACGGCGAGGACATCTCCGATATCACGGAGGTGGCCGTGGAGACCGCCATCGCCCTGCTGGGTCCGCGCTACGAATCCGAGGGCCGCGACTAGCACCCTGTCACGGCGCCCATGCTGGTGCTGTTGTGCACATGCACAACTGACGTGACGGCAGACCTGTCGGTCTGGCGGTAGGCAGTCGCCGATTTCTCGCGTGAAATGGTCCTCAATCGCGGCCGTGACTCAGACGGCCGGTCGAACGAATGGACGCTTCGATGAGGAAGAGCCTGCTTCGGCAGCTGCTTGCGGTGTATTCGTCGGTGTGCTTGTCGACACTCGGCGCAGGTGTGGTCGCCGCGGAACCGGGCTTTCCGCCCGCGTTTCCGCCGGATCAGAATCAACTGCCGCGGCTGCCGTCGGAACCGCAGCTGTACGACATGCTGCCGATTCTCCCGCCGGACCGCGACCCGTGGTACAACGATCCGCCGGACCTGGCCGCCTACCAGCCCGGCCAGATCGTGCGCACCAGGGAGGTGCAGACCCGGCTGCTCGGCATTCCCTTTCCGGTCTACACCAAGCAGATCCTGTTCCGCACCAACGACGTCCACGACAACCCGATCGTCACCGCCACCAGCGTGATCGTCCCCGGCATCCCCTGGCACGGCGGCCCGCGCCCGGTGCTGTCCTTCCAAGAGGCGATCGATGCCAGCGATTCGGCCTGCAACCCCTCCTACACCTTGCAGGTCGGAACGATGAAAGAGGCTGCACTGGCGCAGTTCTGGCTCGCGCAGGGCTTCGCGTTGAACGTGCCCGACTTCGACGGGAAGTTCAACACGTTCAACACCTACGACGAGGGCAAGATGGTCCTCGACAGCTTGCGCGCGCTGAAGAACGACCCGGCGCTCGGACTCGCCGATTCCGGCATCGCGCTGTACGGCTACTCCGGCGGCGGCTCCGGATCGCTGCGCGCCGCCGAGCTGCGCGCAAGCTACGCCCCCGACGTGCGGTTGCTCGGCACCACGATCGGCGGGACCCCCGGCAACCTCGTCGAGCTGGCCGAGTACGCGACCGCCAGGCAGCCCGGGTTGACCGGCACCAGCAGTTTCACCATGTGGCTCGGCCTCGCCTCCTTCGCCAAGGAGTACCCCGAGGCGTTCCGGGTCGACGACCTGCTCACGCCGGAGGGGCAGGCGATCGTCGCCGATCTCCAGAACCGCTGCGTGTACACCGCCGCCCTCACCGGCGCGTACCGGCCGATCAGCGAGTACTACCAGCCGGGCAAGTCGCTGGAGACCTCACCGGAGATTCTGCGCGTGCTCGCGGAGAACAGCCTCGGCAAACACATTCCGGACACGCCGATCCTCTGGTGGCACGGCGTGTGGGACGAACTGATCCCGCCCTCGACGGTGCTGCCGACCGTCGAATCCTATTGGGAGCGCGGCGCGGACCTGCGCTTCTACACGGTGCCGGTGCCCGAGCACATCACCAACGCGGCGACCGGCTGGATTCCCGCGGTCGCCTGGACGAGCGCGATCCTGCGCGGATTGCCGCCGGGACCGAAGTTCAATGCGGCCTTCCAGCCGCTTCCGCCGGGGTTCCCGGGCAGCTGAGTCGTCGCCTGCGCCACAGGAATTCAGTGGGCGCCTGACCCGCTCCGCCGCCGGGCGACCAAGGCGTGGGCGACGAATCACGGCCGACGGCACTGTGTTTGAATATTCGGTTATTCCGAAGAGCGGGGTCCGGGGGGAGCGCGATCAAATGGGTAACCGTTGTCGGCGATTCGCCCCGATTCGCCTGTCGCACACCCGGATTCCCTCTCACACAGATCGGTCTTCGTGTCCACAACTGAATCATCCGCGGGCGGCAACGGCATCTGGTGCCGGTACTGTGGTGCCACACCGGCGGCCCACGCCGTGTTCCGCGGTCATCGCGGGCTCGTCTTCGCCATGCAGCATCGCAGGGCGGAAGGCCCCTTCTGCCGCGACTGCGGTCTGGCCACCTACCGCCAGTTGACCGCGGACAGTCTCTGGCAGGGCTGGTGGGGCGTGTACTCCGTCGTGGTCAATCCTGGCGCCATGCTGGTCAACCTCTTCCACCGCGCCAAGATCACCGCGCTGGCGCCACCGAACCCGGACTCGCCCTACCGCCCCATGTCTCCCGGCAAACCGCTCTTTCTGCGCTGGGAGTTCGCGGGCATGGTGGTCCCGGTCGCGATCCTCGCGTTCGCGGCGCTCGCCATCGCGGAAGCCGCGTCGCCGCCGCCTCCGTCCCATGCGCAGAACTCCGACATCCCCGCGTGGGCGCTGGGCCCCACCGCACCGCCGACGGCCTCCCCCCGCTCGGCGGGCTACGCCCAGGCCGGTGAGTGCCTCCGGAACAAGAACACCGAGACATGGGTCGCCGACCGCCGCCCCGACGTCGACATCGTGCCGTGCACCGACCCGAAAGCGCAGGCAGAAGTCCTCGGCAGGGCGTTGCTCGGAGCTTGTGAGCTGGACTATCCCGACGCCGATTCCTCGCTGAGGTACTACTCCACCGGCCACCCTTCCGGCATGGACATCAGCGGCACCCTGTGCCTGCGCGTCATCCGTTGACCCGCGCACGGCCGAGGCGCCCGTCGCCTCGGCCGCCGCTGCTGTCCTCGGTAGGCGCCTGACCCGCTCCGCCGCCGGGCGACCGGGTCGTTCCGGGCCGCGCCGCCGCACGGCGTCGTGACCCTGGAGTGTTCGGATCCAGCGCTCGGAAATGATTACCCGCCAACGGAATACAACGGTCCCGACGACCCGCCGGGGCCGATGCCGAGCCCGGAACTCCAGCGAAACACGCCAGGCCACACAGATCGAATCGGCGATACCTGGGTCGGGACCGTCGGCCACGCTCGTGCGGCCCAGCCCTTCTCTGGGCGGGTGAACCTCTCCCGCTCACAGCCGGTCGAGCCGAGGAACTCACTCCGTACGGAGCACCCCTTCGACCAGGGCGGTGACCAAGGTCGAAGCCTTGGCGATGTTCGACTGCCGACCCGCCAAAAGGTCGGCGTACAACACGGATTCACCGAGCCGGACCACCGCGAACGCGAGCGTGCCCAGATCCACCGAGGGCCGCAGACCACCGTCGCGGACGTCGCGTTCCAGCAAATCCGTGATAGCGGTGATCATCCGGGGTTGCACCGCGCCCTCCGGATCGGTCAACGCCCGGATGGCCGCGATCGGCTCGTCGTCGAGCAGCTTCTGAAATCCGGTGTCGCGCCCGGTCCGCGCACAGTGATCGGTCACGATCCACATGCTGCGCAGGGCTCCGCCCTCGCCGCGCACGGCGTCTCCGTTCGCGCATCGCCAGCGGCCGATGGAGGATTCGAGGCTGCGCTCGTTCAGCCACCACAGCGCCTCGCTCAACAGCTGATCGCGGTTGCCGACGCGCCGGAACAACGTCACCCGCGAGATGTGCAGTTCGCCCGCAAGCACACCGAGATCGAGGCGCTTGCCCTCCTCGATCTCGGTTGCCGCGTACCGAATGATGTCGTCGCGTCCCACCGGCATAGCTCCCTACCGTAAGCGCACCGCACCCGCCCGAGGGAATCCGCGGGCCACCCGCGTCCGTCTGGGGTGAGCCGGGGGTGCCAGGCACACCCTCCGGCGCTCGCGCGGGCCGGTCAGCAATTGCTTTGGGCGGGGCGGCCTTCCAGTCGATCGGCGAGCCAGTCCATCGCGGGTCCGCCGCCCGCGACGGCGGCCGGTCCGTGCCCGGCCAGCGGATAGGTGTGCCACTCGACGGAGGCGCCGAGCGCGCACCAGTCCGACCGGAGCTGCTCGCCGAGCCCGTAGGGCACGACCTCGTCGGTGGTGCCGTGGTAGAGGTACACCGGAGCGGCGGGCGACCGAGTCCCGAGGCGGTCCTCCCCGAGGCGCCGCTGCCATTCCGGCGAGTCGATCGGATTGCGAGCGAGGAGATCCTCGAGCGTCCTCCCTCTGCTGGCGACGACGTTCTCCAGCACGCAGCCGCCGCGCAGCTTCTGGACGAGCGTGCGCCCCTCCCCCGTCAGGTACGAATCCAGCTTCAGCTCGGGATAGGCGGCGTCGTGGCCGATGCCGATCATCATCGAGAGCCCGACATTGCGTGCTTCCTGCCCTTTCCCGTCGGAGGCGCCCCGCAGGACGTCCGCGGGCACCCCACCGCTGGCGACGCCTTCGACCTGGAGTTCGGGCGCGTAGTCGCGGGCCAGCTCACCGGCCCACGCGCTGGCGTGACCGCCTTGGGAGTAGCCCATGATGCCCACCGGCGAGCTGGTCGTGACGCCCTCGCGCTGCGCCTCGGGCAGCCGCTGCGCGGCGCGGGCGGCGTCCAGCACCGCGTTACCCTCGGCGCGGCCGACGAGATAGGTGTGGTCACCGGGCGTGCCGAGCCCCGGGTAGTCGGTGATGACCACGGCCCAGCCGTGTTCGAGCGCTCTGGCGATCGCGGGCGCCTCGAGGGTGGCGCCCTTGGTGAGGGTGGCCGACGGCGCGCACTGGTCACCCATTCCGACGGTGCCCACCGCGTAAGTCACCAGCGGACGCGTTCCGGTCCGGCCGTCCTCGGGCACGATGACGGTGCCGGAGACGACGTCGGGCCGGCCGGTGGCGTCGGTCGAGTGATAGAGGATCTTCCACGCTCTGGTCCGGGTGGGAAGCACCGGCAGCACTCGGAAGGTGTACGGCTCGACGCCTGCCAAGTCCCCCGGACGCCCACCGGCGGTATCGGCGCCCTCCTGCCCCGCCGACGGGCCCGCACCGGTGACGTGCGCGAGAGCGCCGACCAACGCGACAACCGCCAGCGCGGCGAATCGATTGCGGCGGTATGGCTTTCGCCCGCTTCGTTTCATGGTTCTCCTCGAGATCACGGCTCGCGCCGATGGCGGGCGTCGCGCGGACGGATGGCGCCGATCCGTCCGACGCGAGGCGCCCGGACTCTCGTCATGAAACACCTGAGCGATCTGTTTCACAAGACTTGTACATCTCAGAGGGGAGGCGTACAGGCCCACGCCGCCGACGACCGACTGGTTCCGGCGGCGCGGGCGCCCGCGGCGCTAGTTCGCTTGCGCGAGACCCGGATTCGAGACCACGATGTCGAGTTCGTCGGCCGCGTAGCGGGCGCGAAGGACCTTCTTGTCGAACTTTCCGACGCTGGTCTTGGGGACCTCGGGCAGGAATGTCCAGCGTTCCGGCACTTGCCATTTCGCCACCTTGCCGGTGAGGAACTCGCGCAACGCGCCCGCGTCGGCCTCGACGCCGGAGCGCAACGTGGCGGCGACGACGGGGCGCTCGTCCCACTTCTCGTCGGGCACCCCGAACACCGCGGCCTCGACGACATCGGGGTGCGCCATGATCGCGTTCTCGAGTTCGACCGACGAGATCCATTCGCCGCCGGACTTGATGATGTCCTTGGCTCGATCGACCAGGGTCAGGTAGCCGTCGGCGGTGATGGTGCCGACGTCGCCGGTGCGCAGCCAGCCGTCACGGAACGCGTCGGAGCCGACCGTGCCCGCGTCCGGCGAGTAGTAGGAGGCGGTGATCCACGGCCCGCGAACCTCCAGCTCGCCCACCGCTTTTCCGTCATGCGGCAGCTCCGTGCCGTCGTCGCCGACGAGCCGGGCCTGCACCGGAGCGGGGAAGCGGCCCTGGGTGACTCGGTACGCGTAGGCCGCCTCGCCTTCGGCGCCGGGCGGCGGCCACGCGACGGAGCCCAGCGGCGAGGTTTCGGTCATGCCCCACGCCTGGATGATGCGTACCCCGTGGCGGTCCTCGAAGGCCCGCATCAGTTGCGGCGGCACGGCCGAGCCGCCGACCACGACCGCCCGCAGATGGCCGAGGTCCTGCGGGGCGGCGTCGACCGCGGCGAGCACGCCGGTCCACACCGTCGGAACGGCGGCGGCGAAATTGGGGCGTTCGGCCGCCATGAGCTCCAGCAGCGGCGACGGCTGCAGGAATCGATCGGGCATCACCAGCGAGGCGCCCGCCATGAGCGCCGCATAGGGCAGGCCCCAGGCGTTGGCGTGGAACATGGGCACGATCGCCAGCACCCGATCCCCCGCCTCGATGCCCATCCCGTCGGCGGTGCAGGCGTGCATGGAGTGCAACCAGTTCGAACGGTGCGAATAGACAACACCTTTCGGGTCGCCGGTGGTGCCGGAGGTGTAGCACATCGCGGCGGCGGACCGCTCGTCCAGCACCGGGAAGTCGAACGTGGCCGGGTACGCGGCGAGCAACGTGTCCAGGTCGTGGACCGCGACGCCCTCGGGCGCATGCAACGCCGACGCATCACCGTTGGCGACGATGACGTGGCGGACGGTACGCAACCGCGGCAGCACCTGCGCGAAGGCGGGCGCCAGCGATCCGTCGACGATCACCACCTTGTCGGCCGCGTGATCGGCCACGTAGACGATCTGTTCCGGGAAGAGCCGGATATTGAGGGTGTGCAGCACCGCGCCCATGGCGGGCACGGCGCAGTAGGCAACGAGGTGTTCGTTGTTGTTCCACATGAACGTGCCCACCCGGTCGCCGCGGCCGACTCCCAGTGCGGTGAGTGCGTGGGCGAGCTGGGCCGCCCGCTCGCCGAGTTCGCGGTAGGTCAGCACGCGCGACTCGCTGCCCGTCCAGGTGCGGACGGTGGCGTCGGCGTGCACCGTGGTGGCGTAGCGCAGCAGCGTCGCCAGAGAGAGCGGTTCGTCCTGCATGGTGCTCGGCATCGGCAGGTCGTAATCGTGGTAAGCCATTGTGTACTGGTCTTTCTCGAAGAATGCCCGCCGCACGGGAGCACCCGTGAGCCCGGGCCGAAGCTGTCGCTGCGACCCGAGCTCACCGGTGTGCTCAGCCGCGCAGCGCGGAGGCGAAGATCGGCGGCAGGGCGGCGACGCCGGGGTTCTTCGCGAAGTCGGTCAGGCGCCGCAAGGTCGTGGCGCCGGTGCGGTTGGTGACGAACCACGGCGGCTTCGGCGAGAGACTGAATTCGCCGTGCAGCAGCGACCGAGGCGAGGGGCGGAACGGGCCGCGCACCACGGTGCGTTCCGGTTCGGCGATCAGCAAGGCGTTGTGCACGACGCCGATTCCGCTCTGGACGTCGGTCAGGGTGTGCCCGGGGAAGGCGCCCCACGACGCGCGGGCGGTGAGGTAGCCCAGGCCGGTCCATGCGTTGACGGCGATGGTGCCGTAGCGCAGTTCGGCGACAGCCGCGTCGAATCGCCCGCCCAGCTGTTTCATGGTGGCGGGGTGGGCGATGATGTTCGCGCCGAGCGTGCCCTCGAACTCCTCGTTGCACACACTGACCGCCTGTGCCAGGAATTCGGCTGCGTCACCGGGCAATTCGAGCACGCCCAGCACCGGGGCGAAGTATTCGGTGTGCAGCGCGGATTCGTTGCGATCCGGCGTCAGGCCCTCGATGAGCGTGCGCGCACCGATCGCCTGCGCCTGCGGATAGCTCCGGCGCGCGCCCGCGACGCGGTCCGCCGATCCGGGGTAATAGTCCGGCCGCTGCGGCGCACGGCCGATCGCCGCGCGGAGTTCGTCGAGAAACTTCTCCTTCTGTGGCCAGTCCGCGGAGATCACCACCACCTGCGCGGCGATGCAGTTGTACCCGTTGTTGTGCAGTCGCTGCGTGGCCACGTGCTCGGCCTGGAAGCGCAGGTCCGCCTTCGACCAGCGACCGGGCACCACGATGGTGGGCGAGACGCCGCCGAGCTCGCTGGTGATCGGCTTCGTCAGCTTGGGCGTACCGGCCGCCTTGTTCCGCTCGCCTTCGGCGCCTGCGCCGAACACGATGGCGTCGTGGGTGAGCGCGCTGCCGGTCATGTGAACCGCGTCCACGCCGGGGTGGTGCACCAGCGCGGATCCGACCTCCGGACCGCCGGTGATCAGCCGGAGGAATCCGCGCTCGATCGCCGGAGCGAAGATCTTCTCCAGCACCGGCAGCAACGGATCGGTGATCGGGTTGAGCTTCAGCGCCACCACCCGGTTGTCGGCGTAGAGCTGATACAGCACGTCCAGCGGGGCGATCGAGAAGATGTTGCCCGCGCCGAGCACGACGCCGACACCTCCCGTGCGGGCGGGAGTACGCTGCCCCAGTCCCGCACGAGCGCGGACGGATTCGGCGTCCACGCCGGGCCGCGTCCAGACTTCGGCACGAAAACCGTTGAGCAGCAGGGCATCGAACATGCCGTGCGGGAAGACATCGATGGCGGTGCGGCCGCCGGGCGCCGGACGCATCGGGTATCCGTCGACCGGACTGCGCCCTTCCTCCAGCGCCAGCAGCGATTCCGCGAGCGCCGCGGCGCCGGTGAGCAGGGAGTACGGTCCGCTGACCCATTCCTCACCCAGCAGGGGCGAATCCGGGGTCAGCTTCTTGATCCGGGCCGCGGCCTCGACCCACTCCTGCGCATGCTTCGCCGTATTGACGTGAATCTGGTCAAGCAGCAGCCTGCGCGCGGGCAACGAGGTTCGCGCCCATTCGTTTTCACCGCGTCGTAGTGCGGCGACGGCCGCCTCGACAGTTTCGGTCACGGTGGTGGTCACGCGTCGTTTCCTTCCGAATCGGCGTCCTCGAGGATCATGACGGCGGCCTTCTCGCCGATCATGATGGTGGGTGCGTTGGTGTTGCCTCGGACGACCGACGGCATCACCGAGGCGTCGGCCACGCGCAGACCGCGCAGGCCGAGCACGCGCAATCGCGGGTCGACGACGGCGCCGATGGCACAGGTCGAGGTGGGATGGTAGAGAGTCTGCGCGGTGCGGGCCGCGAAATCGAGCAGCTCGGAGTCGGAATCACCGGCCGGAGTGAGGAATTCGCCGGTGGTGAGTTCCCGTAGCGCGGGCTGATCGGCGATCTCGAGCGCGCTGCGCAGCCCGGCGAGGATGCTCTCGCGGTCGGCGTCGGTGCCGAGGTAGTTGTGCCGGATGCGCGGCGCCGTGCCGGGAGCCGCGGAACGCAGCGTGAGTTCGCCACGACTGGTCGGATTGATCAGACAGGGGCCGAACGCGTATCCGTGCTCGGTCGCGGCGCCCATGCCTTCGCCGTGGAAGAGCACCGGCGCCATGTGGAACTGGATGTCCGGCCCGGCGAGGCCGGCGCGGGTCTCGATGAATCCCCCGGCCTCGCCGATATTGGAGGTCAGGGGCCCGCGACCTGCTTCCTGCAGCAGCCCGAGGTTCTCCGGCGTGAGCGCGGTCATCAGCGACTCGTGATCGGTGCGGTAGTTGAGGAACACCGACAGGTGGTCCTGCATGTTCTGCCCGACCGGCAGGTCACGGACCGGCTCGATCCCGAACGCCGCCAGCTGTTCGGCCGGGCCGACCCCCGACAGCAGCAGCAACTGCGCCGATCCGTAGGCGCCCGCGGCCAGCACGACCTCACGCCGGGCGCGAATCTCTTCTGTGCTCCCGTCCCGGCTGATGACCACGCCGGTCGCGCGGCCGTTCTCGAACACCACGCGGTGCACAAGAGCCTCGGTGATCACGGTCAGGTTGGGGCGGGACGCGGCCGGATGCAGGTAACCGACGGCGGCGCTGCACCGCATGCCGTTGCGCTGTGTCACCTGGTAGCGGCCGACGCCCAGCTGCGTGGCCCCGTTGAAGTCGTCGTTGCGTGGGTGGCCCGCTTGTTCGGCGGCGCGCAGGAACGCTTCGGCCAGCGGATGCTCCGATCGGCTTTCGCTGACCGCCAACGGCCCGCCGGCACCGTGGTAGGCGTCCTTGCCGCGCTCGTTGTCCTCGGCCTTCAAGAAGTACGGAAGGACCTCGTCGTAGCTCCAACCGTCGGCGCCTGCCGCGGCCCACCCGTCGTAGTCGGCGCGCGCACCGCGGATGTAGATCATCGCGTTGATCGAACTGCACCCGCCGAGCACGCGCCCGCGCGGCAGGTAGGCGCGACGTGCGTACAGACCGGGTTCGGGTTCGGTGTCGTAATCCCAGTCGAGCGGGCTCTTGAACAGCGAAGGAAAGGCGACCGGCAGATGGATTTCGTCCGCGGTGTCCTGCGGCCCCGCTTCGATGACGGCCACACTGACCCGGGGGTCCTCGGACAATCGGCTGGCCAGCACGGATCCTCCGGATCCCGCGCCCACGACGACGTAGTCGTACACGGTCGGCACCTCTCTCGAGCTCATCCTGAAATCGGGGCACTATGACCCCGGTCACTGTCGCAGTCGATACTGCGGGCCGTGGGCATCCGTCCACCATGTGCGCGGGTTTGCCGATCGCGTCCACTCGACTGTGCACCAGCACAGTCACCATCCAGAGCGAATGCCTACCATCGAACCCATGACCGCGCTGATCGAGCCGCCCTCGAACGATTCCGCCGCCGTGGCGCGCACCCTGCTCGACGAGGTCGACGACCTGACCACCGAACTCGTCGGCCGCATTCGCACCGGCGACCACGCCTACGCGGAATCGACAGCGCTCACCGACGCCGAGCTGGGCTCGGTCGTCCGCGACAACCTCGTCTCGGTCCTCGGCCAGCTCTCCGGGAGCGGCGGGCGTCGTCTGCAGCCTGCCACCGTCGTCGGCCGTATCAAAGCCGAGCACGGCGTGCCCCTGGCCGCGGTGCTGCACGCGTACCGCTTGGCCGGACGGCTGCTGTGGGAGCGCGCGCTCATCACGTCGACCGGCACCAATCTCGACGTCCTACCGCAGCTCGGTTCGGAGATGTGGCGGATCATCGACGACTACTCGGGCGCGGCCGCCGAGGCGTACGGCGACTTCTTGACCGAACGAGTCCGCCGTGACGATTCCGAACGCCGCGCGCTGTTGCGCAGGCTGCTCGACGGCGACTCGAACGATCCGACCCAGCGCGACATCGCCCGCGCCCTGCACCTCCCCCCGCTGGGCAGCTTCCTCGTCGTGCACGCCGAAGCCAACCCCGAGGCATTGGCGCCGCTGCTGGGTATCGAGGACCGGTTCCGCGCCGAGTTCATCGAATCGATCTGGATCACCGAAGCCGGCGCCCGCATCGGCCTGCTCAGCCTGGCCACCGGACGCGTGCACGACCGGGTGCTCACCCGCCTTCGGGAACACGCGACCGGCCGCATCGGCGTGAGCGCCACGTTCTCGACCGCGGGACACGCCAGCACCGCACTGCGCGAGGCCGAACTGGCGGGCCGCTGCGCGCCACCCGGCGCCGCCACGGTCACCGTCTACGGCAACACGCCCATTCCGCTCGTTCTCGCGCACGCTCCGTCGGCGTCACAACGGCTGGCCGACGACGTCCTCGGGCCCGTTCTGGACCTGGCGCCCGAGGAACGCGACACCCTCCTCGACACGCTCGCCCTGTGGTTCGAATGCGGTGGTTCCAATACCGAAGTCGCGCAACGCCTGCACTACCACCGCAACACCATCCACTACCGGCTGCGCCGCATCGAAACCCTCACCGACCGCCGCTGCTCCGACCCGAAAGCGGCGGCCGAGCTGTACGTCGCCCTGACCGCCGTGCGGCTGGCCGGGCTGGACCGGTCCTGACGATTCCGGGCCCGCCGACGTCGCCGCCGACGGGCCCGGAGCGCCGGTGGGTCAGCCGATCACATCGGCGAGGCGGTCGACCTGTCCGGGATCGCCGCCATAGCAGTACAGCATCACCTCGTCCGCGCCGAGATCAGCGAATTGCCTGATCGTCGTGCGGATCTCGGCGGTGGTGGTGCGCAGGCCGGACACCATGTTGTCCGCCCAGCCGCTGAACTCGTAGTACGCGCCGATCGCCGCGCGGGCGTCGTCGATCACGTGCTGCGGGCCGAGGGCGACGTTGACCTGCGCGACGATCCGCGGTTCACCGTGGCGACCATGGTCGTGCCACGACTTGCGGACGGAGTCGAACAGGTCACCGGCCCAGTGCACCGGGAGCGCGGCGAGGAACCCGTCGCCCCAGCGGGCGACGCGTGCCAGCGCGGCGGGCTTGAAACCGCCGAAGAGGATCGGCGGCCCGCCCGGCCGGGTCGGTGCCGGGCCGATCGGCCCGCAGTCTGCGCCGAACGGCTCGCCGGACCACAGGCTGCGCAGGTGCGCGAGTTGTTCGTCCATCCGGCGGCCACGGGTGCGCAGCTCGGTACCAGCGGCCAGATGGTCGTCGGCGCGGCCGCCGACACCGAGCCCGAGCACCAGCCTGCCGCCGGACATCCGGTCCAGTGTCGCCACCTGTTTGGCGAGCAGCGCCGTGTCGCGCAGCGGGGCGAGCAGCACTTCGGTTTGCACCCGGACGCGACTGGTCGCTCCGGCGATGACCGACAGCGCGACCAGCGGTTCGGGATTGTCGTAGACGAGACGATCGAGCAAGCCGAGCGTGGAAAACGGTCCGGCGTCGGCACGCTGCGCCCAGTCGAGCAGGGTGATGGGATCGGCGATCGGCAATCCGAGTCCGATATGCATGGATTCCTCCAGGAAAACGGGTGGGCAAAATACACCGCCCACTCCATCGCCTGGCATCTTCGCGGCGTGGGCTCCCGTTCTGCGGCTGTACTTCTAGGGAGCGCCAATCGGATTACGGACACTATAGATTCGGCAGAAGCAATGCACAAACCAGAGGGTTCGCGGCGAAACAAGCTGCGCGGCAAGCATTGCCGTTCGATCAGGGGCAGCTGGTGGCCAAGGGGGCACCTCGCAACGCGGTGTCGATCAACTGCTGGAAGGCGGCGTCGATCGGTTCGTCGGCGTGGGACACCCGCCGCCCGGGGCAGAACGATTGCACGCTCGCGTTCGTCGCGCCGGGCAGCGGGTCCCGCTCCGCGCCCGCGTCCTCGGAGAACAGGTGGTAGGCGGGCAGACCGGGGGGAATCGCCGGTGCGGCGTTCAGCGCGGCGAGGAACGGCGAACCCGGGGTCAGATCGCGGCAGCCCGGGTAGAGCGGGGCGCACAGCAGGGCGAGCGCTTCGCCGTTCTCGGGGGTGCCGAAATCGACATACACGCCCACCGACGCGCGGCCGTCGAGGAACTTCACGTAGTGCCGCTGGGCGAGCCCGCCCAGCGAGTGGCCGACGAGATCCACTCGCGCCGAGCCGGTTTCGCGGCGGACCTCGGCCACCTTCTCGGCGACGGCGCGAGCCGAGTCGGCCAGCGGCGCGGTCGCCGAGGGCGCGCCGGGCAGCACCATCGCGTAGGCGGTGTAGCCACGCGCGCTCAGCCACGCCCGCAGCGTCTCGAGTTTGCCGACGTTCGCGTCGAACCCACCGACCACCAGGACGGGATTCACCACGGGGACGGCGGCCGCAGGCGCGACCGCGAGGCCCACGCACAGCGCGACCGGGGCCAGAAGGGCAAGCAGCTTGCGTACCGTATCCATCGACCTGCTTCCTCTAGGAGCGGGATGTCGATCGGGACGCTAGTCGCAGAGCTTCACCCAGTCGTTGTCCCGATCACGGTTGTCCCGTGCGAACAGCCCCGCATCGTCGACATACGGTACGGCCAAGTCGAAGTCACCGCTGCGGTAGATCAACCATTTGCGTTCCTTCCCGTTCAGCAGCTCGGCGTCCTCGGCGCCCTCGAGGAATCCGCTGAAGGAGAAGCTGTGACTTTCGCTCTCGATCTTGTTGTTGCTGATGTAGGCGTACTGGTAGGTGTAGGCGTAGAAGTAGCCCCACTCGTCCACCGTGCCGGAGCAGCTGCCTGAGTCCGAGCCCGAGTAGGACTCGGCCTGCGCCGTCCCCGCGCCCGCCGCCAGTACGACACTCGAAGCCAACAGTGTCAACAGAATTCGCTTCATCATTCCCACCCTCTTGGCGACGGACCCGATGCCCATCGTCGAACAATGTCGATCGTATGGACGCGGACCACGTCATCTCCTTAACGGAGACATAAAGCGCCCGAGGCAATCCCGTCGTTGCCTAGGGTCGGATGAGCAGGCCGCGCAGTGCGGCGACCGGCAGGGCCGAATGCGGAGTGAACGGCTGTCGCCACAGCCCGCCGTGGGCGGCGTCGTGACTGAACAGCGCCTCCGGATGGGCGGCGCGGGAGGGCGTGAGATCCGAGAGGTCCGCGACGAGTTTGGCCGCCATCAGCGCCGAGGCGGTCTCGGGGTGGAAGATCTCGACGCCGTAGTGGTGAGCGGCGCGGAAGACCGCGGCCAGCGTCTTGTTCTTCGTGACCGAATGCGTCCATGCCGAGGGCGCGACGTTGGCGGAGACGGTGATGCCGTCGGCGGCGGCCACCACGGCCCGCCAGCGTTGAACACGTTTGGCCAGTGCGTAATTGGGGCCCTGGACGTCGACGAGGGTGTTGATCACGGCCCATTCGGCGCCTGCCTCGTCGCGGCTGCTGGTATCGAACCCGCGCCGGAAGAGCTTGCCGCCGCTGATCGTTCGCAGCGCGCGACGCGGGAGTGTGTTCCAGTGTGGATCGACCCACCGCGCGCGGGCCTGCCGGACCGCGTCGGCGGGCACGAGGAACGAATCGGTCGGGGTGGCGAGATAGGCGAGGGCGGCATCGTCGCGCGCCCGGCACACTTCCTCCGCGATCAGGTCGGCTGCCGCCGTGAGTTCCACGTGCGTGCCGCCGTCGGCGTAGAAATGGGCCGCCATGACGGGGCCGGGCATATCGGCAAGCATGGAGCGCAACCAGGCCACGGTTTCGGGCAGCTCGTGGTCGATACTCAGACCGCTGTCCTGCCGGGTCCGCAGCCGGGGGACGACGGCTCGGCCCGAGCCTTCGCGGACCAGTTGCTCGATGCGGGCTTGGACCGACGGCACGGGCACGTCGATCGTGACGACGTCCGCGCCCCACCGGGCGAGATGCGCCAGCGGCCCCATCGCGGCGGCCGCGCCGAGCAGGACGACGGTCCGGCCGGGCAGGCTCAACGCGGCCGGTTCGCCGATGACGGCGGCGATCGCCTCCGCGAAGTCGGGTTCGACCACACCCGCCTCGACCCAGCGGCACAGCTGGTCGAGCAGGGCCGTTCCGGCGAGCAGCTGTCCTCGATAAGGGACCTGCAGCCTTTTGACGGCGTTGCTTCGTCCGAGGATGGTGGTCGTCTCGACCTGCCTGGCAGACGGCAGGGCGTCCGCGTCCAGCGGTAGGTCCTCCTGTGGTGTCGCGAGCCGCATGCGGGTTCGCAATGCGGTGAGACCGTCCCTGGCGATCGTCAACGCAGCCGAGCCGGAGTGCGCGGTGAGCTCGGTGGCGGCGGCGAAGGTGATCGACGTAGTCCTTCCGCCAGTTCGCGGTGGATGCCACGGCCTGCGCGAGTTCCGGCGCGACGCCGCGCACGGCGTCGGCGAGCACCGCGCGGCCCGTGGCGCTGGTGCTGCGCCGGCCGTCGTGCAGCGGGAAGGCCACGCGAGCCCGGTCCACGGCGGGACTGTGCGAGTCGCGCTGTTCCGATATCGTCATCGCGCGCTCCCGGCGGTGTCGCGCAGGCGCCGCTTCTCGGCTCGCCGAATGATCCTGCGGCAGCGCCATTCCAGGGCGATCACGGCGATGCCGAACCAGCGGAACGCCGGATTGGTGGTCTGGCCGTGGTAGTAGCGGTGATAGATCTGCTGGCATATCCCGGCCAGCCGGAACAATCCGAAGACCTCGTAGAAGGACCACTGGTCCTCGGTGAGCTCGATACCGGTGCGCTCGCAGTAGTAGGCCACCACCTCGGCGCGGCTCATCATTCCGTGCACGTGGGTCGGCTGCCTGCGGAACCGCCGGAACAGGGGCCCGTCGTCGTCCTGCACCCAATAGGCCAGCGCGCCACCGAGATCCATCAGCGGATCTCCGACGGTGGCCATCTCCCAATCCAGTAGCGCGATCGGGACGGTCGGGTCGGCGGGATCGAAAACGATGTTGTCGAAACGGAAGTCGTTGTGAATGAGCACCGCGCCACGGTCGGCGGGCTGGTTCTCCGCCAACCACGCCATGACGCGTTCGAACGAGCCGACATTGCGGGTCCGGGCCGCGCGATATCTCGCGGACCAGCCTGCGACTTGCCTGCCGACGTAACCCGCCCCCTTGCCCAGGTCCGCCAGCCCGGCCTGCTCGATGTCGACGCGATGCAGGTCGACGAGCAGATCGATGACCCGACGGCACAGCGCGGCCACCGACGCCGGATCGCGTGGCGTCTGCCGGGGCAACTCCTTGCGCGGGATGGGGCCCGCCACTCGCTCCATCACGTAGAACGGGCCGCCCAGCACCGCGGGATCCGCGCAGAGCGCCACCGTCGCGGGCGCCAACGGGAACACGGGATGCAGCGCGGACTGGATGCGGTACTCGCGGGCCATGTCGTGCGCGCCCTCGGCCTTCGTTCCCGCCGGTGGCCGTCGCAGAATCAGTTCGGCGCCACCGGGATAGCGCAGCAGATAGGTGAGATTCGAAGCGCCGCCGGAGAACTGCTCGACTTCAGGACGGCCCGCCAGCCGTGCGCTCCAACCGGGGCCTGCGTTCTCCCGCAGCCACCGGGCCAGCGCGGGCACGTCGAAGGCGTCCTCGTCCCGGACCGCGCGGGTCTCGACGGAAGGGATCGGGGTCACGTCAATTTCCTCACCATCGAGAGCGGGAGAATCTTCAACGCGGCCCCGATCGGAACCCACGGCCACGCGGGCACATACGCCTTGGTGCGGCGCTTCTCGATGGCGGCGACCATGGCGCGGACTCCGGTGGAGGTGTCCACCAGGAACGGGGTCCGTTCGCGCACATGGGCATTCATCTCCGAGGCGATGTAGCCGGGATATACGACCGACACGTCGATGCCCGTCGGTCCTTCGGCACGGATCCCTTCGGCGATGGCGGCGACGCCGGCTTTGCTCGCCGCGTACGTCGTCATGGCACGCCGCATGCCACGCAGCGCCGACATCGATGAGATCAAGACCAGGTGGCCGCGCTCTCGGCGCCGAAAGATCTCCATCGCGGCGTCGCATTGGGCAAGGACGCCGACGAAATTCGTTTGCGCCGTGCGATTGTTGGCGGCCCAGCCTCCGGTACCGAGCGCGGCTCCCGAGCCGCTGCCCGCGTTGGCGACGAGCCGATCGATGCCGCCCAGACGCCGATCGAGGTCGGCGATCACCGCGTGCACCGCGTCTCCGTCGGTGACGTCCAGCTCGGCGAGTTCGACGACCCGGTGCGGGTATCGGGCGTGGATCTCGGCGCGAACGTCTTCGAGGCGGTCGAGTCGCCGGGCCGCCAAGCCGAGGTCGTAGCCGAGCGCGGCGAACTGCCGGGCCATTTCCGCGCCGAGTCCGGAACTGGCGCCGGTGATCACGATGCTCCCGCGCCGCTGCGCGGGTCGATTCGACACGGTCATCGGGCGGCCCCGTACTTGCCGAGCTCGAGCCGGGCGACCATGCCGCGGTGCACCTCGTCGGGGCCGTCGGCCAGCCGGACCGCGCGCGCCGCGGTCCAGGCAGCCGCCAACGGGAAGTCGTTGCTCAAACCACCGCCACCGTGGATCTGCATGGCGAAGTCGATGACCTGCTGCGCCATGTTCGGCACCGCGACCTTGATCTGCGAGATCTCCGACAGGGCGTGCAGTGCGCCGCCCTGGTCGAGCTTCCACGCGGCGTGCAGAACGAGCAGGCGCAGGGAGTCGATCGCGATGCGGGCGTCGGCGATCCGCTCCCGGTTGCCGCCCAGGTTGGCCACCGGCTTGCCGAACGCGGTGCGGCTCAGGCCGCGGCGGCAGGCGAGTTCGAGCGCGTGCTCGGCCAGACCGATCAGGCGCATGCAGTGGTGCACGCGACCGGGTCCGAGCCTGCCCTGCGCGATCTCGAAAGCCCGTCCGGGACCGGCGATGATGTTCTCGACGGGAACGCGGACATCGGTGAAGCCGACCTCGCCGTGCCCGTACGGCTCGTCCTGGAAGCCCATCGTGTCGAGCATCCGTTCCACCCGGACGCCGGGGGTTTCCCGAGGGACCAGCACCATCGAATGCCTGCGGTGACGCTCGGCGTCCGGATCGGTCACTCCCATCACGATCAGGACCCGGCAATCGGGGTGCCCCACACCCGTCGACCACCACTTGCGGCCGTTGAGCACCACGTCGTCACCGTCGACGACCGCGGTGAGTTCCATGTTCGTGGCATCCGAGGACGCCACGCCGGGCTCGGTCATGCAGAACGCGCTCCGGATGTCACCGGCCAACAGCGGATCGAGCCATTCCCGCTGCTGTTGCGGCGAGCCGTATTTCAGCAAGACCTCGGCGTTGCCGGTATCGGGGGCATGGCAGTTGAACACGTACGGAGCCATGAACGAGCGACCCATCGCCTCCGCCACCGGCGCGTAATCGACGTTGCTCAGACCCGCGCCACCGCGGGTGCCGTAACGCTGGGCGTAGGGGCCCTCGTGACCGGCCGGAAGGAAGAGGTTCCACAGCCCTTCGGCGCGTGCCCGGTTCCGCAACTCGGCCAGCACCGGCAGCGGCTGCCACGGATCGCCGCCCTGGGCGCGCAGTCGGGCCACCTGCCGGTGGTAGTCGTGCTCGATCGGAGTGACGTGCTCATGGAGGAAGGCGCGGACCGCCTCGGTGAGCTCGGCAGCCCGCGGTGACGGAGAAAAGTCCATGACCACGACCGTAGGAAGCCGCTGCGGTGCGGAGTTGACCGATCACGCCAACAAATTGACTTATCGCGCCGCCGCGCTGAACACTGGGCCCATGGCATGGGTGCGGTCGGCCGGTCTGCGCGGTGTGCGAGCGGTCGTAGAACAGTTGGGCGGCGACGCGGATGCGCTGGCCCGTCGCGCCAACGCACCGGATGGAGCGTTGGACGACGACGAACTGATGGTCCGCGACAGCACAATCGCCACCATCCTCGAATCCGCCGCTCGCGAACTGCACTGCCCCGACTTCGGGCTGCGGGTGGCCCTCGAACAGGACCTCAGCATGCTCGGGCCGCTGGCCGTCGCACTACAGAACGCGCCGACCGCCGCCGATGCCCTCGAATACACCGCCAAGTACCTCTTCGTGCACGCGCGCAGCCTCAGCGTGCGCCTGGTGCCCGACCCACGCGGATCACGGGCCGTGGTCGGTGTGCGCTACGGCTACCCCGACGGTGTGCAGGCGCCACCGCAAAGCATCGACATGGGTCTGCTGTTCCTGCACCGCGCACTGATCTATCTGTTCGACGGCAACTACGGGTTGCGCACCGTCGAGATCCCCCATCGACCCGTGGCCCCTCGGCGACGTTACGAGGAACTGTTCGGCACGCAGGTGCATTGGCAGCAGCCCGCCGCGGTGCTGCGCGTACCCAAGGACCTCCCGCAACGCACCATCGAAGGCGGAGACCGGACGACCCGCCTCTTGGCGCTGTCCTACCTGGATTCCCAAACCCCCGCCGCCGGGTCCGCCATCGCGGGCCGCGTCAAGGCCGCGCTCCAGCAGTCGCTGGGTACCGGACCCACGACGATCGCAGCCGTCGCCGACCTGTTGGCGATATCCCCCCGCAGCCTGCAACGTCATCTCGCGGCCGAGGGGAAATCGTTCGCGACCGTCCTCGACGACGTCCGCCGCGAGCGAGCCTCGACCCTGCTGACCGAGTCGAATCTCCCACTCGCGCAGATCGCTTCGACCATCGGACTCCAGAACCCCGCGACCCTCAGCCGATACGCCCGCCGCTGGTGGGGAACGACGGCGCGGAATGTCCGGCGGGAAACCACCGGGACAACACCGTAGCCACGACCACAGCGAACCTCATTGGCGCACAGGGACTCCGGCGGACAGGCTGGATCGGTCCTCTCGATCAGGCATTGGCGTCACGGTGTCGCTCAGTCAAGTATTGAACTCATTAGTTCGATATATTGAACGTATTGGTTCCAACCTTTAGCTTGGGGTTCATGCTTGGATTCGCGCTACCGCAGTTCGGTGCATCGGCCTACGACGACATCGCCCACTACGCCTCGACCGCAGAGCAATTGGGCGCGGGCAGCCTGTGGGTCGGCGACCGGTTGCTCGCCCCGGTGCGCCCGACCACGGGTTACGCGGGCACGGACAGCATCCCGCAGGAGTTCCGCACCTCCCTGGATCCGCTCGTCGCGCTGACCGTCGCCGCGACGGTGACCAGCTCGGTGCGGCTGGGCAGCAACGTCCTCGTCGCCCCGTGGTATCCGCCCGTCCAGCTGGCCAGGCAGCTGACCAGCATCGACGTGGTCAGCGGTGGCCGGCTGGTACCCGGGTTCGGGATCGGTTGGTCGCCCGAGGAGTTCGAGGCGGCCGGAGCGCCGTTTCGCCACCGCGGCGCCCAGCTCGACGAGCTGCTCGACATCCTGGACGCGCTGTGGACGACGAATCCGGTCGAGCATCGGGGGCGGCGCTGGTCGATCCCGCCGTCGTGGGTCGATCTGAAGCCGGTGCAGCGACCGCGTCCACCGATCTACCTGGGGGCGTTCCACACCGCTGGCCTGACGCGGATCGGCGAACGAGCCGACGGCTGGTTGCCGGTGGTGCGGGTGCCCGGCCGCGTGCACAATATCGAGGCGCTCGAGGGGCAGCGTGCGATCATCGACGCCGCCGCCCGGTCGGCGGGCCGCAATCCGGCGGATATCCACACCTACGTCCGCGTCAACGTCGAGGCGGACGGCGAGATCGAGCAAGTCCTCGAAACGGTGCAGGCACTGAACGACATCGGCTACCCGGACGCCTTCGTCGACCTGATGTTCGCGGTATCCGGAATCGACGCCCATCTGGAGTGGGTGGAGCGACTGCTGGCGCGGTGAGATCCAGTCGTTCGTGAACGTAGCCGAATTCCGGACATGCGTCGATCCACGCCGGCCGGGCTGAGCGGGTACTCCGAATTGGTACTGCATGTCAGTGGCGTGTGAGGGCGGTGCAAGAGCCCGTTGCAAAGGTCGATGACATGACGTGGCACAGCGGCCGGCAGGCCGGGGGGAAAACAATTCTGGTTACCGGCGCCAACGCGGGCATCGGGTATTTCGCCGCCGAGCAACTCGCGGCCAACGGTGCCACCGTGGTGCTGGGCTGCCGCGACACCGCCAAGGGCGACCTCGCGGTACGCGCGATCCGGGCACGGGTTCCCGGCGCTCGACTGCGATGCGTGCGCTTGGATCTGGCGGATCTGCCCTCCCTGCCTGCGACAGTGGACGCCCTCGGTGCGGAGAGCCTGAACGCGGTCGTGCTCAATGCCGGGGTCCTGCTGTCGGGTCCCGATCGCAGGGTGAGTGCTCAGGGGCACGAATTGATGTTCGCGACAAACCATCTCGGGCACTTCGCGCTGGTCGCCCATCTGGCGCCGATACTGGCCGCCACCGCGAACAGTCGGGTGATCACGGTCGGCAGCTTCGCCGCGCGGTCGGAGCGGCTGGATCTCACCGATCTGCAATCGGAGCACGACTATCGGCCCAAGCGCAGCTACGGGCGATCGAAACTGGCCCAGATGCTGTTCGGTTTCGAACTGGATCGCCGTCTGCGCACACACGCTGCAGGCACCGCCAGCATTGTCGTCCATCCCGGCGGCGCCCTGGACTCACTGACCCTGTCGCGACCACCGGTGTTCGTCCGCACCACCGCCCAGCGCCTGCGTAGGCTACCCGCAAGCGTTGTGTTGCACGGCAAACACGCAGCGGCCGAAGCCATTGCCCGAGCCGTTCTGGACACCGAAATCACCGGCGGACAACTGTGGGGCCCAAGGTTTTTCGGTCTCCGCGGACAACCACACAGGGAAGCACCCCACACGCATATGACCGACCTCGACACCGCCGCAGGACTGTGGGCCGCTAGTACGGCACTCACAGGCGTCGACCCGCTCGTGCGTCCGACCATGATGCGCCCTGCTTCGACTCCACAATGCCCTGAATCGTCATGACAGGGGCGTTGGAATGCCACAGAGCGCGTTCGGCCTCCTCGACCGCCGGCATCAGGCAGGCCAACGCGTCGGCCCCGCGAGTTGAGCGTTCCGCCGCTCAGGCTCGGACTTCGTCGTGGTTGCCGACGAACTCCAGCAACCGAGGAATCACCTTATCCGGAATCGCCCACAGCAGTTCGTGTCCGACGCCTGGATAAACGTCGACCTCGGCGGCCGGAACGAACTGCCGGAGGCGGCGCACTCCGATCTCGGGATCATTGACGACCGTGGCGCCACCGAAGAGCACCAGCAGCGGCGCGGTGATGGCGGCCAGCTGCTCGTCGGTGAGCGGCCGCGACCACGGCAGCGCCAGCCGAAACTTGAACCCCGCCTGAACCATTGCCCATTCCCTGTCGCTCAGCACGACACCGGGCGTCAACCACCGGGTGAGCTTCTGCATACGTTCGCGGGTGGGCCGCACACCGGCCACCAGGAATTTCAGGAGCAGACTCCAGCGCGGCTTGGCGAAGGTGGCCCCGCCCGGTTCCAGCATGGACAGACTCGCCAGACGCTCCGAGTGATACACCCCGACCAGGCCGGCAAGCCATGCGCCGTCGGAATATCCGGCCAGATGGACTCGCTCCGCACCGAGGCCGTCGACGACCTCGACCAGCCACTGGACGATATCGGCGCTGTCGCGCACCGGCGCGGTCTGCTCGCAGCGCCCCGGCCAACCGAGCACATCCGGCGTGTACACGACACGGTCGCGCGCCAGCTCCTCGACGAACGGAGTCCAGAACAGCCCGTTGCCCGGCATACCCGGCAGCAGCACGAGCGGCGCGCCCTCCCCCTCCCCTGACTTACGCACTCGCGTTGTGCCGAAGGATGTTTCGACGTCGATCTCCGCCGAAGGCACGGGCCAGTCGGCCGCCAGATCATCGTAGGCGCGCAGGTAGACAGCCCTGGCTTCGTCGCTGGTGAACCGCCCGATCTTCGGCATGATCTCCCCTTCGATTTTGATGGTGCAAACATATCACATAGTTGATATGCACGTACCATCAACGTCTCGAAACAGCAGCTCATCGCACCGGCGAGCGATGCCTCAGGGCTTGTTCAGGTCGATGTTGCGCATGGTCACCAGCGCTGTCGCGCACAGACGCTCCGCCTCGCCGCTCACCGCGAAGACATCGGCCGCCGCGACCGTGGTGGTCGCACCCGCCTTGACCACTCGTCCACGCGCAATCACCTTGTCCCCCTTCGCCGGAGCGAGGATCTTCACCGTGTAGTCGACCGTCATGTTGACCCAGCCGATCGGCAGCATGGTGCCCGCCGCCGACCCGCCGGCGAAGTCGGCGAGCATGCCGAGGACACCACCCTGAAAGAAGCCGTTGTGTTGCGTGAGCTCCGGGCGGTATGGCTGGACGATCTCGGCCTCGCCCGGCGCCAACGCACCGAAATCGAAGCCGAGAAACTGGGCGGCAGGCATACTCAGCACCGCCGCTTGCACGATCGAGGCGAAATCAGGATTCGGTGCGATCGGTGTCGTCATGGGAATTCCTCTCTGGTGTTCGCACCTCGGCGGCGCGGCGGCATGGGATCGGTTGCGTTTCGTTGCCGGAGAACAGCTCAGGCTGTGCCGCGCTCGGTGCGACTCAGGAAGCCGAGGATTGATTGGGCTGTGGCGTCGGGTGCTTCGATGTGGGGCCAGTGCCCAACGCCGTGCAGCGCGACGACCTGCGGGTTCGGCACCAGTTCTCGATACCGCGCAGCCATGTGTGCACCCGAATTCGGGTCGGCCATCCCATTGACGAAGGTCATCGGGACCACGTTGTCGATGAGCGGCCGGACGAGCCGGTCACGCAACCGACGGCGCTCTTCGACGAATCTGCCGACGATGTGCGAGACGTAGCGACCGCCGTTGTGCCGCAGCAGATCCAGCAGTGGTTCCAGGTCGGCTTTCGTCGGTTTCGCATCCGGTCCGAACAATCCGGCGACCGCGTCTCCGATCGCCGACCGCGGCAGCAGCGGGCCTATCAGATGTCCGGCCGGGGACGACAGGATCTTCTGAATCGGCCGCGGGCGGTAGGCCTCCGCGAAAAGTCCGCCATTGAGAAAGACCGCGGCATCTATCGAAGGCAACGTCGGGTCGTCACAGCGTCGGGCCAGCATCTCCTGGACAACGGAAACACCCAGGTCGTGACCGACGACAGCGCAGCGGTCGACGCCGAGATATCGCAGCAGGGCCTCGTGCATGTCGGCGTGCATCAGCAGGCCGTAGCGGGACCGAATCGGTTTGTCGGAGAACCCCATACCGAGCATGTCGGGGGCGATGACATCGAAATTCGCGGTCAATCCGTCCCATATGCGGTGCCATTCGTACGACCCGAACGGATAACCGTGTACGAGCAGGACAGTCGGGCCACCGCCCTGCCGCCGATAGAAGATGCGATGCCCATCGAACTCGAAGAACTCACCGGCGTCGCGCCACGCCCACACCGCCCCGTTCATGCCGATCCCCGCACGGCCAGTGGAAGATTCCGCGGTGTCGTCTGTATATCGCGGCGGATCAGCCGCCACACCATGTCCGGCGTGACCGACTCTTCGACGAGAGGGGCGAGTTGCATCAGGACTCCCTTCCTTTGCACCATCACCCTAGCGCTTGTAGACCGGTTGGTACAGAGCTAAAATAATTCTCCATGAGTGGCAGTACAGATCCATCGGTCAGCGCCAGTACCGATCGGTACAGTCTTGCCGCACTGCCGACCCGCGAGCGGCTCGTGGCCGCGGCGGCCGACCTGCTGCAGGTGCGGGGCTACGCAGGCACCGGCGTCGCGGAGATCCTGGCGCTCAGTGGCGTCACCAAAGGGTCGCTGTATTTCCACTTCCCAGGCGGCAAGGAAGAGCTCGCGGCAGCGGCGTTGCGACTGCGCGGCAAGGAGATTGGCAGGTTGATCGAACACCTGATGTCGTCGGCGCCCGACGCCGCAACCGCCGTCTGCGCCTTCGCCGTCGCGCTCGCGACACGACTCGAGGACTCGGAATTCCAGCGCGGCTGCGCACTAGCCACCGCGGTACTCGACGCCGGTCCCGACACCACGACAGTCCGAGACGCAGTCCGAACCGGCTACGACCGCTGGCAGGAATTGCTCGCCGATCGCATCGCCGCCGACGGAGTGGTCGACGACCCGGAAACAGAAGCGACCCTCGTCCTCTCCGCACTCGAAGGCGCCCTGATCCTCGCACGAGCCCAACACGATCCAGCGCCGGTGCTACAAGTGGCGAAAAGAATCACCGGTCAGTGGCGCGAACGAACACGGCAGGACCAGCACTGACCCGCGCCGACCTCGAGGCTGTGCGCGACTGAGAGGCGCCTCATACGAATGGGCGCACCTGTTGTGGTTGGCTGATCTGCTATGTCCACACATCTGTTGTTCTCCTACGGCACCCTGCGCCAACCCGAGGTGCAGCGCAGCGTTTTCGGGCGCGAACTCGACGGCCGCGAGGACCAGATCACCGGATACGAACTCGGTGAGATCACCATCACCGATCCGGCGGTGATCGCGGCGAGCGGCAGCGCCGTGCATCCGGTGCTGCGCCCCGCGGGACACGAAACTGGTATTCCTGGAACGGTTTTCACTGTCGATGAGAACGATCTAGAAGCCGCTGACGAGTACGAAGTCGCCGACTACACCAGGATCCTGGTGCCCCTGCGTTCCGGCGCGCAGGCGTGGGTGTACGTCCTGGCAGGCTCGGACACCGGGATCGCTGCCGCGGAGGCGTCCAATACATAAGGCTCCGGTCTCCTAGCAGCAAGGACCGTGCTACCTCATACGAGGAATCCTGTGACCACATTGACGACCTGATACAACGGTCGCGCCCCCGCATCCTGAGCAGGGCTTGTGTGAGTTGCCCACTTCCGCAAGCAAACCCAGCTCAACCACCCCTTGGCCGCCGACGAGACCGAGATACCGATCTCGCCCCGTCCACCTCAATACCACCTGACGGCACGAAACATGCCCACACCGTGACGAATTCGCCGGTCCGCTCCACGACCCACGCCGCGACCTGCGAACGCGAGGTGAACCCCAGTTCGGCCAAGAGGTGATGCTGCGGTCGACCATTCACCGGCATCGGCCCCGGCGATGGTTCGCCGGGGCCGAGGTTGTTCCGCTGTCGTCAGCGTGCCGAACCGGAGGACGACCCGCTGCGCATGCCGCTCGCCGACCCGCTCGGTAGCCGCAGGTTGGCGTCGGGGATGACGCCATTCGGTGTGTCCACCCCGTCGCGGTCGGCGTAAGGACTCTGCCCGGGCGGTGACTGAATTGTCGAGAGGTACTTCCACAGACCGTCGGCCAGCGCGACGCCGCCGCCGACCAGCGTGCCTGCCACCCCGCCCCCGGCGGCGAAAGCCATCGCGGCCGCTGGGATGGTGGCGATGCAGGCGGGCCCGACGACGAGGCACGATGCGGCGCCGATCGCCGCGCCGACCACAGCGCCGACCACGGTCCCCACCACTGTTCCGAGCAGTGGGCCGCGGGTGAGCGAGTTGGACAGTTCGGTCAGTGCCCGCTGTTCCTCCAACGGTGACGCGACGGTTCGTGGCGCAAGCTCGACCTGGCTCACATCGGGTCTCAACGTCAGGGTGCGCCCGTCGTCGGAGATCGACTCCGCAAGGGGATGAACCGCACCGTCGAACGAATAGGCCATCGGCAGCGACTCCAGCACGCGACCGGCGGGGTCGCGCAGTTCGACCTGGTGACGACTCTCTGCGACAGCGAAGTGGGCGTTGTCGACCGTGGTCATCACAGTGTCGCCCACGACCTCGACGCGGTAGTGCACCGAGGGCGGCTCCGGCGCCTCGGCGAGTGCGGACGGTGCGGCGATCCCCGAAGCGACGACGGCCGTCAGGACACCCAGCCAACACGCGCGCTGCGAGACCTGGTGCCCCTCGTTTCGCGCGGTCACTGCGTGGCTCCCGGTGTGGCAGAGGGGGATTCCGGACGAGCTTGCAGGTCCGGTGCGTACTTGCTGGTTCCGGGCGGAGCGTTGAGTGTGGTGAGGTACTGGTACACCGCGATTCCCGCCGTCGGACCGCCGCCGAGGACGAGGCCCGCCATCCCGCCGACGCCTCCGGCGAGGGCAACGATGGGCAGGACGGCAACAACACATCCCAGGCTCAGCACCACACAGGACGCGCCCGCGAGCGCGACGCCGACGCCCACGCCGAGAACCGCTCCGACGGCCGTGCCGATCAGGCTCCCCACCGACGTGCCGATGCTGACGGCATTGATGAGGTCGTTCATCGCGAGCTGGTTCTCGACCGGTGACGCCACGGGCTTCAATTCCTCGCGGCGAATCGCGGCGACGTCCGGCGTCAGCGTGAGAGTGCGACCGTCGGACGCGATCTGGTGCCGGACCGGTAGCGTTTGATTGTCGATTCGGACCCGCAACGGCAGCGAGTCCAGGGCGCGTCCCGCAGTGTCGAAGACCGAGACCGCGCTGCCATCGTCAGACAGCGCGAAGGTCCCGTTCTCGAGGACGGTGACCACCGATTGGTCGGTTGCCAGTTGTGCCCGGTACGACACCGCGGGGATGTCGGCAGGCGCGGCCGTCGCGGTCGCTCCTGTCAGCGCGATGCCGACGACCGTCGAGGCGGCCCCGAGGGCTGACCATCGAATTCTCATTACTTGTTTCCTCACCTTGTATCGAAGGAGTTCCACGAAGGCGGGCTCCGCGGCGGTCACCACCGCGCCGCCCGCTGCCTACTACTGCCGGGCCATGGCCGCGCGCATTTCGCTTGCGGCATCGCTGATCGGTGTGCCGGAGACGTCGACGGTCACGCTGTGCAAGGTGCCGGTGAATCGGAACGGCGCGCTGTACTCGGACGTCACCACCGACCCGGGGTTGGCCCCGCAGCGCAGGCCGCCCGGATTGAAGATGATCGGTGTGGTGACCGGGAAATCGGCCTGGCCGACAAGGCGGCCGTCGAGGTACAACAACGCACGACCGGGCGCGCCTTTACCTTGCGTGAAGTCAGGGAGTCCGGTGGGCTGGAACTCGAATCCGAGCCTGTGGCGCCCCGCCGGAATCACTTCCTCGGAGGACACGGTGAGCCAGGATCGGCGCACATAGTTGTGCGTGTAGTGCAGTCGGCCGTGCTGCAGATAGAACGACCAACCACCGGTGTAGCCGCCCTCGCACAGCAGCACTCCCTCCGCCCCGTCGGCGGAGATGGTCACGTCGGCGGTGATGCTGTGCGGCCGGTTGAACAGCCGGGGTGCGACCGCTGCGGGCAGCATCTGGGTGCCGGGCCGGAGGGTGTAGCTGGTGCGGTTCTCGGTGAGCTGAGGTCGCTCGTCGAGCAGTCGCGCCATCGCTCTGCCGTCGATGGGAAGGACCTGGTACTTGCCTGCCTCGACGTACCACAGCCGGATCAGCTCGGCGAGCTTGTCGGGGTGCTGGGCGGCCACATCGTGGTTCTCGGCGAAGTCCTCGGCCACGTGGTACAGCTCCCAGTCCGCGGCATCCAGCTCGGCGAGGGCCTCGGCCGTGATCGGAGTGCCGAACGGTCGCTCGGACTCGGCGAAAGACGGACCGGGCCAAGGACATACCGCTCGCCAGCCGTCGTGATCGATCGCGCGGTGGCCGAGCATCTCGAAGTACTGGGTGTGGCGGAGGGTCGGCGCGGCGGAATCGTCGAGGGTGTGGGCGAAACTGACGCCGTGCAGCGGGGTTTGGTCCACACCATTGATCGTCTCCGGCGGCTCGATGTCGAGCAGTTCGAGCACGGTGGGCACGATGTCGATCAAATGCGCGTACTGGG
Organism: Nocardia lijiangensis NBRC 108240; assembly: GCF_001613045.1. Classification (GTDB taxonomy): domain Bacteria; phylum Actinomycetota; class Actinomycetes; order Mycobacteriales; family Mycobacteriaceae; genus Nocardia; species Nocardia lijiangensis. The sequence continues at coordinate 53,808 of NZ_BDBP01000015.1, read as the reverse complement.
TGCGCACCTCGCCGCGAGAGGCGATGCCGCGCGGCCAGTGGATCAGGAACGGGTCGCTGGTGCCGCCGCGGTAGGTCTCACGCTTCCACCGCCGGAACGGGGTATTGCCTGCCCAGGTCCAACCCCAAGGATAGTGGTTGAAGGTGTCGGGGCCGCCGAGTTCGTCGATGTCCCTGAGGCTTTCCTCGAGTGATTCCTGCGCGTTGTTGAAGAACTGCAGCTCGTTGGTCGTGCCGGTGACACCGCCCTCCGAGCTGGCGCCGTTGTCGGAAACCACGGCGACGATGGTGTTGTCGAATTCGCCGATCTCCTTCAGGAAGTCCAGCACGCGGCCGATGTGGTGGTCGGTGTGGGTGAGGAACCCGGCGTACACCTCCATCATTCGGGCTGCCAGCCGGCGCGCGTCGGGACTCAGTGAGTTCCACTCCGGCACATCGGGATCCCGTTCGGACAGCTCGGCATCGGCGGGGATGACGCCCATTTGCTTCTGCCGGTCGAACACCATTTCCCGATAGGCCTCCCAGCCCTCGTCGAATCGGCCCTTGTAGCGGTCGGCCCACTCTCTTGGCACGTGGTGTGGAGCATGTGCGGCGGCAGGACAGAAGTAGAGGAAGAACGGCTTGTCCGGTGCGGCCTGTTTGGCGTCGGCGACGAACTGGATTGCCTTGTCCGCCAAGTCTTCGCTCAGGTGGTAGCCCTCTTCGGGGGTGCGTTCCGGCTCGACCTGGTGATTGTCGTGGACCAGATCCGGGTACCACTGACTGGTGTCGCCGCCGAGGAAGCCGTAGAAGCGTTCGAAGCCGCGTCCCAGCGGCCAGCGATTGTAGGGGCCCGCGGCAGATTCTTGGTCGGCGGGGGTCAGGTGCCACTTGCCGACCGCGTACGTGTTGTAACCGCGTGCCAGCAGCATCTCCGAGAGAAACCCGTTGGAGAACGGGATGTTCCCGTCGTACCCGGGGTAGCCGGTGGAGAACTCGGTGACCGCCGCCATCCCGTTGGCGTGGTGATTGCGTCCGGTGATGATGCACGAGCGCGACGGTGAGCACAGCGCGGTGGTGTGCATGTTGCTGTAGAGCAAGCCATCGGCGGCCAGCGCATCGAGGTGGGGCGTGGCGATCGGGCTGCCGTAACACCCCAATTGCCCGTAGCCGACGTCGTCGAACACGATCATCAGCACATTCGGTGCGCCCGCGGCGGCACGGACCGGCTTCGGCCAAGCGGGACTCGATTGGTCGATGGTGCGTCCGATCTCTCCCGGAAAGGCGGTGCCAGGGGTGTACTCGTTCAATGCCATTCATTGCTCCTCTGGTCAGCGCTGACGAAAACGCTGTCGATATGGGTTCTTTGCGCGATGAGCGCGTCAGCCGGCCGGATCGGGTGCTGACGATCCGTGCGGCTGTGCGGCGTCAGTTCCCGCCGACTGGGACCGCGCTCTCGGAGTCGGCCTGTTCATCGGACCGTTCGAGGGAGCCGCTCGTCGACTCCCCGAGGGACGCCATGACCATGGCGAGGATGAACATGAGGGCAGCGATGAAGTAGAAGACCGCGGGGATTCCCCAGTGATCCAGAATCGCTGTGATGGCGAATGCGCCGACGATGTTGCCGACCCGGGCCGAGGCGCTGGCCCAGCCCGAGCCTATCGATCGGAAGCGGGTGGGGAAGACCTCTGCCGAATACGTCTGCGTGAGCGGTACGACCAACTGGAACAGGACCTGGAGCACGCAACCGATTGCCAGGACGTAGGCGGTGGAGCTTCCCGCGGTGAACAGCAACGCGACTACGCCCAGCACGGTGCCGACGACGGCGAGGGAATACTTGCGTTGCCAGCGATCGATCACCACGGTGCTGGCGAAGAATCCCAGTAGACCGACGGTGGTGACGACCGCGGTGATGAGTGTCGATTGACCGAGGTCGTACCCCTGCAGTTTCAGCAGCGTCGACAGCCATCCGGTGAACCCGAAGTAGGCGACCACACCGACCGTCCACAGCGCGCAGGCGACCAGGAAGCGTCTGCCGTATCCCTCCCGGAAGAGTGCCCGAATTCCGCTGCCTCGATTGTCTACCGGAGTGGAGGTCGCACTCTTGGCGGGCGCAGGTGCAGGCAGGGGCGCGATCGTGTGTCCGGCTGCGCGCACCGCTTCCTCGATGTCGTTCATGATCGAATCCGCGCGGGCCAGGTTCCCGCGAGACTCGAGCCAGCGCGGTGACTCCGGTAGGTGCCGAAGGAAGGGGACCACCAGCACCAGCCCCAACCCACCGAGGATGAAAAGCGCGCGCCATCCCCAGTCGAAGTTGGGTACCAGGGCGAAGGCGAGCCACGCGAGCAACGTCGGACCGACTCCGGCGATGGTGATCACCCACGCGATGGCGCGGCCACGCACCCGGCCGGGGACGAGCTCTGTCAGCAGGACCGCGCCGACCACCGTCATCCCCTGATACCCGATTCCGGTGAGGAACCTCAGGACCAGGAACCCCTCGGGTGCCGAGACTGCGGCGTTGATCAACGACGGCGCCGAGAACAGCACCAGGCAAGCGACGAGCGCCGGCTTGCGGCCGAACCGACCGGCCGCCCATCCACCGGCGAACGCTCCGAGGAACGAACCGATGCCGGTGGCGGCGGTAATGGCGCCGACATCACGCACCGTGAATCCATGGTGCTCGATCAGTGCCGGCGCGCTGAACGCGAACGAATAGAGGTCGATCAACTCGAACATGAAAGCGCCGATCATCAGGGCACAGACCATGTGATGCCAGCGACACAACGGCAGACGTTCGAGCCGATCGGATACCGAAACCCGCAGGGGCGGAGGAGAAACCGAGGTCACTGCGCGCTCACTCGGCGACGGCGGCGAGCTTCGCCGCGACCCACCGGGCCACGGGCGGGGTGGCCCGCGACAGCGCGTACATGAGGTGGGCCTCCGCGGCGACCGGGGCAACAGCGCGGTTGCGGTCGACTGCGCGCAGGATGTTGCGAGCGACGCGCTCGGCAGTGTAGCCGCGCTTCCGGTAGACCGCGGCCATGTTCTTGCGCCGCTCATCGGCGTTTCCACCCCGGATCGGGCTGGTCTGGGTGATAGCCGTATCGATGACACCGGGGCAGATCGCGGTAACCCCGATGCCGTGCGGCTCGAGTTCCATGCGTAGCGCCTCGGACAGGCCGAGGACAGCGAATTTGGTTGCGCTGTAAGCAGAGAGCTGGGGGTTGGCCAGCAGGCCGGCGGCCGACGAGAGGTTGACGATGTGGCCACCGCGGCCGCGCTCGACCATCGAAGGAACGAAGGCGTGGCAGCCGTGCACGACGCCCATCAAATTGATCGAGACCAGCCACTCCCAGTCCTCGAGGCTGGTGTCGAGGAACCCGCCGACGAGCCCGACCCCGGCGTTGTTGACCACCATGTCCACGCCACCGAAACGGTCGTTGGTGACTTCGGCGAACTTGGCCATCTGCTCCGCGTCGGAGATGTCCACCCGGCTGGTCACAACCTCGTGCCCGGCGGATCGCAGCGTGTCGGCCGTGTCGACAAGACCGGCCTCGTTGATGTCGCACAGCGAGAGGTACGCGCCGCGGGCGGCGCACAATATGGCGAGCTCGCGACCGATTCCGCTGCCAGCGCCCGTGATGGCCACGACCTGGCCCGACAGGTCCGCGGCTTTGGTTCGCGAAGGTAACGTGATCATGGTCACAAGTTAGGGTGGGCGTGTGCTCGAGCGCTCGTGAGCGCGCGCCAACGTTTGCGTGACTCGTTGTGACCGCACGACAAAGGTGGGTAGGTTTCCCCGGGGCATGTGACCGCCGGCTCGGGAACGGGCGTGGCAGTGGGTGTTCGGTCGGCTCGCGCCGGCACTGCGGCCCACACTGCCAGGCCTAACACATTCGCGGCCCGCGCAATTGTGACGTGACGACAATCGGTGCTTCGAATTCTGGCGCGGAGCGCCGAGAGAATGCGGTCTGCCGCCCCTAGGGTGACGTGGCAATGGGCGATCGGTCCGCAGCCATCCCACGCAACGAGGAGCTCCCACGCATGGCCACTGGCAACGAGGATGTGATCGTGGCAGATACGCCTCTGGTCGAACACAATTCGCGGCCGGATGAGCGCTTCACGCTCGCCAGTGAACGGACCTTTCTGGCCTGGGTTCGAACCTCGCTCGGTCTGCTCGCCGGTGGGATCGCCATGGCGCATCTGATCCCCGAATTCAGCACCGGGTGGGCACGCACCCTGCTGGGAACCGTGATGATCCTGCTGGCGGTCGTCGCGCCGATCGTCGGCTTGCGCCGGTGGTTTCAGGTGCGGCGAGCCCTGGAATCCGGTGCCGACATGCCCGACGAGCGCGACCTGTGGGTTCTCACCATCGGCGTCACCACTGTCGCCATCTTCGCCGGCGTCGTCACCGTCGCCGGCGCTCTACACTGACGCCGCACTCGACCGCAGCCGTGCCGAACACCTTGCCGCGCTGCGTAATCGCATCGATCACCCGCTCACTCACCTGCCGATCAGCGGATGACCCGAGCTATTTTCGTCCAGCCACCGTGACGCGGTGGTCCTGCTGATGGCCACCGCTGAGCTGTCCTGGCACCACGTATCGATGACTCGGCTACCGCGATATCACGGCCACCAGGGCAGCTGTCATCGTCGACGCAACGCCCCCGATCGGGCTGCCCGCCACCCGATGTTCGCCAACTGCCCCATGCGAATCATCTCTGGTCGGTCGTGATCGCAGATCGGGTGCTCATGGCTACAGTCCCCGCTTGCGGTTCCAATCCATCACATACCAGGCGTAGACGATGTTCCCGATTCCAGCGGTGAAGAGGAACAGCCAGAAGTGGACCAAGAAGGATTGCCGTTTGCGGCGGCCGTAGCCGTACCCGCGTGCCGAGGCTACGGCGGTAGCGTTGGCGACGTTGTTGATCACGAAGGTCGGCATCGGCTGCGGGTAGCCCTGCGGATACATCGCTCCGGGCACCGGCATTGGCTGTGTGAACGGCTGAGTTTGAGGTTGCCCGTACTGTTGCGCCGCGTTCGGTGGGTATCCCATCCCGGGCTGCGGCACCATGCCCGGCCCGGTCTGAAAGGTTTGCCCTGGCTGCATTTCGGGGCCTTTGCCCAGGTTAGGCGACACCATGGCTGACTCCCCCTCTGTCTTGTGCGTATGTCGGGACCTCACAGTAGACCAGGGTTGCTGCTCGGTGTCTACGATTGCCCGACTTGGCTGCCCGGCGTGCGTGAAGCACGACAGGCGCGACGTATCGGCGGTTGGGTTAGGGGGCATCGAGTAGCGCTCGCACGCGCGCCAGTGCTGCGCGTGCTTCGTCGGCGAGGGCGTGCATGCCCGCTTTGGTGAGCGCTCGGAGTGCTCGCTGGATTTGATGGGGTAGCCGATGGTGTTCGGCGGCATTGAGTGCTTGGCTGAATGTGGTTTCGGCGGCGGTGGTTTCGCGGGCGAGGGTGAGGGCTTGGCCGGTGGTGACGCGTTCGATGATGTGCCATTGCGGGGCGGCGGGCGCTACGTGCTCGGTGCCCAGCAGCCGGAGGGCGGCGGCGGGACGGCCGGTGTCGATGAGTCCGCGCAGCTGGACTTCCCGGAAGGTGAACGGGTGGAACAGCAGTCCGCTCCCGGCGTGCCGGTCGAGGAGTCGCTGGTAGATGGCGAGGGTGGTGTCGAAGCGTTCAGCGTCGCCGAGTTCTCCGATCGCGCGGCACAGCAGAGCAAAGGTCGCGCCTTGCTCGATCGGGTCGGCCGACAGCTCGAGCGCGTGCTCGAAGTGGGTCACCGCGGCGGCAGGGTCGCCTGCTTTGCGCAGCTCGTTGCCGTGCATACGCAGTGTGTGAGCCAAGAATCCGGAGTCGTCGAGATGCCGTGCGATGGTGAGGGCTTGACCGGTCCATTGGGTGGCAGCGGTGAGGCGTTCCTCGGGTAGCACCGTGCCGAGGGAGACGCCGAGCGCGACGCGGGCGCGGGCGAGCAGGGCGAGGATGTCGGGTTCGGCGTGGCCTGTGGCGGCGCGTGCCTCGAGGCGTACGACCAGAGGCCATAGTTCGTTGACTGCGTGCACGGCGTGACCGGATTGACGGGCCAGCTCAGCGAGTCTGACTGTGGACTCGCCGAATTGGAGCATGGCGAGGTATTCGGCGTCGTCGGTGTCGGTCACGCCGAGCACGTGCGGGGGCAGGCCAAGGCGGCGGGCGATATGGCGGCGTGAGCTGATGTCGGTGATCGCGCGCCGCCCGGTCTCGATCATCGACACATACGATTTGTCGTAGCCCAAGACCTCGGCCAACGCGATCTGGTTCATGCAATGCAGGCGCCGGTAGGTGCGCAAGATCGTCGGCAGGTCGCGGGTCGCCAGGGCGGTAGCCGCTTCCGGTGCTGCCCACAACCACACCGCAGAAGCCAACGCAACAGGCGCCGGCGGCCGGTCGGTGGCGCTCACCGCCTGGTCCTCATCGGACCGGTTCCGCCTCGGTGGCGCGCAGGCGCGCGAACCATGTGCTGATCGAGCGCTTGTATCCCTCCGGCATGTTCAGCCCGGCGATCTCGGATTCGGGGAACATCCCGATTTCCTTGTGCTCGTGGGAGAGCACGGGGTCGGCGTCGGTGTCGGGGTAGCAGCCGTAGGTGACGATGAAGACGTTCTTCTCCGCCTCGTTGATGTAGTACATCCACGTGTCGAGGATCGGGCCTGTCGTGACCGGCCACGCGGTCTCTTCGGTGATCTCACGGGCCACGCATTCCTCCGGGGTCTCGCCGGGCTCGATACGCCCGCCCGGCAACTCCCACTCCTCGCGTTCGTTCTTCAACAACAGCACCGCACCGTCGCGCACGACCACACCCTTGATCGAAATCGAATACAGATGCGGCACATAGTCTGTGGCAGTCATGCGGGCGACGGTAACACCATTCCCGCAGGCCAAGCAGCATCGTTCGCGGCCGGGTGCGATGACAAGTTGTCAGTGGACCGTCCCGGCGAGCGAACCCGAGCCTTGATCCATGTACGTCGACATTCACCGACACGGAACCGAAGCGCTCGCCGCAGCACTGGCATCAGGTGGTATCGCCACTTTCGACGGGATACCCGATCAAACCGAGCTGGCCCGTCTCGGGAGCGCACTCGGGGTCATCATGGCACACCGCGACAGCGGCATCGATGGCGTGACCACCCTGGCCGACCTCGGCCGGGTCGGCGCGCAACCCGGCTACGCCGGGTTCAGCAATCGCGCCTTGCCCGCGCACACCGACCGATCCGGGATAGCACGCCCGCCGCATCTGCTGATGGTCGCCTGCGGGCATGAAGCCGCAACCGGAGGCGAGGCCATCGCCATCGATGGAAAAGCCGTCTACGACGATCTCGCCGAGTTCATGCCCGAGGCACTACGCGCGCTGTCGCATCCGCGTTCGGTTCTGTTCGGTGGCGCAGCCGGGCATCTGGGATCGGTGTTCGAACACACCACCGGCGGGCGAGTCCGCATCCGATTCCGCCTCGATGAACTGGCCCAATACTCCCCCGAGACACGGCACTGGCTACCGACGCTGATCCAGACGATCGAACGCCACACCACGGTGTTCGCTCTCCCTGCGGGACACGGGTATGTGATCAACAACCACCGCTGGCTGCACGGCCGACGCGCGTTCACCGGCAACCGCATCATCTACCGGCTCAGCGTCGACCCGTTCACCCACTACGGCATCCCCACTGACTTCGCCCCCACCGATCCCAGACCCAATAGTGACCCCACCGACACCGTTCGCGTGCACATCGCCTTCGAGAACGGTTCCGACAACCCCAACCACTACCCCTACTACGACGACTGTGAACGCGAACCACACACCACGCCAACAGTTTCCGAAGCACACCAACTGATGCAGATCCACCTACACCCTGACGACCGACCGTGCCGACAACGCCGAGCCGCCCTCCAAGTACTCGAGCAAGCAGGCCACCTACGCCGCCGCATCCCCGACTGACCAGGCGGGGGACTGTAGAAGACAACGGTGTAAGTTGTTGTCGTTGAGCTACTTTCGTCCAGCGGGGGCCTCTGCGATTTCTCCGAGGACGACTGGCGTCGAGATCAACCCGACGGGGACGGGACCACCGCGGGCCGCGGCCGCTGACGTGCTGGCGCTGGTTTTGGATCGAGCACCCTGAGACTCAGAGGGCGAGGCCGACGAGGATCAGCACGCATCCGGCGATGATGGACACTGCCAGAGAGATGAGCAGTATGCCGATCACGCGCTCCTGCAGTGCGCTACCCGTGCGGTCTCTCGCGGCGATCGGCATCATCGGGGCCCCGGCACCCCAGACCGCTGCGAGGAGCGTGGCCAGCCAGTTGGCGTATGCGGCGTACACAACGAGCCAGAAGGTGACGATCAACCACGCGTGCGACAGCTCGAGCCGCGACCAGATCAGACCTACAATCACCAAGAACATGCCGTTCATGGCCCCTTCGAGGTGGCTGGACAAGCCCATTCGCGGGTTCTTCAGCTTCGGCACGGCCAGTCCGGTGAGCAGGCCGAGCAGGAACAGCACGATGCCGAGTTGAATCAGGTGCATATCCATTGCCGGCTCCGGGTCCGTCGGTGTAACGGGGGTGCGCCTCTGCGGGCGCTCAGGTCATTGCCCGCAGGTCGCACTCGTCAGAGTGGCACCGAACGGAGTTCGACAGGAGCAGACACGCCCGGATGCCGGGGTCCTGATCGATGACGCCGGGGCCCGGACTTGCCGGGCCCCTGGGGGTGCACGTTGCTCAGTGGACGGTGACCGCGGCGCTGCGGGAATCCACCGGAGCGGCCGTGAGGGACAGGGCGCGCAGCGCACACAGCCAGCCGATTCCACCGAGCGCCATGCGCGGGTAGTTCAGCGTGGTCCACAGGTCGACGAAGGATTCGATGTGTTCGGGTGTCCAGTCGGCGCCGCCGGACTGGAACATCAGCATCTGGGTCGCGAAGTAGCCGTAGGTGGTTACCGAGTAGGTGGCCATGATCGCCGCGCCCGCAATCCACCAGTTGCGCGCCGGTCCGGGTGTCCGCCGGGCGAGGTAGAGGTTGAGCAGCGAAAGCAACGCCACCACCGGCGAGACGAACGGCCAGAAGAAGCGGCCTGCCCGTTTGAACCCGGATTCCTCCATGGCGGTGAGCACCTGGTCGGGTGGCACGTCGGACCACAGCGGAATGATTCCGAGCTTCTCGTACCAGCCGGCGCCGAACTGGATGCCCACGAAGATCACCAGCAGCCACAGCGGGAGCACGCGCTTGGTTGTCATATCCTCATCTCCTTCGATTAATCTCTGTTTCAGAGTTTCTCTACAAGAGAGAGATTAGAGAGGAGAGCCCGGCGATGACATCAGGGAATACCCCGAATGAGACCCCGGCTTCGCTACAGGCCGGACTGCGGGAGCAGGCGACGCGAACCGTCATCTTCCACTCGGCGGTGGCGGCCCGGCTCGGGATCACCGTGGTCGATCTGAGCTGTCTGAATGTGCTCAGCCTGGACGGACCACAGACGCCGGGCCGGTTGGCCGATCGGCTCGGCATTACCCGTGGCGGGGCGGTGACCGCGATGATCGATCGGCTGGAGCGGGCCGGGTACGTGCGGCGGATGCGCGATCCCGCCGATCGGCGACGCGTCCAGGTGGTGCTGGACCCCAACCAGGCCGAAGCCAGGGTGGCGCCACTGTTCGCCGGTCTGGGCGCCTCGCTAGGCGGGGATCTCGCAAGCTTCGGCGATGCGGAGATCGAGGTGCTGTCGCGTTTCGTCGCCACGCTCGGCGAGCGGGTCCGACAGGCTACCGACGACCTTCGGTCGACTCCGACTTCCTGACGGTCCCGGCCCGGCGGATGCGGGCCGAGCCCGGCGCAGGACCAGAGCAGCAATTAATTCAACCAATTGGTTGACCATCGTCGGTCAAGGCGTGCATACTCAACCATGTGGTTGAACAAGAATCCGATCGGCTGGACGCGCTGTTCCACGCGCTGTCGCACCCCACACGGCGGGCCATGCTGCACAGGCTCGCCGAGGGCGCGCACAGCGTCGGCGAGTTGGCCGAGCCGTACGCGATGACACTGGCCGGGGCGTCCAAGCACATTCAGGTGCTCGAGCGCGCGGGGCTGGTGCGACGTACGGTGCACGGCCGGGTTCATGTCTGCCGCCTCGACGCGCGGCCGATCCGGGACGGCGCCGAGTGGATGCGCTTCTACGAGCGCTTCTGGACCGAGCAACTCGACAGGCTCGAAGAACTACTCCGAACCGAGGATGAATCATGACGGCACAACAGATTTCCAGCTACGGGACCGTGACCGAACCCGGCGCGGTGCGCATGGAACGGCTGCTGCCCGGCCCCATCGAGCGGGTGTGGCGGTACCTGACCGACGCCGAGCTGCGACGCACCTGGCTGGCGGGCGGTGAGATGACGCAGGGGGCGGGCGGTGCGGTCGAATTGATCTTCCGCAACTCCGAATTCACCGATGCCGACGATCCGGCGCCGCCGCAGTACTCGAACGAGCACCGTATCCAGGGCGAAGTACTGGCGTGCGAGCCGCCGCGGCTGCTGTCGTTCACCTGGGGCGACGGTTCGGTGGTCACGTTCACGCTGGAACAGGTCGGCGAGCAGGTTCGCCTGGAACTCACGCACCGCAAGCTCCCCGATCGCGACGCCCTGCTCAGCGTCTCCGGCGGCTGGCACAGCCATCTCGACCTGCTCGTCGCCCGGCTGACCGGAAGCACTCCGGAACCGTTCTGGCCCAAGCACGCTCGGCTCGCGGCGGAGTACGCCGAGCGCATCCCGGAGTAGCGGCCCCGCGGCCCTGCTCAGCTGGCGGGCAGGGCCGCTTCGGCAGATCCGCGCGATGCCGAACCGTGAGGGTGGACCTGCAGCAAACGCCGTCGACTCCCGAGGTGACCGAACCATCGACGAACCGGACCGTTTGGTGCGGCCGTGTCATGACTTCGGGACGAATTCAGGCAGCGAAAGGGCTGAGTGGGCCGGTCGCGGTGTCGTTGGGGGCGTGGTGACGAGGCCACGCAGCATGGTGTTGCGTTGTTCCAGGGCGCGCGCCGTGATGGGGCAGAGTGCTGCCCCACCGTTGTCGACCAGCGCATGGTTCATGGCGACGAACTCTCGCGTGTCGTGTTCGTAGGCGGCGAATGCCGCCGCGTGGTCCCGTTTCGTGGCCACGGCATTGGCGAGCATGTAGGCCCCGGCAAGCGCGAGGCTGGAGCCTTGTCCGGTCAGGAACGAGGGCGCGTATGCGGCGTCGCCGACCAGCGCGACCCGGCCGCTCGACCAGCTGGGCATGCGGATCTGGCCGGCCATGTCGAAGAACAGGTCATCTGCATCGCGCATGGCGTCGACAATGCTGGGGACCTCCCATCCTGCGTCGGCGAAAGCCGTGGCGACCAGATCCCGCTGCGCGTCCGGGTTCCGGAGAACTTCGAACGGCGGTTCTGGTTGGTGAAAGTTCAGGAAGGCATGCAGTTCGTCGTGGTGGCCGGTGGCATAGAGGGCTACGGCTCTGCCCGGGGTGTTCCAGAGCGTGAGCTCGCGAGAGAGCCCGAAGGTGTTGGGCATGGTGAAGATGGCGAAGCAGTAGCCGAGGTAGCGGTGGAACTGCTCTTCGGGGCCGAAGAGCAGCTCCCGGGTGTGTGAGTGCATACCGTCGGCGCCGAACACCAGGTCGAACGTGCGCCGTTGCCCGTTGCGGAAGGCAACGTCGACCCCGTGTTCGGACTGGTCGAGGGTGCCGATGGAATCGTCGAAGAGGATTTCCACGTCGTCGCGGATCGCTGTGTAGAGGGCCGCAGCCAGATCCCCTCGACCCACCTCGAGGTCCTGTCCCTCGACACTCCCCGCGACGGCATACGGGTGGAGCGAGGCCACCTCACCGCCATCGGCGTCGAGGAAGGTGAACCGCCGTGAGTCGATGTGTGCGTCCTGCAGTTGCGGCAGTATCCCCATCCGACGGACGACTTCTATCGCGGTGCCGCGCACGTCGATCGGGTAGCCACCCCCGCGCAGCGCGCTGGCCTTCTCCACCACCGTGACCGCGAATCCGGACCGGTGCAGCCAGTACGCCAGCGCGGGTCCGGCGATACTGGCTCCGGAGATCAGAACGTTGCGCTTCGAGGTAGATGTCATGCCTTGGTTCCTTTCTCTACGGCACGAACAACGAACAGGGACAGCGCGGCGACGAGGCCGGCGATGACAAACCCTGTGACGAAAGCCGATTCGGCCGGCTGGCCCGACATCGGGTCGGTCCCGGCGGCGAGAATCGCACCGGCGACCTGGATGCCCAAGGCGGCTCCGATCACGCGTGTCACCACGAGCAGGCTGGTGGCGATGCCGGTGTCCCTGGTCTCGACGGTGGTGGCGGTGCTGGCGAGCAACGCCGTGCTGCCGACGCCTGCGGCGAACGCGGTCAGCACTTTCGCGATGACGAGCTGCCATTCCGCGGTGTGCAGCGATGCCAGGGTGATCACGGTGACCACTGTGACGACGGCGCATGCGATGACCACGGCACGCGGACCGAAACGCCGCACCGCAATCCCGCCGAGCGCCCCGCTGACCGCACCGGCGAGGGCGCCGGGCATCAGGAACAGTCCGATGTCGGTGGTGCTCGCCCCGAAGCCGTACCCGTCCGCCGATACCGCGAAAAGCTGTGGGACCAGGAACATCACCATCCCGAAACCGGCGGTCATGAAGAAGGTCAGCACGCACGAGCTCCACATCGCGGGCCTTGCCAGCATGCGCAGATCGACCATCGGCGAGGCTGTCCGGCGTTCGACGGCGACCCATCCGGCCGCGAGTGCGGCCACGAGTACCGTGATGGCACCGACCGCGAGCAGCGGCAGACCTCCGCTGGTCACCAGCCTGATCCCGAGCATGAGCGCGAGCAACGTGCCGCTCAGCAGACTCACGCCAGGCCAGTCGATCCCGCTGTCCGGCTGGATCGGCGGATCATGGGGCATCAGCCGGGTCACGATCAGCGTCGTCGCGATGATCGCGAGCGTCGGCAGCGCGAACATCCAATGCCGAGACAGACCTTCCGCGAGTGGCCCGGCAATCGACGTTCCCACCATGCCGCCGGCCGTGAACAGCGCGGTGACGAGCCCGATCGCCACCTGCGTCTCCCCTGCCGGGAGGTATTTGCGCACCAAGATGTAAGAGAGGGGCAGCGCGCCGACCATCGCGCCCTGAAATACCTGACCGAGCAACAACACCGGCAGGTTCGGCGCCAGGCCGGCCAACAGGCCACCGGCCGAGACCACCGCCATGAGCCGGACCAGCACTCGCTTTCCGCCGTAGCGATCACCGAGCTTGCCTGCGATGGGTGCGACAACAGCGCCGGTGATGAGCAATGTGTTGGTGACCAACGCCCCTTCGGCAGGGGTGATCCCCAGCTCACGTTGCAGCAGCGGGAGCGCGGGGTCGACCACTGACTGCAGGGTGCCGAGGGCAAGTGCCAGGGCGCCGAGGGCACCTATCGCCGGCCTCCCGATGCGGACCGGGGAAACCAGTGTTTCGGACATAGACGTCCTTTTCATCGTTGGGTGTGAACCGTGCCTGATGTGTGCACCGGGCTCTCCAGGTAGCCGGATGACGCTTCGGCATCTCGGAACTACACTACACAGTGTAGTGTAGCGATGCTACGATCCGCTCATGCCAGACGCGAAGACGCTGCGCGCAGGGTCCGCACAGAAGCGGGCCGCCATTCTCTCGGCGGCCCGGGAGTTGTTCGTAGCCGACGGTTTCGACCGGTCGAGCGTCGACGCGGTCGCCGCCCGTGCCGGGGTGTCCAAGCGGACGGTCTACGACTACTTCGGCGACAAGCAGACCCTGTTGAATGCCGTCTTCGACGCAGTTGGCCAGTCACTGCTCGACACGATCCGGCGCACCCTCGACGACACGCTCGACGGTCTCACCGACGCCGCCGAACTGGAGCCCGCCCTGGTCACGTTCTCGATGCAGATCGCGACCGACATGCTCGACTCGGCGGAGTACACCACGCTGCAACGACTGGTCCGGACCGAATCCGGTCACCTGCCACACCGCGACGACCATGCCTTGACCGACGCGCCCGAGGAGGCCATCGGTGAACGGTTCGCCGCCCTCGCCCGTGCCGGGCTGCTCGATGTCCCCGACGCGCGACTCGCGGCCGACCACTTCATCGCGCTGACCTTCGGAGTCGCGCTCAGCCGATTCGGTACCGCCAACGCCGCGAAGGACACTCGCATCAGGCCACTCATCGTCGAAGGAGTGCGGACGTTTCTCCGGGCATACCGGACGAGGTGATCACGATGGATAGCCGAATTCGTCGGCAGGAGAATCGTTTCGATGGCGAAGTCGCCCTGATTTGCGTGGGCTGATCAGCGCGGCGAGCGGCCGTTGTCGGACAGGTCGCGCCAGAGGAGTTGCCTGGTCAGACGGGGCCGCGCGGATCGAAAAGCGATACGCCCTGGACGATTTCGATCGTGCCGACGCGCGCCGGCCTCCCTACGGAAACCGCTATTCGAGTAGCGCGCTACTCGTGTTCGATATCCGTCGCATGGATAACGTCGTGATTGCGGTCGGCCGATTGGGCACCGCTTCCGAAATACAGAGGGAGGTGCGGTGATGGCTATTCGGTCCGTTGGCGAGGGCGGCCAGAACCTGCCGGAGGACGTGCGGGATGTCCAGAAATTGATCAACCGCAGTATCGCGCTGATCGGCCTGCCGCCACTGGCGCTCGACGGTGTGGCAGGCCCGCTCACGCTCGCAGCGATCACCGCTTTCCAGCTCGCTCACGGCGGAGTCGGAGACGGCACGATGCGCATCGCCGTGGGCGACGAGCCCGTGTTGCCCGGTCCGGAACCGGTCGAGTTGAGCCAAGGTCAAGCGGACGGCGCCACCATCGCCGAGGCGTGCAAGGCCGCCAGAGACGATTGCAAGGCACAGGCGGCGTGCGCGCCAGGGACGCTGAAGATGGACAAGAAGTGCATCTGCTGGAAGGGCGGGGCGGCCGGTGGATTCACGTGCACCGTCGGGTGTGGGTGCAGCACCCCGGTCGCGTGAGAGACGACGCGGCGCCGATCCCACCCGAGGTCTGAGCATTTCCAACCCGCGGGAGGATGATCTTCCGCGCACTGTCCGAGGAGAGTTGGTGGTGTCATTCCGGGACACCTTTCGGGGTGTCCCGAAAGCGCTCAGTTGAAGGAAAGATCATGAAATCAACCACAATGCGCGCAGCCGTCGCAGCGGTAGCGATCGCACCTGTGATCGCCCTCGGCTCAGGCGTTGCTACCTCGGCCCCGGCCGTCGAACCTCCTGTGCCCGTTCAGGTGGCGCCCGCCTCCGACCAAGTTCCCGCGCAGGTCGAGCAGGCCCTTTTGTGGTGGAACCCATTCCTGTCGTGGATCTGCTTCGTCCCGCCGATCTTCCCGTTCGGCACGGGCATTTGCTTCGCATGACCTAGCAGCAATGTGACAATGCCGAAAACGCTGCGCGTCACTCACCTGTGGTGTGCTGGCTTGTAGTAGAAGTGCTCGACATGTTCAGGAAACTCGCAGTGGCCACCGTCGCACTCGCGGCAGGCGTGCTGCCGGCCGGGGCGCAAGCAGGCCTCGCGCACGCCGCGGACCCGGCGGTGCTCGGCGGCGGCTCCGGCATCGTCGTCGGCGACCAGGGCGTCTGCACGCTCACCACGATCGGGCACGATGCCGCGAGTCGGCTGGTCGGTCTGACCGCAGGTCACTGCAGTGCGGCGGGTACCTCGGTCACCGCCGAGGCCAACCGTGACGCCGGCGTCGTCGGCACATTCGCCTACACGAACGCGGACATGGACTACGCCGTCATCGAGTTCGATCCGGGCGGCGTCGTCCCCGTGAACCACGTGGGCAACACGACGATCACCGCGCTGGGCGGTCCGGTCCAGTTCCCCGACATCGCCTGCAAGCAGGGCTACACCACGGGCCAGACCTGCGGACTGGCCTACGGCGATGTGTTCGAGACCAACAACTGGGCCTGGACACAGATCTGTGTCCTTCCCGGTGACTCCGGCGGGCCGGTCGTGGTCGGGACAACGCTGGTCGGCATGGTCAACGGCTACCTGTACGTGCCGTGCCTCGGACCGCAGCTGGGCGGGAACATGGCCGCCATCATCGATGACATCGACGCGCGCGGTGGCGTCGGCGCGGGCTTCCACCCGATCTGACCTGCCACCGCCCGAAAGGAGTCGCCGCTCCGCACCGCGGCGCCGAGGCCGCGAACGGGCATCACCGAAATTACCTGCCGGAGTCCTGCCGATCGTGAAAGGCGATCACGCCGCTCTCGATGGCACGTTCGACCAGGAATACGCGTTTCTGATTCGGCGGCAGGGCTCCGACGTCGAATATCTTGAACAATGCTCGCATGTGGGTTTTGACCGTGGCGACGCTCAGGCACAGATCATGGGCAACCTGCCAGTTCGACGCGGGGTAGGTGAACGTGGTCTGCGAGTCGTAAGGGCGACACAGCGCCTCGAGAATCAGATACTGGGCGTCGGTCAGCGAATTCCGGGTCGGCAGCCTGACTTGGACGGCCGTTTTCTCGTCGTCGGACGGGTGGCCGTCGTTGAAGACGAACACCGATTTCCCGAGGCGGACCGAATCGCCGGACTCGAGCTTCCGAAATCCGCCGATACGCTCGCCGTTGACGAAAGTCCCGTTCGTCGACAACCCGTTGTCGAGGACGACCCAGCAACCGCCCACTCGCTCGATGATGGCGTGCAGCCGCGAAACGGTCGCATCGGCGGTCACGGTGATGTCGGCGGCGTCGGACCGCCCGATCGTCATACGGGTCATGCCGTGATCGAGTGGAATCTCGCGCCAGCCCCCGTGGCGGCCCCGGTGGCTCAGAGTGGCACAACCGTCCGGCTGTTGCCACGAACGCTCGTCCGCTGCCGAATACGATCCGTTACGCAGCGCCTGTTGTCCGTGTGGCGTGGACATGATGCGTAGTTCCCGTTCCGAGGTACGTCATGACTACGAGCACCCGACCCTTAACACAGAATGCGCTCTTCCGCGGCTAATTGCACGCGTGTCGAATCGGCTGTTCGTTCGTCCGGTGCGCGCACGCCGGTTGTACCGGCGCGGCCAGTCGTGTACCGCCGCCTCGACGCGGCGACAGATCGTTCACGCCGGTGCGGACCACCCCCTCACGGTGGTCCGCACCGCACGAACGCCGCACCCGCGGCCGGTGCGCGCAGGACGACGCTCAGCACAGGCGCAGGATGCGCATGGCAGGCAATTTAGACGACCGTCCAACTATCCGCGAGGGTTCCGCTCACCACTATCGAAATCCTTGTCGCCGCTCCCGGCGCACCGCTTGGATTGCCGGGTTCAGAAAAAGGCGGGGCGGCGCGAACGCGTGGTCCCGCCCCTCGCGACGAGCATTCGGGAGCACGAGTGAAATTCCATCGGGTACTGGCGATCCCGGTCCTGGTAGCAACCGCGGCCCTCACCCTGACGGCGTGCGGCACCGACGAGACGTCCTCCGGCAAGGTGGTGCGCATCGGCACCACCGACCGGGACCAGGTCTGGGACGTCTTCGAGCGCAAGGCGAAGGACCGGGGCATCACCCTGCGGATCACCAACTTCTCCGACTACCAGCAGCCGAATCTCGCGCTCGCGCAGCGGCAGATCGACGTCAACCTGTTCCAGCACCTGCAGTTCCTCGGCCAGTACAACGTGTCCAACAAGGACACGCTGACCCCGATCGGATCCACCTACATCGTGCCGCTCGGGCTGTACTCGAAGAAGCACCGGTCACTGGCCGACATCCCGCAGGGCGGCCAGATCGCCATTCCGAACGACCCGACCAACCAGGCGCGGGCGCTGTTCGTGCTGCAGGCCGCCGGACTGCTGAAACTGTCCGGCGACAGCCGCCAGCCCTCCCCCGCCGACATCGACAAGGCGGCCTCGAAGGTCACCGTGACGCCGGTCGACGCGGCGCAGACGGCGCTGTCGCTGGCCTCGACGGACGGCTCGATCATCAACAACACCTTCCTGGAGCGCTCCGGCATCGACCCGAATTCGGCGCTGTACAAGGACGATCCGAAGAACCCGGCCGCCGAGCCGTACATCAACGTGATCGTCACCAGGGCCGAGGACAAGGACAATCCGCTCTACAAGCAGGTGGTCGACGTCTGGAAGGACCCGGAAGTGCAGGCGGCGCACGCGGAGTCGACCAAGAACACCGCGGTCGCGGTGACCCGCCCCGCGCCGGAGTTGGAGCAGATCCTGCAGCGGGTGCAGCAGACCATCCGCGACGGCAAGTGAGCGCAGTCGAATTCCGCGGGGTCACCAAGGTTTTCGGCAAGGGCGCCGATCGCCATGTCGCGCTCGACGGCATCGATCTGCGCATCGAGCGCGGCGAGATCTTCGGCGTGATCGGCTATTCCGGCGCGGGCAAGAGCACGCTGGTGCGCCTGATCAACGCGCTGGAGAAGCCGACGAGCGGCACCGTCCTGGTCTCCGGTTCGCCGATCACCGGCGTGCCGGAGTCCCGGGTCCGGCATATCCGCCGCGATATCGGCATGGTGTTCCAGCAGTTCAACCTGTTCCGGTCGCGGACCGTCGCGGGCAATGTCGAGTACCCGTTGAAGATCGCGGGCAGGCCGCGCGCCGAACGCAAGGCGCGGGTGGCCGAGCTGCTCGAATTCGTCGGCCTGTCGGAGAAGGCGCGCAGCTACCCGGATCAGCTCTCGGGCGGGCAGAAACAGCGGGTCGGCATCGCGCGGGCGCTCGCCACCTCGCCCGCGCTGCTGCTGGCCGACGAAGCCACCTCGGCGCTGGATCCGGAGACCACCGGCGAGGTGCTGCGGCTGCTGAAGAAGATCAATCGCGAACTCGGCGTCACCATCGTGGTGATCACCCACGAGATGGATGTCATCCGGGCGGTGGCCGACCGGGTCGCGGTGCTCGCCGAGGGCCGGGTCGTCGAATTGGCCGAGACCTTCGAGGTTTTCGCGACACCACGAGCGACCCCGACCAAGTCCTTCGTCGGCACCGTGCTGCACAACCGGCCCGATTCCGGCGAACTGGACCGGCTGCGCGAACGTCACGGCGGCACCCTGGTCACCGTCGACGTCGACGACGAGCGCGGGCTCGGCACAGCGCTGGCGCTCGCGGCGCACGCCGACGTGCGGTTCGAGGTGGTGTACGGCGGGGTGAGCACCCTGCAGGACAAGACCTTCGGCAGCGTCACGCTGGCCCTGCACGGGCCGGACGACGCGGTGGCGAAGGTGATCGACGAACTAGAACGGCGGTGAACCGGCTGTGCACACGGATTGGGAGAAACTGCGGCCGGTGCTGACCGAGGCGATCGGCACCACCGTCTACCTGGTGCTGCTCACGTTCGTGGTGGGCGGGCTGATCGGACTGTTCCTCGGCGCCGCTCTGTACACCACACGCAAGGGCGGTCTGCTGGCCAATGCACCGGTCAACGTGCTGCTCAACGTACTGGTGAACGTGGTGCGGCCGATCCCGTTCATCATCCTGCTCGCGGCGCTGGGGCCGGTGACGCTGGAGGTGGTCGGCACCACGATCGGCACCGAGGCGGCCGCCTTCGTGATGATCGTGGCGGCCTCGTTCGGCATCGCCCGCATCGTGGAGCAGAACCTGGTCACCGTCGATCCCGGCGTGATCGAGGCGGCGCGGGCGGTCGGCGCGGGACCGTTGCGGATCATTCTGACGCTGCTCATCCCGGAAGCGCTGGGTCCGCTGATCCTCGGCTACACCTTCGTGGTGATCGCGATCGTCGACATGTCTGCGATGGCGGGCATCGTGGGCGGCGGCGGGCTCGGCGATTTCGCGCTGGTGTACGGGTACCAGCGCTTCGACTGGCAGGTCACGCTGGTCGCGACGCTGATCATCATCGCGGGCGTGCAGGGCATCCAGTTCCTCGGCAACTGGCTGGCGCGCAGGGTGCTGCGCAGGTAGTCCGCTCAGAGGGCCTGGACGTACCAGTCGAGCGGGCCCTCCGCGGGATCATCGCTGCTGCGCATGTAGTGGAACCCGGCCCGGCGGGCCACGCCCACCGCGGCGGCGCTCGCGGGGTCGATCCGCAGCACCACCTCCTCGGCCAGACCCGTGCGGGCCAGATACCGGCAACCCAGGATGACCGCCCTGGTGGCCAGGCCCTGGCCGCGCTTGGCCGGGTGGAGCTCGAAGATCATGTCGGCTTGACCCGCGGCCAAATAGAACCGGTCGGTCTGAATTTCCAGTGTGCCGACGAGGGTCTCGCCATCGTCCACGGTGACCGCGAACATCCGCGCGGATCCCTGCGCCGCCCAGCTCGCCACGTACTGCTCGAAGTGGGCGGTCACACTCTCCAGCGAACCGAGACCGCCGTCGAGCCCGCGCACCCGCTCGGGGTCCGCACCGGCCAGATGCGCCTGCGCATCAGCGACCGCGATCGGTCGCAGCGCGATCACACCGTCGGATAACTGCACAGCACCATGATCGTCAACAAGATCACGAGTCGGCAACCGACATCCCGAAGATTCTCGCCACAAAGTGCAACGACGGGCCTCAGCCCGCGTTGGACGTGCAGGCCGAGAGCACCGTGCTGGCCGGGCGCGGCGAGGCGCTGCCCAGGTCGGGGAACGGCGGCGCGCTGAGGCCGAGCACCTGGATCGCGGCGCGCTCGGCCGCGCCCTTGCTGGCGTCCCACGCCCAGCCGTAGCGTCCGTCGGCGCCCTGCGCCACCGCGCCGCAGGCGTTGCGGAAGTGGACGACGACCTGGCAGTCGCGCGCGCCGCACTCGTCGATCGCGCCGGCGTCGGCCGCCCCGAGGCTGTTGTAGTTCACCGCGTAGGCGACCGCACCGGTGCTGCGCGAGATGGCCATGGCGCCGTAGAGATCGCCGAGCCGGGTTTCCCACGGCTCGGCCTGCTCGGCGAGCGCGGGGCCTGCGCAGGCGACCACCGCGCCCGCGGCGATCGCGCCCACGAAAAGACTGCGCGACAACGACATTGGAATTCCTCCCCATCAAAAGACTATCGACGTCAGATCATCGTCCACGGCATCCGAAATGTCCAAACCTTCTGCGCAGACCGCTGTGAGACGGCTGGGTTGCCAGGAGAACCATGGCGCCGGGAATCGACGATCATGCGTCGTGCCCGGCTCCGTCCCGCCACGGCAAAGCGTTCACGATCAGATCGGCGATGGTCTGCAGACTTTCTCGATCGGTACCGTCACGAGCCTGTTGGGCCATGCCTTGGAGCGCCACGCCGATCATCTCGGCCAGCACTCGCGCGTCCGCGTCCTCGGCGAGTTCGCCACGCGCGATACCGGATTCGATTCTCGCCCGTAGTGCTTCCAGGCTGGTGGCGCGTTGCTCGCGGAGCCCGTTGAGAACCGTCACCGAACCGCAATTGACCGCACCGCTGATGATCAGACAACCCGCCGGAGAACCCGGGACGGTGTACGCGTCGGCGGCTTCACGCAGCATGCGGGCGATCCCGGCGCGCAAGGTCGGCTCCTCACGCAGGGCTTGCGCCAGGAATCCGCGATGCTCCCGCGAATAGAAACGCACCGCTTCGTCGAAGAGTTGCTGCTTGCTACCGAAGGCCGCGTACAGACTCGCCGCGCTGATGCCCATGGCGTCGGTCAGATCGGCGAGGGTGGTCGGTTCGTAGCCGTGTTCCCAGAACAACTCCATCGCGCGCAGCAGAGCGAGGTCGCGATCGAACTCACGTGGTCTCCCGGTGCGCTTCGAAGCCATCACCCAATTATATAGCAAGCATTCCAGAAGTCGCGTAGCGTCACTTCTGGAATGTCCGATACAGAAGATTGGGTGGGAAACGATGAAACCTCTGGACACCAAGATCGCACTCGTAACCGGCGCCAGCCGAGGCATCGGCAAGGCCGTCGCACAACGACTCGCCCGTGACGGCGCCACGGTCGCTGTTCACTACGGAACCAACGAAGCCGCCGCCCTCCGGACTGTCGCGACTATCGAGGCCGAGGGCGGCACCGCCTTTCCGCTCGGTGTCGAACTCGGCGTTCCCGGTGACGCCGAGGCGCTCTGGGATGCCTTCGACGCCACCGGACTCGACGCGGTCGACATCATCGTCAACAACGCCGGAACAGTCGTTTACAGCACCATCGAAGGCGTCAGCGAGAAGGATTTCGACGCCGTCTTCGCGGTCAACGCCAAAGCACCGTTCTTCGTCATCCAGCACGGACTGCGCCGACTTCGCGACGGCGGACGGATCATCAACATCTCGTCGGCTGCCGCGCGGGTGGCCACACCGCTGACGATCGCCTACTCCATGACCAAGGCCGCCGTCAACGGCCTGAGCCGCACGCTCGCGCTCGAACTCGGAAACCGTGGAATCACAGTCAATTCCGTCGAGCCAGGCATCGTCGAAACCGACATCGCCGCCTGGTTGGCCGATGATCGGATGTACGCGCAGGCCGCCGCCTGGTCGGCGTTCCACCGCGTCGGCCAACCAGACGACATCGCCGACGTCGTAGCCTTCCTCGCCTCGCACGACGCCCGATGGGTGACCGGACAGCACATCGATGCCACCGGCGGCCTGGCGCTCGGACCGACCGTCGACGTCGGATCCTTGCGGGCAGGGACGGCTTGAGCGTCAGAACTCAGGCGATGTTCTTCGTGCACGCCGACACGGCGACCTGCGCCGCCCGCGGCGACACGCTGCCGAGATCCGGGAAGGGGGGAGCGCTCTCGCCGAGGGAGGCGATCGCGATCTGTTCGGCTTCCTCGCGGGAGCCCGCGGCGGCCCAGCCGAAGCGCCCGTCGGCGCCGCGGGCGATGGCGCCGCAGCCGTCGACGACGTTCAGCACCAGATCGCAGTCGTAGACGCCGCAGTCGCGGATGGCGGCGGCATCGGCCTGCACGCGGCTGGGGTGGTCCATCGCGGCCACCACCTTGCCGGTGCTCGGCGAGAGTGCGAGGGTGCCATAGAGCTTGGGCGCCGCGTCCGCCGCACCGGCGGCGACGACCCCGAGGGCGGCGGTGGAGGACACGGCGACGGCCAAGGCCGACTTGCGCAGCACGGACAACAGAATCTCTCCGTTTCAGAAGCGTTGACGGGGAGATCCTTGCCGAGCGTTCTCGAATTGTCCAGATATTCCGCGGTTTTCGGTCGGGACTGACCGCGCAGTTCAGAAATTCGTCGGCGCCGCGCACGATATTCGCGAAGCGAAATCCCCGATCTGCGAACGCACACGGATCGAAAAACGCGAGCGGGCCCGGACCCCGTGTGGGGGATCCGGGCCCGCAATCTCACTGACGAATCAGCGTGCGTTCGACGTGCAGACGACCTCGACGATCCGCGCACCGCTCAGGTTGGCGGAGCCGACGTTGGCAAGCTGCGCCGTCGGGGTGATCTCCGCGAGCCGCTGGTAAGCGGCACGCTCGGCCTCCGCCCGGTTGGGACCGGACGCCGCGGCAACCCCTTCGTTGCTCTCCGCCAGCGCGCCACAGCCGTTCGCCCACGAGGCGAGCACCTCGCAGTCGGCTTCGCCGCAGTTGGCGACCGCCGCGGCCCTTGCTTCGTCGAAGCCCGGCTCATTGGCGCTCACTCCGTACGTCCAAGAGCCACCGCTCACCGCGATCGCGCCGTACAAGCCCGCGGCGTTCGCCGACCCCGCACCCAGAACCGACCCCACCGCAAGACCGGTCAACGCGACGGCGAAGCCGACCCTACCCATAAATTTCATCGAAGATCTTTCTCTTGAAACGGCTCCGTTATCGGAGTCGCACAATCATCGCCGATGTCATCGAATTCGTCCAAAGTGCATGTCGCACAATGGACGGGTGGGCATACGACTCGGGCCCGGATCGCGCGGATCCGGGCCCGATATCGAACGGCAGCGCAGCGAAAGGCGCAGGTATTTCTACACCGTGAAGCCGAGCGCGCGCAGCTGCTCGCGGCCGTCCTCGGTGATCTTGTCCGGGCCCCACGGCGGCATCCAGACCCAGTTGATCTCCAGGTCCTCGACCAAGCCGCTGCGGACGAGGGCGTTGCGGGACTGGTCCTCGATGACATCGGTGAGCGGGCAGGCCGCCGAGGTCAGCGTCATGTCCAGCTTGGCGATCTCGTTCTCGACCGTGATGCCGTAGACCAGGCCGAGGTCCACGACGTTGATGCCCAGCTCGGGGTCGACCACGTCGCGCATCGCCTCCTCGATGTCCTCGAGGTGCTTGATCGCCTCGGCCGAGAGCTCGACCTGTTCGGCCGATTCCGTTGCCTGCGTCGTCTCACTCATGACGTTCCCCATTCTTGGGCAGGGCGCTGCCCATCGCGCGCTTGGTCTCTTCCGCGGAGGTTATCCGGACCACGGCATCCTTGAACGCCATCCAGCCCAGCAGTGCGCATTTGACCCGCGCCGGATACTTCGACACGCCCGCCAGCGCGATGCCGTCGCCGATCATGTCCTCGTCGCCCTCGACGGTGCCGCGGCTGGAGATCATCTCGTTGTAGGCGTCGACGACCTTCAGCGCCTGCTGCACGGGCAGGCCGATCACCTGATCGGTGAGGATCGAGGTGGCGGCCTGGCTGATCGAGCAGCCCTGACCGTCGTAGGAGACGTCGGCGACGTCGCCGTTGCCGTCCAGCTGGACGCGCAGGGTCACCTCGTCACCGCAGGTCGGGTTCACGTGGTGCACTTCGGCGCCGTATGGTTCCCGCAGCCCGCGGTGGTGCGGGTGCTTGTAGTGGTCCAGGATCACTTCCTGGTACATCTGCTCCATGCGCATGTCTTATGCAACCCCGAAGAAGCTCTGGGCCTTCCGCACCGCGGCAACCAGCGCGTCCACCTCGTCGAGCGTGTTGTAGACCGCGAACGAGGCCCGCGCGGTGGCGGGAACGCCCATCCGGCGCATCAGCGGCCAGGCGCAATGGTGACCGACGCGAATCGCGACGCCTTCGTCGTCCAGGATCTGTCCGACATCGTGGGCGTGGATACCGTCGACCACGAAGGACACCGCGCCACCGCGGTCCACGTTCTCGGTCGGGCCGACGATGCGCACGCCGTCGATCGCGCCGAGGCCCTCCAGCGTGGCGCCGACCAGCATGTGCTCATGGGCCGCAACGGCTTCCATGCCGATCTCGTCGAGATACCGCACCGCGGCGCCCAATCCGACCACCTGCGAGGTCATCGGCACGCCCGCCTCGAACCGCTGCGGCGGCGGGGCGTAGGTGGTGACTTCCATGGTGACCGTCTCGATCATCGAGCCGCCGGTGATGAAGGGCGGGGTCTCCTCGAGCAGCGCGCGACGTCCGTAGAGCACGCCGACGCCGGACGGGCCGAGCATCTTGTGCCCGGAGAACGCGGCGAAATCGACGCCGAGCTCGCGGAAGTTCACCGGCATGTGCGGCACCGACTGGCAGGCGTCCAGCACCACCAGCGCGCCGGCTTCCTTTGCCCGGCGCACCATTTCGGCCACATCGGAGACCGCACCGGTCACGTTGGACTGGTGGGTGAACGCGACGACCTTGGTGGCGGGAGACAATTCGAGCGAATCGAGGTCGATCCGGCCGTCGGCGGTGATGCCGTACCACTTCAGCGTCGCACCGGTGCGCCGCGCGAGCTCCTGCCACGGAACGAGATTCGCGTGATGCTCCAGCTCGGTGATGACGATCTCGTCGCCCGGTCCGACGTGGTACGGGAACCGGTCGTCACCGAACGCGTAGGTCACCAGGTTCAGCGACTCGGTCGCGTTCTTGGTGAACACGATCTCGTCGGCGTCGACTCCGACGAACCGGCCGATATCGGCCCGCGCGCCCTCGTAGGCGTCGGTCGCCTCCTCCGCCAGCTGGTGCGCACCGCGGTGCACCGCGGAATTGCTCTCGGTCAGGAACCGCCGTTCCGCGTCGAGCACCGCGAGCGGCCGCTGCGACGTCGCGCCGGAGTCCAGGTACACCAACGGTTTCCCGTCCCGAACCGTGCGGCTCAGGATCGGGAAGTCGGCCCGGATGCGGGCGACGTCGAGGGTGCGGACCGTAGCGGTCATGTCAGGCTCCAGCGGTAGCAGCGGTCGTGAAGCGGACGTAGCCGTTGGCGTCGAGTTCCTCGGCGAGTTCGGCGCCGCCCTCGGCGACGATGCGGCCGCCGACGAAGACGTGGACGAATTCGGGCTGGATGTAGCGCAGGATGCGGGTGTAGTGCGTGATCAGCAGGACGCCGCCGTTCTCCCGCTCCTTGTAGCGGTTGACGCCCTCGGAGACGATGCGCAGCGCGTCGACGTCCAGGCCGGAGTCGGTCTCGTCCAGGATGGCGATCTTCGGCTTGAGCAGGCCCAGCTGCAGGATCTCGTGGCGCTTCTTCTCACCACCGGAGAAGCCCTCGTTCACGCTGCGGTCGGCGAAGGCGGCGTCGATCTCGAGCTCGCTCATCGACTCCTTCACCTCCTTGACCCAGGTGCGCAGCTTGGGGGCCTCGCCGCGGACCGCGGTGGCGGCGGTGCGCAGGAAGTTCGACATCGAGACGCCGGGCACCTCGACCGGGTACTGCATGGCCAGGAACAGGCCCGCACGCGCGCGCTCGTCGACCGACATCTCGAGCACGTCCTCGCCGTCGAGGGTGATCGTGCCGGAGGTCACCGTGTACTTCGGGTGGCCGGCGATCGCGTAGGACAGGGTCGACTTGCCGGAGCCGTTGGGGCCCATGATGGCGTGGGTCTCACCGGAGCTGATGGTGAGGTTCACGCCCTTGAGGATCTTGATGGGCTCGCCGGACTCGTCGGGGTTGGCGACCTCGACGTGCAGGTCCTTGATTTCCAGGGTGGTCATGGAGTTCCTTTGCGGGGTAAGAGTGTCGGTGATCAAGCGCCGATCGCGGCGAGCTCGGCCTCGATGGCCGTCTCGAGCCGCTCCCGGATCTCGGGGACCGCGATCTTCTGGATGATCTCGTGGAAGAAGCCGCGCACCACCAGGCGGCGGGCGGCGTCCTCCGGGATGCCTCGGGCGCGCAGGTAGAACAGCTGCTCGTCGTCGAAACGACCGGTGGCCGAGGCGTGTCCGGCGCCGAGGATCTCGCCGGTCTCGATCTCGAGGTTCGGCACCGAGTCGGCGCGCGCGCCGTCGGTGAGCACCAGATTGCGGTTCACTTCGAAGGTGTCGGTGCCCTCGGCGGCCGCGCGGATCAGCACGTCGCCGATCCAGACCGTGCGGGCGTCGCCCTTCGGTGAATGCGGATCGCCTTGCAGCGCACCCTTGTACAGCACGTTCGACTTGCAGTTGGGCACCGCGTGGTCGACGAGCAGGCGCTGCTCGAAGTGCTGGCCCGCGTCGGCGAAGTAGAGGCCGAGCAGTTCGGCGTCGCCGCCGGGGCCGTCGTACTTCACGGTGCCGGTGAGCCGCACCAGGTCGCCGCCGAGGGTGACCGAGGTGTGCCGCAGGGTGGCGTCGCGACCCAGCTTGGCGTGATGCGCGGTGGTGTGCACGGCGTCGTCGGCCCAGTCCTGGACCGCGACGACGATCAGCTTGGCGCTGTCGCCGAGCACGAATTCCACGTTCTCCGCGTAGGTTCCGCTGCCGCGCTGGTCGATGACGACGGTGGCGACGGCGAAGTTCCCGAGCCGGACCTGCAGGTGGCCGTAGGCGGTCTTGCCCTCCCCCGGACCGGTGATGGCGATGGTGACCGGCTCGGCCACTTCGGTTTCCGACCCGACCGACACGATGGTGGCCTGTTCGAAACCGGAGTATGCCTGCGCCGCAACACGATCCGCGGGCACACCGGCCTGGCCGAGGCGAGCGTCGGTGCGGTCCACCGTCTCCACGGTGACGCCCTCGACCTGGGCGACCTCGACGCCCGCCCGGCCGTCACGGGTGGCGGTGCCGTCGTGCAGGCCGCGCAGACGGCGCAGCGGGGTGAACCGCCACGCCTCGTCCTTCGCGTGCGGAACTTCGAACGCGTTCACGTCGAACGAAGTGAAGACCTCGCCCTTGTTGATCGCGGGAGTACGAGCCTCAGCGGCTACGGCAACGTTCTCGACGGCCATCAGCCGACGGCTCCTTCCATCTGCAGTTCGATCAGGCGGTTGAGTTCGAGCGCGTACTCCATCGGGAGTTCCTTGGCGATCGGCTCGACGAAGCCGCGCACCACCATCGCCATCGCCTCGTCCTCGGTGAGGCCGCGGCTCATCAGGTAGAACAGCTGGTCCTCGGAGACCTTGGAGACGGTCGCCTCGTGGCCCATGGTCACGTCGTCCTCGCGGATGTCGACGTAGGGGTAGGTGTCCGAGCGGCTGATGGTGTCGACCAGCAGCGCGTCGCACTTCACGGTCGACTTCGAGCCGTACGCGCCCTTGTTGACCTGCACCAGGCCGCGGTAGGAGGCACGGCCGCCGCCGCGCGCCACCGACTTCGACACGATGGTCGAGGAGGTGTGCGGCGCCAGGTGCAGCATCTTCGCGCCGGTGTCCTGGTGCTGGCCCTCGCCCGCGAATGCGACCGAGAGGACCTCGCCCTTGGCGTACTCGCCGGTCATCCAGACCGCCGGGTACTTCATGGTGACCTTGGAACCGATGTTGCCGTCGATCCACTCCATGGTCGCGCCCGCTTCGGCCTTGGCCCGCTTGGTGACCAGGTTGTAGACGTTGTTCGACCAGTTCTGGATGGTGGTGTAGCGGCAGCGGCCGCCCTTCTTCACGATGATCTCGACGACCGCGGAATGCAGCGAGTCGGACTTGTAGATCGGCGCGGTGCAGCCCTCGACGTAGTGCACGTAGGCGCCCTCGTCGACGATGATCAGGGTCCGCTCGAACTGGCCCATGTTCTCGGTGTTGATCCGGAAGTAGGCCTGCAGCGGGATGTCGACGTGCACGCCCGGCGGCACGTAGATGAACGAGCCACCCGACCACACGGCGGTGTTCAGCGCGGAGAACTTGTTGTCACCGGCGGGGATCACCGAGCCGAAGTACTCCTGGAAGATCTCCGGGTGCTCGCGCAGGCCGGTGTCGGTGTCCAGGAAGATCACGCCCTGGGCCTCCAGGTCCTCGCGGATCTGGTGGTAGACGACCTCGGACTCGTACTGCGCGGCCACGCCGGCGACCAGCCGCTGCTTCTCCGCTTCCGGGATGCCCAGCTTGTCGTAGGTGTTCTTGATGTCCTCGGGCAGGTCTTCCCAGCTCTCGGCCTGCTTCTCGGTCGAGCGCACGAAGTACTTGATGTTGTCGAAGTCGATGCCGTCGAGGTTCGAACCCCAGTGCGGCATGGGCTTGCGGTCGAAGATGCGCAGCGCCTTCAGCCGCTGCTCGAGCATCCACTGCTCTTCGTTCTTCTTGGCCGAGATGTCGCGGACGACAGCCTCGGACAGGCCTCGTTGCGCGCTGGCACCGGCCACATCCGAATCGGCCCAGCCGTAACCGTAATTGCCCAGCGAAGCAATGGTCTCTTCCTGGGTGAGCGGTTGCACCTGGTCGGTGGTCGTCGTCATTCGGCACTCCTTCCGGAGTCGTTCGTTCGTACCGTCGCGGGCTGTGCGGCGGCTTGGGGTGAAGCTTTCGAATCGGTGATCGGCAGCATGAGCAGCGGCACGTGCGTGGTGCACGCGCAGTCGCCGTTGGCGATCGTCGCGAGCCGCTGCACGTGGGTGCCGAGCAGCTCGCGGAACGCCTCGAGTTCGGCCGCGCACAACTGCGGGAATTCCTCGGCGACGTGCGCGACCGGGCAGTGGTGCTGGCAGATCTGCACACCCGCGCCCACCTTGCGGGTGGACGCGGCGAACCCGGCGTCATTGAACGCCTCGGCGATCTCCTCGGCCTTGGCCTCGGTGGTCTCCGGGGTGTGCTCCCCCACGGGTTCGATCCCGGCCACGATAGTGCGTGCCCGTTTGCGCGCGAACTCGGTGATGGCCTGATCGCCGCCGATCTCACCGAGCTGGCGGATCGCCGCGCCCGCCAGGTCGTCGTAGGCGTGCCCGAGCTTGCCGCGGCCCGCCGCGGTCAGCTGGTACTGCTTGGCCGGACGGCCACGACCCTTCTGCTGCCACGGCGCCGACCGGCTGGCCCTCGCCTGCCCGGAATCGATGAGTGCGTCCAGGTGACGGCGCACTCCGGCCGGGGCAAGTCCCAGCTTGGTGCCGATCGCCGTCGCGGTGATCGGCCCCTCCTCCAGCAGCAGCTGGACGATCGCGGCGCGGGTGTGATGTCCTTCGGCGCCGACCGTGACGACGGCAGCGGTCGACGCGGCCTCGGTCTTGCGACCGGCCCTTTCGTCGCTCTTCCGCAAACCCACGGTTTTCACAACATCAGTGTGGCGGAATTCGTTCCCGAAATCTAATAAGGGTCCCCTGAGTAGAACAGGGCTTGATCTGCGCGGCCGGGGTGGTGGGCAACGCTCGTTCCTTCCAGCGACAAAGCCCGCGATTCAGCAAACCGGACACCGCCTCTCCGCCATCACGCGGCACGCACGGCCCCAACCTGGCGCTTTCCCAGTTCGACCTGCGTCTGCCCGCGTCGGTCCCGCCGCGGATCGATCACGTCCTCGCGCCGCTGGCACACCCCTTCGATGCGAGATCCGGACCCGCTGCGACATTGGCCACACCCGCTCCAGAGCCTGGGAAATACGCCCACACACCTTTCGTAAATGCCCGCGGAGGGGTCTCCGCGATGCCCGGACCCCATCGGTCGGTCGGTGGGATAGGAGACCGCCGCTCAGCCATGCGCGGACTGCTGACGGACTCCGTCCCGCCGCTCCCACTAGACCTACCTCCGCCTTCGCTGCGGCCATGCGCGGGCTGTCCGACGGACTCCGTCTCGCCGCGCCCATTAGGCTGCGTCTCGTGGCGGTACTGGAGGGCGCGCGGCGCAAGGCAGTGGTATTCGGGCGCCGGGCACTCGGTCTCGACGTGCCCGCGGCCGATCACACCATCGCGGTGTTGCACCGCGACGAGTCCGAGGTGCCCGAACTCGACCGCAAGGAGCTGGTCCAGCTCGACCGGATCCGGCTCATGGGCGCGACCGGCACAGTGCTGATGGCGATCAGCGCGCTGGGCATCGGCGCGCAGCCGGTGCAGCAGAATCCGACGTCCGGCATGCGCGTGCTCGGCATCTTCGCCAGGGCGCACACCGGGTCGCTGGCGATGTGCATGATCGGCGCGGTAGTCGTGGTGCTCGCGTGGCTGCTGCTCGGCCGCTTCGCGGTCGGCGGCATCGGCGGCTCCCCTCTCCACCGGCTGACTCGCTCGCAACTCGACCGCACCCTGCTGCTGTGGATCGTCCCGCTCAGCGTCGCACCGCCGCTGTTCAGCAACGACGTGTATTCCTATCTGGCGCAGAGCGAGATCGCGGCGCGCGGCATCGACCCGTACGAAGAGGGCCCGGTCGCGGGTCTCGGGATCGACAACGTCCTGACCAACAACGTCCCGACCATCTGGCGTGACACCCCGGCCCCGTACGGCCCCCTGTTCCTGTGGCTCGGCCGCGGCATCGCCGAATTGACCGGGGACAACATCATTTTCGGCGTCTGGGTGCACCGGGTGCTCGCGCTGGCGGGCGTGGCCTTGATCGTCTGGGCGCTGCCGAGGCTTTCGGTGCGCTGCGGCGTCGCGCCGGTCAGCGCGCTGTGGCTCGGCGCGGCGAATCCGCTGGTGCTGTTCCACCTGGTCGGCGGCGTGCACAACGACGCGCTGATGATCGGCCTGATGCTGGCGGGCCTCGAGTTCACGCTGCGGGCGATCGAGGACACCCATCCGTTCGACGGACGGGCCTACGCGCTGCTGATCGCCGGTGCGCTGCTCATCTCGCTGTCCTCGACGATCAAGATCACCTCGATCATCGCGATGGGCTTCGTGGGAATGGCACTCGCGCGGCGCTGGGGTGGCGGCTGGCGGCCCGTGTTGACAGCGGCCGCGATGCTCGGCGCGATAGCGCTCGGCACGACCCTGGTGATCAGCTCGGCCAGCGGGCTCGGCTTCGGGTGGATCTACACACTCAACACCGCCAGCGCGGTGCGCAGCTGGATGTCGTTGCCCACCGCGCTCGGCATCATCACCGGCTTCGGCGGCGTGCTGCTCGGCCTCGGCGATCACACCACCGCCCTGCTCAGCATCACCCGCCCGATCGCCATCACCGTCGCCGCGTTCGTGACGGTGCGCATGCTCGTCGCCACCGGCACCGGTCGCCTGCATCCGGTCGGCGCGCTCGGCGTCTCCCTCGGCGCCATCGTGCTCCTGTTCCCGGTGGTGCAGCCGTGGTATCTGCTGTGGGCGATCGTGCCGCTTGCGGCGTGGGCGACCCGTCCCGTGTTCCGTGTTCCCGCGGTGGCGTTCTCCACGGTCGTGAGCGTGCTGCAGATGCCGCGCGGCGCCGATCTGGAGGTTTTCCAGATCGTCGGCGCCGCGCTCGCCACCATCATCGTCGGCGTCCTGTTCATCGTGATCACTCGTAACGCCCTGCCCTGGCGCGCTCAGGCGGGGGTGTCGGCTCCGTCACAGCAGCCGACGTCTTACGGTGTCTCTTCGTGACCGCTGCCTCCGGACCCGCCGTTAGTGTCGACGGCGTCGTCAAGCGTTATGGCGAGACCACCGCGGTCGACGGCCTGACCTTCGATGTGGAACGGGCGCAAGTGCTTGCGCTGCTCGGGCCCAACGGCGCGGGGAAGACGACGACCGTCGAGATGTGCGAGGGCTTCGTGCGCCCGGACGCGGGCGCGGTGCGGGTGCTCGGACTCGATCCGCTCGCCGATTCCGACCGGCTGCGCCCCCGCATCGGCGTCATGCTGCAGGGCGGCGGCTCCTATCCCGGCGCGCGGGCGGGCGAGATGCTCGACCTGGTCGCCGCGTATTCGGCCGATCCGCTCGACCCGCAGTGGCTGCTGCGGACGCTCGGCCTGCAGGACAATCGCCGCACACCGTACCGGCGGCTCTCGGGCGGTCAGCAGCAGCGCTTGGCGCTGGCCTGCGCACTGGTCGGGCGGCCGGAGATCGTCTTCCTCGACGAACCCACCGCGGGCCTGGACGCGCAGGCGCGGCTGATCGTGTGGGAGCTGATCGACGCGCTGCGCCGTGACGGCGTCACCGTCGTGCTCACCACGCACATGATGGACGAGGCCGAGCAGCTCGCCGACCAGCTCGTCATCATCGATCACGGGCGGATCGTCGCCTCCGGCACGCCCGCCGAGGTCACCGCGCACGGCGCCGCCGGGCAGCTGCGCTTCACCGCGCCGCCCAAGCTGGACCTGAAGCTGTTGAAATCCGCGCTCCCCGAGGGTTTCTCGCCGCGGGAGACGTCGCCGGGCTCGTATCTGGTGGAAGGCGAGATCGACCCGCAGGTGCTGGCCACCGTGACCGCCTGGTGCGCGCGGCTGAACGTGCTGGCCACCGACATCCGGATCGACCAGCGCCGCCTCGAAGACGTCTTCCTGGAACTGACCGGACGGGATCTACGCGGATGAACCAGCCCGACCTGACCGCCAACCGCTTCTCGCCCGGCACCTTCGCTCCCGATCCGCGTCCCACCACCCGGGCCGCCATGCTCGCCGCGCAGACCCGGCTCGAGCTGATCTTGTTGCTGCGCAACGGCGAACAGCTGCTGCTCACCATGTTCATCCCGATCACGCTGCTGGTCGGGTTGACGCTGCTGCCGTTCGGCGGTCTCGGCGAGGACCGGGTGGACAAGATCGTGCCCGGCGTGATGATGGTGGCGGTCATGTCCACCGCCTTCACCGGGCAGGCCATCGCGGTCGGTTTCGACCGCCGCTACGGTGCGCTCAAACGCCTCGGCGCCACGCCGCTGCCGCGCTGGGGCATCATCGCGGGCAAGAGCGCCGCGGTGCTGATCGTGGTGGTGCTGCAGGCGATTCTGTTGGGCGCCATCGGTTTCGCGCTCGGCTGGCGGCCGGAGGTCGCCGGTCTGCTGCTCGGCGCGGTGGTGATCGCGCTCGGCACCGCGACGTTCGCCGCCATGGGCCTGCTGCTCGGCGGCACGCTGAAGGCGGAGATCGTGCTCGCGCTGGCGAACATCCTGTGGTTCGTGATGCTGGGCATCGCGAGCGTCGTGTTCGCCTCCGACGACCTGCACGCCGCGGTGAACGTGCTCGCCCGGCTGGTGCCCTCCGGCGCGCTCGCGGTCACACTCGAGCACGCGCTGCGCAACAGCGTCGACTGGTTCGGTCTTGCGGTGCTCGCGGTGTGGGGCGTGGTGTCGGGGTGCCTGGCGGCCCGCTGGTTCCGTTTCGAGTGAGCGTCGATACAAACGACGGTATGTAGTAGACCGGGTGCGGCGGCCCGATCGCCGGTCGCTACCATCGTTGCGTGCTGTATCGCGCATTCTTGCGACTCGTCGACAAGCTCCCGCTTCCCTCGCTGCGGGTGCAGCGGCTGATCGCCCTCGCGGTCATCCTCACCCAGGCGGGCATCGCGGTGACCGGCTCGGTCGTCCGGGTCACCGCCTCGGGCCTCGGCTGCCCGACCTGGCCGCAGTGCTTCCCCGGCAGCTTCACCCCGATCGGCGTGTCCGAGGTGGCGGTGTTGCACCAGGCCGTCGAGTTCGGCAACCGGATGCTGACCTTCGTGGTCTCCCTGTTCGCCGGACTGATCGTGCTCGCGGTGACGCGGGCGCGGCGCAGGAACGACGTGCTGCTGTACGCCTGGCTGATGCCGGGCGGCACCGTGGTGCAGGCGATCATCGGCGGCATCACCGTCCGCACCGGCCTGCTGTGGTGGACCGTGGCGGTGCACCTGCTGGCCTCGATGCTGATGGTGTGGCTGGCCACGGTGCTCTACGCCAAGATCTGCGAGCCGGACGACGGCGTCGAGACCGTCCAAGCGCCCGCGCCGCTGCGCTGGCTGACCGGATTGAGCGGCGTCGCGCTGGCCGGCGTGCTGATCGCGGGCACCCTGGTCACCGCCGCCGGACCGCACGCGGGCGACAAGAGCATCGAACGACCGGTCGCGCGGTTGCAGATCGAGATCGTGACGCTGGTGCACCTGCATTCGCAGCTGCTGGTGGGTTACCTGGCGCTGCTGGTCGGCCTCGGTTTCGGGCTCTACGCCGTCGGCGTCTCGCGCGCGGTACGTATCCGACTGTTCGTGCTGCTCGGCGTGGTGTGCTCGCAGGCGCTGGTCGGCGTGGTCCAGTACTTCACCGACGTTCCCGCCGCGCTGGTCGTCACCCACGTGGGCGGCGCCACCGCGTGCATCGCGGCGACGGCCGCCCTGTGGGCCGCGCTGCGGACCCGCGAACCGGTGCCCGCCGTCGCGCCCGATCCGGTGGTCCGGTCCGCCTGAGTTCGCGCGCGGGTTCCGCGGCGGCGCCGCGCGCGAACGGCGTGCGTCAGACCACCGACGGTCGCGTCAGACTCGACCAGAGTGGGTCGCCCTGGGCTGCAAGCCTATTCGCGATCTCGGTGCGCGCGTCGGTCACACCGCTGGTACCGGAGACGCAGAACGCGGTCTCGGCGATCGTGAGCAGCTTGATGTTGACCATGCGGATCGGCGACAGCGGGCCGGTGAGGGTGTTCGGGAACCCCTCGCCGGTCAGGCCGAGCAGTACGGTCACCAGCCCGTCGTCGTCGACGTAGCTCCCCTCCGCTTCCGCGGGAAAGTCCAGTCCCGGAAGCGAAATCGACAGCGTCCCATAGTGTTCCAGGTTCCTGGTGAAACGGAATCCGTGCTGCGATGCCGTCTGCGCGACGGCCGTCACCGCCTGCCCGAGCCACGACCCCATCACCTCGGCGAAGGGCGCGTCCGCCGGGATGCCGGTGGCGGCCGCGTAGACCTCGACCTCGATGCCGTTGGTCGGCTCCGCATCGGACCAGGTGGTGGGAAACGACAGGCCCAGGCTGGTCACCACCAGCCCGTACTGCCTGCGCACCACCCGGTAGCTGGGGTGATCGATGCTGGGCGGCTCCGGCTCGTTGACGCCCATGTTCGCCCAGATCTCGGCCGGAAAGAATCTCGATTGGTAGCGCGGGGCCGACACTTCCGGATCGAGTCGCCCCCACGCGGTCCAGACATCGTCGTGCAGCGCCCACATCTGGGCCTCGTACCGCTCACTGATGTCCAGTTCGTCCATGTCACTCACGACGCGAAACTACCGATGCACCGAGACGAGGGGCAAAAACCGCGCCGCGTGCCTCGAGCGGCGATTCGGCGCGGGCTGCCACGATGGAAAGAGAAGAGTGGAGACAGACGGAGCCGAGACAACGACTGCCGGGAAAGACACAGCGTCGAGACCATCGGAGGGCAACGAGATGACCAGGTTCGCCAATGAGCAGTCCATCGTTGTCGGCGTCGACGGCAGCCCCGCCGCGCTGGCCGCCGCGCGCTGGGCGGGTGCTGTCGCCGCGCGCGAGGGCGTGCGGCTGGTCGTCCTCAGCATCGTGCCGACCATCGACTATCGGATCACGGCCGCGATCGTCGCCGACGCGGACATCCTGCCGACGCTGCGTTTCGTGGCGAAGAAGCACGTCGGCGCCGCGATAGACGCGGTGCGCGCCGACCAGCCCGACCTGGAGATCACCCAGACGGTGGTGGAAGGTGTGCCGGGCAACGAACTCGTCGAAGCAAGCGAGACCGCGCTGCTGCTGGTGGTGGCCGCCACCGCCGACGACCGGATCACCACCCTGCTGATCGGTTCGACGGCGCTGCGGGTCGCGAACAAAGCGCAGTGCCCCGTGGTGGTGTGGCGCGGCGACGTCGACAATCCGCTGCCCGACGACCGCCCGATCCTGGTCGGCGTCGACGGTAGTCCCGCCAGCAACGTCGCGGTCGGTCGCGCATTCGACATGGCCGCACGGCTCGGCGTGCGCGTCATCGCGCTACACGCTTGGAACGATCCCGATCTGCTGCAGTGGACGCCGGTGCCCGATGCGTGGGAAGTCTTGGCGCAGCAGGAGCGAGAGTTGTTGAGCGAGCGGCTCGCCGGATGGTCGAGCCAGTTCCCGGACCTCCAAGTCGAGAAGCTGGTACTGCAGAGCCCGGCGACGCGCGCGCTGCTCGACCACGGCGCGGACGCTCAGATGATCGTCACGGGCAGCCATGGCCGCAACCGGTTCACCGGCCTGCTGCTGGGTTCGACGAGCCAGAATCTGCTGCACCACGCGCCGTGCCCGGTGCTGGTGGCCCGCGCCGAGTCCTGAGGCCGGGCGGGCCGGGAGGATCACTTCTCGTTGCGCGCCTTGGGGAAGCGAGTCTGACGCGCCACCCAGCCCGCCATCTGCGCCCAGTGGCTCTTGCGCGGAGTGACGATGGAGGTGAGCTCGCGCTCCCACTCGTCGGCCTCGGTCAGGGTGTCGATCACCTCAACCAGCCGCTTGGCGGTCGGCAGGTCGTCGACCACGCGGTCGCCGAGGATGCCGTCCGCGCCGACCAGGGTGACGCGCACGCCGATGCGGCCGATCGGCTGCAGAACGGCGGTGGCCGTACCGCCGTGCTCGGCGATGAATCCCTTCACCGAGTCCACGAGGGAACTCGACACCTTCACGGGGGCCGGGGCGGCGGTCTCAACGCTCATGGAGGCGAGTTTACCGACCGGTAGGACGCCGTCCAGACCCGGCGGGTGTAGAACTGAATCTCATGCGCGCCATTCAGGTTTCCGAGCACGGCGGTCCCGAGGTCCTGCGGTACACCGAGGTGGAAGAGCCGGGCATCGGACCGGATCAGCTGCTGGTGACCACCGAGGCGATCGGCATCAACTACATCGATACCTACATCCGGACCGGAACGTACCCGCAGCCGGTGCCCTACGTGCCCGGATCCGAGGGCACCGGCGTGGTCGCCGAGGTCGGCTCCGGTGTCACCGGCTTCGCGGTGGGCGATCGGGTCGCGTGGGCGGCCGCGCCGGGTAGCTACGCCGAGCAGGTCGCGGTCCCCGCGGCGGTCGCGATCCCGGTGCCGGACGGCGTCGACCCGCCGGTCGCCGCCTCGGCGCTGCTGCAGGGCATGACGGCGCACTATCTGATCGAGTCGATCTACCGGCCGGAACCGGGCGAGACGGTGCTCGTGCACGCGGGTGCGGGCGGTGTCGGCCTGATCCTGACCCAGCTCGCCGCGGCGCGTGGCGTGCGCGTCATCACGACGGTGTCCTCCGACGAGAAGGAAGCGCTCTCCCGCGAGGCGGGCGCGGCCGAGGTGCTTCGCTACCGCGACGACCTCGCCGACCAGGTCCGCAAGCTGACCGACGGCGTCGGCGTGGCCGCGGTCTACGACGGCGTCGGCAAGTCCACCTTCGACGCCAGCCTCGCCTCGTTGCGCGTCCGCGGCACGCTGGCCCTGTTCGGCGCGGCGAGCGGCCCGGTCCCGCCCTTCGACCCGCAGCGCCTCAATGCGGGCGGTTCGCTGGTCCTGACCCGGCCGTCGCTGGTTCACTTCACCCGCGACCGCGCCGAATTGCTCTGGCGCGCGGGCGATATCCTCGCCGCCCTGGCGAATGGGACGCTGCGCATTCGCGTCGGCGCCACCTACCCGCTCGCGGAAGCCGAACGCGCACACCGCGATCTGGAGGGACGCAAGACCACCGGCTCGATCGTCCTGCTGCCCTGAGCCCTCCCCGCGGGGTGTCCTCCGGCCCGTTGGCGGCACCCCGCTCGGTGTTCCCCGGCAGCAGCCTGTGCCTCTTCGGCCCGCGGACCGACCGTCAGTAGTCGCGGCCGGTGAGCCCGCGATAGATGAAGCGGGTCAGCCCGTCCACGGCCTGATCGTCGTCCAGGTCGACGGTGCCGTCCTCGACAGCGCTCAGCAGCGACTGGGTGAGCAGGAACATCATGGCGAGGCTGGCGTCGGCCGTGCTGGGCAGCCGTAGTCCCGCCGCGGCGAAACCGTCGACGTGGTCGGCGATGTCGGCGCGCTGATCCCTCGCGAATTGCCCCACGCGACGGGCGAATTCGGCGTTGACCAACGCCGCTTGATCGACCGCTCGCAGCACCGCGACGTGCTCGCGCGCGAAATGCCAGTAGCCCTCGACGTGGTATCTGACCGCGTCGGGATTGCTGAAATCCGGTTCGTGGCCTTCCCCTTCGGCGCGGACGTCACCCGCGTCGGCCATATCGCGCAGCAGCGCCGTGAGCAGCTCCTCTTTGCTCGCGAAGTGGTTGTAGAAGGAGCCCGCCGCGCGTCCGGCCGCCGCGGTGATGTCGGTGATCTTGGTGTTCAGATAGCCGCGCTCGGCGAAAACGCGCAGTGCGGCGTCCTTCAACGCCTGCTCCGTCTCGGCCGACCTCTCCTTGCGGTTCGTCACCACCCGCGCCACCTCCTTGACAGCACAACGTATCAACTTCGATACTGAATCGAAGTTCAGTGAATCAATATTCAGTTCGGAGACATCGTGCAGGTACTCATCGCAGGCGCCGGACCCACCGGCCTCACCCTCGCCATCGACCTGGCCCGCCGGGGCGTGCCGGTACGCCTCGTCGACCGGGCTCCCGAGTTCTTCGCCGGGTCACGCGGCGACGGAATCCAGCCGCGCACGCTCGAGGTGTTCGACGACCTCGGCGTGCTCGACACGGTGCTCGCGGCGGGCGCGCCCACGCCGGTGCTGCGCGCCTACCTGGGCGGCGAGTTCGTCGGAGAACGCCGGATGGCCGAACCGGTCGCGCCGACGCCCGCGGTCCCCTGCCCCAACCTGTGGACGCTCGGGCAGTCCCGGACCGAGGCGATCCTGCGCGACCGGCTGGCCGAGTTCGGGGTGCGGGTGGAGACGCGCACCGCGCTGGTGTCGTTCGAGCAGGACGACTCCGGCGTCACCGCGATCCTCGACCGCGACGGCGTGCGGGAGACCGTGCGGGCGGCGTACCTGGTCGGCGCGGACGGCGGGCGCAGCACGGTGCGCAAGACGCTGGGCATCCCGTTCGAGGGCAGCACCGACGACTCGATGCGCATGCTGCTCGGCGACGTCCGCGCCGACGCCCTCGACCACACGTACGGCTACTGGTTCGCCGCCGGTGCCGATCGGCCAATGGAGGGCATCGCCCTCACACCGCTGCCCGGCGGCAAGCACTTTCAGGTCGCCGCGCCGCTGACCCAAGACGCCGAGCCGAGCCTCGGCCTCCTGCAGGACTACGTCGATCGCCACAGTGGCCGCACCGACATCGCGCTCACCGACCTGGCCTGGGTCACTGTCTGGCGGCCGAATATCCGGCTGGCCCGCCGCTTTCGCGACGGCCGGGTCTTCCTCGCGGGCGACGCCGCGCACGCGCACCCGCCCACCGGAGGTCAGGGCATGAACACCGGTATCCAGGACGCCTACAACCTCGGCTGGAAGCTCGCGGCGGCGCTGGACGGCGACGACACCCTGCTCGACAGCTACGAATCCGAGCGGCGGGCGGTCGCGGCGCGGGTGCTCGGTCTCAGCACCGAGCTGCTGGACAAGCTGGTCGAGGGCGACGAGGACGCGATGGTGCGCGGCGAGGACACCCGCCAGCTGGACATCAGCTACCGCGCGCCCGGTGACCACGGGCCGCTCGCGGTCGGCGATCGCGCGCCGGACGCGCCGGTGAAAGACGCCGATGGACGCGCGGTCCGGCTGTTCGACCTGTTCCGCGGTCCGCACGCGACCCTGCTCTGCTTCGGCGCGACCGGTCCGCTGCCCACCGAACCGGGCGCGCGGAGCTACGCCGTGCTCCGACCCGGCGCGACGACCACCGAGCCACACGTCGTGGATGTGGACGGGCACGCCTTCGCCGCCTATGCCGCTGCCGTGGGCGAGCGCGTCCTCGTCCGCCCGGACGGATACCTCGGCCGCCGCGACTGATCGGCGGGCGAGACGACGAAGGCCGGCGCACCCGCGGTGCGCCGGCCTTCGTGAATCCGTGGATTACCCGAAGAAGCTTCCGACGGTGTCCCAGCCGAGGACCGAGTCCACCGCCAGACCGCAGAACACCACCGCCAGGTAGTTGTTCGACTGCAGGAACAGCCGCAGCGGCTTCACCGATTCGCCGCGGCGCACACCCGCGTACAGCTGATGGGCCATCAGCAGGAACCAGGCGCCCGCCACCAGCGCCACCGCGGCGTAGAGCACGCCGGTCGCGGGCACCAGGGCCAGTGTGGTGAGCACGGTGAGCCAGGTGTAGACGACGATCTGCTTGGTCACCGTGCGCTCGGTCGCGACGACCGGCAGCATCGGCACGCCCGCCGCGCGGTAGTCCTCCTTGTAGCGCATGGCCAGCGCCCAGGTGTGCGGCGGCGTCCAGAAGAAGATGACGCCGAACAGCGCGACCGCGGGCCAGCCGATGCCGCCGGTGACCGCCGACCAGCCGACCAGCGCGGGCATGCAGCCCGCCGCGCCGCCCCAGACCACGTTCTGCGAGGTGCGCCGCTTCAGGCCGAGGGTGTAGACGAAGACGTAGAACAGGATGGTCGCGACGACGAGCACACCGCTCAGCAGGTTCGCCTGCCACCACAGCCACGCGAAGGACCCGATGCCGAGCGCGACGCCGAAGACGAACGCGTTGCGTGTCGGCACCGCCTCGCGCGCCAGCGGGCGCTTGGCGGTGCGCTTCATCACCTTGTCGATATCCGCGTCGGCCACGCAGTTGAGCGTGTTGGCGCTCGCGGCGCCCATCCAGCCGCCGAACAGGGTGGCCAGGATCAGCGGCATGTCCACGTCGCTGCCGCGGTCGGCGAGCAGCATGGTCGGAATGGTGGCGACGAGCAGCAACTCGATGACGCGCGGCTTGGTCAGCGCGATGTAGGCGAGCACCCGTCGCATCAGCCGGGACGGCAGGCCAGGACCAGTGAAACGGTCGGCAAGCACCGTCGCGGAGGAGCCGTGTGCGCCATTGCCACCCGGCTGTTGCCCAATCCGCACTGTCTCTCC
Organism: Nocardia lijiangensis NBRC 108240; assembly: GCF_001613045.1. Taxonomy (GTDB): domain Bacteria; phylum Actinomycetota; class Actinomycetes; order Mycobacteriales; family Mycobacteriaceae; genus Nocardia; species Nocardia lijiangensis. The sequence continues at coordinate 12,070 of NZ_BDBP01000015.1, read as the reverse complement.
TCGCACGCTGTGCATCGCATCCGGCAATGGAACGAGCAGCTCGCTCATTCCGCGGTCACGGATGCGCGAGAGCCGGACGTCCGTCCGCCTCGGCGCCCCTACAGCCGAATGCGGCGCGGCTACTACTACAAAGGATGGTAGACCCCCGCCGACATCGGTCCGCCGCTAGCCCCGCCCAGCGCGAGCCCGCCGAGCGCCGTTCGAGGCCCACGGAGACGCGCGTCACCCGCCACGGACTTCGTCCGGCGGCACCCATTGGGCGGGTTCCCGGCGTGCCGCTCAGCGGGCACATCTAGGGTGGTTGGATACACAACCGGTATGCATGCCACAGCTGCCGTGCGTTCCCACCGCCGTTAGCAAACACCGCCGTCGACGAGACCAATGTCAGGAGAACCTCGGTCGTGTCAGTCACAGACGACATCCGCGCCCTCACTCAGCCGAACTACCCGGACGACTGGACGGATCTGGACACCAAGGCCGTCGACACCGTTCGTGTCCTAGCCGCCGACGCGGTGCAGAACACGGGGAACGGCCACCCGGGCACCGCGATGAGCCTTGCCCCGCTCGCGTACACGCTGTACCAGCGTGTGCTGCGTCACGACCCGAGCGACCCCAGCTGGGTCGGCCGGGACCGTTTCGTGCTGTCGTGCGGCCATTCCAGCCTCACCCAGTACATCCAGCTCTACCTGACCGGGTTCGGTCTGGAACTGGACGACCTGAAGCACCTGCGCAAGTGGGGCTCGCTCACCCCGGGCCACCCGGAGTTCAGGCACACCGACGGCGTCGAGATCACCACCGGCCCGCTGGGCCAGGGTCTGGCCTCCGCGGTCGGCATGGCGATGGCCGCGCGCCGCGAGCGCGGCCTGTTCGACCCGGCCGCCGCGCCGGGCACCAGCCCCTTCGACCACTTCGTCTACGTGGTGGCCTCCGACGGCGACCTCGAGGAGGGCGTCACCTCCGAGGCGTCCTCGCTCGCGGGCACCCAGCAGCTGGGCAACCTGGTCGTGATCTACGACGACAACCGGATCTCCATCGAAGACGACACCACCATCGCCTTCACCGAGGACGTCGCCGCGCGCTACGAGGCCTACGGCTGGCACGTGCAGACCGTGCAGGGCGGCGAGGACGTGGTCGCGCTCGAGGCCGCCATCGACGCCGCCAAGGCCGAGACCGGCAAGCCCTCGATCATCGTGCTGCGCACCGTGATCGGCTACCCGGCCCCGAACAAGATGAACACCGGCGCCTCGCACGGCGCGGCGCTCGGCGCCGACGAGGTGGCCGCCACCAAGAAGATCCTCGGCTTCGATCCCGAGCAGAGCTTCCAGGTCGACGACGCCGTCATCGCGCACACCCGCAAGGCCGTCGAGCGCGGCAAGGCGGCGCACGCGGCGTGGCAGCAGGAGTTCGACGCGTGGGCCGCGGCCAACCCGGAGAACAAGGCGCTGTTCGACCGCCTCGCCGAGCGCAGGCTGCCGGAGGGCTGGACCGCGGGCCTGCCGGTGCACGAGCCCGACCCCAAGGGCATGGCCACCCGTAAGGCGTCCGGCAAGGTGCTGGCCGCGCTGACCGACGTGCTTCCGGAGCTGTGGGGCGGTTCGGCCGACCTCGCCGAGTCCAACAACACCACGATGCCCGGCCAGCCCAGCTTCGGTCCCGAGTCGATCTCGACCGGCATGTGGAAGGCCAACCCGTACGGCCGCACCCTGCACTTCGGTGTGCGCGAGCACGCCATGGGCTCGATCCTCAACGGCATCGCGCTGCACGGCCCGACCCGCCCGTACGGCGGCACCTTCCTGGTGTTCAGCGACTACATGCGCCCCGCGGTCCGCCTCGCCGCGCTGATGCGGGTGCCCGCGATCTACGTGTGGACCCACGACTCCATCGGCCTCGGCGAGGACGGCCCGACGCACCAGCCGATCGAGCACCTGGCCGCGCTGCGCGCGATCCCGGGCCTGAACGTGGTCCGTCCCGGTGACGCCAACGAGACCACCTACGCCTGGCGCACCATCCTCGAGCGTGAGTCGGCCGAGAACGCCTCGCACTTCTCGGTCTCCGAGATGCCGCACCAGGACGGCCCTTCCGCACTGGCGCTGACCCGCCAGGATCTGCCGATCCTCGAGGGCACCGGCTACGAGGGCGTCGCCAAGGGCGGCTACATCCTGGCCGAGGCGTCCACCGGCACCCCGCAGGTGATCCTGATCGCTACCGGTTCGGAGCTGCACCTCGCTGTGGCCGCGCGCACTACGCTGGAGGCGCAAGGCGTCGGCACCCGCGTGGTCTCGATGCCGTGTGTGGAGTGGTTCGACGCGCAGGACAAGGCTTACCGGGACGAGGTGCTTCCGCCCGCGGTCCGCGCGCGCGTCGTCGTCGAGGCCGGTATCGCGATGCCGTGGCACCGGTTCGCCGGTGACGCGGGCGAGATCGTGTCCATCGAGCATTTCGGCGCCTCGGCCGATTACAAGACCCTGTTCCGCGAGTTCGGCATCACCGAAGACGCGGTCGTTTCCGCCGCGCAGCGCACGCTGGACAACGTGAAGGGATAACACCTCATGACACAGAACGAAAACCTCGCCGCGCTCTCCGCGGCGGGCGTCTCGGTGTGGCTCGACGACCTCTCGCGGGACCGGATCCAGTCCGGCAACCTGGCCGAGCTGGTCGCGACCCGCAGCGTCGTCGGCGTCACCACCAACCCGACCATCTTCCAGGGCGCGCTCAGCCAGGGGCACTCCTACGACGCGCAGGTGAAAGCGCTTGCCGCGCAAGGCGCTGACGCCGACGCGGCGATCCGCACCATCACCACCGACGATGTGCGCGCGGCCTGCGACGTGCTGGCCGGGGTGTACGAGTCCTCCGGCGGCGTGGACGGCCGGGTCTCCATCGAGGTCGACCCGCGCCTGGCCTTCGACGCCGAGAAGACCGTCGCGCAGGCCATCGACCTGTGGAAGACGGTGGACCGCCCCAACCTGTTCATCAAGATCCCCGCGACCGAGGCGGGCCTGCCCGCCATCACCGCGGTGATCGGCGAGGGCATCAGCGTCAACGTCACCCTGATCTTCTCGGTGGCGCGCTACCGCTCGGTGATGGGCGCCTACCTGGACGGTCTGCGCAAGGCCAAGGGCGCGGGCTACGACCTGGCCAAGATCCATTCCGTCGCCTCGTTCTTCGTGTCCCGGGTGGACACCGAGATCGATAAGCGGCTCGAGGCGATCGGCACCGACGAGGCGCTGGCGCTGCGCGGCAAGGCCGGTGTGGCCAATGCGCGCCTGGCCTACGCGGAATACCAGGACGTGTTCGACGGCGGTAAGCACACCTCCACCTATGCGCACCTGGCCTCGAGCGGCGCGAACCGGCAGCGGCCGCTGTGGGCGTCGACCGGCGTGAAGAACCCGGAGTACTCCGACACCCTCTACGTCACCGAGCTGGTCGCGCCGAACACCGTGAACACGCTGCCGGAGAAGACCCTCGAGGCGGTCGCCGACCACGGCGAGGTCCGCGGCGACACCATCCGCGGTACCGCGGCGGAGGCCAAGGAGGTCTTCGACAAGCTCGCGGCGGCAGGCATCGATCTGGCCGACGTGTTCGACGTACTGGAGCGCGAGGGCGTCGACAAGTTCGAGAAGTCTTGGGAGGAGCTGCTTTCCGCCACCGCCGAGGAGTTGGGCGCAGCGTCGACCGGAAGCAACTGATTCCATGGCAGGCTCGGCTTCGAAAACGTCGACTGTCTGGAAGAACCCACTCCGCGACGAGCGGGACAAGCGGGTGCCGCGGATCGCGGGACCGTGCAGCATGGTGATCTTCGGTGTCACCGGCGACCTGTCCCGCAAGAAGCTGATGCCCGCCATCTACGACCTGGCGAACCGGGGGCTGCTGCCCCCGGGTTTCGCGCTGGTCGGTTTCGCGCGGCGCGATTACGCGGACGAGGACTTCGCGCAGGTCGTGCTCGACGCGGTGAAGGCGCACTCGCGCACCCCCTTTCGCCAAGAGGTCTGGGACCACTTGGCCGAGGGGATCCGCTTCGTGCAGGGCACCTTCGACGACGACACCGCCTTCGCCAGGCTCGCCGACACGCTCGCCCGGCTGGACAAGGAGCGCGGCACCGGCGGCAATCACGCCTTCTACCTCTCGATTCCGCCGGACATGTTCCCGGTGGTGCTCGATCAGCTCTCCGAGCACAAGCTGGCGCAGCCGTCCATCACCGACGTCGCCGGGCGTAAGCCGTGGCGGCGGGTGGTGATCGAGAAGCCGTTCGGGCACGACCTGGACAGCGCCGTCGAGCTCAACGCGCTGGTCAACCGGGTGTTCCCGGAGGAGACGGTGTTCCGCATCGATCACTACCTCGGCAAGGAGACGGTGCAGAACATCCTGGCGCTGCGCTTCGCCAACCAGCTGTTCGATCCGATCTGGAACGCCAACTACGTCGACCACGTCCAGATCACCATGGCCGAGGACATCGGCCTCGGCGGGCGCGCGGGCTACTACGACGGCATCGGCGCGGCCCGCGACGTCATCCAGAACCACTTGCTGCAACTGCTCGCGCTCACCGCCATGGAGGAGCCGATCAGCTTCGAGCCCAAGCAATTGCAGACCGAGAAGATCAAGGTGCTCTCCGCCACCAAGCTGGTGGAGCCGCTGGAGGAGACCACCGCGCGCGGGCAGTACGCGGAGGGCTGGCAGGGCGGCGAGCACGTCGTCGGCCTGCTCGACGAGGAGGGCTTCGACCCGCAGTCGAAGACCGAGACCTACGCGGCGATCACCCTCGAGGTCGACACCCGGCGCTGGGCCGGTGTGCCGTTCTACCTGCGCACCGGAAAACGCTTGGGCCGCAGGGTGACCGAGATCGCGGTGATCTTCAAACGGGCGCCGCACCTGCCCTTCGACCAGACCATGACCGAGGAACTCGGCCAGAACGCGCTGGTGATCCGGGTGCAGCCGGACGAGGGCATCACCATGCGCTTCGGCTCGAAAGTGCCGGGTTCTGGCATGGAAGTGCGCGACGTCAACATGGATTTCAGCTACGGCGAGGCGTTCACCGAGTCCTCCCCCGAGGCCTACGAACGCCTGATCCTCGACGTGCTGCTCGGGGTGCCGTCGCTGTTCCCGGTGAACGCGGAGGTCGAATTGTCCTGGCGCATACTAGATCCCGTGCTCGAGCAGTGGGCTGCGGACGGAACCCCCGATCCGTACCCCGCGGGCACCTGGGGCCCGGCCTCGGCCGACGAGATGCTGGAACGCACGGGCCGGGAATGGCGGCGCCCATGATCATCGACATGCCGGGCACCACGACCGGCGCGGTCACCAAGCGCCTGGTGCAGCTGCGCGAGAGCAATGGCGTCATCACCATGGGGCGGGTGCTCACCCTGGTGGTGTGCACGCTGGACAGCTCCGAGGCCGAGGACGCCATCGACGCGGCCAACGACGCCAGCCGCGAACATCCCTGTCGCGTGGTGGTTCTCGCGCGCGGCGACCGCGAAGCCGAGACCAAGCTCGACGCCCAGATCCGCGTCGGCGGCGACGCGGGCGCGGCCGAGGTGATCGTGCTGCGCCTGCAGGGCGAGCTGGTGAGCCACGAGAGCAGCGTGGTCATTCCGTTCCTGCTGCCCGACACCCCGGTGGTGGCGTGGTGGCCGCGCGGCGCGCCGGAATTCCCGTCCAAGGATTCGGTGGGGCGGCTGGCGACCCGGCGCATCACCGACGCCACCTTCGCGGCGGACCCGCAGGCGACGATCAAGAAGCGCCGCGGCTCCTACGCGCCCGGCGACACCGACCTGGCGTGGAGCCGGATCACCTACTGGCGAGCGCTGCTGGCCGCCTCGCTGGACGAACCGCCCTTCGAGCCGGTCGAGTCGGTGACCGTGTCGGGCCTGCGCGACGAGCCCGCGCTGGACATGCTGGCCGGCTGGCTGGCCGCCCGCCTCGGCTGCCCGGTGCGCAGGCGTTCGGGCGCGCTGCGGGTGGAGGTGAACCGGCCGTCGATGTCGGTCGCCCTCGAGCGCCCGCAGACCGGGCGCACCGCGACGCTCACCCGCACCGGCGATCCGGATCAGCGAATCGCCCTGGCGCGGCGGGAAACTCGCGACTGCCTCGCCGAGGAACTGCGTCGGCTCGACGCCGACGACATCTATGTCGAAGCCCTCGCCGGAATCGAGAAGGTGACCTATGAGTGAGACCCCCGCTCAGCAGTACGCCGCACAGGGGCGGCCCGCCGACAGCGATCTCCCCGCCGACAGCGTCGAGGTGCACCCCGATGCCGACGCGCTCGCCGCCGCGGCGGCCGCCCGCTTCGTGCAGGTGGTGGTGGCGGCGCAGGCCGAGCGCGGCGCCGCGTCGGTGGTGCTGACCGGCGGCGGCACCGGCATCGCGATGCTCGAGCAGGTGCGCAAGGCGCCCGGCGACATCGACTGGTCGCGGCTCGACATCTTCTGGGGCGACGAGCGTTTCGTCCCGGCGGGCGATCCGGAGCGCAACGAACTGCAGGCAAGGCAGGCGCTGCTCGACCACGTGCCGGTCGACCACGCCAGGGTGCACCCGGTGGCCGCCTCCGACGGCGAATACCCCGATCCGGTCGAGGCCGCGGCCGAGTATTCGACGGCGGTGCACGCCCACCTCGCCGAGCACGGCGCGTTCGACCTGCATCTGCTCGGCATGGGCGGCGAGGGTCACGTCAACTCGCTGTTCCCGGACACCGACGCGGTGCGCGAAGAGCACGAACTCGTTGTCGCCGTGACGAATTCGCCCAAGCCGCCGCCGGTTCGCGTCACGCTGACGCTGCCCGCGGTGCGCCGCGCGCGCCATGTGATGCTGATCGTCGCCGGGGCGGGCAAGGCGGAAGCGGTCGCCGCGGCCGTCGGTGGGGCCGAGCCGGTCGACATCCCCGCGGCGGGCGCGGCCGGGCTGGAATCCACCACGTGGTTGCTGGATCGAGAGGCCGCGGGCGCCTTGCGCTGAATGCATCCAGCGCCCCGCGCTCAATGAGTCCAGCGCACAGCGGTCTCGATACGGGAGATTCCATGCCGCACTTGGTCATCGATGTTTTCTCCGGTGGCTCGTCAGGCCATCGGCGAGTTCGCGCGGCCCGCGCCGGTCGGCCGGGTGCCTGGCGCGCGGACCGGCGATGAGCGGGACGGCGCCGGAATCCGGCGCGAATCCGGGGCAGACGTTGGACGAGCGGTTTCGCGCCGAGATCGGCGCGCTCACCGCGCGGCAAGCCCGCGACGAGAACCTCGGTCCCGGCATGTCCCGAGCCACCCTGTTCGAGGTCTTCGACGCGCAGACCACCAGCAGGCAGCTCGATCTGGCGGCGCGCAGGCTCGGCGTTGCCAAGCGCGGGTACTACAGCATCGGCTCGTCCGGTCACGAAGGGAACGTGGCACTCTCGGTCGCGACGCGGGTCACCGATCCCGCACTGCTGCACTATCGTTCGGGTGCCTTCTTCGTGCACCGCGCGCGGCGGGTGCCCGGGCTCGATCCGATCCGCGACGTGCTGCTCGGCGTCGTCGCCGCGGCGGTCGACCCGATCTCCGGCGGCAGGCACAAGGTCTTCGGCAGCAAACCGGCGCACGTGATCCCGCAGACCTCCACCATCGCCTCGCATCTGCCGCGCGCGGTCGGCCTGGCGTTCGCGATCGAACGGGCGGCGCGGCTCGGCGTCGCCTCGGAGTGGCCGCGGGATTCGGTGGTGCTGTGCACTTTCGGCGACGCCTCGGCCAACCACTCGACGGCGGCGGGCGCCATCAATGCCGCCGTGCACACGGCGCACCAAGGGGTTCCGGTGCCGGTCCTGTTCGTCTGCGAGGACAACGGCATCGGCATCAGCGTGCCCACCCCGCCGGACTGGATCGAGCACGCTTACGGAACCCGGCCCGGGCTGGCGTATTTCACCGCCGACGGCTGCGATCCGATCGACGCGCTGACCGTCTCCGAACGCGCCGCGCGCTGGGTGCGCGAGCACCGTGTGCCCGCGTTTCTGCGGCTGCGCACGGTGCGGCTGCTCGGGCACGCGGGTTCCGATATGGAAGCCGCGTACCGCAGGCCCGCCGATATCGCGGCCGATCTGGAGCGCGACCCGGTGATCGCGACGGCCCGGCTGCTCGTCGAGCGGGGGCTGGCGAGTCCCGGCGAGGTCATCGAGCTCTACGACGAGATCGGGCACCGGGTCTCGGCCATGGCCGAATTGGTTTGGCGGGAACCGAAATTGACATCCGCCGCAGCCGTCACCGCGCCCCTGGCGTCCGCGCGACCCGAGGCCGTACGCGCGGACGTGTTGCGGGACATGGCACCCGCCGCGGCGCCGCCGTCGCGCTCCGCCGTGCGGCTCACGGGCCCGGACCGGCGCACGAGGCCGCCGGGGACCGGCGCACCCGAGGGCGAGCCCGGGATGACCGTCGCGCAGGCGATCAACCACACCTTGGCCGCCCTGCTCGCGCGCGACCCCGACGTGCTGCTGTTCGGCGAGGACGTGGGGCGCAAAGGCGGCGTGTACGGCGTCACCAAGGGATTGCAGAAGCGCTTCGGCGCACGCCGCGTCTTCGACACGCTGCTCGACGAACAGAGCGTGCTCGGCACCGCCCTCGGCGCCGGACTCGCCGGTTTCGTCCCGATTCCGGAGATCCAGTACCTCGCCTACCTGCACAACGCGGCCGACCAGATCCGCGGGGAGGCGGCCACCCTCCCGTTCTTCTCGCACGGCCGCTACCGCAATCCGATGGTGGTGCGGATCGCGGGCCTGGCCTATCAGAAGGGGTTCGGCGGGCACTTCCACAACGACAATTCCGTTGCGGCGCTGCGTGATATCCCCGGACTGGTGATCGCGGCGCCTGCCCGCGCCGACGACGCGGCCGCGCTGCTGCGCACCTGCGTCTCGGCGGCGCGGGTGGACGGACGGGTCTGCGTCTTCCTCGAACCCATCGCGCTCTATCACACCAAAGATCTGCACCCGGGCGACAACGCGTGGCTCGCGCCCGGCACCGCCGGGGAGCACGTGGAGATCGGCCGCGCCCGCGTCTACGGCGACGGCGGCGACCTCACGATCGTCAGCTTCGCCAACGGCGTTCCGATGAGCCTGCGGGTCGCCGACCGGCTCGCGGCTCGCGGTGTCCGCGCCCGCGTGCTCGACCTGCGCTGGCTGAGTCCGCTGCCGGTCGCCGATCTGCTCACGCACGCCCGCGCCACCGGCCGCGTGCTGATCGCCGACGAAACCCGGCACAGCGGCGGCGTTTCCGAATCGGTGTGCGCCGCGCTGATCGACGCCGGTTTCCCGGGTCGCGTCGCGCGGGTCACCAGCGTGGACAGCTTCGTCCCGCTCGGGCCCGCCGCCACGGCGGTGCTGCTGGACGAAACCGGCATCGAGAAGGCCGCCGCGGAACTGCTCGCCGATTAGCGCACCGATCCGCGTGTTAGCGGTTCGGTGGGCCGCCGCGCGAAATACCCTGGATCAAGCAATGGTGACCAGCGGCGAAAGGGCAGGACGATGACCACGATGTCCATCCTGGGCGAGGTGCGACCCGAGCGCGATGCGGAGCCGGGCGACAATCGCGTGCTGCTGCACTACCTGCGGTCCTACCGTCAGCCGGTGCTGGACGTCTGGTCGGCGTGCACGTCCCGCAGCCAGCTGGAACGCTGGCTGGGCGCCATGTCGGGCGGCAGCGGCAACTTCACGATCGAGCCCGCGGACGGCCCGGTGTCCGGCCCGATCGCGGTCCGCGTCGACCACTGCGTGGCGCCGCACGAACTAGTCGTCCACGTCGACGGCTGCATCCTCGAGCTGCACCTTGCCCAGGTCGGCGTCGTCACCAATCTCGAGCTCGTCCGCCGCCACCTCTGCCACACCGACGCGAGCGCCGTCGGCCCGCGCTGGCAGTACCTGCTGGACCGGCTCACCGCCTACCTGGAATTCCGCCCGCTTCCCCGCTGGGCCGACTACCCGGAGCTGGCGGCGGAGTACCGCTGAGACGCGGACAACGGCCGCGCGCCGGGGTGCGTCGGCGCGGCAGGCTAGGCCCTGTGTCGAAGTCCGGCCGGATGCATCCGTGGCTCAGATCGTCGCCTGGCAAGGCGGAGGAGGAGCCGATACCGGGGTTGTATCGGTGACGACGACAACGCGGCCAGGCGGCGATCTGGGCCGCGGAGGCGCCGGATGGGACTTCGACACAGGGCCTAGATCCAGTACCGGAACCAGACGCCGTCGTGGGGACGGAACTTGTACTCGTACTCGCCCTGCGATTCCGGCGCGCCGTTGGGCATGTACGCGTAGCCACCCAGGCCGAGCAGACCTTGCGTCTCGAACAGACAACCGCCTCGGTACTGCTCGACGCTCGTAATGGTGTACACACCGTGGCGTGCGTCGGCATCGGACACCACACAGTCGGCCGCGGCCCGGTCGAGGCTGCCTTTCGACAGCCGCCACCCGAGATCTTCGGGCAGCCCCGTCCAGACCAGCGCCACCGTGCCGATCACCAGCAGCGGCGCCAGCAAGCTCAACCTGCCGTTGTCACAGGCGATCAACCCGACCACTCCGCAGATCAGCCACGACAATCCGGCCAGGAGCAACACCAGTAGCAAGTATACGGTGTGGTCCCCGTCGCCTTGGACGGTGTTCTGAAAGATCAGGCCGAGACAGCTGAGGCCCGCGAGGCCCGCGGTGCCGAGCACCCAGACGACCCACCATCGTGGCGCCCCACGCCGCCACTCCACTCCCCTGAATCTCATGCGGCCACAGTACCTATCGCCCGATGCGTCACCGACCGATCAGCACTCCGGCTCCACCGCCCCGAGTCCGGTGGGAGCCACGCGACTCACCGAATGCGCGACACGCCAAGGGATCTCATCCATCGCGGGCACCGCCCCGAATACCTGACGATCGCTGCTGTCCTGAATCACGCCACCCGCCGGGGTGTCACCTCGGCGGCTCAGCCGCGGAAGGCGGTGCCGATATGGCCTTGGAGTTCCTCGTTCCGGTTGCGGTGGCGGCACTGGCGCTGACGGTGTTCGTGGTGGGTGATCGCCTACGCCCGGAGTCGTGGCGGCAGACCAGCGACGAGGCGTCGGGGACCCTGGTTCTGGACCTCATCAAGACGTTCTTCACGGCGGTCGTCGCCTTCGTGGTGGTGATCTGCTGGCAGCAGTACCAGAATGCGCACAATCACACCGTCGCGGAATCGAAAGCGCTGGTGGACACCTACTCGGCCGCGCAGCAGCTGCCCGGCTCCGACCGGCAGATCATCCAGGAATCGGTGCGCGCGTATACCGAACAGGTCGTCTCCGGGGAGTGGGCGGTGATGGACGCCGAGCGACGGCTCAGTCCGCTCACCCAGGACACCTTCGACACGCTGCGCGCCACCGTCGCCGCGCTGCCCTCGGACGACGCGGCGATCGGCGATCCGCGCGCCGAGGCGCTGGCCGCGCTCGACGGGGTCGCCCAAGCCAGGCACGACCGGGCCGTGGACGCCGGACGCGGGGTGCCCGGATTCCTCTATATGGCACTGTGTTTCGGCACCGCACTGCTGCTCTTCAGCCCCGTGCTGTCCGGCCTTCGGGTGACCAAACGCAGCGTCGCGATGACCGCGCTGCTCGGGGTGGTGGTCGGCGCGGCCGTGCTCGCCATCCACAATCTGGACCGTCCGTTCTCCGGCGGGAACCTTGTCCCGAGGGACGCCTACGAGTACGCGCAGACCCGTTTCGAGCAGATCGGCGAACACGCGCCGAATTCCGTGCCCGCCACCGCGATCGGCATCGGCGATGTTCCGCACCGGTAGACCGGACCGCCCCGGGAAGGGGCCGGGCCCACTCCGATCGAGTGCAGGTGGCGCGAGGAAACGCTGTGTGACAGTCGGTTTCGCCGCGGCGATCCAGGTGACGGCAGCCTTGCTGACCTGTTCGCCACTCGCGGCCGCCGACCCGGCTCCACCGCTCTTCCCACCGGGCCTCATCAGCGGGAGCGCGGGCGGACCGCCGATCGACACCGGAAGCGCCTCCGCCGCAATGCCTTTGGATCTCGCGCCGCGCTACTCGCCGGTTCTCTCCTCGCAGACCGCCCGCCACACCCCGGTTCACGAGCCCGAGACCGTCCCGGGCG
>NZ_BDBP01000014.1 GCF_001613045.1 Nocardia lijiangensis NBRC 108240 | reverse complement strand
CCGCCGATATCGCCCCCGCACCGCGCGCGGCGACCCCGGCCGAGGCCCTCGGCCTCGACGTCGGCAGCGTCCGTTCCGCCTGCACCGGGAGCGCCGCGGCGGGCAGCGCCGCACTCGCCCTCGGGTCTGCACTCGGCAGCGGCGGCAGCGGTCTCGTGGGTCCGGGCCTCGTCGGCTTCGGCTCCAGCGGCTTCGCGCTCGGCAGCTCGACGGGCAGCGGCCTCGTCGGGCCCGGTTCCAGCGGTTCGGCGCTCGGCAGCGCCGCGGGTAGCGCCTTCGGCAGCGGCGCCCTGCTCACCTGCCTCCTGCTGCTGCCGATGGCACCACCCACGCCCGGCATTCCGCTCCGCCTCGACCCGCCGATTCCCCTTCCGATCCCGCAGGCCACGGCCGAACCCGTTCCGGCACAGGCTCCCGCACCGGAGCCCGCGCCGCAGACGGTCCAGGCGCGTCCACCGCAAGCGACCGAGCCGCCGCCTGTCGAACCCACCGCCGACGGCCTCGCCTGGAACCTCCTGGAACTCATGACGGTCCTGGTGATCACCGTGCTGACCGCTGTCCGCGCCCGGGTTGTCGCCGGTCGCGTCCCGGCGCTGCCGCGATGATCCGGCGGTGTCAGGCCGGGACGTCGGCCGCCGCGGGCGCCAGGTCGGCGAGGTGCGCCGTGATCAGCGCGTTCACCTCGTCGCTGCGCTCGAGCTGGACCAGGTGCCCGGCGTCGGGAACCTTCGTCACCGCGCGCAGGTCCGGCACGTACTCGCGCAGCGTCCCCAGCGGATCGCGCCCGCTGAAACCCTCCATGTCCGGATCGCGTTCGCCGTAGAGGAAGTAGGTGGGCACGGTCACCCGCGCATCGGCGTAATCGGCCGTGAGCGACCAGTTCCGGTCCAAGTTGCGATACCAATTGAGCCCGCCGGTGAAGCCCGTGCGCTCGAAATCGGCCGCCAGGGTGGCGAATTCGTCCTCGGAGAGCCAGCGCCACGGCAGCGCGGGAGCCTCGGGGAGCACATCGAGGTAGCCGGTGCCTTCGGCGGGGAAGCGCCACGTGTCCAGGTAGTGGTAGTCGGCGCTGAGCGAATAGTAGACGCGGGCGAGGAATTCGCGCGGCCGGGCCGCGAGTTCGGCGTCGGCGACGCCGGGCCGCTGAAAGTAGTCCAGGTGCAGGAAATGGCGCGCGGCCGCTTTGGCCCACAGCTCCGACGGTGCCCGCGGCGGCCGCGGCGCGTAGGGGTTGTTCAGCACGATCAGGCCCGCGACGCGCTCGGGTACGCGCAGCGCCAGCTCCCACACCAGGGCGGCGCCGAAATCCAGGCCGACGAACACCGCGCGCTCGGCGCCGATGTCGTCGAGCAGGTCGAGCAGATCGTCGGCGACGGCCTGATTCGTGTACTCCGCCGGGTCGTCGGGCGCCTCCGTCCGGCCGTATCCGCGCAGGTCGGGCGCGAGGGCGCGGTACCCGGCCGCGGCGACCGCGGCCAGCTGCCGATGCCAGACGAACCAGGTGTGCGGGAAACCGTGACAGAACACCACGGGATGGCCGCTGCCCTGTTCGGCGACGTGCATCCGGGTACCGTTGGTGGTCACGAACCGATGCGTCGGCTCCATTTCGCCTCCAAATATAGAACGCGTTCTATATTTCACGGTAATGTCCGGGAGTCGTGAGCGGAATACCTCGAGAACTCCACGGCCGGGTCGCGGTCGTCACCGGCGCGAGCCGCGGCATCGGCAAGGGCATCGCGCTGGAACTGGGCGCGGCGGGCGCGACGGTGTACATCACCGGCCGGTCGGCCACGGCGGGCCGACTACCCGGCACCGTGCACGACACGGCGGCCGAGATCGACGCGCTCGGCGGACGCGGCATCCCCTTCGTCTGCGATCACCGCGACGACGACGCCGTGCAGCGCTTGTTCGAACGGGTCCGCGCCGAGCACGGGCGGCTGGACGTGCTGGTGAACAACGTCTACAACTCCCCCGCCGCCGCCCGCTGGCTCGGCAAACCGTTCTGGGAGGTGCCGCCGTCGGCCTGGGACGAGACCTTCGACGTCGGCGTCCGATCCCATTACGCGGCGGGCTTTTTCGCCGCGCCGCTGCTGATCGGCTCCGGCGGGCTCCTCGTCAACGTCTCGTCGCCGGGGTCGCAGCGGTACATGCACAACGCGGTCTACGGCGTGGCCAAGACGGCATTGGATCGGCTCACCGCGGACATGGCGCGCGATCTCGCCGACACCGAGGTCACCGTGGTCTCGCTGTGGCCGGGCATCGTGGACACCGAACTGCTGCAATTGGTCCCCGCCGACGCCGACGGACGGCGCCTGGTCACCCTGCCCGGCGAGGGCACCTTCGATCTCGCCGTCGCCGAGACGCCGCGTTTCCCCGGGCGAGCCGTGGTGGCGCTGGCCGCCGATCCGCGACGACGCGCTCGCACCGGACGGGCCTGGCGGGTGGCCGACCTCGCCGACGAGTACGGCTTCACCGATGTCGACGGACGGGTGCCGCGCAACGACTGACCTGCGGCCGCGAGCGAAGGCGCGGTCATCACCACCGCTGTCCTCGGCCTGACGGTCGCCGCGGCGCTGGTCGTGACGCGCGAGCGAACGCGCGCCACGACCGCCGAGATCACTTCTTCGGGAACGGAGTGTTGATCGTCGTGAAGTACTGGGCCGCGGCCAGGACGGCGACGGGCGCGGTCACCAGCAGCTGACCCGCGACGGTGCCGAGCGCGCCGATGGCGACGATGCCGCCGAGGCAGCCCACCGCCGCGGCGGGAATGAACGGACCGAACAGCCCGGCGATGGTCGCCGACGCCACGGTCGCGCCGGCGACGCCGCCGAGCACACAGCCGACGGCCGCACCGCCCAGCCCGCCGACCAGCGTCCCGATGGTGGCCCCCATGGAGATGGTGGACATCATCCGGCTCCAGGCCGCCTGCTCGCGCTCGTATTCCGACTTCCACGGCGCCTGATCCTCGAAGGGCAGCGCGACCGGCCGGTAGGTGGCGTGCGCCAGATCGAAGCGCGGTGTCAGGGTGGCCGAACGCCCGGCGATCTCGGCGGCGATGGGGAAGACGAAATCGTCCACGCGGAACGCCAATTCGGCGCCCGCGAGCACTGTCCCGTCCGCGGCGCGGATCTCGAACGTGCCGTCGTCGACCACCATCGAGCCCGCGTCGACGGTGACCACCGCGGACGTTTCGGTGGCGGTGGCGGAGAATCCGACCGCATCGGATTCCGGTGCGGCGGCCGCGGGCGCGGCGCCGAGGGCGAGCGCGGCCGTCAGTAGCGCGCAGGTCGCGAGTGTGCTTCTCATGGGGGTCTCCTCTGGTCGTCGGGTCGGCGCCCGGCGCGCCGACGCCGGCGAGAAGACCGTCCCTCGCCGCACGTCCGGGAGGCGGTCGGCGGCGGGACATGATTCGCGCGATCGGCATCTCCTATCGCCCGCCGCCCTACCCGGTCCGCCGCCCGAGACTCGACAGGTCTCGGTGCGAGAGGAGGACCCGGATGGCCCGGCTACAGATCGACGCGGTGTCGAAACGCTTCGGCGCGACCGATGCGGTGCGCGCGGTGTCCCTGGACATCGCCGACGGCGAATTCATGGTGCTGCTCGGGCCGAGCGGATGCGGCAAGTCGACGCTGCTGCGCCTGATCGCCGGTCTGGAGACCCCGACGTCCGGACGCGTCCTGCTCGACGGTCGCGACATCACCGACGCGGCCCCGCAGCAACGGGATCTGGCCATGGTCTTCCAGAGTTACGCGCTGTACCCGCATCTCACGGTCGAACGCAATATCGCGTTCCCGCTGCGGGCCAGGCGCCTGCCGCGTGCCCGGATCGCCGAACGGGTCGCGGAGGTGGCCGCGGCGCTCGAACTGACTCCGCTGCTGCGCCGTCGCCCTGCCGCGTTGTCGGGCGGCCAGCGGCAGCGAGTCGCCCTGGCACGCGCCATGGTTCGCGATCCGGGAGCCTTCCTCATGGACGAGCCGCTGTCGAACCTGGACGCGAAACTGCGCAGCGCCACCAGGGCGGAGCTCATCGCCCTGCACCGCAGGCTCGGCGCGACGTTCCTGTACGTCACGCACGATCAGGTGGAGGCGATGACGATGGCCACCCGCATCGCGCTGTTCGAGGACGGCGCGCTGGCGCAGGTCGGCCCGCCCGAGGAGCTCTACGACCGGCCGCGGTCGACCTTCGTCGCCGGCTTCCTCGGCGCGCCACCCATGAATCTGCTTTCCGCCACCGTCACCGAGCGCGACGGTCGACTGCGTGTGGTCGCGGAGGGACTCAACGCCGCGCTCGGCATCGCGGCCGCCCACGGTGATCGGGAGGTCACCGTGGGCGTCCGTCCGGAGCGGTTGCGTGTGGCCGCGGGTGCCGGTGCGCTGCGCGGGCGCGTGACGATGGTGGAGAACCTCGGCAGCGAGGAGTTGCTGCACGTGGACGTCGGCGGGCAGCAGATCTGCGCGCGCGTCGCCCGGCCCGCCGAGGTCCGCGCAGGAGACGCCGTCGAACTCGACACCGCGCCCGCCGACCTGCACCTGTTCGATCGCACCACCGGCATGCGGCTGAGCTGGCAGGAGCCGCAGCACCTTTCGCCATCGGAAAACACCGCGCTGTCGGCCGTCTGACCCAGCGTGACGAACCCCGAACACCAGGAGCACCCGTGATACGCATGATCTCCGCCCTGGGCATCGCCCTGGCGACCACCCTGGCGGCCACCGCCTGCGGCGGACTCGGCAGCACGACGACCGAGGCGTCGTCGACTGGCCGCGTCCCGGAACTCGCGCCGGATCAACAGGTCTCGATCGTCTTCGAGTCCTACAACTACGGTCTGGCAGGCGCGTGGACCGACACCTTCGACGCGCTGCTCGCCGAATTCCGCGCCGCGCACCCGAACATCACGGTGACGGCGCAGAAACCGCAGGGCAACAGCCCGAATCCGGCCACCGACACCATCTCCAGCATCCAGAACCAGCTCGTGGCCGGTGCGCCGCCGGACGTCGCCCAGCTGGGCTTCAGCGACCTGGACTTCACCGTCGACGAGTTGCGCGCCAAACCGCTCGACACGCTGTTCGGCAAGGACGCGGTGCAGCGGAACTTCGACGGCGCCGAGCACGGCTACGCGCCGAGGGCGCGCACTCTTGCCGACTGGAACGGCTCGACCTACGGTGTCCCGTTCGTCTTCTCGACACCCGTGCTGTACTACAACGCCACGCTTTTCGCGCAGGCGGGGCTCGACCCCAACCGCCCGCCCGCGACCTGGCAGCAGGTGGCGGAGGCAGCCGCGGCGATCACCGCGGCGACCGGCAAGGACGGCGTGTACATCGACTGCCTGACCAAACCGGCCAAGGACTGGTGCTTCCAATCGCTGGTGCGTTCCAACGGCGGCCGGGTGCTCTCCGAGGATCGGCGCACCCTCACCTACGCCGAAGACGCCGCCGTCGAGGTGACCAGGATGGCGCAGGACCTGGTCCGCACCGGCGCCATGCCCGCGCTGAACCAGAAGCAGGGCTACGAGGCCTTCGGTCGCGGCGAGATCGGGATGATCCTGGAGACCAGCGCAATCCAGGGGCAGTTCGTGAAGGGCGCACAGGATCGGTGGGACCTGCGCTCGGCGCCGATGCCGAGCTTCGGCGGCAAGCCGACCGTGCCGACTAATTCCGGTGCCTCGCTGTACATTCTGTCCGAGGAGCCGGCCAAACAGCGGGCGGCCTGGCAGCTGATCGAGTTCCTCACCAGCGAGCGCGCCTACGTGCGCATCGCGCAGGGCATCGGGTATCTGCCGCTGCGCACCGGCCTGCTCGACGACGAGGACGGCCTGCGGGACTGGGCGCGCCGCAACCCGCTGCTGGCGCCGAACGTCGCCCAGCTGGCGACCATGGAGCCGTGGATCTCCATGCCGGGCAACAACTATCTGCAGATCCGTGACGGCATGATGGACGCGGTCGAGGCCGTGGTCTTCCAGGGCGCCGATCCGAAGTCCACCCTGAGCGCCGCGCAGGAGCAGGGCCGCAAACTTCTCCCGGTCGCATGAACGCCGTCACGATCATCCAGCTCACCGATATCCACCTGCGGCCGGAGGGCGAGCTCGTGCACGGCACGGTGGACACCTTCGCGACGCTGCGGCACACCCTGGACCGGCTGGTGGCCGCGAACCGCCGGGTCGACGCGCTGGTGCTCTCCGGCGACCTCGCCGACAACGGCGCACCGGAGGCGTACCGGCGACTGCGCGCGGCGGTCACCCCCGCCGCCGCCGCGCTCGGCGCCGAAATCGTCTACGCCATGGGCAATCACGACGAGCGGGTCGCGTTCGCGGCGCTACTTCTCGATCGTGCCGCCGACCCCGGCATCCCGCTCGACCACGTCGTCGACGTGCGCGGGCTGCGAATCATCGCGCTGGACAGCACGATTCCCGGCAGGCACCACGGGCGGCTGACGGAGACACAGCTCGACGGTCTGGCGGCGGAGCTGCGCACGCCCGCCCCGCGGGGAACGCTGCTCGTGGTGCACCACCCGCCGATCCCCTCCCCCGTGGCCGGACCCGACCTGCTGCGGCTGCACCGACCCGATCTGCTGGCCGAGGCGCTGACCGGCTCCGACGTCCGGATGATCGTGTGCGGCCACAACCACTCGACCGCCGCCGGTGCGCTGGCGGGCATTCCGGTGTGGATCGGGCCCGCGCTGTCGTATCGGGTCGATCCGTTCGCACCGGCGGGCAGGCACCGCGGCTTCGCCGGATCCGGCTTCAGCCGCATCGATGTGACGGCCGCGGGCGCGGTGGCGACGGCGGTGGAGACGACTCCCGCGCCGCCGGTCTACGACCGCGACGAGCAGGAGATCCTCGACCAGCTCGCGGCGCTCGGCGCGGAGCGGGGGTGACGCGATGTTCGTCGTGGAGCCGCCGCCCGTCGTGGAAACGCGGGCCGCCGACCGGCCGGTGCGCCGTGGCCGCTACGAAAAGGCTCGTCGCGCCGGACGTTTCGTCGTACCCTACCTGTATCTGGCGCCCGCCCTCGGGTTGCTGGTGCTGTGGACCTACCGTCCGCTGGTGCAGGCCGTCGAACTGTCCACCTACTCGTGGAATCTGCTGCCCACCTCCCCGATGCGGCCGGTGGGCACGGCCAACTACGAGCGGCTCGTCGAGCTGCCCGCCTTTCGGGACTCCCTGGCGCGCACGGCGCTGCTGATCGCGGGACTGGTGCCGTTCACGGTCCTGCTTCCGCTGGCGCTCGCCATGACCGCCCGGCGCGTGGGGGTCGGGGCGCGCACGCTCTACCAGGCGCTCGTCTTCATGCCGTTCCTCGTCGCCCCGGTGGCCGCGGCAGCGGTCTGGCGCTGGCTGCTGCATCCCGGCGGCGGGGCGGTCGACCGGATGCTGGGTTCCGGGCGCAACTGGGTCTACGACGCCGCGACCGCCCACCCGGTGATCATCGTCATCACCGGGTGGCAGCTGCTCGGCTTCGCGACGCTCGTGATCTCGGCGGGGTTGGCGAACATCGCTCCCGACTACACGGAGGCCGCCCGGGTGGACGGCGCGAGCCCGCGGCAGATCCGCCGGTGGATCACGCTGCCGCTGTTGTCGCCGACGCTGCTGTTTCTCGTCCTCACCACCGTCCTGCTCACGCCGACGCTGACCTTCCCGCTCATCGACTCGATGACCCAGGGCGGTCCGGCGCAGGCCACCACGAATGTCTATTACCTGCTGTGGGATTACGCGTTCCACAGTTTCGACGCCGGGCTGAGCGCGGCGGCGGGCGTGCTGCTGTTCGGCGGCTTCGCCGTGGTCGCCGGAGCTCTGGTGTGGTTCTCGGAAAGGCTGGCGTACCACGATGATTGAGCGTCTGCGCGGCGTCGGTCGCCATCTGCTGCTCGGCGGCGTCGCGATCGGCTGCGCGTTCCCGGTGTACTGGCTGTTCGCGACCGCGCTGCGGCGGCCGTCCGACGTGATGTCGCTGTCCCCCGTCCCGTGGCCGCTCTCGCTCGACAACTACGCCGACGCGGCCGAGAAAGTCGACCTGGCCGGGCTTTTCGTCAACACTACCGTGGTGGCGCTGTGCTCGGCGGCGGCGCAGCTGCTCGTCGCGCTGCTCGCCTCCTACGCCTTCACCATGTACGCCTTCCCGTTCCAGCGGGTGCTGTACCTGGCGTTCGTCGGCACCTGGCTGGTGCCTTTCCAGGTGACGATGCTGCCGAACTATGTGCTGCTCAACCGATTCGGGCTCATCGACACGCTGATCGGGGTGGTGCTGCCCACGCTGTGCTCCGCGCTGGCGGTGCTGCTGCTGCGCCAGCACATGGCGGGGTTCCCCGCCGAACTCGTCGCCGCGGCCAAGCTGGACGGCCGGTCGTCGTGGTCGATCCTGTGGACCGTCGTGGTGCCGAATCTGCGGCCCGCGCTGGCCGCGCTGGGCATCCTGCTGTTCGTCAACGCGTGGAACGAATACTTCTGGCCCGCGGTCGTTCTGCGCCGGTCGAACGGCGTGCTGCAACTGGGTCTGCGCAGCTTCATGGGCACCGAGGGCGAAGACTGGGGTCCGATGATGGCGGTGGCGAGCCTGGCATGCCTGCCCGTGCTGCTGCTGTACCTGGTGCTGCAACGCCAGATCACGAACGCCTTCGTCCGCTCCGGGCTGAAGTGAGCCGGAGGTGTTGTGACGACAGCAGATCGGTCAGACCGCCACCCTTTGCGCGTGCGGCGCGTCGATCGTGTCGAGGAACAGGCCCACCGCGGGGTTGGTCTCCTCGGCGCGCCACACCGCGAACAGATCGAGGGTCGGCACCGGATCCAGCAGCTTGACCGCCACGGCGCCGCTGTCCGGGCCGCCCATGTTCATCGACTGCGCCCGCGGCAGCGAGGCGAATCCGACGAACGGCCGCACCGAGACCATGTGCGCGGTCGCGCCGGGATCGTCGGCGGTCTGCGCCACATCCAGGCCGATCCGGTTGTCGGCGGCGGCGCGGAAGATCGAGTCGTACATCGCCGGGCACTGCTCACGGGCGAAGAGCACGCAGCGCTGCTCGGCCAGTTCGGCGAACCGCACCCCCGACCGTCCCTCCTACCGGTGCCCGCGCCCGACCACCGCGACCAGCGGAATACGTTGCAGCAGTGGGCGATACCGGAAATCTGCGGTGTGCGGATGGCCGTACACCAGGCCGACGTCGAGGGTACCCTCGCTCAGCGCGGCCAGTTGCGGGCCGGTGCGCTTCTCCCACAGCGAGACGGTGACGTCGGGGTGCTCGCGCGCCATCCTGGCCAGCGCGTCCGGCAGCACGTGCCTGCTCGCGGGCAGGTTGTATCCCACGTTCAGGCTGCCGGACCGTCCCGTTGCGGCGGCTTTGGTGATCTCAGCGGCACGACCGACTTGCGCGACGATCAGCCTGGCCTGTCCCTCGAATTCACGGCCCGCCGGGGTCAGCTTCACCTCGTGCGAATTCCGCGCCACCAGCTGCACACCGAGGGATTTCTCCAGCTTCTGCAGCTGCGCGCTGAGACTCGGCTGGGTCAGGTGTAGCCGCTGCGCGGCGCGACCGAAGTGCAGTTCCTCGGCCAACGCCAGGAACGACACCAGATGCCGGAGCTCCATACCGACTCCTTCCCGTGCTCGTCACGCTAACCGTGTCGAGTAACGGGAAGTGAATCGCGCGCCAACGTTCGCGGCAGGTCCGGTGACCGGCCGTCACCCGGTCAGGCGAACTTGATTTCCAAGCCGATGCCGAGGATGGCGATGACCCAGATGAGGCCGGTGAAGATGGTGACGCGGTCGAGGTTCTTCTCGACGACGGTGGAGCCGGACAGGCTCGATTGCACGCCACCGCCGAACAGGCTGGACAGGCCTCCGCCCTTGGCGCGGTGCAGCAGCACCAGCAGCACCAGCAGCACGCTGGTGATGATCAGGAGGATATCCAGGAACATCCGCATGGCGGTCAGTCTATGGGGTGCGTTCACCCTGCGCCTAATGGGGCTCGGCGGCGGGCCCAGCGCGCTACGGGCGGTCCACCCCGACCAAGTGGGTGATCTGGTCCTCGCCCGCACCGAACTCCGCCACCGCGTCCTCGCGCAGCTGGTCCTGCGCGGTCAGCCGCACCTGATGCTGCTGCATGTGCTCGGCCCATGAACGCACCACGAACGCCTCGACGTACCGGTCGACCACGCCGACATCGCGGTACAACCGCCACTCCATCGCGCCCGTGCGCTGGCGCGACCGGCCGACGAACGCCATCGCGCCGAGGAATTCCTCGACCCTCTCCTCCGGCACGTCGTAGCTCCGCAGCACCAGGACGGGACCGTCGTCGGGCTGCGGCTCCACCACCAGTTGCGGCTCCGGCCAGAACGCCGACGGCGTGTGGTCGAGTTCCTCGGCGTTGTGCCGGATCGGCAGCCACAGGCTGCTCACCGCGCTGCCCGCGAGCAGCGCCGCCGCGATGAGCAGCGCGGCGACCGAGTCGAGCGCGCCGGCCACCAGACCCCAGACCAGCGAGCCGATGGCCTGCCCGCCCATGAAGACCAGCATGTAGACCGAGAGCCCGCGGGCCCGCACCCAGGCGGGCAGCAGCAGCTGCATGGTGGAGTTCATCGTGGACATGGCCAGCAGCCAGGCCAGACCTGCGCCCACCAGCAGCACCAGCACCACCGCCACGGTGTGCAGCAGCGCCGCGCCCGCCGACGCCGCGCCGAACAGCACCGCGGCCGCGGTCAGCCGCTGCGTCGGCGTCAGCAGCGCACGGATCCGCGACAGCCCCGCCGCACCGAGCACGGCGCCGAGGCCCATCGCGCCGAGCATCAGGCCGTAGCCGGAGGCCGACAGGCCGAGCGAATCCCGCGCGATCACCGGAAGCAGCGCCCACAGCGCGCTCGCGGGGCCGATGAACAGGATCGATCGCAGCAGCACCCGACGGATCGCGGGCGCGGCCCTGATGAACCGGGTGCCCGCCTGCAGCGCGGCCAGCGGTCGCTCGGTGGGCAGCCGCCGATCGGTGACCGGCCTGCGCCAGACGGCCAGCACCGCGACGATCCCGCCGAAGGACAGCGCGTTGAGCGCGAACACCAGCGTCGGCCCGGACAGCGAGACCAGCACGCCCGCGACCGCGGGCCCCACCGCGCGGCCGATGTTGATGTTCATGCTGCCCAGCGCCGCCACCGACGGAATCTGTTCGCGCGGAACCAGTTCCGGCTGGATCGCCTGCCATGCGGGCGCGGTGAGTGCCTGCCCGCAGCCCAGCAGGAACAGCATGATGAGCAGTACCTCGGGCGTGGTCTGCCCGGTCGCGGTTGAGATCGCGAGCAGCGTCGCCAGCAACGCCATCGCGGATTGGGCACCGAGCAGCAGGCGACGGCGGTCCACCAGGTCGGCGATCACCCCCGAAGGAATGGCCAGCAGCATGACCGGCAGCGTGATCGCCGTCTGCACCAGCGACACCAGCGTCGCCGCGTTCGGCTCGTCGACGAGGATCCACTGCGCGCCGACCGTCTGCATCCAGGTGCCGAGATTGGACACCAATTGCGCGATCCACAGCGCCCGGTAGATCGGCGATCGCAGCGGCGCCCACGTGGAGAGCGGGGTCGTCGCGTCGGCGGTGGTCACTCCGCCGAGCATATCGCCGAGCGCCTACCCGCACGGTCCGGCGCATCCGCGGGGTGGCCGCGGGGCGACGCCGCAGCGAGCGCCCGGAGTGCGGGATCGGCGGCGATCCGCGCCGCGGCGTCGGGTCCCGGCGGATAGTGGCGGACGCCGACCAGCCACTCGCGGCGCAACTCCGGCAGGACGAGCTGCGTGGCGTCCCATTCGTTGACCGGGAAGCCGCGCCAATCCATCGCCGCCTCCTCGGGTCCGAAGGCCGGACCGTCGGATCGTCCCGCCGCCGTGAGCAGCGCCATCGTCTCCCCCAGGTAGTCGTTCCAGCGGGCGTAGGACGTCGCGAGCGCCGCCGAAGGCGCAACGTTCAACCGCAGCAGGCACACGCCGTGCGCCCATTGATCGTCGCCGAGCAGCAGATCCGCGGTCATCCGCACCCGCTGGCGGCGCAGCGCCCACCCCGGCCAGCACCACACCGGCGGACTGTCGCCGCACGCAATCCCGCTGCGCTCCATCTGCCCCACCATGGCGCAGTAGGCGGGCCGCCAATTCACGATCACCCGATCCCACGACGCCCGGTAATGTCCCCGGCTCCGGAGCGCCGCAACCACTTCCGGCGCTTGCAATGTCCACACCCGCACTCGCACTCCCCCATCTGGTTCACCCCGGCAGCCGATTTCGCCCTGTCGACCCAGCTCCGCGATTCGGTACCTGGCATCTTGCCGGTGCCGACGGAAGAAGCGAAGTCGATTTCGGCAGGGCCGAGGGGAATCGCCGTGCTGCCTGCACCAAGCCTTCGATCCTGAAGGTTAACCGTCCGCGTAATCGAGACCGATCATTCCAATATGAGCGCGCAGCGAACGCGACACTCGGCTATAGACCGCACGGCGGTCTCGTTGATGTCCATCAGGGTGTCGAGGCCCGAGGCCCCGCCGAGTACGCGCAGCCGTACGGACTCAGCCCAGTATCGACGCGACCACCCGGCCCGCGTCCCGCAGGCGGGTGGCGGTGTCCGGCGCGCGTTCGAGTACCCAGACTCCCTGCAAGAAGACCAGAAGGAAGCGGGCCATGGCGCGCGGGTCCGCGCCGGGGGCCAGTTCCCCCTGCGCTCGGGCGCGGGCCAGTGCGGAGGCCAGTGCGGTTTCCGTGCGCGCCCAACTGGATTCGACCAGCCGGGCGACCTCGGCATCGCGGGCGGCGAGCTCGACCGCGGCATTGGTGACCAGGCAGCCCAGGAATCGATTCTCCGAACAGGACTCGGTCACGAACCGGTCGATCAGACCCCTGACCGCGGGCAGCGCCGGACCCGGACGGGCCAATTCCGCCGTGACCAGCGCGTCGACGACCTCCACATGGCGTTGCAGCGCTTTCATGAAAAGCTCGTGTTTGCAGCCGTAGGTCGCGTAGATGCAAGCCCTGGCAATGCCGAGGTGCTCCGTCAGATCCGCAATCGAAGTCGCCTCGTAGCCGTGCTGCCAGAACAGTTGCAGTGCGCGGTCCAAGACCACATCCGGATCGAATTCCTTGGTACGCGCCATATTTCGAGCATATCAGGGGCTATTTCGACTGATCGGTCAAATATCCACTACTACGAGCCCTCATCCCCGACAGCAGAACAGGACACCTGATGAAGAAGCTCGTCGTTGTCGCCGCCGCGACCGCAGGACTCGTCGTGCCGGTGGGCTCGGCCGCCGCGGAATCTGTTGCCCACCTGCCGCTACGACGTCGGCCGCGACTCCCGTGGGTTCCTCGGCGCAGGATGTGTTCTGCGCCGTCATCGAATTCATGAAGGGCGACTGGACGGGCCGTCCGGCCGACTGCTCGTTCTGATGCGCCGGACCGCCCTCGCGGAAATGCCTGACAGTAAAGGAATCCCGCAGGGCCATCGGACGCCGCGCCGCCGCTGCCCTGACCCTCGAGCCTCTGGATCGTGGGTGTGGAAGGTGCGAGCACCTACGATGCTGATCGTGTCTGATGGTGTGCGTCACGGCGGTTCGGATGCCGGGCCGGTCGAGCAGGGTTCCTGGTGGACGGATCCGGCGTTGCTGGTGCGTGGGGATTTCGAGAACGTGTGGGGGCTGCTGGATTCGGCGCCAGACGCTCGGGCTCGCTCGGTGGCGGCGGTGTATCGGGCCTCGGCACATCTGCACCGTGACGCTTCGCCGACAGTGCGTCGGCAACTGCTGGCGCTGGACGCCGCCCGGTACGGACACCGGGGGCTGGCCGCCCGAATCACCGCCGTACCTGTGGACGAGGGAGAACACGCGCGGTGGGGGGTGGAGTGGGCCACTGCCAGCCAGGTCGATTCCCGTTTTCGATACGCCCTGACCGGCTGGAAGGTGCCGTCTGTGGCGACAGCCGTGGCGGACGGCCGTGCCATCGCCATGGGCCCGTCGTGGAGCGGCGGCAACAACGGCAAGACACTTCGGGTGTGGGACCTGATGACCGGCGAGCAGGTCGGCGAGCCCTTGGCCGGCCACGACGGTTTGGTTCGAGCGGTGGCGACGGGAGCGATGAACGCGCGCCCTGTTGCCATCACCGGAAGCGAGGACGGAACGGCGCGGGTGTGGGACCTGACGACCGGCGAGCAGCTCGGCGACCCGCTCACCGGCCACGACGGCTGGGTGCTGTCCGTGTCGACGGCCCTGGTGGACGGCCGCCTCGTTGCGGTCACCGGCGGTACCGACCACACGGCGCGGGTGTGGGACCTCGGCACCGGACGGCAGATCGGCGCTCCCTTGGCAGGCCACAGCCAATGGGTGGTGGCGGTGGCGACAGCCGTGGTGAACGGCCGTCCCGTCGCCGTCACCGGCAGCTGGGATGCCACGATCCGGATGTGGGACCTCGGTACCGGAGTTCAGATCTGTGACCCGCTGACCGGCCACACCGATCAGGTACTTGCGGTGGCGACGGCCGTGGTGGACGGTCGGCCGATCGCCGTCACCGGAAGCAATGACAAGACGGCAATGATGTGGGACCTCACCACCGGTAAGCGGCTCGGCGATCCGCTGATCGGCCACTTCCACAAGGTGGGGGCCGTCGCGGCAACCATGGTGGGTGGCCGCCCGGTCGCCCTCACCGGCGGCGGGGACGCCACGGCCCGGAGGTGGGACCTGACAACCGGCGAGCAGCTCGGCGACCCGCTGACCGGCCACACCGATCAGGTGGGCGCCGTGGCGGTGGCGGACGTGGACGGTATCCCCGTCGCCGTCACCGCCGGTGCGGTCACCGGTACCGATGACACGGTCCGCACGTGGAGTCTGAGGGAGCGCCGCCGGAACGCCGAACCCACAGAGGGGCACAGCGGCACCGTGGTCGCGGTGGCGATGGCGATGGTGGACGGGCGGTCGGTCGCCGTCACCGGCAGCGACGACGGCACGGCCCGCATGTGGGATCTCGCCGCCGGTGAGCGCATGGGCGCCCTCCTCACCGGCCACACCGGGGAGGTGCACACGGTGGCGGCCGGGACTGTCGACGGCCGCCCGGTCGCCGTCACGGGCGGCCACGACGCACTCCGGCTATGGGATCTGGCCACGGGTGATCCCCTCGGCGAACCGCTGACCGACCCCGACGGACCCACCATCGCGCGGGCCATGGCCATGGTGGACGGCCGCCTCCTGGCCGTCACCAGCGGCGGCTATCGCAGCGGCAGACCCATGCGGGTATGGGATCTGGCCACCCGCGAGCCGATCGGCGGATTCCCCGCGGGCCGCCGCCGCGGCTACGCCGACAAGGTGATCGCGGTGGCGTTGGGACAGCTGGACGGGCGGCCGATCGCTGTCACGGGCGCCGACGACCGAACAGTGCGGGTGTGGGACGTGACCACCGGAAAGCAGGTCGGTGAGCCTCAGATCGACCACGACTGCTCGGTGCGGGCAGTGGCCACGGCGGCGGTGGACGGCCGCCCGATCGTGGTCATCGGCAGCGACGACAAGACCGCGCGAACAGCGGACCTGACCACGGGCCTGCAGATCGGCGAACCTCTGCGCGGCCACACCGACGTGGTGTGCACGGTGGCCTCGGGCACGGTGGACGGACGCCCCGTCGCTGTCACCGGGAGCTGGGACGCCACGGTGCGCGTATGGGACATCCTGACGGGAGAACAGATCGGCGAGAAGCTGGTGTTCCCCGCGATGGTGAACGCGGTCGCGGTGACGCCGGATGGGCGCCTGGCAGTCGGATTCGGCACGGAGCTAGCCATCCTGGCCTCTCGCTGATGCCGGTAACGCCCACGACGCCATCGCCCGTGGTGCTTGCTCACCAGCCAATCGGTGTAGATGTCGTTGTCCATCACCGCCGAATAGACGGGTGTAGTAATAGGACCCGGGTCGAAGTGAGACAGCGATCGAAGAAGGAGGCCGAGGGGCCGACCGGCCGGAGCAGGATCCCGAGCGAGCGCCGCGGCGTCGGTAGCATCGCGCCCATGTCGTTCTCTCTCGTGCGATTCGCTCCGGTGCTGTTGCTCGCCTTCGCTCTCGCCGCCTGCTCCAGCGGCGACGACAGCGGGCCCGCCGAGCCCGCGGCCACACCGATGGGGCGCACGTTCTTGTCGACCGAGGTACAGGGGCAGGCGATTCCCGGGGGTGGGCCGCTCACACTGCAGTTCGCGGACGGCAGGGTCACCGCGAACGCGGGATGCAACACCATCTCGGGGGCGGTGACGTTCGACGACAACGTGCTGCGGGTCGAGGAACTGGCGAGCACGCTGATCGGTTGTCCCGGCGAGCTCGCCGACGCCGATCGCTGGGTTGACACGCTGCTGAATTCCGCGCCGACCTGGAAACTCGACGGTGACACCCTGACGTTGCAGAACAACGAGCAGACCGTCACGCTGCTGGACAAGAAGGTCGCCCGGCCGGACAAGCCGTTGCGCGGCACCACCTGGGTGGTGAACGGGCTCATCACGCCGGACGCGCACGTCCGGTCGCAGGCCATCGACGACGCGAAGCCGACGCTGGTGATCGCCGAGGACGGCGCCGTCTCCGGTTCCGCGGGCTGCAACCGGCTGACCGGCACGGCCACCGTCGAGCCCGGCCAGGACGGCGAGAAGGTCACCTTCCGGCTGGGCACCACCAAGATGATGTGCCCGCCGGAAGTGATGGAGGTGGAGACCGCGGTGCTGCGGGCGCTCGACGGGACGACCACCGCCACCATCGACGCCGACGTCCTCACCCTGCGCAACGACAATGGGCACGGTCTGACCCTGACCGCCCGCTGATAACTTCCGCGTGCGGATCACCCGGTCCGCGATCATCTCCGCTTCTCCCGGCAGGTAAGTACAGCTCCCTCACCACCCGATCCATCGACTCCAGCCGGATCGTGGTGCGCTTCGGAAGTGTCCGACCGACCGTGGAACGCACGGAAATCCTTGTCGGCCTTGGTGATCGGAGCCTGCCGATCATCACACGCGAACCGTGTCACCGGCCGCCGCACGGTTTCGCCACGAACGAAACAGCGCCGCCCAAAACACCGCGCCGTCTCACACAGCGTCGTCGAAACACCGCGCCACCTGAACACAGCGCCACCCGAACACAGCGCCACCCGAACGAAAGGCCCGGCATCGCACACGCGATACCGGGCCGTTCGATCGAGCGTCAGGGCGACGCCCGCGATATCTCAGGGCAACGCCCTCCGATATTTCAGGGCAGCGGGCCGCCCGCGGCGATCGCGGAGAGGGTGGCGAACTCGTCACCCTTCAGCGACGCGCCGCCGACCAACGCACCGTCGATGTCGGGCTGACCGACGAGCTCACCGACATTCTTGGCGTTGACCGAACCGCCGTAGAGCACCCGCACCTCCATGGCGACCTCGGGCGAAGCCAGCTCGCCCAGCTCGGCACGGATGGCGCCGCACACCTCCTGCGCGTCGGCGGGGGTGGCGACCTTGCCGGTGCCGATGGCCCACACCGGCTCGTAGGCGATGACGACCTTCGAGATCTCCTCGGCCGTCAGGCCTTTCAGCGAACCGCGCAGCTGCTCGAGGTTGTACTCGACGTGCGTGCCCGCCTCGCGGACGTTCAGGCCCTCGCCGATGCAGACGATCGGCGTGATGCCGTGCTTCAGCGCCTGCTTGGCCTTGGCCAGCACGGTGGCGTCGTCCTCGTTGTGGTACTGCCGCCGCTCCGAGTGCCCGACCACCGCGAAGGAGCAGCCGAGCTTGGCCAGCATGCCGCCGCTGATCTCACCGGTGTAGGCGCCCGAGTCGTACACGGAGACGTCCTGCGCACCGTAGGTGAGCAGCAGCTTGTCGCCCTCGACGAGGGTCTGCACGCTGCGGATGTCGGTGAACGGCGGGATGACCGCGACGTCGACCTTGGCGAAGTACTTCTCCGGCAGCGCGAAGGCGATCTTCTGCACCAGGGCG
This sequence comes from Nocardia lijiangensis NBRC 108240, assembly GCF_001613045.1. Taxonomy (GTDB): domain Bacteria; phylum Actinomycetota; class Actinomycetes; order Mycobacteriales; family Mycobacteriaceae; genus Nocardia; species Nocardia lijiangensis. The sequence continues at coordinate 3,929 of NZ_BDBP01000014.1, read as the reverse complement.
ATGGCCTCGAGGTGGTTGAGGTTCATCTTCCAGTTGCCCGCGATGAGCGGTTTACGTGCCATGGGTCAGGCCTCCAGAACGCTGATGCCGGGGAGTTCCTTGCCCTCCAGGTACTCCAGCGACGCGCCGCCGCCGGTGGAGATGTGCGAGAAACCGTCCTCGGGCAGCCCGAGCGCGCGCACGGCCGCGGCCGAGTCGCCGCCGCCGACCACGGTGAACGCCCCCTTGCCGGTGGCGGTGACGATGGCCTCGGCGACCCCGCGGGTGCCCGCGGCGAAGTTCGCGAACTCGAACACGCCCATCGGGCCGTTCCAGAACACCGTCTTCGCCTCGGTGAGCAGCGCCGCGAAACGGTCGACCGACTCCGGACCCACGTCCAGGCCGAGCCAGCCGTCCGGAATCTCGTTGGCGGGCACGACCTTCGAGTCGGCGTCGGCAGCGAACTTGTCCGCCACCACGATGTCGCGCGGCAGGTGGATGACGTCGCCGAAACGCTCCAGCAGGCCCTTGCAGGTGTCGATCATCTCTTCCTGGAGCAGCGAGGAGCCCACCGAAAGGCCCTGTGCCGCAAGGAAGGTGAAGCACATGCCGCCGCCGATCACCAGGGTGTCGACCTGCGGCGCGAGCGCCTCGATGACCGCCAGCTTGTCGGAGACCTTCGAGCCGCCGAGCACGACCGCGTACGGCCGCTCCGGGCTCTCGGTCAGCTTCGCCAGCACGTCGACCTCGGCCGCGACCAGCGTGCCCGCGTAGTGCGGGAGCAGCTTGGCCACGTCGTAGACCGAGGCCTGCTTGCGGTGCACGACGCCGAAGCCGTCGGAGACGAACGCGCCGTCGTCGCCGACCAGCTCGACGAGGGCCGCCGCGAGCTTGCCGCGCTCGGCCTCGTCCTTGCTGGTCTCGCGGGGGTCGAAGCGCACGTTCTCCAGCAGCAGCACGTCGCCGTCGGTGAGGCCCTCCGAGCGCGAGAGCGCGTCGTAGCCCACCACGTCACCGGCCAGCTGGACGTTGCGGCCGAGCAGCTCGGCCAGCTTCACGGCGACCGGGGCCAGCGAGTACTTCGCGTCCGGCTCGCCCTTCGGGCGACCGAGGTGCGCGGTGACGACCACCTTGGCGCCGGCCTGGACCAGCGCCTCGATGGTCGGCACCGAGGCGATGATGCGGCCCGGGTCGGTGATCTGGCCGTTGTCGTCGAGGGGAACGTTCAGGTCGGAGCGCACCAGCACGCCACGGCCCTCGACACCTTCGTTCAGGAGATCCTGAAGAGTCTTGACTGCCATGCCGGTCAGAGGCTCTTGCCGACGAGGCCGATGAGGTCGGCGAGGCGGTTGGAGTAGCCCCACTCGTTGTCGTACCAGGACACGACCTTCACCTGGTCGTCGATGACCTTGGTCAGCGGCGCGTCGTAGATCGACGAATGCGGGTCGGTGACGATGTCGGTGGAGACGATCGGGTCGGTGTTGTACTTCAGGATGCCCTTCAGCGGGCCCTCGGCGGCGGCCTGGTACGCGGCGTTGATCTCGTCGATGGTGGCCGACTTGCGCAAGGTCGCGGTGAGGTCGGTAACCGAGCCGGTCGGGACCGGAACGCGCAGTGCGTAGCCGTCCAGCTTGCCCTGCAGCTCGGGCAGCACCAGGCCGATGGCCTTCGCGGCGCCGGTGCCGGTGGGCACGATGTTCAGCGCGGCGGCGCGGGCACGACGCAGGTCGCTGTGCGGGCCGTCCTGCAGGTTCTGATCCTGGGTGTAGGCGTGGATCGTGGTCATCAGGCCACGCTCGATGCCGAACTCGTCGTTGAGGACCTTGGCGAGCGGGCCGAGGCAGTTGGTGGTGCACGAGGCGTTGGAGATGATGTTCTGGCTGCCGTCGTACTGGCTGTCGTTGACACCCATGACCACGGTCAGGTCCTCGCCCTTGGCAGGCGCGGAGATGATGACCTTCTTGGCGCCCGCCGCCAGGTGGCCCTTGGCCTTGGTGGCGTCGGTGAAGATGCCGGTGGACTCGACGACCACGTCGACGCCCAGGTCGCCCCAGGGCAGGGCGGCCGGGCCTTCCTTGATGGCCAGGGCCTTGATCCGCTGATCGCCGACCACGATGGTGTCGTCGCCGTCCAGCGAGACATCCTGCGGCAGACGGCCGAGGATCGAGTCGTACTTCAGCAGCGTGGCCAGGGTCGCGTTGTCGGTGAGGTCGTTGACCGCGACGATCTCGATATCGGTGGTGCCGAGCGCCTTCTGCGCCTCCACCGCCCGGAAGAAGTTACGTCCGATACGACCGAAGCCGTTGATGCCTACCCGGACTGTCACGTTATCGCTCCTCAGCTTTCAAGCGGATTCATTCCGATGCCTTACTCACACTAATGCCCTACCGTCACCTCTCCGACACGCACCTTGCTTGGTGAGCACCGCTCGAGGGTCGTGACCGGTGACGATCCGGCGGCCTGCCGGACAGCGGCGCGGCACGTCGCGGCCGGTTCCGGCCGCCGTTCGCGCCGCCGCCGCGGGAGCCCGGGCAACCGTAATCCCCCTCGACGGAATTCCGCATCTCGCGGAAGCCCAGCGCCCCAACGTGTTTCGCTCTCGAGCCGCGCGATGGCACGCCGATGACGCCCGCGCGAAGGTGCGACGCGGCGCATACCGGCCGAGGCAGCCGGAATGCGCCGGCCAATCTCGCGGGGCGCGGCAGTATGGATGCAGTGCATACCGAACAGTCGTCCCAGCCCTCTCCCACGACCGTGCGACCAGCGACTCTCTCGGACATATCCCGCGCCGCCCTGACCCTGGGCCGTGCCTTCGCCGACTACGCATGGACTCGCCACACCATCGACGCCCGCGACCACGACCAGCGTGTTCGCGGCATGCAGGAACTGTTTCTGACCCATATCGGCCTGCCGCACGGCCGGGTGTGGGTCGCCGACGAAGGCGCCGCCGTCGCCGTCTGGACCACCCCGGCCATCGACGCGGGCCCCGTCTTCGCCGAGCTCGCGCCGCGGTTCGCCGAGTTGTCCGGTGACCGCGCCGCCGCGTACGCCGCGGCCGAGGCCGCGCTCGCGCCGCACCGCCCGGTCGAACCCGTCTGGTTCCTCGGCGCCGTCGGCGTCGACCCGGACAGCCAAGGCCGCGGGCTCGGCGTCGCGGTGATCCGGCCCGGCCTGGAGGCCGCCGAGCGCGCCGGCGTGCCCGCCTTCCTGGAGACCTCCGAGAAACGCAACGTCGGCTTCTACGAGCGGCTCGGCTTCCGCGTCACCGCGACGGTGGAGATCCCGGACGGCGGTCCTGTCACGTGGGCCATGGTCCGCGATCCCGGTGCATGAACTCCGCGCAGGAGTGACGCCCCCTCGGATACCTGCGAATCCCGAGGTCCGTAAAGCACCACGCCCCGAGCGCCGGATATCGGCCCTCGGGGCGTGCGGCGACTCGAGCACTGTCAGGCGTCGTCGAGAAGCTCGGCGGTCACGGCGGATTCGGTGTCGGGCACGCCGAGTTCCTTGGCGCGCCGGTCGGCCATCGAGAGCAGGCGCCGAATCCGGCCCGCCACAGCGTCTTTCGTCATCGGCGGGTCGGCGAGCTGGCCGAGTTCCTCCAGCGACGCCTGGCGGTGCTGGACGCGCAGCTTGCCCGCCGCGGCCAAGTGATCGGGCACCTCGTCCCCGAGGATCTCCAGTGCGCGTTCGACCCGGGCGGCCGCGGCGACCGCGGCGCGCGCCGAGCGGCGCAGGTTCGCGTCGTCGAAGTTGGCCAGCCGGTTGGCGGTGGCGCGTACCTCGCGGCGCATCCGGCGCTCCTCCCAGGTGAGCCGGGTGTCCTGGGCGCCCATCCTGGTCAGCAGCGCGCCGATGGCCTCGCCGTCGCGCACCACGACGCGATCGGTGCCGCGCACCTCGCGCGCCTTGGCCGTGATGCCGAGCCTGCGCGCCGCGCCGACCAGCGC
>NZ_BDBP01000013.1 GCF_001613045.1 Nocardia lijiangensis NBRC 108240 | reverse complement strand
GCGGCGGGTAGTGCGCCGGCTGCGCGGCCTGGGTCTGCTGCGGCGGAGCCGCGGGCGCCTCGTCGACGGTCACGCCGTGGTCGGTGACGAGCGCCGCGAAGCCGCCCGCGTAGCCCTGGCCCACGGCGCGCACCTTCCAGGCGCCTTGACGGCGGTACAGCTCGAGCGCGATCACGATGGACTCGGTCTCGAGCCCCTCGATCCGGTACTCGTACAACCGATTACCGCTCGAATCGGAGACGACGGCGGTCGGCGGCGCCGACCTGCCGAAGTTGCTGGAGGCGTCGTCGAGGGTGATCACCGCGCGGATCTGGTCGATCTCGGCGGGCACCGCGTTCAGCGCCACGGCCAGCGAGGCGGCCTGCCCCGCCTGCGCGGGTTGCAGGTTCACGCCGGGGCCGGAGGGCTGGTTGAAGAAGACGAAGTCCGCGTCCGAGCGGACCTTGCCCCGCTCGGTCACCAGTAGTGCGGACAGGTCCGCCGGTGCCGACAGCTGGACGGAGATCACCACGTCGTTGGTGGCCAGTGGACCGTTCTGGCCCTTGGCGAGTGTTGCGGACAAGGTCGACCCTTCGCTTGTCGATGCGTTCGATTGCCACTCTACGAGAAACGGCGCGGCCACCGCCGGAGTAAACGCCGCGCGCGCCGTTGCGAACCGTGTGTGTCCGTTACAGTGACCGCTGGCAGCGGAACGTGACGACGACCCATGTTCCCGAACTAGACAGCAGGGCAAACACCCAGATGGCACAACTTTTCGAACAGTCGAAGAAGGTGGTCGAGGCCCATCTCGCCGGAACGAGTGTCCGTGCGATCGCCGGGTCGATGATCGCCTACGAAGGAAACGTGCAGTTCAAGGCCGCCGGGTTCGGCGGAGGCGACGGCGTGGTCGCCGGGCTCAAACGGCGCGCCACCGGCGAGAAACTGTCGCTCATGGAGTGCGGCGGGAACGGCAGGGTCTTCTTCGCGGTGAACGGTCAGCACGTGACGGTCGTGAACCTGAACGGCGAAACCCTGCAGGTGGAATCGCAGCAACTGCTCGCCTTCGCCGGGAACCTGCGCACCGACGTGCGTTTCGCGGGCTTGCGCGGCGCCTCGACGGGGGCCGGGTTGTTCACCACCACCGTCACCGGCCAGGGGCAGGTCGCCCTGCTTTCGGCGGGCGGGCCGCTGATCCACCTGGAGGTGTCGCCACAGTATCCGCTCGTGGTCGATCCGGACGCGTTCGTCGCGGCGCAGGGCAATCTGAACCAGTCCTTCGTCACCGATGTCTCCTGGCGGACCGTAGTCGGCCAGGACGCGGGCGAGGCGTTCTCGCTGCGCTGGGAGGGCCAGGGCGTCGTGTTGATCCAGCCTGCGGAACGGTAAGGGGCCGGGGATGTTCGAGAAAGTCAACGGCAAGGTCGTCAAGGTCGACGTCGGCATGGCGGGCGGCGTGGTCGCCCGCAGCGGCGCGATGCTCTTCTACTCCGGCAACGTTTCCTTTGCGCCGCACCAGATTCCGGGTGCGCAGGGCATGGGTGGCGGCGGCCTGATGGGCATGGCGGGCCGCATGATGGCAGGCGAGCACGAGCGCACCATGCTCGCGCAGGGCAACGGTCAGGTGCACTACGGCTTCGCGGGGCTCGAGGTGCACGTGGTGCAGATGCAGCCGGGCGCGTCGCTGCGGGTGGAAGCCTCACGGCTGCTTGCCAATACGGCGGGACTGCAGAGTTCGATCGTCTCGGTGGCGAGTTCCGGCGGCGGCGGTGGCGGCGGCCTGATGGGCGCGCTGCGCGGCGCGGCGTCCGGCGCGCTGACCGGGCAGGGCATGTTCACCACGCAGCTGTCCGGGCACGGCGCGGCGGTGCTGCTCGCGCACGGTGGATTCCTGGAATTGCAAGTGGGCGGGCCGAATCCGATCGTGGTGGACCCGCAGGCCTTCGTTGCCGCGTACGGCAATGTGCAGACCGAACTGAAGACCGCGCTGAGCTGGCGTGACGCGGTCGGGCGCGGCTCCGGCGAGGCGATGCAATTGCATTGCGTCGGACAGGGTGTCGTCTACGTGCAGGCCTCCGAAGAGAAGTTGTGACCATGGCCCAGATCCACAACCCGATGACGCTCGGCGAGAGCGACAACATCCCGGGCAACAGCTACGCCTACTGCATCGACCTGAACAAGCCGTGGTTCATGCGCAAGGGCGCGATGATCGCCTACTACGGCCAGATGAACTTCCAGCTGCTCACCCACGGCCTGCACGGCGGGCTGATGCAGATGGTGTCGCAGCAGTTCTCGGCGCCGCTGTTCACCAACGACTACGTGGTCGCCGAGGGCCACGGCAAGCTGATCATCGGCGACCGCGGCTACGACATCAATTCCTACGATCTCGACGACGGCAACCTCACCATCCGCGGCGCCAACCTGCTCGCCTTCGAGCCGGGTCTGGCGCTGAAGCAGTCGATCGTGCCCGGCTTCCTCACCCTGATCGGCACCGGCAAGTTCCTCGCCTCCTCCAACGGCCCGGTGATCTTCGCCGAACCGCCGCTGCGGGTGGACCCGGAATCGCTGGTCGGCTGGGCAGACTGCCCCTCCCCCAGCCACCACTACGACCACCAATGGGTCTCCAGCTTCCTGGCCGCGGGCGCGGCGCGCTTCGGCGTGAACTCCGGCGAGGAGCGGCAGTTCGACTTCACCGGCGCGGGAACGGTACTGATCCAGTCCAGCGAGAAGGTCATGAGCGACTCGGTGCTCGTGCGCACCATCGAGGGCCAGCTGCAGAGCGGCGTCACCGTGGGCGGCTTGCAGCGGCTCCACGGAGTCATCGCCCAGCAGCTCGCCGCCCAGCAGCAGCACTACTGAGCGCCGATCCGGCGCGGCCCGCTTCGAGCCGCGCCGGGCACGCTCATTCGACGGCAGGCGCCGCCTTGATAAACCAATTGATGATCTCCTCACCCGCCAGGATTCCGGTGGCGCGGGTGATGGTGAGGTTCGGGCTGGTCCAGTTGAGTTGTTCGAGCTCGCCGTGCCGGGGCCGGATGGCGGAGTCGGCGGCGCGCAGCATCTCGGCGTCCAGCGCGCCGTCGCCCGCGGCGAAGGTCTTCGCCTCGTCGGTGAGCTCGCCGGATTCCTTCAGGCGGCGGCGCACCTCGGCGACCGCGATGCTCTTGCATACCGCCTGCGGCATCGTGTAGATCTTGCGGCCCTGCTGGGAGGCCGACCAGCCGCGCTCGCGGCACCAGGCGTCCCATTCGGCGAGGAAACCCTCGGGCACCAGCTTGGGTTTGACCACCAGATAGCAGAAGAGATGGTCGGCGACGCGGAACTTGCCGACCCAGGACTCGTCGATCCGGGCGCGCAGTTCGGCGCTCACCTCGGAGAGGGTGGCACCGCTCTGGCGGACCTTCACGTCGATGTCGATGCGCCAGCGCATATCCGGTACGCCGTCGACCAGGATGTTGCCACCGTTGGTCGTGATGGCGTACCGCCACGGCGCGCCGGGCAGCTGAATCCGGTTGAACTGCTTGATGGTCCGCGTGGTCGTCGGGATGACGGCCGCCGGTTCGGTGAGCGACTGCATGCGCAGCGCGGCCGCCGTCGTCATGAACGACAGCGGCGCGCCCTCCAGATGCTCGACGCACACCGTAGGCACCTCCGAGGCGGTGCTGAAGGCGTTGCGCGAGTAGATCATCGTGCGATCGAGATCGGTGGCGACGAGTGCTTGTCTCAGTGGTCTTACCAGGAGCATCTACTTCTGAACTTCCTTGATCAATCCCATGCACGAGTACGCCAGATCGGGGACGACCTCGACGGGGACACCGCGCGCGGCGGCGAGCATCCGAATGTGCGCGTGCTCGGGGGCGTCGGCCTCGCGGACCAGCACCCGCCACGGCACGCGCCGCAGCAGCACCCGGGTGGTCTCGCCGACCCCCGGCTTCACGAAATTCACACTGGTGATGCCGTATTCGGCACGCACCTGCTCCACCGAGGACCAGCCGGTCCAGGTGGGCGTCCGGTCGGAGCCGAGCAGCGCGGCCAGCTCGGCGGGGACCCGCGGGCGCACGGTGTCGAAGGCCCCTTCGACGGCGTCGAGCAGGCGGCCCGAGACGTCGTCGCCCGCCAGTTCGCGGTAGAACTTCGCGCCGTGGAAATCGTCGGCGCCGATGTGGGTGTCGTTCAGCACCGTCCGCGAAATGAGTCCGGACACCGTGGAATTCAGGCAGGCCGAGGCGATCAGGAAATCGTCGCGGGTGCCGTAGGTCCGCACGCAGTGCCCGGGGTCGGCGAGCACGGCCAGCTCGTCGTCGAACCGGGCGCCGCCCGCCGCGTGATAGGCGTCGAGCGCCTCGGTGAGTTCCCTGGTGATCGCACCCTTGCCGGTCCAGCCGTCGACGAACACCACCGAGGCAGGGTCGTGATGCCGGGCGAGATAGTCCAGCGCGACCGCGTCGATGCCGCGGTCGCGCACGATGGACACCGCGTAGTGCGGCACGTCCAGGCTCGGCAGACCATCGCCGCGACCCGAGCGCAACCAGCGCTTCATCAGAATCCCGACCGGCGTGCCCGCGCGCGCCAGCGAGACGAGCACAATGTCCTCGCCGCGCTCGGCGACCACGAGTTCGGAGACAGTGGCCACGGCGAGCGCCAGTCGTTCGGCGCTCTGAGCGAGCACCTCGTCGAACAGGACGCGGTAGGCGGCGTCCGGCTGGTACTCGATCGGCAACGATTCCGCGTAGTGCGCGACGCCCGCTTGGATGCGGCGCTCCCGCTCGGCCACGCCGGCCTCGAGGTCGGCGCCGGACAGGTCCTTGAGCAGCCAGGAGACCTCCGCGGCCAGGTACGACCCGAACTCCGGGCCGTACAGGGGTGCGGGTAGCCGCGGCTGCCCGGTCGTTTCCGGCGTTCGCACCCCGCGTTCCGTCTCGACCTCCTCGTCGGCGTTCGCGGTGTATATCGCACGCCGCTCGATATCCAACTTACGCGGATCGGCGCCCGGCACGAGCGCGACGAGCACGTCCGCCCCCGATGCGGTGAGCACGTCGACCAAACCGCCCTCGGCGATCAGCTCCGGCGTGTCGGCGGGCGGATCGAGCACCACGACGAGCACCGGATCGCCTCCGGTGTCCGTGTGTCGTTCCCCGGGTTCGATCGGCCGGTCGCCGACGCGCACGTCATCGACCGCGTCACTCGTCGCGGTGAGTGCGCGCAGCTCCGCGTCGAAATCCTCCGGCCAGCAGGCGTTGTAGAGATAGCGCGGCGCTTCCGCGTCGGGTTCCGGTGCGTGGAAACGGAACCCGCGCCGCAGCGGGTACCCCCGCTCGTCCAGCACGTAGGCGGGCGAGCGGGTGGTGGTCTGGAATCTGGCCGGGATGCCCGATTCGGCCAGCGCCGCGGCCAACCGCAGCGGCAGATACATCAGCTCCTCGTGCCCGAGCACGATGACGGGCCGATCCGGCGCGTCCACGGCCAGGCGCGCGGTGAGCACCGTGGCCGCCGCGGCGACGGCCGATTCGAAGGCCGCCGTGTCGGAATTCAGTATCCCGTGCCGCCCACCCTCGGGCACCGAACCGGGCCAGGGCAGTTCGATCCGGCCGAACGAACCACGGTGCGAAGCAACCGGATTCAGCGCCGGATCGGGCATCGACGTGACGACCTCGGTCAGGCCGTCGGGCAGCTTGGTCAAACCCGAAGCAAGGCACACAGTGTCGATGCGTGCGCCGAGTTCGGCCGCCGCGCTCTCGAAACCGGCCCGGTCCTCGTCGGTGCGCATGTCCACCAGCGAGGCCAGCACGTAGTGCGAACGTGGGGAGAATTCGTGCAGCGCGCGCACCGCGTCGATCGCCGTTGCCCCGGTGGAGATTTCGTCGTCCACCAGCACCAACGGCAGATCGTTGCGGAAGATCTCGGCAGGCGCGGGTTGCAGCAGGTGGGAGGTGGCGTGCGAATGCCCCTCCTCGAAACCGGCCAGCGTATCGGCCTCCGGCACGTCGCGGCGCGTCGAATGCAGATAGCACTGCGCGCCGATCCGCGCCGCCACGGTGTGCCCGAGACCCGTTGCGGTCTCGGCGAATCCGAGCACCACGGCCTGCGCCGCCGAGCCGTCCGCGCGCTCGTCGAGGACGGCGCGCACCAGATCACCGAGTCGATTGCCCGCATCGAGCACCACCCGCGGGTCGGTGGGCAGGTGCTTGCCGAGCACCGTCGAGACCAGCAGGTGCGCCCGGCGCGGATTGCGCCGCAAGCCGGGCTCGATCAGCATCTCGATGGACAGCTCGGCGGGCAGCACGCCTTCGGAACTCGTGCCGTGGCAGGACAGGTGATGCAGTTCGATACCGAGTGTTCGGGTGGCCCAGGGTCCACTCATACCTTCACCAACGCCGTGAGCAGATCCACGAACGACACTCCCTTGTTCGCCACACCGAACACCCGGGACCGCAGCAATATCTCGCGGGCCCAACTGCGGTGCGGGCGCATTTCGTTCATCTTGTTGCGGTAACCCGAGGCCGCCACGCCGCCCACGTCCACCTGGAGGATGTCGAGCGCGTCGGAGTACTCCTCGTGCGTCACCACCGACAGCGCGTGCACCGCCGCGACGTGCGAGGGGTGGATCACCGTCTTGCCCTGGATGCCGTTGGCGCGGTCCAGTGTGATCTCGCGCAACAGTCCGTCCAGGTCCCTGCTCACCAGGTACTGCCGGAACGGCACCGCGTCGGACTCCTCGAACGGCGCCGTGCGCAGCAGCGGCCGGAACATCCGCTCGTGATCGGCGAAGTACTCCCATACCGGCCCCGTGATCACGAATCCGGTCCCGTCGGCGCGGCCCAGGTAGTTCACGATATCGCCGATGACGTCGGCGACCACGCGCACGTCGTAGATGGTCAGGTCGCGGTCGCGGCGGATGCCGAACGTCGAGCACATGTCGGTGGCGCCGACCCGCACCGCGAGCACCCGCTCCCGGTGTTCGGCCAGCATCGTCGCGATCTGCGTCAGCTCCTGATCGCGAGTCTGGCGATGCACCAGCACCGCCGATTCGAGCACCGGCATGCCGTAGAGCGGCCGCTGCAAACGCTCGCCGGCGAACTCGAGCGCTTCCAGATAGGCCCGCCCGGTGGAGCTGTCGAACTTCGGAAAGACGAAACCGGTCAGCGCGGGCGCACCGGCGCCGAGCTGGTCGACGATCTCGCCGATGGCACCGGCGTCGCGCACACGAATGAACAGCAGCGGATTGGGATCCGGGCCTGCCGCCAGTTCCTCGAGCGCCGCGATGGCCTGTTTTTTCGCCGATTCCACCTCGTGATCGGCGACGGCGTCCTCCAGATCGATCACCATCGAGCAGACGCCGCGCTCGGCGCGGCGTCTGATGGTTTCGGCGAGGTCGGGTCTGGTGGCGGGCGCGTACAGCGTGGCGCCCAGCCCGTACGCGAGCAGTTCCCGGTCGGCGTGCTCACCGAACGGTTCGGGCTGCCGGTGGAAGAGATGTCTGGCATCGGGGCCTTGCAGCTGCCGAAAGTGGCGCAGCGGCAGTCGCTTCCGCAGGGATACCTCCTGCTGGACGGCGACAGGAGCGGTCATCGGTGCTCCGTCCTCATTCTCGTCGTGGTCCTGATTGCTTTCTCATTCGATCCACTACCCCGGCTATGAATTCGGTGACGGCATCCAGTTCCGCCACATAGGCCCAGTAATCGGGGTGCCGCCCCGACAGTGTTTCGGTGATTCTTTCGATTCTTTCGGCCTGTGCGTCCAGCACGGACCCCCACTCGCCCGCGAGCCCCCGGCTCACCGCGAGCATCTGTGCGTCTCGCAATCTGAATCGTACGGCCTTGGCTTTGTCTTGCGGATCCTCGCGAACCGAGCGCAACAACTCGAGCCGCTTGGTGACGGCGTCGATCAGCTGCTCGGCCCGGGTGAGGGTCCCCCGCGCGGTAGAGGTCAATTCAAGGGCTGACTCCGGGTTGTTCGCGACCGATGCGGCGCGCGCCCTGCCGAGAGCGTCGGCGGCGGCATCGATGGCTTGCTGGCATTCCCGCCCATTGTTGGCCAGATCCGCCGAACTCGCAGCATTGAATTCCCGCAGCAGCGCCGAGTAGGCGGGCCCGACCCCCTCTGCCCGGTTGCGCACGGCGGCCAACCTGGTATCCACCGAGGTGAGCGCGGTATTCGCGGCGCCGAGCCGAGATGGAGCCTGCGCCAACGCTTCTGCCAATTCCTTGGTGGCCGCGTCCAGGCGATTCGCCGCAGCTCGGACCGCACCGGAACCGGATCCGGCGCCGCTGCCTGCCGATTCCAGTGTGACCAGTGCCTCATCCACTGCGGCGGCGCGCTGGCGCACCGAGGGGTACTCGGCGTACTCCGAGCCGGCGGCCTGGCCGCGCACCGCGGCGGCCGCGACCTTCACCTGCTGCGCCAGCTGCGGCACCGACCGCACGATCGCGACGGCTTGCTCCAGCCGGGCCTGGTTGCCGCGGTAGAACTCGTCCACCGCGCGGGCCGCGTCGACCAGCTGCCCGGTGACGGCGTCGGCCCGCTGCCTGCCATGGGCGACGTCGGTGTCGTCGCGCTGCGCCGCCTCGAGTTCCTCGGTCAGCGCCAGATACGCGCCCGCCGCGTCGTAACAGCGCCCGCGCACCGACTCCCACGCCACCGCCAACTCCCGCTCGGAGAACACTTCCTCCGAGGCGTGCACCGCGGCCTCCGCCGCGCTCTGGCGCCGATCCATGTCGAGAAACGCGTCCGCGAGCCGGGTCCGTGCCTGCTCGATCCATTCGCTGTTCCCGGAGGACCGGAACCAACTCCGCCTGCGCCCTACCACGCCCCGATGGTAGGAGATCTTCCTGTTCGCCGGGGGTTCCCCCAGTTCCTACGCAAGTTCGCCGAAACCTACTACTGTCGTAGGTCGTACCCGGCGATCCGGACATGCTGGGAACCACAGACGGACTAATGAAAGGGATCCCGAATGGGTGTCAGTTTGTCCAAGGGCGGCAACGTCTCGCTGACCAAGGAGGCGCCTAACCTTACTGCTGTTGCCGTCGGCCTGGGGTGGGATCTTCGGTCCACTACAGGTACCGACTTCGACCTGGACGCCAGCGCGATCGCGACCGGTGGCGACAAGAAGGTGCTGAGCGACCAGCACTTCGTGTTCTTCAACAACCTCCGCTCGCCGGAAGGCGCCATCGAGCACGCCGGCGACAACCGCACCGGTGAGGGCGAGGGCGACGACGAGGTCATCAACGTCGACCTGGCCAACACCCCGCCGACCATCGAGAGCATCTTCTTCCCTGTCTCGATCTACGACGCCGACACCCGTCAGCAGTCGTTCGGTCAGGTGCGCAACGCCTACATCCGCGTCGTGGACCGCAGCAACGGCACCGAACTCGCCCGCTACGACCTGAGCGAGGACGCCTCGACCGAGACCGCCATGGTCTTCGGCGAGCTCTACCGCAACGGTGCCGAGTGGAAGTTCCGCGCCATCGGCCAGGGCTACGCCTCCGGCCTCGCCGGCATCGCCCGTGACTACGGCGTGAACGTCTAACGAAGACACGCGCAACACGAGGGGGCTCGGTCGACGAGCCCCCTCGTTGTGCGACCGGGGCAACTGTTGCGCCGGGCTCACTCGTTGGACATCCGGCGGTTCAACGGCCACGCTGGTATCAATCTCGCCGTTTCAGTTCCCATTCACGAAAGGTCCACGCGTGGTCCTGCGCATTTTCGGCCTCTCCGGCCTCGTCACCGTGGCTTCCCTTGTGGTGGCGTTCCTGTACGGTGGCCCCACCGCCCTGGCACTCTGTGCGATCCTGGGCATCCTCGAGGTCTCGCTGTCCTTCGACAACGCCGTCATCAACGCGACCGTCCTGCAACGGATGAGCGACTGGTGGCAGCGCATCTTCCTGACCGTCGGTGTGCTCATCGCGGTCTTCGGCATGCGCCTGGTGTTCCCGCTGGCGATCGTGTGGATCACCGCCGGACTGGATCCGGTGCGCGCCTTCGACCTGGCGCTCAACCCGCCCGCGGACGACGCGCCCTACTTCCCCGACGGCAGCCCGAGCTATGAGACGTTGCTCACCGACGCGCACCCGCAGATCGCGGCGTTCGGCGGCATGTTCCTCGCGCTGCTGTTCCTGAACTTCATCTTCGAGGAGCGCGAGATCACCTGGCTCGGCTGGCTCGAGCGGCCGCTGGCGCAGGCGGGCAAGCTCGACATGCTCTCGGTCGTGGTGGCGGGCGCTGGCCTGATCCTGACCGCGGAGTTCCTGGCCCCCGACGACAAGCGCGCCACCGTGCTGGCCGCCGGCGTACTCGGCATGATCGTGTACATCGCGGTCGACGGCCTCGGCTCGATGTTCCACACCGAGGAGCACGCGGGCGGACCGTCGGAGCTGGCCAAGGCCACCGGTAAAGCGGGCTTCTTCCTGTTCCTGTACCTCGAGGTGCTGGACGCTTCGTTCTCCTTCGACGGCGTGATCGGCGCGTTCGCCATCACCTCCGACCCGATCGTCATCGCGCTCGGCCTCGGCCTGATCGGCGCCATGTTCGTCCGGTCCATCACGGTGTACCTGGTGCGCAAGGGCACGCTCTCGGAGTACGTGTACCTGGAGCACGGCGCGCACTGGGCGATCGGCGCGCTCGCGGCGATCCTGCTGATCTCGATCGGCGTGCACGTCAACGAGCTCATCACCGGCATGGTCGGTGTGGCGTTCATCGGCGCCGCGTTCATCTCCAGCGTGCTTCGCAACAAGCGCGAGGGCGGCGACGAGGAAGAACTCGAGAGCGAACGAGCCGCCACACCGGTAGGCTGATTTCCGGCAGGCAGCCGACGAACTCGAAGCGGCAGCGGCCCCTCCGCACGGAGGAAAGCCGTTGCCGCTTCTCCTTTTCCGAGGGGGATCGCGCATGGTGTCCGAGCAGCAATCCAGCGGTGTGCACCTGCCGAAGGTGACGTTGTCGAAGGCGACACCGAGCATCAACCTCACCAAACCCGGTGAGCAGCAAGGGGTATTGCGGGTCAATCTGAACTGGTCGCGCGGCGCCAAGGGATTGTTCCGCAGGTCCAAGCCGGTCGATCTCGATCTCGGCTGCCTCTACGAGCTGGCCAACGGCGCCAAGGGCGTCGTGCAGGCGGTGGGCGAGAATTTCGGTTCCCTGCAAGACGAGCCGCATATCCAGCTCGACGGCGACGATCGCAGCGGCGCCGTCACGGCGGGCGAGAACATGCACATTGATCTCGCGCGACCCGAATTGTTCAAGCGCATCCTGATTTTCGCCTTCATCTACGAGGGCGTGCCGAACTGGGCGGCCGCCGACGGCGTGGTCACCCTGTTCCCCAGCAACGGACCGCAGGTGGAGGTGCGCCTCGACTCTCCGGTCAGCGGCGCCCGTTCCTGCGCCATCGCACTGTTGCAGAACAACGGCCGCGGTATCACCGTGCACCGAGAGGTGCAGTACATCAACGGAACCCAGCGCCATATCGACGAGGCGTACCGCTGGGGGATGCAGTGGAACAGCGCGAGCAAGTGATCCGGCGCGTGGTCATCGGACGGCCACGGGCTGAGGCAGCGTCGGCGCGGCGGCCGGTCTGCGGGAGGCGAACACCAGTCCGATGAGGCCGATCGCGAGACCGGCAAGTGTCAACGGGCGCAACGGTTCACCGATCAACACCCAGGCCAGCAATGCCGTCACCGCGGGAGTGGCGAAGAACAGCCTGCCGACCCTGGTGGCGTCCCAGCGCCGCAGCATCGCGTTCAACAGCAGGAAAGCCGCCATCGAATTCACCAGAACCATCCAGGTCAGCGACCCGGCGAACCGAGCCGGGTCCGAGACCGCCAGCTGACCGCACGCCACCGCGAGCAGCCCGGCCACCGGCGCGCTGGCTACCGCGTGCACCGCGGTCGCCGCGCGCGAATCCACCTGCGGCACGAAGCGTTTCTGGTAGATCGTGCCGATGCTGAGGCCGAGCAAGCCGACCACGCACAGGATCAGTCCGACGAGCGAGAAGTGCGACTGGTCGATCACCGCCATCGCCACGCCGACTCCGCCGATGCCGAAGCCGAACCACTGTCCGGCCGAGACCGTCTCGCCGATGAGACCTGAGCAGAGCGCGATCACCACCGGATTCAGTCCCTGGACCAGCGCGATGACGGCGGCCGGGACGTGTTCGCTCATCGCCGTGTAGAACGCGCCGAACTGGACGATCTGCATCAACAGACCCGCGATCACCACGTGACGAAGCTGCGTGCCGCGGGGCCACACGGCGCCGACGGCGCGCGCATACAGCGAGAGCAGCAGTCCCGCGACGACGTAGCGCACGAAGAGGACGAACAGCGGCGGCGCGGCCCCGACTCCGATGATCCCGGCGATGAAGGCGCTGCTCCACATCAGCACGAACAGCGGCTGGGCGGCGAGCAGCATGCGGTCCGTCACGATCCCTCCAAAAGTAACCTGCCAAGGTGGTTACTACCGTGACATGCAGCGGAACAACCTGTCAAGGCGGTTACTATCGATGGCATGTTCGCCTTCGTGAGCGGGAACCTCGCACTGGACTTCGCGGGCACGGTCAGGGCGCGCACTACCGACCCCGAGGACCTGCTCGACTCCCCCGCCGCCCTCGGGGCCTGGCTGGTCGCCGCCGACCTGCTCGACACTGCGCCCGACTGCGGCGCCGACGACCTCGACCGCGCGGTCCGGCTGCGCGAGGCCGTCTACCGGATGGCGATCGCGGCCATCAACGGCGAGCCGCCCGCCGATGCCGACCGGCGGCTCGTCAACGCGCGGGCCCGCGGTGAACTACCCCGCGTCGCACTGCGATCCGACGGGGCGATCGCGCGCGACGGCGGCGCCGACACCGCGCTCACCGCCGTCGCGCGCTCGGCCGTCGAACTGCTCGGCGGCGCGGAACGCGCGCTGGTCAAGGAATGCGGTCGAGCCACGTGCACGCGGCTGTACGTCGACACCTCGCGCGGTGGGTCACGCCGCTGGTGCGATATGACGCGGTGCGGAAATCGCGCCAAGAGCGCGGCCTTTCGCGCGCGGCAAACGTCGGACTGACCGGGATCCGTGCGTCGAACGCGGGCTCACAGCATTCGGTGCGGCTTGCTCATCGCCTTGGCGCGCCGCACGGAGATGCGCGACCACACGGCCTGCTGGAATGCCAGCGTCGCCCATCCCGCGAGCGCCATGCCCGAGAGGTTGACCGCCAGCTGCAGGGTGCTCCCCTGGATCGCGTCACCGACACCGAAAGCCAAACCGAGCGCGATGTTTCCGGCGGCGGGCACCGTGGTCACCGAGATGAAGACACCGGCGAGCCCGGACGCCTTCGACGAGGTCAGGGCGAGCACTCCGGCCGCGGCCGCGATCACCGCGACGATGAACGACCATTTGTCCGGCGTGTAGATGAACGCCGTGCCCGGCCGCGGCCCCGTCACGTCCTCGATGGTGATCCAGCCCAGCCCGCGTCCGATCAGCGCCATCAGAAATGTCACGACGATGGCCGCCCCGAAACCGAACAGCAAGGTGCGGATGGCGTGGCCGAGCAGCACGGGACGGCGGCGCACCAGCGCGACGCCGAGCGCGGCGATAGCGCCGAACTCCGGACCGAGCACCATGGCGCCGATGACCAGGATCTGCGAATCGAGCACGATCGCGATGGCGGCGATCATCGTCGCCATCGTCATGAAGCTCAGGTAGGTCCAGTTCAGTTCGGTTTCCTCGTAGGAGCGCTGCGCGACCTCGGCCCACACCACCGCGTCGGCGCTGCTGCCCGGCGTGCGCATCTCGGCGTCGAAGCCACTGCGCGACAACCAGGTTCGCACCTGGTCGATCTCGACACTGCCCGCACGGTGAACTCCGAGCGCGCGCAGCTTCTGGATCACGTCGTTGCCCGCTTCCCGCGCGACGTCCGCGAGCACGACGTCACCGGGCGGTTTCAGCGACGAGCCGCGCACAACGGCCAGCCCGCTCACTCCGGTGTCCCGGTCGAGGATGTCGATCACGTCGTCGGTCATCGCAGCCGGAGACAGGATCCGCATGTGCAGCATGCGCCAAGTGTGCCCTGCGCCAGGGCTTCCGGCGCACTGACGAGCCGTTGCGATCTCCAGGGGTACCTGCCACTTCGCTTCGACCAGGCACGGAGTGTCGCCGGATTCGAAGCGACCTCCGATCAGGCGACTACCAGGTCCCCTCGGTCCGTGGTCGCCCGCTCCGCCCGCACGCCGGTCCCGCGCAGATCGGCCCGGATGAACAGGAAGAACAATGCGACGAGCAGCAGCGCGCGCCCCCACACGCCGAACTGGACGATGACCTCCTGCACCTCGAACGGCGCACCCGAGCCCATGGCATAGAAGTAGCGGAACACGCCGATCCCGATGGCCGCGTCGGCGAGCAGATACGCACCGATCACCTGCCACGGCACCGCGAGCAGCACCAGGAACGGGAGCAGCCACAGCGTGTACTGCGGCGAATGCACCTTGTGAAAGACCAGGAATCCACACAGCATCGCGCCGCTCACGCCGATCCACGGGAACACCCCCGTCGCGCGATAGCGCTTCCACCCCAGCCAGACCGCCAGTGCGAACGACAGCAGGATCAGGATCGGCGAGGCGATGGCGACGCCATTGTGCCAGGCCTGACTGGTCTCGGTCTCCCGCCCGTACAGCAGGTGGTGTCCCCAGTACCAGATCGAGTTGGTGGTGATGTCGGCCTGGCGCAGCTGCTGGAAGGTGATCGACGCCCGCCAGCCCTCGTAGCCGGTGAGCGCGAACGGCAGGTTCACCGCGACGACGGTGCCGATGGCCGCGCCCGCGGTCAGCAGCGCGCCGCGCACGTCGAGGCCGGACTTGTCGTCCGGATCGCGCTCGCCGCTGCCGGTGAGCACGTAGATCAGCAGCGGCAGCACGAAGATCCCCGGGTACAGCTTCAAACAGAAGCCGAGCCCGAGCAGCACGGCGGCCAGCACGCCGCGGGTCCGCAGCGAGTATCGCCTCGGCACGGTGACCACGTAGACGGCCGCCACCGCCGTGCAGACCACCGGCAGCTCCCAGTTGTGGAAGGCGTAGAGCACCAGCGGCGGACCGATCGCCCACAGCAGCGCCGCCCGCCCCGCGAGCCGGGCCAAGAACCAGGCGGTGAGCAGGGCGAAGGGCGCGAGCAGCAGCGCGGACAGGCGCAGGAAGTCGGCGTCGGTCTCCGCGCCGATCGCGCCGACCCACATGAGCGTGCCGCTGAGCACCGGGTATTCGACCGCGCCGCCGGTGAGCAAACCGTCGTCGGTGATACCGCCGTCCACATAGGGGAAGACGTGCAGATCGATGTCGCGGCCGAGCCAGAGGAACTGGATGTCGGAGTAACAGACGTCCGAATCCTTGACGACGTCGAATACCTCGCTGCGACCGTTGTCGTAGAACGGCGCGCCCGCGCACCGCGCCTTGTTCGCGTACGCGAGGGCCAAGGTCAGCCCGCACAGCAGCACGACAACCGCCGCAAGCGCTGCGTGGCGGGCCGTGCGCCGAGCCGGCGCCTCGCTGGCGGCGGGTCCGGTCGACATGGAGACCACCTTAAGTGCCATACCCGCGCCGCGTCATTTGTGCTGCGAGCGGGGAGACGGAGCAGGCGACGCGGGGAGGCCGGGGCGGATTTCGCTGGTCAGCAGGCGCTCATGTAGCCTTACCGGGTTGCTGACGCAACGAACCCTCCTGCCACGGACCGTCCGTGGCCGTTTCCTAGTCCACAGGAGGTGATTGGTCCGTGCGTCGTTACGAAGTGATGGTCATCCTCGATCCGAGTCTGGACGAGCGCATTGTTGGTCCGTCGCTGGACAACATGCTGAGCGTCGTCAAGACCGAAGGCGGCAAGATCGACAAGGTCGACATCTGGGGCCGTCGCCGGCTCGCCTACGAGATCCGCAAGCAGGCCGAGGGCATCTACGCGGTGGTCGATCTGACCGCCACCCCCGCCACCGTGAGCGAGCTCGACCGCCAGCTGGGGCTCAACGAGTCGGTGCTGCGCACCAAGGTTCTGCGCCACGACAAGTAGTTCCACCGCACTCGTAAGCGTCGGTGCCTGTCTCTAGGCTCTAGCGCAACAGCGAGTGCATCGCGGACTGCACACCGAGCAGGAGGAACCCATGGCAGCAGGCGACACGGTCATCACCGTCATCGGAAACTTGACGGCCGACCCCGAACTGCGATTCACGCCCGCGGGGCAGGCGGTAGCGAACTTCACCGTCGCGTCCACCCCCCGCGTGTTCGACCGTAATACCAATGAATGGAAAGACGGCGAAGCGCTTTTCCTGCGCTGCAACATCTGGCGCGAAGCTGCGGAAAATGTCGCCGAAAGCCTGACCCGAGGCGCTCGCGTCATCGTGAGCGGACGGCTCAAGCAGCGCTCCTACGAAACCCGCGAGGGTGAGAAGCGCACGGTCGTCGAGCTCGAGGTCGACGAGGTCGGCCCCTCGCTCCGCTACGCAACGGCGAAGGTCAACAAGGCCAGCCGCGGCGGCGGTGGGGGCGGCGGCTTCGGTGGTGGCGGTGGTGGTAACTACGCCTCCTCCGGCAGCAGCAGCGGTGGTGGCGGCGGCGGCAGTCGTTCCGGCGGCGCCGAGGACGACCCCTGGGGCAGCGCGCCCGCGGCAGGTTCCTTCGGGGGCAGCCGCATGGATGACGAACCGCCGTTCTGAGACGGCTTTCCTAGGCCCGAATCGCTTTGGGCCAAAATCAATGACGGAGTAAAAGACCATGCCTAAAGCGCCCGCGCGCGAAAAGGTGCTGAAGAAGAAGGCTTGCGCTTTCTGCAAGGAAGCCAAGACCGGCACCGTTTCGATCGACTACAAGGACACCACGCTGCTGCGCAAGTACGTCAGCGACCGCGGCAAGATCCGCGCCCGCCGGGTGACCGGCAACTGCGTGCAGCACCAGCGCGACATCGCCGTTGCCGTGAAGAACTCGCGTGAGGTGGCCCTGCTGCCCTACGTGTCGACGGCTCGCTGAGTAGGGGAGGCACGCAAATGAAGTTGATTCTGACCGCTGATGTGGACAACCTCGGTGCCCCCGGTGACACCGTTGAGGTCAAGGACGGCTACGGCCGCAACTACCTGCTGCCGCGCGGCCTGGCCATCGCCGCCAGCCGTGGCGCGCAGAAGCAGGTCGAGGGCATCCGCCGGGCGCAGGACGCCCGCCGGGTCCGCGACCTGGACCACGCCAACGAGCTGAAGCAGGCCATCGAGGGCCTGGAGTCGGTCTCGCTGAGCGTAAAGACCGCGGGCACCGGCAAGCTGTTCGGCTCGGTGACCCAGGCGGACGTCGCCGCGGCCATCAAGACCGCAGGCGGCCCCGTGGTCGACAAGCGCAGCATCGAGCTGCCGAAGTCGCACATCAAGTCGACCGGCAAGCACGGCATCGTGGTGCACCTGCACCCCGACGTGGTCGCCAAGTTCGACCTGCAGGTCGCCGCCGCGAGCTGAGTCCGCGCCGCCCCCGGGGCGGTTCGGCGCCGCCGCGAGGCGGTTCGCGTGCACGTTCGAAGACCACCCCCGCGATCGCACGGGGGTGGTCTTCGGCCTGCCATGCCGCACCCATCCTATGAATTAGCCATGAGTTTGCCATTGGCGAGTCGTGGTGAGGTGGGGCACTGCGAGTCGCGTCGGCTATCGCACGTCACCTCCGGTTATTCAGCCTGTGGATTACTGCGCAAACCGACCGCTCGCAATGTGACTCAGCTCATAGTGGTCACACACGCTGTTTACCCAACACGCCCGGCCGTTCATCTAGGGCGACACGCCGAGGCTTGATCTATCCACACGTGCACAGATGCGGAAACACGCATCCATCAGCATGTTTAGCCGGAGTGACCTGGGTTTTCCCCACGTTGTACACAGGGGGTGCACACGGTTTGGTTAACAGTCCCAAGCTTATCCACAGTTGTGTGCACAGCTCGGTTTGGCGACGCCCCCTCGGGTCGCCTAGGTTCGTCGCATTGCCCGGAACGGAGCATCCGTGCGGACGCGATCCAGCGCTGTCGCGGTGGTTGCTGAAACCAGTCACAGCGGCCGTGACGAGCGTGTCCACGGCTGTGACGAAACGTGTCACAGCCCCGGAGTAGAACGAAGTCATCGATACGGCGCAATCCGGTCGTGGGGTAGAGAGGACGGTCGAGTCTGGTGACAACCACCGATGACCGCGGGCACACGGACTTCCCGCCCGAACCTCCCGGCGAAGACTTCGGACGCCAGCCGCCGCACGATATGGCGGCCGAGCAGTCCGTCCTCGGCGGCATGCTGCTGAGCAAGGACGCCATCGCCGACGTCGTCGAAGTCATCCGGCCCGGCGACTTCTACCGCCCTGCCCACCAGGCGATCTACGACACCGTCCTCGACCTGTACGGCCGCGGCGAACCCGCCGACCCCGTCACCGTCGCCGCGGGCCTCGACCGCCGCGGCGAACTCAAGCGCATCGGCGGCGCCCCCTACCTCGTCACCCTCACCCAGACCGTCCCCACCGCGGCAAACGCGGGCTACTACGCCGAAATCGTCGCCGAGAAGGCCATTTTGCGCCGCCTCGTGGAAGCGGGCACCCGCATCGTCCAGTACGGCTACGCGGGCGCCGACGGCCAGGACATCGCCGAGGTCGTCGACCGCGCCCAAGCCGAGGTCTACGAGGTCACCGAACGCCGCACCACCGAGGACTTCCTCCCCCTCGAGGAACTCCTGCAACCCACGATGGACGAAATCGACTCCATCGCCTCCCGCGGCGGCATCTCCCTCGGCGTCCCCACCGGCTTCACCGAACTGGACGAAATCACCAACGGCCTGCACCCCGGCCAGATGATCATCGTCGCGGCCAGGCCGGGCGTGGGCAAATCGACGCTCGGCATGGACTTCATGCGGAGCTGCTCGATCAAGCACGGGCTCGCGAGCGTCATCTTCTCGCTCGAGATGAGCCGGACCGAGATCGTCATGCGTCTGCTGTCCGCGGAGGCGAAGATCAAGCTCGGTGACATGCGATCGGGCCGGATGAGCGACGACGACTGGACCAAGCTGGCTCGGCGCATGAGCGAGATCAGTGAGGCGCCGCTGTTCGTCGACGACTCGCCCAACCTGACCATGATGGAGATCCGCGCGAAGGCGCGTCGCCTCAAGCAGCGCCACGACCTGAAACTCGTTGTCGTGGACTACCTCCAGCTGATGACCTCCGGCAAGAAAGTCGAATCCCGCCAGCAGGAAGTCTCGGACTTCTCGCGAAACCTCAAGCTGCTGGCCAAGGAACTCGAAGTCCCGGTGGTCGCGATCAGTCAGCTGAACCGCGGTCCCGAACAGCGAACCGACAAGCGCCCCATGGTGTCCGACCTCCGCGAGTCGGGTTGTATGCCCGCTTCCACCCGGATCCTGCGCGCCGACAACGGCGGCGAAACCACGCTCGGTGAGTTGCTCGCCAGTGGTGAGCAGCCCTTGGTGTGGTCGCTGGACGAACGCATGCGCATGGTCGCGCGCCCGATGGTGAAGGTGTTCCCCAGCGGACGCAAGGAAGTCTTCAAGCTGCGCCTCGCCTCCGGGCGAGAAGTCGAAGCGACCGGCAACCACCCGTTCCTGACCGTCGACGGGTGGATCCCGCTGGAAAAGCTCACTGTCGGGGACCGTCTCGCGACGCCGCGGCAAGTCCCCGAACCGGTGCACACCGCGCGCATGGCGGATTCCGAGGTGATCCTGCTCGCGCACATGATCGGTGACGGCTCATGCGTGAAGCGGCAGCCGATTCGCTACGCGAGCATCGATGAAGAGAACCTCACCGCCGTCACGACCGCCGCACAGCACTTCGGTGTGGCAGCGGTACGCGACGAGTACCCGGCGGCGCGGGTGACCACCCTGCGCCTGCCCGCGCCCTATCGCCTGACCCATGGCAAGCGCAATCCCATTGCGGCATGGCTCGACGAGCTCGGCATCTTCGGCCTGCGCAGCTACGAAAAGTTCATCCCCCCGGCTATTTTCGCCCTGCCGAACGACCAGCTCGCACTGTTCGTACGGCATCTCTGGGCAACGGATGGCTCGGTGCGCTGGGACGCGAAGGGTCGGCAAGCGCGGATCTACTACGCCTCGACCAGCCGGCGCCTCGTCGATGACCTCGCCCAGGCGCTGCTGCGCCTCGGCGTGCACGGGCGTATCAAGCGTGTCCCGAAGTCCGGGTACCGAGACTGCTGGCACCTCATGGTCGACGGCTGTGAGAACCAAACCACCTTCCTGCAAGACATCGGCGTCCACGGCGCACGGGGTCGGGTCGGCGAGTCGGTCCTCACCGAATTGGCCGCCTTCACCCCGAACACCAACGTCGATACGGTGCCCAAGGAAGTCTGGACGAAGGTCCGCGACCTCCTGACGGCCCGGCACATGACGCATCGCGAGTTCTCCGCAGCCATGGGTTCTCGCTTCTGCGGATCGACCATGTGGAAGCGCTCCCCGAGTCGCTCCCGCCTAGCTCGCGTCGCCACCGTCCTCGATGACGCGGACATCGAGATGTTCGCGACCAACGACGTGTTCTGGGACAGGATCGTCGAAATCACCAGCCTCGGCGAACAAGACGTCTACGACGGCACCGTCCCCGGCACGCACAACTTCGTGGCCCAAGGCATTTCAGCGCATAACAGTCTCGAACAGGACGCCGACATGGTTATCCTGCTGCACCGCCCCGACGCCTTCGAACGCGACGACCCCCGCGGCGGCGAGGCCGACCTCATCCTCGGCAAGCACCGAAACGGCCCCACCGCAACCATCACCGTCGCCCACCAGCTGCACCTGAGCCGGTTCGTCGACATGGCTCGCGGCTGAGGCCAAATTGTAGGGTCTCAAAATACGTGGCCAAATCTCAAAATAAGTGGCCACTCGATGACCGAATGGCCATCTATTTTGAGACCGATCCTCCGTATTAGCCGGAGGCACACCGCAGCTCGGTTCGCCAGCCCTATGCGGTTGGCCACATGGAGCCGACACGTGCGGGATCCGCCTGGCCTGCACTCCGGGGGCAGTCGCGGCAGGGGCGTAGGCTCGCTCAACCATCATATTGCGGGGGATCTTTCGGCCGGTCAGGCGTGCGCCGATGTGAGCTGGTTGAGGCAGATATTGGTGAGCGCCTTCGTCAGCCACGCGTCGGGCGTTTCGACGAATTCATGGTCGGCGGCGTGCCAGCGCACAAACGTATCCTGCACCGCGTCCTCGGCATCGCTCGCCGAACCCAACGGGCGATACGCGATCGCCTCCAATCGTGCCCTCGAGTTCTCGAACACCTCAACCTCACGCGCACCAGCCGACATGGCTCGAAGTTGACTGTTGCCGGCCGCTGCAGCGAACCGCAACGCCGCCGCCCGCACCGGCCCGCATGACCGACGCGAGATGTTGCGTGTCTCAGGTCACAGCAATGGATTGTCACGTTCTCCGGGCCTGGCCTGTCCCATAGCCGACCCCAACGAACGAGCCCCCCAGGGAGCAAGCGATGAGCACCACCACTGCCCACGAGATAGTTGTCCTCGGCGCCGGCTACACCGGCCTGATCGCCACGGCTCGGCTGGCCCGCTACACCCGCAAGCTGAACACCCGCATCACCCTCGTGAACCCCTCGCCCCGCTTCACCGAGCGGCTGCGCATGCACCAGGTCGCCACGGGCCAAGAACTGACCGACTTCCAGATCTCGGACCTGCTGAAGGGCACCGGCGTGGAATTCCACCAGGCCGCCGCCACCGCCATCGATACCGCCGACCGCATCGTCACCCTCGACGACGGTGGGGTCCTCTACTACGACACGCTGGTCTACGCCCTCGGCAGCGCCACCGACACGAGCACCGTCCCCGGCGCGGCGGATCACGCTTGGACCCTCAACGATCCCCGTCGGGCGCACCACTTCTCGCAGCGGCTGACCGAGATCGCCGCCGTGGGTGGCACAGTCACCGTCTGCGGTGGCGGACTCACCGGAATCGAGGCGGCCGCCGAAATCGCCGAGACGCACCCCGGGCTGACCGTCAACCTGGTCAGCGCGGCCGAACCCGGTTCCATGATGGGGGAGAAGGCCCGCGCCTACCTGAACCGTGTCCTCGACCGGCTGGGTGTGGTGCGCATGGTCGGGGCGAAGGTCACCAAGGTGCTGTCCGACGCCGTGCGTCTGGACACCGGTGAACTCGTCCCCTCGGACCTGATCCTGTGGACCACGGGGGTGCGAGTGCCGCCGCTCGCCATTCAGGCCGGAATCGCGACCGATGCAAAGGGACTCATCATCACCGACTCCACCCTGCGCTCGGTGTCGCACCCGGAGATCCATGCCATCGGAGATGCCGCCCTGGTGCGACAGGCCTGGGGGCAGATCCACGGCACCTGCCAGAGCGGCGTGGTCACCGCCGACTACACCGCCACCGTCATCGCCCGGCTGCTGCGCGGAAAGACGCTGAAGCCTTTGCGCTTCGGCTACTTCCACCAGCCGGTGAGCCTGGGCCGCAAGGACGCGGTCATCCAGTTCACCAACGCCGATGACACCCCGAACCGGTGGTACCTCCTGGGCAAGGCCGCGGTCATCTACAAGGAGCAGGTCAGCGGCACCCCGCCGGTGGCCGCCAAGATGAGCCGCTACGTGAAACTCCCGGTGCAGCTGTCAAAGGGCGGCCGCGCCACCCGTAAGACGCAATAACTATCCCGAGGTCCGGGGCCCAGGAACCGCAAAATTCTTCGGCCCCACCTGGAATCCGAACCTCCGACCGATAGGGATGGCACCCATGCAGGATCGCAATACCCCCCAGCCGACCCCGGCGACCGAGCCGCGTGAGGTGACGATCGACCCGTTCGTCGAACACCGTCGTCTGCTCTTCGGCACCGCCTATCACCTGATGGGCAGCGTCACCGACGCCGAAGATATACTGCAAGACGCCTGGCTGAAATGGCATGCAGTGGACCAGGATTCGGTGGAACACCCCAAGTCCTACCTAGTGCGCATCGTCACCAACCTCGCCCTCAACCGCCTCACCTCCGCCCGCGCAGCCCGCGAAACCTATATCGGCCCATGGCTTCCCGAACCGCTGATCACTGCACCGAACGCCGCTGAGGAGACCGAAATGGCCGATACCGTGTCGACGGCCATGCTGGTCGTCCTCGAAACCCTCAACCCCACCGAGCGCGCCGTCTTCGTCCTACGTGAGGTCTTCGGCTACTCCTACGCCGACATCGGCGGCGTCCTCGACCGCCCCGAGGTCACCGTCCGCCAGATCTCGCACCGCGCCCGCTCGCATGTACAGGCACGCCGCCCCCGCTTCGACGCGGACGATGCCGCACGCCATGAGATCACCGAGAAGTTCATGGCAGCCTGCCATGGCGGCGACCTCAACGCCCTCATGGAACCACTCGCACCGGAAGTGACGCTGTGGAACGACGGCGGCGGCATCGTCACCGCCGCCCGCCGCCCGCTGCACGGCCCCGACCATGTGGCGCGCTGGCTACTGGGCGTTATGGCCAAACCGGACTCCGCCGACATCCGACTCGAATCCGCAGTCGTCAACGACGAACTGAGCATCGTCGGCATGATCGGCGACCACCGCATCGGCGCACTCACCTACGACATTCACGACGGCCGCATCGAGAACATCCGCTTCCAGGTCAATCCGGAAAAGCTGGGCGGTATCCAGGCAGCGGGCGACGCCACGTCCTGAACACCATCGCAGTTGCCTTACGCCGAGCAAGCCCCGCTCGAGCGCGCGCCCATGACATCCTCGGGAAACGAGTTTCGGCGGAGGAGGCGGAACGATCAACCGAATCACCACCAGCGCAAACGGCTGACGCTCTCCACCGACCGCCGATCCGGGTTGGTCGGCCCCGGCTGACCAACCCGGACCGAACTGAGGAAATGCCATCGAAATGAGGCAAGCGAAGTTGGCAACTGCGTGAGACACGTTAGAAAGGGCCAGGTCAATCGACTGGCAGATGCCACGAATTTTGAGACCCTACACAAATGTAGGTTCTCACGAACCGCTTCGTAATCTCACGGGCGATTCGTTGCGACTTCGCATACGAAATCGCCCATGAGATTTCTGCCGGACTTCCCATGATGTCTTGGTGAGCGTGGCAGGCTGTCGCTTGGGTTCGGCGGGTGTGATTGATTCGGCGGTGGGATGCAGATCGTGATGCAGTGGGTTCGGACATCCTGGACCAAGAACTCCCGCGGCGGGACTGCCGCAGCTGTCAGGAACACTGCGCCGATCGCATTCGATGACCGCGCGCCACAGGGAATTCCGCGAAGCCATGCGACTCATGCGCCGCCGCGACCGCAACTTCGCCGGGCATGTCGGAGCCGTGGTATGACCGCCCCGGGGCTCGCGACCGGCTGGCAGGATGTGCGGCCATGAGAACTCCGCCTCCTGCGTTGGATATCGAGACCGTCTTCCCGCAACTGCGTGGATACGAACGCAGGACCACTATGCTCCACCCGACCCCGGGTGAGCCCGGGAGCCGCGACTCCTCGATCGGCGGACCACTGTGGTGGCCCGCCGATGAGGAATGGCCCATGTGTGCAAGGCAGGCGGCTGGGCAGGCGATACGAATGTGGGCGGTCCCTACTTCGACATCTTCGTCTGCGAGTGCGGGACGGCGCTGCACACGTTGCTCACGCTGTCCTCCGGTGAGGTCGCCCACGACGTCGCCGCCACGCCGACGACATACGCCACGACGCCGTGGATCGACTCCGGCGAGTACACCGAGCCCCACGGCATGCAGCTCGGGCGCGGGATGTTTCTCAACATCTTCTACTGCCCGACCTCATGGGACCACCCGATCCGCCGCTACGTCATGTGAGGCTGCCACAGCTGAGACTTCGCACAGTCGGATCGCTTTTCGGGCGATACCAGCCGAGCGCGGCTCTAGCATACGAAGCGGTTCGTGAGACAACAGCGCTGCGAAGTCATCGTCAGACAAGGGGATGTCGCAGGTCGTGGCGTCGGCTTACGAAGTCGGCTGCGAGACCCTACACCAAATCACTTGTAGGGTCTCAGAACTCGTGGCGGAATCTCAGAACGATTGGCAGTGACGTGGCGGATCCGCCATGGTTCTGAGATTTCGCACTCTTCGCTGGCAGATTGGCATGCTCACCCCGTGCGGTGATCGAAGCAGCCTCCGCCGACTGTCCTGGCCGTTTGTCGGCATTCTTCTGACGGTCGGCTCGAAGCGTGGCGGTCCGACTGCCCTGAAATACCGATTACCGTGTGTCGCCACGGACGGTATCTGTTTTCGACACCGGCACATCCCCTGCAACGCCGCGCGGCGAAGCCCGCTAGCCAGGTCACTGCGGGTTT
Source organism: Nocardia lijiangensis NBRC 108240 (assembly GCF_001613045.1). Taxonomy (GTDB): domain Bacteria; phylum Actinomycetota; class Actinomycetes; order Mycobacteriales; family Mycobacteriaceae; genus Nocardia; species Nocardia lijiangensis. Next base: position 121,543 of record NZ_BDBP01000013.1, on the reverse strand, counting down.
TGGGCCATTGGCATGCGCTGGTCTGCGCAGGGGTGCCACGCTTGGTTTGCTACCGCACTGGAGCAGCCCGATACGAGGGAGGTACAGGTCGATGGCTCAAATCACCAGTGTCAGCCCCAGGACAGCCAAGTTGAGTGGCGGTGACCAGCTAGTCGTGAAAGGGTCGGGTTTCACAGGGGTCAGCCGGGTCTTCGTCGAGAACGTGAACTTCAAGCAATGGGACGCGCAGTTCACGGTGGACAGCCCTTCGCAAATCACCCTGACAATGCCTGCGACAACCGGCGGCAGAATGCATGTCTTCGTCGTCGCTAACGGGCGAGAGTCCACGGTCCCCCAGGTGCCCGTCCTGGAATCTGACGGTGACCGCTTGACCAGCGCGGGAACAGGCGGAGCCAACTGGACGACGGAGGCCGGCCCCGCTGCTCAGATCGACGTGACAGACTTCGGCCCCGCGGAGGCGGCGGAGGCGCTCAATCAGGCGTGGCTGAGCAACATGCCCACTAGGCTTCCCCCAGATCTTTTCGACCAATGAGCGCTTCCAGTGTCGTGCGGGTCGTCCACGCACTGAGCGCTCGGCGGCTGGACGGCCCGCAGAGCAGAACACCGCCGTTATCTCCAGTCCGCGTGTGAGAGTGGTTCGTTGACCGACGGGTCGACGTCTGCGGGGTGTTCGCGGCGCTGTCGGCGTAGCGGAGGCATCTGGTCCGGACTCGCACGGCGAGCAGGCGACGGCATGCCACGTCCTCGAGCCAGTAGCCGAGACAACCGATCAACCTGAACCACACAGGAGAACCGTGTCGCGGGATCCGGAGAGGACCCCGCGACCAGCCACCCGCTGTGCTGCGCCGACCCGCATCCCTCAGGCGGCGTCGAGGGCCGCGGTGATCTTGCGGGCCATCGCGGCCACCGCGGGGCTGGGCCCGCCCTTGCCGAGCTGGGTGGCGGCTTCGACAGCGACCAGGACGGTGCCGCGGAAGTTGTCGGCCTCACCCGGATACTGCTCACCGAGCAGGCTCATGGCTGCGGTCAGGGCAGGCAGCGCCTGGTCGGCGAGTTCGGCGACCGACTTGCCGTGCAGGTGGATGTCTTTGGACTTGGCGGCGAGCACATGCCCGACCAGCCCGGTCGCCGAGGTCAGCGCGATGCAGCCGTGCGTGATGCCCTTGTGCGGTGCACCGGCGGCGGCCATCAGCGACACCGCGCCGTAGGCGGCGGTGCGCAGGGTGCTGTTGTCCTGGTCGGTCAGGGTGATGGTGATGGACATGTCGTGTACTCCTCGAAATCGGTTGTGGCACCGACTGGAACCGTGTCGGTGCCGGTCGTTTTGTTCGATGTACACACTCTCGCCGGGCTCGCTGACACCGACCTGACACACACCTGACACCTCCACTGACACCGCCCATCAACGCGCCAGTCAAATCCCGCTGGCGGTCCGCCACGACTTTCGAGACCTACAAACGGCGATCGAGCTCGTTGGCCGATGTCCTCCGGCCGGTTGACATCGGCCCAGGCGGGCGGGGGTTCAGGTGGTGATGGTGGCGATGGGTTCGAGGTCGTAGGTTCGGGCGTAGCCGTTCTCGGTGCCGACGAGGAGGTCTACGACCTCGAAGTAGCGGTCCCAGAACGGGGTTTCGCGTAGTGCGTCGATGAGGAGCTGGTAGGCGTGGTGGTCTTCTGCTTCCCATACCCAGATGTCGGTGACGCGTGCGGAGTAGAACTCGGTGTCGTAGAAGCGTGACCGTACGCCGGTGGTCTTGGCCTCGATGGCGGGCAGGACCTGGGTGGTGAAGGCGTGCACACGTTCCTGGACGGTCAGAGCGAGCCACTCGGGTGTGGTCTTGACGAGTATGAATGCCGTGACCGGTGATTCGGTCTTTTCAGCGGGCATCAGGATTCCTCCAAAGGTGTAGGTGCGCTGGGCACCAGGGGTTCCGGGCGACGGGTGGTGGGCCTCAGGAGTGGACAGCGGGCTTCAGGGTCTGGGCGCACCACTGCTCGAAGCTGGTGGGGGACGCGGTGTCCGGGGTGCGGGCGACTCCGGCGTCGAGGCCCTGGTCCTTGGCCCGCTTCATGTCGACGACACCCTGGACGAACTCCCCGTCGAGGCCATAGCCGACGAGGGTGGTGTGCAGCTCGTCGAGCGACTGGCGTTCGTAGCGGACGGGGCGGCCGAGCTGTTCGGTCATGATGCGGGCCAGGTCGTTGGGGGACAGGTCCTGCGGACCGAGGACGGGGACGCTGTCGGTGCCGGTCCACGAGCGGTCCAGCAGCAGGCCGGCGGCGACGGCCGCGATGTCGGCGACAGCAACGAGGGGGGCTTTGCGGTCGGCGTCGACGACGTCGGTGAACACGCCCTTGTCGCGGATCGAGTCGACCTCTTCCAGGAGGTTCTCGAAGAAGGACGGGTTGGCCAGTGCCCGGTAGGCGACGCCGGCGCCTGCGATGAGGTCGTCCATGGCGAGGGAGGCGGTGACCAGGCCGGCGCGGTCGGCGACCGGGGTGCCGCGGCCGAGCGCGGACACCCCGACGACATGGCCGACGCCGTGGGCGGCGAACGCCTTCGCGGCGGGGCGGGTGAAGCCGCTGTAGCCGTCGTGCGGGGTCTGGGAGGCGTCCGGGGGGACGAGCCAGAAGACGGCGTCCGCGCCCTCGAAGGCCCGGTCGAGGACCCTGGCGTCTGCGTGCGAGCCGGTGATCTCCTCGACGCGTCCGCGCGCCGCGTCCGGGAGCCGCGCGGGATCGCGCACGATCACCCGCAGTTCCTCACCCGCGGCGGGGGCGGACTCCAGCAGCCGGGAGAGCAGGGGACGGCCGATGTTCCCGGTAGGAGCAGTAATAACGATCATGAAAGCCTCGCAGGTCGTGGTGGATCGGTGCACCCGTCATCCTGCGGAGAGCCAGGCGTTGCCACAATGGGAACTTCGGCACTGAATTATTGACTGAAATGGAATAACGCTGGTGAACAGCCCGGATCCGGTCATCGACGCCAATCTCGCCATCGCGCTGGACGCCCTGCTGACCGAGCAGAGCGTCACCCGCGCTGCTGCCCGACTGCACACGTCGCCCGCCGCCATGAGCCGCACCCTCGCCCGCCTGCGCCGCATCCTCCAAGACCCCCTCCTGGTCCGGGCCGGACAGACCATGGTCCCCACCCCGCGTGCCCAGGCCCTGCGCGAAGAAGCCGCCGCGGTGGTGCGCAGCCTCGGAGCACTGCTCAGCCCCGGCACGGGCGTCGACCCCGCCGACCTGAGCAGGACCTTCACCCTCCAGGCCGCCGACCTGGTCGGCGCGGCACTGGCCCCCCGGCTGCTGCCACTGGCCCAGCAGGAGGCGCCGGGGGTCTCGTTCCGGCTCCGGGCCGAAGAGCTGGAGGCCGGATCTGCACTTCGCGACGGCCGGATCGATCTGGAGATCGGATCCATCGATCACGTAGACCCCGAAACCCAGGTCGAAGAACTGGTCAGTCTGCGCATGGTGGCGGCCGTCCGGCCCGGCCATCACCTCACCGAAGAACCCTTGACCCCGGCCCGGCTCGCTGCCGCCCAACACGTCGTGGTCAGCCGCCGTGGCCGGTTCACCGGCCCGCTCGACACCGCGCTGGCCGAGCAGAACCTCCAACGGCGGGTCAGCGTCGTCCTCCCCAGCCACCTGGCCGCCATGACCCTCGCCGCCCGCAGCGACATCGTCTGCCTCGTACCCGCCGCACTCCCCGGTGCCGGCCCGTCGCCCCTCACCGACGACGCGACCGCCCTCGGGCTGCACCTCCTCGACATCCCCCTGGCACTGCCGCCACTGACCATCAGCATGGCCTGGCACCCCCGGCACACAGCCGATGGAGCCCATCACTGGCTCCGCAGCGCCATCCGCCGGACCCTTCGCACGCCCGGGAGCCCAACCACATCATCCGACACGTGAGAGTCCTGATCACCCGGTCCGCGAATCCCGGCAGTACGGCGGCCTGGACTGCGATGCCCGCAAAGGAACCGCCGGGTGATGGCTCTCGAGTCGGCGCCCTCAGTCACGTGCCGTGGCAGGCGTGGTGGCTGTAGGAGTCCTCAGACAGATCAATGCGGCCACCATTTGAGACGACATCAGCATCTGCGGGTCGGAAAGTCGGCGCTGGCCAAGACTTTTGAATCCGCCTGTATGTGCGTGGCGGCGATCGACGGCCTAGAGACCCTGCGTCGGCACGAACCGCAGGGCTACCGTCTGGCCCGCGGCGGTGCGCTCGCGTGTGATCGCCAAAGTGCCGGGGCCGACCACGACGTCGAGGCGTTCGCCTTCCCCGTGGGTAACGCCTGCGTGGTCACCGGTGGTCGTCATATTGAGCGGCGGATAGGCGAGGGCGAGGACCAGCGTTCCGCTCGGCACATCGACGAGCCCCATCGGATGGGTTTCGGTACGTGGCTCGTGTTCGAGGCCGTCCGCAGGAATCGGGTGGACGCCCGGCTCGACCGGCGGTGAGATCCAGAGGGTTCCGTCATCGCCGCGGCGCACCTCGTGCCGGCCGTCACCGTGGGCTTCCTCGACGTAGCCGCGCAACCCGTCGAGCACCAGTTGCGTGCTGCCCTCAGCGGCGAGCTCGTCACCGTGGACATCCCAGCCGCCGAACCGCGCCCCCGCATCACACAGCACCAGGAAAAGCCCGTTGTGCACGGGATTTCGGATGGATCCAAGGTATTTCACGAGGGGTCAGCCTACGGCCGGGGGCTCGCTCGACGCGGCACGTCGGCGATGGCATCGGGCTCACTCGTCGGAATGCGGTGTGGCTTCTGCGTTTCCACCGGATCCAGCCCTCTCGGGCTCGAGGTTGTCGTTGAGCCGGGTCAGCAGCTGTTCGAGGGTCCGGATCTCGGCGGCGCTGAATCCGGCGAGGGCCCGCCGTTCGATTTCGGCCAGCTGCGTGCGCGCTTCGGTCAAATGCGGAGCAGTGTCGTCGGCCAGCGTGATCGTCTGACTACGGGCATCGCGAGGATTCGGTGCGCGGCGGATCAGCCCGTCCCGGTCCATCCTGGTGAGTAGTTGGGCCATGGAGGGCTGCTCGATGCCGGTGGCTTCGGCCAGTTCCTTCTGGGTCAGTGCTGTGCCGTTACGCAGCAGGGCCAGGACCGGGACCTGGGCATACCGCAGGCCGAGGGGCCGCAGCGCTGCATCGCCGTCGCGGGCGAGCGTGCGTGCTGCGCGGTTGATCAGCCGGGCCAGGCCGGGCATCGACGGGGTGTCCATGACACCACTTTACATAGGATCCTATCTAGAGTTACATAGGATCCTATGAATTATGAATTTTCGACATCCCGGACTCAGGTCGTCATCGCGGGCGCCGGGCCGACCGGCCTCATGCTCGCCGCCGAATTGCGGCTCGGCGGAATCGACGTTGTCGTGGTGGAGCGGCGGCCTGCTGGCACCGTCGGCGAGTCGCGCGCACCCGGCATCAACGCTCGTAGCGTCGAGATCTTCGCCCAACGCGGTTTGGCCGAGGAGTTCCGCAGCCGCGGCAAGATCCTGCCCGCAGTCCTGTTCTCCGGCCTTCCCATGGCCCCGCACCGGTTCGATCCGGACTGGCCGACCGCACTGATCGTGCCGCAGCACGAGACCGAGCGGATCCTGACCGCCCGCGCCGTCGAACTCGGCGTCCGGATCGTGTGGTCGACCGCGGTGGCGGACCTGCGCCAGGACGACGACGGGGTCGAGGTCCTGCTCGACGGGCAGGACGGCCCGGCTTCGATCCGCGCCGATTACCTCGTCGGCTGCGACGGTGGGCACAGCGCCGTGCGCAGGATCTGCGGCATCGGGTTCCCCGGCGACGAGCCGGTCTCGTCCTGGGTGGTCGGCGACGTGCGGTTGGACTGCCCGCCCGACGGCAACGGCGTCTTCGGCCGTAACGAACGGATCGGCACCTACCAGATCTCGCGGGCCGAATCGGGCTGGTTCCGCCTGAGCCTGATGCGCGCGACACCCCCGGCCGACCGCTCCGCACCGGTCACTCTCGACGAATTGCGGGAGGTCATGCGCGACGGACTCGGCACCGATTACGGCCTGCGCGAAGCTCGGTGGGCATCCCGCTTCTCCGACGGGTTCCGTCAGGCCACCCACTACCGCCGGGGCCGGGTCTTCCTCGCCGGCGACGCCGCCCACACCCATTCGCCGATCGGTGGACAGGGGTTGAACCTCGGGATCCAGGACGCGGTGAACCTGGGCTGGAAACTTGCCGCCGTGCTCGACCACGCCTCGGCCGACTCGCTTCTGGACACCTACCACGAAGAGCGGCACCCGATCGCGGCCACCGTGCTGCGACTGACCAAAGCCCAAACCGCTCTGATCAAACCCGGACGCCAGAACGACGCACTACGCGACGTCATCGCCGACATACTCACCGTGCCGGAAGTGTGCCTGCGGCTCAGCGGAATTCTCAGCGGACTGGATCTGCGCTATCCCCTCGGCGACACCCACCCCCTGCTTGGACGCCGTATGCCCAACCTGGCCCTCACCACCGACCACGGCGGCACCGACGTGTTCACCGTGCTCCAGCAGGCACGGCCCATCCTGATCGACCTCGGCGCCGAAGTATCGGCCGACATCCTCACCCCATGGGCCGACCGCGTGGACCGTGTCGACGCCCGGCTCGAATCCGCCCAGCCCGGCGACCGTTGGCACCTGCCCGTTTACGGTGACGTGCCCGCGGTCGACGCGGTGCTCGTTCGCCCCGACGGCTACGTCGCCTGGGTCAACCCGGCCACCCAACCCATCGACCACGCCACCCTGACCACCGCGCTCACCCAATGGCTCGGCGTGGCCGAGACATCCTCCGACACAACGACATTCGACACCACAGTGCGGTGATCGAGCCATCCGGCGCTGCCGCACGAACGAACGCGGCAGTACGCCGAGCGGGTGCAATACAGACACATCGGTGAGGCCCCGCGTCGCTCGCCGTGACGCGGGGCCGAATCTCAGTCGAGTACGGCGAATGCCTCGACCTCGACGAGAACGTCGGGCTCGAACAGGTAGTCGACGCCGATCGCCGACACGGGCGGCAACGGCTGCGGTATGCCGAGTTCGTCTGCGACGCGGTCGATTCCAGCGATGAAGTCGTCGTACTTGTCCGGGGTCCAGTGCGTGACGAAGAACCGGAGGCGTACGACGTCGGCAAAGCTCGCTCCGGCGCCGGCCAGGCCGCGTGCCGTGTTGCGCAGTGCCTGCGCGACCTGGCCGGTGAGGTCGTCGGTCGCGACGGGGTTGCCCTCGGCGTCGCGGGCGATCTGGCCGGCCACGTGCACCTGGCGGGTGCCCGTGCTGATCGAAACATGGTGGTACGGAACGGGAGCGAACATGCCCTCCGGAGTCAGCAGCTGCACTGCCATGATGTGTCCCTTCACGGTCGGAGTTGGTATCCGATGTCTACCTGGTACTAGAAGGGAACTTCAACGAGACTAGGTGTCATGAAGGAAACCGCTCCACACAGTTCGGACAGTCCTCAGCTCACCGAGCAGCACCGCGAGTTGCTCGACCAAGTGCTCGACAAGTGGTCGCTGCAGATCCTCGATGCCCTGTGCGAGCGGCCGTTGCGCTTCAACGAACTCCGCCGGGCGATCCCGATCGTGACGCAGAAGCCGCTCACGGCGGCACTGCGGCGCCTCGAGCGCAACGGGATGGTGGAGCGCATCGTGACAAGCACCCGACCCGTCGCCGTCGAATACCGAATCACGCCGATCGGAAAAACGTTGCAGGACCTCATCGACGCACTCCTGCACTGGACCACTGTCACGCTGCCCGCCGTCGAGCAAGCACGTGAGCGCTTCGACGACCAAGAAGAATTGCCATCACTTTGAGCCGAGGACGCCATTGCGGTGAGCATGCGAGGGAACGTGCTCAGCGCACAGGCAGCCGACGCCTTGCTGAATCCACTCCTGCCCCAACCATTCCGGATGCCGTTCGACCATCAGTGCGCGCACTTCCTCGATGATCGTGTCCTGGCTCATCGACGAGTCGCGACGAATCCACGTCTCGTCACGCAGCAGCCGCAGGTAGTCGCGAACGTCGGCGAGCAGTCGCGGGCCACCGATTTCGCCGTGGCCGGGAACGACCACCCTCGGCTGTTCGGCGGCCAGGCGCTGCATCACCTCGATCCACCCGGTACCGGACACGTCGGTGTCGTGCGGCGGGAACCAGGGGAAGATCGCGAATTGTCCCGCCTCGACCAGATCTCCGGTGAACATCACCTCGGCGTCGGGGATCGTCACCACCTGGTCGCCCTTGCTGTGCGCTCGGCCGGTGGCGCGCATCCGCACCACCCGGCCGCCCAAGTCGAGGTCGTAGGAGTCGTCGTAAACAATGTCCGGAGTGGCCAATTCGACGCCCTCCAGGTGCCGGGCGATCGACGACCCGAGCCCTCGGAACATCTCGAGGTAACCGGCGCCCTTGGTGGCCAGGTCGGTGGCCTGCGCCTGGTTGATCAGGTAGGTCGCCGCGTCGCTGAATACCTGTGCGCCGAACGCGTGCTCGGGATGGAAGTGAGTCGTGGTCAGATACAACTTGCGGCCTGCGGCGTAGCCGGTCGCGAATTCGAGCACTTTCTCGGCGTTCGCCGGGCCCATTCCGGTCTCGACGACCAACACCGAATGCGTGCCGCCGATCAGCCCGATGTTGGGGACCAGCTGCACGTTTCGGTTCGGCACCACCACCAGATCGCGGGCGAGTTCCCGCACTTGCGTGATCTCCACAGCTGGTTCGGGCAGCAGGTATTCGGCCATGGCGAGAGAACTCCTTGGAAAGACGCTGGGCCGCAGCCGGATTCACCGGGGTAGTCGCGGCCGATTGGACTTCTCCAGTCCAGCGCGGCTCCGGTCGCCGCGTCCAACACCCTTTCCTGCCACCCGATACCGTGCGGGTATCGTCGCCGGTAATGGACATGCGCGTACTCCGATACTTCGTGGCCGTTGCCGAGGAACGCCACTTCGGACGCGCCGCCGCCCGCCTCCACATGTCCCAACCGCCACTGAGCCGGGCCATCAAACGCCTCGAGGCCGAACTCGGCGCCGACCTGCTGCACCGCTCCACCACCGGAGTCGCACTCACCCCGGCCGGAACCGTGCTCTACGACGAGGCCCGCGCACTGCTGGAGCAGGCCGAGCGGGCGCGCGCCCGGGTCGCCGCCGCCGCCGGACCGGCGGTCATCACGATCGGCATTCTGGCCGACAGCGCCGAACAGGCCGGTACCCGCCTCGCCGCCGCCTTCCGCCGCCGCCACCCCGACGTCCACATCCGTATCCGCGAAGCAGACCTCACCGACCCGACGACCGGTCTGCGAACGGGCCTCGTCGATGTCGCGCTCACCCGCGTGCCGTTCGACGACGCCGGAATCGACACCGTGATGCTGCGCTCCGACCCGGTGGGGGTGGTGCTGCGCAGCGATGATCCCCTCGCCGACCGTGAATCTCTCTGGCTGAGCGACCTTTCCGATCGCCGCTGGTTTCAGCTGCCCGAGGGAACCGACCCCTTCTGGCGCGCCTATTGGAACGGCACCGAGCCCGGCGGTGAACTCCGGCGCGGTCCGATCGTCCGCACTGTCCACGAGTGCCTGCAAGCAGTGCTCTGGAGCGGCACGATCGGGCTGGCACCCCGCACCCACGCGCTACCGGACGGCCTCGTCGCCGTCCGGCTGACCGATATGCCGCCCAGCAGGCTTGTCGTCGCCTGGAACAGCGCCACCGCAAATCCCCTCATCCGGTCGTTCGTACAGATCGCCGCGGCGACCTATCGAGGAGATGCCATCGAACCGAAACGAACACCGTCCGCCACCGCGTAAGACGAATACCGAGTCAAGCGGCACCCGAAGGACTGAACGGTGTTCCGTTTGCGGGTCGGTTCGCCCACCCCTTCGCGCGCGGAAATCGCGGCCGCCGAGGCTCAGTGGCGGCGTAGTCCTGCGATGAGGAGTTCGACCATGCGTCGTGCGTCGTAGCGGGGAGTGTTGCCTGCGCCGATGCACAGATTGCCGACGCCGCGCAGGAGTTCGTAGGCCTCCATGTCGGGGCGAATCTCGCCGGCTGCGGCAGCGGCGTCGAGCAGCTGGGTGCATACGGGGACGAGACGGTCGAGGAAATAGCTGTGCAGGGTCTCGAAGGTGGGGTCGCCGGACTGCAACGCCTCGGCCAGGCCGTGCTTGGTGACCAGGAAGTCGACGAAGAGGTTGATCCACCGCGCCAAGGCCGCGTGCGGCGTTTTGCTGTCGGCCAGCAATGCCGGCCCGGCCGCCGCGCATGCCTCGACCTGGTGCCGGTAGACGGCGACGATTAGATCGGCGCGGGTGGGGAAGTGGCGATAGATCGTGCCCACGCCGACACCCGCGCGTGCGGCGATGTCGCGCACGGGGGCGTCGACGCCGGACGAGACGAAAGCCGCCGCGGCCGCGTCCAACAGTGTCTGTTCGTTACGCCGGGCGTCTGCTCGCTTCCGCGGGGCCGACGATCCTGATCCGCCGGTATCGGCCATTACGCAACTACCTCCGTCACTCCACTTGCCAAGCGGAACCATGTTCCGTATGTTGTTCGACGGAACATGGTTCCGTTTGTTCAGGATGCCAGCACCGGCGATCCGAAACCAATCCCCCTCGCTTCACCTCTCATGGAGGAACGCCTCATGCAGTACCGCACCTTGGGCCGCACCGGTGTGCAGGTCAGCACCCTCGTGCTCGGCGCGATGAATTTCGGCAGTTTGGGACGCACTACTCAGGACGAGGCCACCGCCATCGTCCACGCCGCTCTGGACGCGGGGATCAACCTGATAGACACCGCCGACAGGTACAGCCAGGGGGAGTCGGAGGAGATGGTCGGCAAGGCCATCGCAGGCCGCCGCGACGACATCGTGCTGGCCACGAAGGCGGCCATGCCGATGAGCGACGAGCGCAACCACCGGGGCGGTTCGCGCCGCTGGTTGGTCACCGCAGTGGACAACAGTCTGCGCCGTCTCGGCGTCGACCATGTCGATCTCTACCAGATCCACCGCTGGGACCCGAGCACCAGCGACGAGGAGACGCTGTCGGCGTTGACCGATCTACAGCGCGCGGGAAAGATTCGCTACTTCGGCTCCTCGACGTTTCCCGCGTACCGCATCGTGCAAGGACAGTGGGCCGCCAGGCAGAACCACCTGAGCCGCTATGTCACCGAGCAGCCCGGCTACTCGATCCTGCAGCGCGGCATCGAGACTCACGTCCTGCCCGTGACCGAGCAGTACGGGCTCGGCGTGCTGGCATGGAGCCCGCTGGCCTCGGGCTGGCTGTCGGGCGCGATTCGCGAGAACCGCGAAATCACCACCAGCCGTTCATCATTCATGCCGCAACGCTTCGACACCAGCATCCCGTCCAACCGGGCCAAAATGGCGGCCGTCGAACAGCTGGCCGAACTCGCCGATGCGTCCGGTCTGACGATGATCCAGCTCGCGCTCGGTTTCGTCACCGCACACCGCGCCGTGACCAGCGCGATCATCGGCCCCCGCACCATGGACCACCTGCACTCGCAGCTCGCCGCCGCCGACACCGTGCTCTCCGGCGATGTGCTCGACGCGATCGACGCGATCGTCGCTCCCGGTGCCGACCTCGCCCCGGACGAGAAGCACGACACACCCCCTGCCCTGCTCGACGCGACCCAACGGCGTCGCTGACCGCCGGGACGATCCGGCCTTCTCGTGGTCCGCTGACGTGAAAGGCTGCCGAATGGCTTCGACGCTGTCAGGTGGACGTTGCCGTCGTCGAGGCGATGGGAATCGAGGTGCGCGCCGGGATTGCAGGAAGGCCCAGCGAGGTTTCGGCCAGTACACGGGTAGGCCGACCGGGGATTCGTTCCAGCACTCCGCCCGCGAACACGTCGTAGAGCGGCAGGGTTTCCAGGTGGACGTAGCCGATGTGGCAGTCGCATTCGGTACGGGGACAGGGGCGCGGGGTGAGGGCGGCTCGGTAGGAGCCGTCGTAGAGGTTGCCCAGTGCGGCCGGAACGAAATGGCAGCGGCGGACGTCGCCGTCGCCGTTCACCGAGATGACCGAGGACCCGGTACGGCACGGGAGACCGGCCGAGGGATGGGGATGGCGGCTGAAGGGGAAGAGGGGGTCGAGATCGGTCCAGTCGGCCGCCGCGGCGTCGGTGTAGGTGTGCCCTTCGGCGGCGTTGACCCAGAGATAGATGTGTTCGGGCAGGTCGGCGCGCAGACGGCGGGCATGCTCGAGATGTTCTGGGAGCCCGACGATTCCGACACTGAAACGGACACCCGCGCGGGCTGCCCGTGCGGTCTTGTCGAGAAAGCGGTCGTACGGGGTCTGGCCGGGGTGGTAGGTGCACCAGAGGGCGACGGTCCCGAGGTCGGCGTCGGCGAGCCATTCGGTCCGGCAGCTCAGGTTGGTCTGGATGGCGACGCGGTCGATGTGCGGCTGGTGCGACAGTTCGATCATGGCGCGGCGGTACCAGGACCGCACGAGTCCTTCGCCCCAAGGGGTGAAAAGGATCGAGAGGCGGTCACCCGTCTGCGCGCACGCCCACCGGGTGAATCGTTCGAGGGCGGCCCGGTCGGCGCGGAGCTGGGCGGTCGAGTCGCGGCGTTTGGCGAAGGGGCAGTAAGGGCAGTCGTAATCGCAGGAAGCCAGCGGTCCGCGATAGAGAATGGTGAGGTCCACCGCGGTCACCGGTGTTCGTAGGCGGCCATGGCGGCGCGTATCGCCGGGGAGAAGAACTCGGGCCCGATGGCGTCGGAGTAGGCCAAACCCTCGGCGGTCAGCCGCAGATGGCCCGATCGCGGGTCGGCCAGCCACCCCCGCTCCGCGAGGGCGTCGAGTTCGGCGGCGAAGCTGTCGTGTGGTTCGTGGCCGAAACGCAGCCGGTAGTCGGCCACCGCGAAACCATCGGCCTGGAGCAGCGATTGCAGCAGGTAGCGACGCTCGGGTTCGTCGCCGTCGATCACTCGCCCATAGACCGCGCGGGTGAAATCCGTTGTGGCCGCGTAGGTGTCGATGATCGCGCGCACCTCGCGCGGAGCGACGGCGTAATCGAAGGAATAGTGCGTTCCGGAGGTGTAGGAGCGCGCCCCGCAGCCGAGGCCGATCATGCCGTCGGTCTGGCAGGCGTAATCGTCCGGCCCTTGGGGCGGCGCGTCGACGCGGCGGAACATGCGCATGGAGACCTGCTCGTAGCCCGCCGCCAGGAGGTGGTCACGCCCCTCGACGTACCGTCGCAGCCGCTGTTCGTCCCAATCACGTTCGGCGACAGCAGGGTCGGTGTGTCGTCCGAGCCCGGTCAGCGGGCGGACGTAGAGCGGGTAGAGGTAGATCTCCTCGGGGCGCCACGCCAGTGCGGCGTCGAGCGACTCCCGCCAGGTCGCGGCGGTCTGACCGTCGATGCCGTAGATGAGGTCGATGTTCAGCACCGGGATGGCGGTGTCCCGGATTCGACCGAGCGCGGCCTCGACATCGGCGCGTCGTTGCGGCCGAACGGCGGCGCGTGCCTCCTCTTCGATGAAACTCTGCACACCGAGACTCAGCCGGGTCGTCCCGCGCTCGGCCAAGACCGCGAGGCGGTCGGCGGTCGCCGTGCTCGGCGATGCCTCGACGGAGAGCGGGATCGCGCGCAGGTCGGCGCCCATGATGTCCTCGGCGATGTCGCACAGCCGGGTCAGCTCGTCCGCTTCGAGGAAGGTGGGTGTGCCGCCACCGATCGCGGCGGTGGCGAAACGCGGGGTCTCGGCGTCACCCAGTGCCGCACGAACGGCCTCGGCTTGGCGGGTGAGCGCGTCGAGGTAGCGGCCGGTGAGACCGTCGGGCGCGCCGACGCGGGTGAACAGATTGCAGAAACCGCAGCGCACCTCGCAGAACGGGATGTGCAGATACAGCGAAAGTGCCCGCCGCGATTGCCCGGCCCATAGGTCGGTGAGCGCGGGCCGCGGAGTGAGTGCGCGGTAGGCGGTCTTGTGCGGATAGGCGTAGACGTAGTTCTGATACGGCCGGGGCAGGATGATCGTGCGGGTCATGCGGGTGGCTCCAGGAAGAAATGACCGTAGGGGACGGTCCATACCGATGCGTGTCCGAGCCGGTGCCCGGTGAAGCCGTCGTCACCGTAGGCCGTGCCGTGATCGGAACACACGATGGCGAAACAGCGTCGCCGCGAACGCATCACGTCGAACAGCCGGCCTACGTGCCGGTCGATGTATTCCAGCGCTGCCGCGTGGGTGGCGCGGTTGTCGCCCGCCTCGCGGGTCGCGCCGGGCAGGTGGAACCAGTTGGGCTGATGCAGGGCGGAGGCGTTGACGAAAAGGAACAGTCGCCGCTCGGCGGGCAATGCCGCGACCACCCGCTCGGCGCAGGCCACCTGCGCCTCGAAGGAGGTGGGCGAGGCTACGGAAAACTCTGGCTCCCAATGGCTCTCGGCGAACATCCCCGGCAGGACGCTGCCGAGCGCGCCCTGCTTGTTGAAGAAGCCGACGCCGCCGATGCAGACCGTGTGATAGCCGCGCGCGGCCAGCGCGGTAACCAGATCGGGCTCGTCGAAGACGAAGGTGCGCTCGGCGGTGGTCTCGCTGCCCGCGAAACGCGCGGCGAACAGCCGTGGGTGCGGGCCCGGTGTCGCCGGTGTCGGCAGGAAGCCTGCGAAGATGGCGTGATGTGCGGCGTAGGTGAAATTGCCTGGGGCGTGGCGTTTTTGCCAGCCACCGCCGGGGAGGTACGCGCTCAGATTCGGCAACCGGCCCGCCGCCGCCAGTTCGGCCGCGACGTCGTAGCGCAGGGTGTCGAGGGTGAGCAACAGTAGATCGTCTCGGCCGATCACGGTGTTCATATCCGGCTCCGTGGCCTGCGAGATCGTCACAGCGGGACTCCTTGGCGCGTTTCCCGCGAATCAGATTGCCGGGCACGGTGATAGCGAGTTGTCGCGGCGACGACCTGAGCCGTGTAGGTATCCAGCCCGGCGGCCGGACCCTCCGGCAGTCCGGAGAGCCGGGGCAGCAGATCCCCGAAGGCGTTGACCTCGGCGACCATGAACCGTCGCCACCCGACGACGGGCAGTAGATCGACGCCGACACACAGAGTCGCCGGAAAACAGGCGGCCGCCTGCTCGCAGATCGACAGTGCCGTCGCCCAGTGCTCGCCCACGGCGGCGCGGAAGTCCGCCAGATCGCCGCGCGCACCGCCGAGGTGCAGGTTGGTCAGTGGCGTGCGGCTCGTCCTGACGACGGCGTGGGTCGCACGCCCGCCGATCACCACGACCCGCAGGTCGGCGGATCGGCCGCCTTGGGAGGCCTTGGGAATCCAGCGTTCCATGTGCAGCCCGTCCGGTGCGAGCCGGTCGACGATGTGCGCGATCTCCCGTTCGGCGGTGTAGCGACGCACGCGCAGCGAATTGTGCAGGTGACCCTCCGGTGTGATCTCCACCGAGGTGGTCGCGCGCAGCCGTCCGTCGCGGGTGGATTCGATGGCCAGCACGCCGGAGGCCGACGAACCGTGCGCGAGCTTGACGAACACGCGCGGCATCTCCGCCGCACGCATGAGACTCCGCACCTCCGCCCAGCCGCGCACCGAGGCGCGTCCGCCGGAGGTGGGCGAGGACGGCACCGGCACACCCGCTCGCGACAGCCGCGCGTGGCACCGCCGCTTGTCGAACAGCACGGCCAGGTCATCGGTGTCATCGAGCCGGAAACCGCCGCGCAGCGAGCGCGCCGCGTCGAGGAACCGCGCGTACCAGCGGGCGGAACCCTCCACCCGCGTCGGCTCGGAGCTCCCCCGCAACAGTCGATCGACTTCGAGATTCTCGCCGGGCGACTCGAGCCGCACGATCTCGTCGTCGCGGAAGTCGCAGCCGCCCTCGCGCAGCACGTCACGCCATTCGACCACGCGGATTTCCGCCGACACCTGGGCACGGGCGGCGTTGGTGAACATGCCGACGCGCCTGTTCTCGCCGTTACCGACGATCACCCAGCGCGGCGGTGCCGAGACGGACACGACTCATTCACCGACGGAGACGAACCGCCAGACGGTTCCGTCGTCCTCGTCGCTGTCCTCCTCGGCGTCGTCGGAGTCGAGTTCCAGGCGGACCCCGGCGGGCTCCAGGGTGTCGCGCAGCCGGGTTCGCATCTCGTCGGACAGATAGTTGTAGTGCATGTCGAGCACGTTCAGATGGCTCAACGGCTGACCGGACAGCAGCGCCGCCACGCCGTCGTCGGTGAGGACGCCCATCGAGATGTCGAGGCTCTCCAGCCGGGCCACCACGGGCGCCGCGGCGAGAGCGGCGCAGACGTCGTCCTGGGTCTCGCTGTTGCGCAGGGCGAGATGCTTCAGCGCGGGCAGCCGGTCACCCGAGAGGATGAGCGCGAGGTCGGCCACCTCGCTGTCTCCGCCGTACTCCGATGTGCCGAGCCACAGGTCCAGGTGCGCGAGCGCGGGCAGGTCGCTGGCCCCGATGCCGCGCACGACGTCGGCGGGCAGGCCACCGCTCTCCACGACGAGCGTGTGCAGGCGTTCGTGCCGCACGGCGGGGAACTCCAGGTTCTGACCGCCGCGAACGCCGAAAACCTCCAAGCCGGAGAAGGTTTCGAGTAGTGGGGTGACCAGGCCCTGATTGATCCAGGACATCTCGCACTCCTCCATGACGATGTCGCCGAGGAACAGGGCGCGCAGCGCGGGCAGCCGGTCCGCGGCCGCGCACAGAGCTTCGATCACCTCGTCGGGCCCGTTGCCGTACACGTCATCCCACGTACCGACGATCAACGCGGTGATCTTCGTCGTATCGACCGCACCGAGGAAGCGAGCGAAGCACTCGGGCCACGTCTCCTGCGCGTCATAGGTTTCCACGCTCAGACGCCACGCGACCGCGTCCGGCTCCGGCAACACGACGCTTTTCTGCTTCTTCTTCGCGTCGGTCTCGGCATCGGGAAAGGTGAAGGCGGGCAGGCCGCCGAACTCCTGCAAATGGTCGCCGATGGTCATGTGATGTGCCCGCCCCTTCTGGCAGTGCCGTGATCGTCACGAGGTTTCTACCAAGCCGCACCGACACCGGAGCGAGCCGGGCGGTTTGTCGGTGCCCGCCGCTACGTTCTCGGGTGAACGGCGCCGGACTCGCGCCGTGACGGGAGGAAATTCATGTATCGGCAAGGCGATGTCCTGATCGCGCCGCTCGCGGAAAGTGCTGTGCCGCAGGAACTTCTGCACGCCCCTTCGGTGGCGCGTGATCCACGCGGGCGGTTGGTGCTCGCACTGGGCGAGGTCACCGGCCACGCGCACGCCGTGCAGGGGCCGGGCAAGCTGATCCGCGAATCCGGTGCGACGGGACCGATGCTGCTGCATCTACCCGAGGGCGGACGCGTCGTCCACGAGGAGCATGCGGCGATCACGTTGCCGAAGGGGTGGTTCCGGGTGGTGCGCCAGCGCGAATACGTGCCCGGCTCGGTCCGCATTGTCGCGGACTGACGCGGCAGAGGCGAAAGGCATTCGATGACAACTGGATTCAGCGAGTACGCGGCAAGGCGCGACGAATGGCGTTCGGTGTCGGCGGCCACCGGGCCGGGGGACCGGACGGTGGCCGAGGAGGCGGTGCGGGCGGCCTACCGGCAGGCCGGGCTCGATGCGCCGGAAACCATCGCGTGGGCACGTTCTCCCCTGGAGGCGGTGCGAATACTGCGGGCCGCGCAGGACACCGGCGCATCGGTCCGCGAGGCACTGCGCAACGTCCCGCTGGCGGCCGAACGCGCACGTGTCGACGCCGAACTCGGCCCCACGGGTTTCAGTGCACACTGGCGCGAGACCGGCGCGGACCTCTGGGAGCAAACCGCCACCGTGGTCGACCGAATCCGAGCCGGTGTCATCGACGAGGTGGCCGGTAACCGCAAGGAGCAGATCGCGATTCGCCTGCTGCTGCTCGATGCCGTCCTCGGTCAGCACGATGCCGCGTGGCTGTCGACGTTCGGCACCGAGCCCGGTGAGCCGTTGGCAGCGGCGGCGAGCGTCGCCCGCGAGGCCGGCTGGTGGTGGCCCTACGAGAAGATCGCGGTGGTCAGCGAGCGGCCTACCGCACTGCACCGCGACGAAGCGGGACGGCTCGACAATGGTGACGGCCCAGCGCTCGCCTACGCCGACGGATTCGCCCTGTTCGCCTGGCGCGGCATGCCGATTCCCGCCGAATTCCTCGACGATCTGCGCGCACTGACGGCCGAGCGCATCCGCGACGAGGAGAACGCCGAACTGCGCCGAGTGATGCTCGAGTACTACGGTTACGACCGCTACCTCGACGAATCCGGTGCGCGACCGATCCACCGTGACGAGACCGGCGTGCTCTGGCGCATCGAACTCGACGGCGACGAGGACGTGGTGATGGTCGAGGTGATCAACTCGACGCCCGAACCCGACGGCACCAGTCGCACCTACTGGCTGCGGGTGCCGCCGGATACCGAGACCGCGCGCGCCGGCGTCGCGTGGACCTTCGGACTCAGCGCCGAGGAGTACGAGCCTCTCCGGCAGACGTAAAAAGGTGCGAGAAAGTTCGGCGGTGGATGTCGAGAATGTCGCGACAGCTCCGTCCCAGGGGTGAACGACCAACTAGGGTCGCAGTCCCGAAGGGAGAATGTCATGGCCAAGTACCTGCTTCTCAAGCACTACCGAGGCGCCCCGGCGGCCGTCAACGACGTGCCGATGGACCAGTGGACGCCCGCGGAGATCGAGGCGCACATGCAGTACATGACCGACTTCGCGGCCCGGCTGGAAGGCAGCGGCGAGTTCGTCGACGGCCAGGCCCTGGCGCCGGAGGGCGCCTGGGTCCGCTACGACGGTGAGGGCAAGCCGCCCGTGACCGACGGCCCGTTCGCGGAGACCAAGGACCTGATCGCGGGCTGGATGATCATCGATGTCGACTCGTACGAGCGCGCCGTCGAGCTGGCGGGCGAGTTGTCCGCGGCGCCCGGCGCGGGCGGCAAGCCGATCCACGAGTGGCTCGAGGTTCGGCCGTTCCTGACCGCTGCGCCGACCGTCACCGAGTGATGGCCGCCGACGCGGTGGACGAGGCCCAGCTGAGGGACCTGATCCCCGGTGTCTTGGCGGTCCTCGTCCACCGCGGGGCGGACTTCGCGACCGCCGAGGACGCTGTCCAGGAGGCGCTGATCAGGGCCGTCGAGACGTGGCCGAACCACAGCCCCGACGACCCCAAGGGCTGGCTGATCACCACTGCGTGGCGTTGCTTCGTCGATCTCGCCCGATCCGATACCGCGCGGCGACGGCGCGAGCTTCGGGTTTCCGACGAGCCGCCGCCCGGACCGACGGCCTCCGCGGATGAAACGCTGCAGCTCTACTTTTTGTGCGCGCACCCGAGCCTCACCCCCGCGTCGGCTGTCGCGCTGACACTGCGGGCCGTCGGCGGCCTCACCACCCGCCAGATCGCGCAGGCCTACCTCGTGCCCCAAGCGACGATGGCCCAGCGGATCAGCCGGGCAAAACGCACCGTGAGCGACGTCCGGCTGGATCGTCCCGGCGACCTGCGCACCGTGCTTCGGGTGCTGTATCTCGTGTTCAACGAGGGCTACTGCGGCGATGTCGACCTCGCCGCCGAGGCGATCCGGCTGGCCAGGCAGCTGGCCGCGACCACCGACGACACGGAGGTCGCGGGACTGCTCGCCCTCTTCCTGCTCCACCACGCGAGACGTCCGGCCCGGACGCGCGCCGACGGCAGTCTCGTGCCGCTGACCGATCAAGACCGCGGTCTGTGGCGGCGCGACCTGATCGCCGAGGGCGTGACCGTACTCCAGGCCGCGCTGGCCCGCGACCGGCTCGGGGAGTACCAAGCGCAGGCCGCCATCGCGGCCCTGCACGCCGACGCGCAGACGGCCGACGAGACCGACTGGGTGCAGATCGTCGAGTGGTACGACGAGCTGGTCCGCCTCACCGACAGCCCGGTGGTGCGGCTCAATCGCGCCGTCGCCGTCGGCGAGGCGGACGGACCGCAGGCGGGACTCGCCGCACTCGCCGAACTCGACCCGGCGCTCCCGCGGTACACCGCTTCGGCCGCCTACCTCCACGAGCGAGCCGGCGACCTCGCCACGGCGGTGCGGCTCTACGTGGAGGCCGCCGCACAGGCGCACAACCTCGCCGAGCGCAACCACCTCACGCTTCGGGCAGCCACCCTCCGCCACCGCCTCTCGGGCGAAGGCGACTGAGGCCCTCCGAACTGCCAGTAGACCTCGAGACCCGTCCGAGGATCACTGGCCCGCAGCCTGTTCGATGACCGACGTGACCGCGGCCGGTTGCGAGACGAGGGAGGCGTGCGAGGCGTTCAGCTCGCTGGCCCGCGCGCCGATGCGCTGCGCCATGGCTCGTTGTGCGCTGGGTGGGATGACGCGGTCCTGGCCGGAGACCACGAACCAGCTGGGTGTTTTGGTCCAGGCCGCGGGACCCGACAGCTCGATGTTGGCAATGACCGCGAGGGAGCGCTGGTGGGGGATCATCTCGGCGGCGGTGGCGGCATCGACATCCTGGACGAAGACCTCGTGGAAATAGGCCGGTTCGACATATGCGTCCAGCCCGGTGCCGGTCACCGTGAAGGCCAGTGCCGGCGGCAGCAGCTGGCTGCCGGGAAAGCGGATGGGGTCGAGCGCGAGGGCGATCGGCTCGCCCTGCTGCGGTGCGAAGGCGGCGACGTAGACGAGCGCCTGCACGTCCGGATCATCGATATTGGTGATGACCGCGCCGCCGTAGGAGTGCCCGACGAGCACGATCGGCCCGTCGATCGCCGCGAGCGACCGTTCGATCGCGGCCGCGTCGCTGGCGGGTCCGCGAAGCGGGTTGTCTGGCACCACGACTCGATACCCGTCGGCGCGGAGTTCGGCGGCGACGCGGTCCCAGCTGGTGGTGTCGGCGAACGCACCGTGCACCAGCACGATGGTCGGTCGCGCGGGTTCGGCGGTGGCGACGGTGGGCACGGTGCCCACCGTTCCGGCCGCGATCAGGCTGAGGGCGAACAGCAGCAGGTTGCGAGTACGGGTGAATCGCATCGAAGCGTCCTTTTCTCGAGTCGGCCGTGCGGGCATGTGAGGGTACTGCTGTAGGCGTGTGCGCGATCCGGGCCGAGATGAGCCGCCGATAAGGCTACTGCCACGTCGTTGCACGCCTCGTTTCCGGAGGACGCCTTGGTGCCGATGCTGGTGCGCGGGCGGTCCGGGCGTTCGATCTTCCGGAGCGGCCTGCCTGGGTCTACATCTGGTGAGCGGGTGGTGGACCGAGCACCCTAGGGTGCCTAGGACCAGCGAGGAATGCGTTCGATCCTGGATGGACGACAACGGGCCGAAGAACTTCACCGTTTTCGGAGGGGATCACACACCGATCGAACGCGTAGTCCGGCTGCACAGGTAGCTGTGTGCGCGATCCGGGCCGAGATGCCGACGAATCGATCACAGTAACGCTCGCCGTTCCCATCACGACGTCCTTGGTGACCTATGGCCCGTCGGGGGGCCTGTCCATCTGTCGGTACTGGAATGGGATCGGGACATGGCTTTTCGCGAGTTCTTCGCGCGGCATCGCATTGCTTCGGCCGTCGCTGCACCTGCGGTTTTGGGGGTGGCGGCGATCGTTGCCGCTTCGTTCGCCGTCACTTCGTCGCCGCACACCGCGGACACACAGCTCAAGGCCTCCGTCACGGAGTGCCACGACATGGTGACCATCTCGGTCGCCGGTCGCGGCGACACTCCCACGGCGGGGACCACGAAGTTGCTGGTCGACGCCAACGGGAACGAGTTGCCCGCCGCGTTGGCCGGTGACCACAACAGCCGCTGGGTCGACCCGGTGGTGAACGCACCGGCCGACGACGTCGACCCCGGCTCGTACGCGGCGGTCTACATCGCTTACCCGGCCAACATGGCCACCTACGAAGACGCCGTCAACGCGGGCGTCGCGAACACCCAGCAGGTGATGCGGGAGATCTCGCAGGCCTGCCCCGACACCAAGTTCTCGATCGTCGGGTACAGCGAGGGCGCCGACGTCGTCCGCCGTGTCGCGATGAACATCGGGCATCAGGGGGAGGGCGATCAAGGGATCGTCGATCCGGACGATGTCGTCGGCGTCGTCATCCTCGCCGACTCGGGCCGCGCGGCAGGAGACGGGCCGTTCCCCGGCTCGAAGGATCCGTTCAGCAACCCGGACGGCTTCGACCAGCAGTATCAGGACGGCAGGAAGCCGGTCTCGGGTCAGGGCGCGCTGCCAGGCACCAGCGGTGACTTCGGCGCGCTGAACGGCAAGATCGCGTCGTTCTGCTCCGAGGGCGATCTCACCTGCGCGGCGCCGGAGAACATCTCGCTGCTGCAGCTGGTGGTGAATGTCGGCAGGCAGATCAATGTCGACCAACTCGAGCGCGAGGGGCTCAATCCGACCAACGGAATGGACGTCGCCGTGGTCCTCGGCCGCATCGCGATGGCGGCGTTCGCCGACATCCAGTCGCAGCCGAACTGGATGGCCAGCGACGAGACGTTCCTCGAGGTCCTGCTGCGTGTCTCCGATCCGGAGTACAAGCCGGGTGAGCAGCCGAAGGAGCCCGCGAAGGCCGACTCGATCGCGACCGAACAGATGTCGCCGCTCGCATACCTGCCGCAGAAGGTGCTGAACGAGATCATCGGTCTCATCGTGACCAACCAGAACACGATCCCGGTGGTCATGAGCGACCCGTACAAGCTGACGCTCGGCCCCGACCACACCGGCCACCACTTCGACTACTGGCGTGACGCCAACCCTGGCGAAGGCAGGCCGCTGACCTCCGCCGAGTACGCGGCCGCCTGGCTCACCCACCTGGCGAAGCAGGCGCAGGCCGGTGAGACGGTCGACAAGTCCTCCGAGCCGGAGGCCGCCGACTTCGCGGCCGCGAACGATGCGGTGGTGTCGGCCACTGCGAAGCCGAAGGCTGCCTCGACGACAACCACGACCACGGCCGCGCCGACCACCACGGCCGCGCCCACGACCACGAAGACCGGCGCCGCCGTCACATCGACCACCACGGCTCCGACAACCACCGCCCCGGCAACCACGCCTCCGGCCGAAACCCCCAGCGCAACAACTCCTCCGGAGACGACGAACCCCCAGGCGAGGACCTCGGTCGCAGCCCCCACCCAAACCGTGGCACCGGCGGAGCCCGTGGCACCGACCACCACCCAGCCGACCACAACCCCACCCCCCACCACCACAACGCAAACCCCAGTGCCAACCACCACCGGCGCCCGGTGAATTAGGGCGATATCGGCCCCAGCCCGATATCCCCGCCAACGCCTTCACGATCGTCCACCGATCGTGAAGGCGTTGTGCGTTGTACACCCGGCTACGCCCCAGACCACGCTGCCGTTGCGCCACACAGGCATTCGACGCCTCACAGCGGCACCGACTGTGTGCGGCGTGCAAACGGTGCGGAGCGCCGCACGACTCCCATCGACGCCCCCGGGGCGGCAGCGACCTTGCGACGCCTAATGGCGCGCAGCCTGAGCCGATTCCACACAGGCATTCGACGCCGGACATAGGCACCGACTGTGTGAGGGGTGTGGACGGGGTGTGGGGTGCCGCGATTTTCGACGGCATCAGCCGGGCGGTGGTGGGATGCGATGCCACTGGTCGGCCAGCTGGTGCGGGCTTCGCAGAGGGTTTTGACGCCTCGCAGGGCTTGCAAGGTCTGCGAGGCGTGGGGGAGGCGTGGGGTCAGGAAGGGGTGGGGGTGGTGTTCGGTGGAGGGGTAGTCCAAGGCAGACGTAGGGTTCGGATCAGGCCTGGGCCGCTGTGCGTGGGGATGTCGCGGGAGGTGAAGCCCCGCAGGCCCAAGGCGATCAATGCGATGGTCAAGGTGGCGGAGGCAATCAGTGGCCAGGGGGTGATGGGTTCGGAGGGGGTGCGGCCTACCCATTCGAGTGGGGACAGGTGGCGGATCCATTCGGGTAGGCGGAGTGTGTCGGCGAGGGTGGCGATCAGCGCTACGGCGACGAAGGCGGCCCAGCTGAAGCCCAACGTGGCGGGGCGAATTCCGTAGAGCGACACCGCGATTCCCAGCAGCACCAGGGCGGACGGAAGATATGAGAGCGTGGCGAGGGTCAACCGGGCAACCGCTGATGAATCGCCCACTGCCAATGCGTCACTCACGCCGAGCGCCAATCCGCTGACCCCCGCGACCACAGCAGTGCCGCAGGCGACGGTGATCACCTCGGCGGTCAACCATCGCGATCTCGAAACCGCCCCGGCCAAAACGGGTTCCAGCCGATCACCGGGCTCGTCCTCCGCGATCCGGCCGACCCCCTGCACCGCGAACCCGGCGACGAGCAAGGCGATCAGCACCACGACGAACGACAAGTAAGCATCCGGGTCCGCGCTGCCGCCGCCGAGAACGTCCTGCAAGGCCGCGTTGTCCGCCATCACGGTGCGGATGGCGTCGGCGAGCGCGCCGAACGAGAGGGCGACGAGCGCGCCGATCACGCTCCACGCGATGATGCCGCCGCGGTGCCTGCGCAGCGCGAATCCCCAGGGCCGCAGCAATATCGGTGATGCGGACGCGGGCCCGCGACGCGCGGCGAGCACTCCGGCGCCGTGATCTCGACGGCCCGCGACCCAGCAGGCCGCGCCGAACAGCACCGCGGCGAAACCCAGCGCCAGCAGCACGGGCCACCACCGCGCCGCGCCGAACGGGCGAGCCTGTTCCGCCCAGCCGATCGGCGAAAGCCACACCAGCCCGTTGCCGCGCACATCGCCGATACCGCGGGTGAGGAAGGCCGCGATCAAGACGGCGAGACAGATTCCGAGCACGCTGCGCGCCGAGACGACAACCTGCGCCGCCAGCGCCGCGATCGCCGCGAAGCAGCAGCCGAGCGCCATCAGCGACGCCGAATAGAGCAGCGCACCAGACCATTCCAGGCCGACGACCAAGAGCGCGGCAACAATCGACGCAGAAACCAGAACCAGTGCGGAACCGGTCAGCACCACCGCCGCGGCAACGCCCGCGACCCGTCCGACGGATCCGGCGCGCAACAACTCCGCCCGCCCGGATTCCTCTTCGCGGCGCGTCATCCGCGTCACCAGGTGAATGCCCATGAGCGGAAAGGCGAGTGCGCTGAGAAACCCGAATTCGTAGGCGATGACCCCGCCGAGATCATCGAGCCCGTACGGCCTGCCGTTGATCGCGAACAACGCCGTGCCCGATTCGGTGGCCGCCCGGTAACTCACCAGCTCGTCCTGCGTGGAATACAGGCCGTCCAGCGACCACACCGTGCCCGCGAAGACGACCGCGAGCCCGAGCACCCACCACAGGATCTGCCGACGGCTGCCGCGCAAACCGACGCCTGCCATCACCGTGAATCCGCGCATCGCTACACCTCCACCGTTTCGACGCTTTCGGCGGACGTGTAGTTGCGCAGGAACAGCTCGTCCAGGCTCGGCGGGTTCGCGGTGATCGACACCAAACCCGCCTCGTGCAGCGCCCCGACCACCTCGCCCACATGCCCGGCGTCGACACCGAAGGAGACCGCGTATCCGGCGCCGTCGCGCTCGATGCGCACCGAGCTCACGCCGGGCGCGTCGTCCAGCGCGACCGGCGGCACGGTGGTGACCGCATGCACGTGAGTCGTTGTGTGACGGCGCAATTCGTGCAGCGTCCCGGTCGACACGGTCCGTCCCTGGCGGATGATGCTCACCCGGTCGGCGAGCGCCTCGACTTCGGCGAGGATGTGACTCGACAGCAGCACCGTGCATCCCGCGCGCTTGCGTTCGGCCAGCGTCTGCTGAAACACCTGCTCCATCAGCGGGTCGAGCCCCGAGGTCGGCTCGTCGAGGATCAGCAGCTCGCTGTCGCAGGCGAACGCGGCGACCAGCGCGACCTTCTGCCGGTTGCCTTTGGAGTAGTCCTGGCTCTTCTTCCCTGGATCGAGTTCGAACCGTTCGACGAGGTCGTCGCGGCGGACGCGGTCGAACCCACCGCGCGCGGCGGCGAGCACGTCGAGGCATTCGCCGCCGGTGAGGCCGGGCCACAGCGAGACGTCACCGGGGACATAGGCGATGCGGCGGTGCAGCCGCACGGCGTCGCGCCACGGGTCGCCGCCGAGCAGGCGTGCCGTCCCACTGCTCGACCGGATCAGTCCGAGCAGGATCCGGATCGTCGTCGACTTGCCCGCGCCGTTCGGCCCGAGGAATCCGTGCACCTCGCCCGGCTCGACTCGCAGGTCGAGGCCGTCGAGGGCGATGAAATCGCCGAACCGCTTGCGCAGTCCGATCGTCTCGATGACGGCGTCCGTCATTACCGCACCCACCTTTCAGAACGTCGGTGTGTACCAATGGTACACACTAGAGGTGCGCACGACTAGGCCCTAAGATGTGACCATGCCACTTCCCCGCTTCACCCGGCTTCCCGCCGACGAACAACGCCGCATCCTCGATGTCGCGCAGCGGATGTTCGCGGAGGACGGCGTGGAAACCGCCTCCTACAACCAGATCATCGCGGCGGCGGGCATCTCGAAATCCTCGGCGTACAACTACTTCGACGGCCGCGAAGACCTGCTGTACACCGCTCTGGACGACGTCGCGGCCCGCCTCTCCGAGGTGCTCGGCGCGTGGCAGCGCGTCGCGGACGACGCCGAGTTCTGGTCGCAGCTGAAGATCGTCGAACGGCGGTTGCGCGCCCACATCGAGACACACCCTGCCGACCTCGCGCTGATCGATCCGGCCTTCCTGCTGCGCGAACAGGGCGCGTTCCGCTCGTGGATCGCCGACTTCGTCGACAATGGCATCGCCATCGGCCTCATCACCCTGGAAGCCGACCGGAGCCTGCTCGTCGCCGCCACCGCCGCCGTCCTTCGCGCGGTGGACGGCTGGGGCGCCGCGGAGATGAAGGCAGGGCGGGTGCCCGATCCCGAACAGCCTTGGCTGCTACTGCGCAACCTGTGGGGCACGCCGCGTCCTTGACGCCCCCAGGCGACCGAGCACCGAACACCCGTCACGTGGTTGGATTTCGGGGTGAGCGAGGTGCGGGCGTTGCTGTTCGACGTGCAGGGCACGGCGACGGATTTCCATTCGACGGTGCTGGGGGCTTTGCGCGACGCGAGCGCGGGACGGCACCAGGGACTCGACTGGGTGGAGTTCGTAGACCGCTGGCGCGCACAGTATTTCGACGTGCTGCGCGACGCGAAGGTCGGCAAGGACGAGTGGACCACGGTGCATTCGGTGTACCGCGACGCACTGGACCGGCTGCTGGCGGAATATGGCGTGACCGATTTCGACGAGGCCGAGCGGGAGGAGCTGGCCCGCGCCTGGCGGCGGATCGTGCCGTGGCCGGATGCCGTTCCCGGGCTGACCCGGCTGAAGACCCGGTTCACGCTCGCGACCTTGTCGAACGCGGATGTGGCTGCGGTGGTGAATATTTCGAAGCTGGGCGGCCTGCCGTGGGACGCGATCTTCACCGCGGAGATGGCGGGCGCGTTCAAGCCGGATCCGGTGACGTATCGCATGGCCGCGACCTACCTGGGGCTGGCTCCGGAGCAGATCATGATGGTCGCCTGCCACAAGTACGACATCAGGGCGGCGGGCGCGCTGGGTTTCCGCACCGCGTTCGTCGCGCGGCCGCTGGAGTTCGGCGCGGGCGGTGCGGTGGACGTCGAGTACGAGGACGAATTCGACGTCAACGCACGCGACTTCCTGGATCTGGCGGATCAACTCGGCTGTTGAACAGCGCGATCCGAGATCCCGGGTCACGGGGCGCATGCCCGCGTCGAACACCGGAAACGATCTGTCAGATCATGGGATCACCCGCTAGGCTCCTCGTGGATCGAAAGCGAGCGAGAGCATGAAATCTGCGGCGGTGACTCGGGGGACGGCGCGATGACCAAGCGCGGTTGGCTGTTGTTCCTGGCGATGGGCGCCATCTGGGGTGTGCCGTACGCGATGATCGCGGTCGCCGTCGAGGACTTCGATCCGGTGTTCGTGGCATTCGGCCGGACGCTGATCGGCGGCCTGCTGTTGTTGCCGGTCGCCCTGTTCACCGACGCGCTGCGGCCGGTCCTGCGGCGCTGGCGGCCGCTGCTGCTCTACACACTGGTGGAGATCTCGGGCCCGTGGTTCCTCATCGGATACGCGGAGACCACGCTGAACAGCTCCACCGTCGGCCTGCTGATCGCGGCGGTGCCGTTGATCGCGGTGCTGATCGTGACCCGCCTCGGCCACGAAACCATCGACGCCCGAAGGATTCTCGGCCTGGTCGTGGGATTCGCAGGCGTGGCGGCCCTGGTCGGGCTCGACGTGGATCTGTCCAACCCCGCCGCGATCGGAGCCATCGCACTGACCACCATCGGTTACGCGGTCGGTCCGATCATCATCAACCGTTCCCTGGCGGATCTACCGCCGATGGGTGTGGTGACCGCGTCGCTGCTGCTGGCGGCGGTGCTCTACGCGCCGTTCGCCGCGCTGCTCCGGCCTGCTCACTTCCCCGCGGGCGCCACGCTGTCGGTGCTCGGCCTCGCGATCGTCTGCACCGCGGCGGCGTTCCTGCTGTTCTTCGCGCTGATCGGCGAGGTCGGTCCGGCGCGCGCCACGGTGATCACCTACATCAATCCGGCGGTGGCGATCGTGCTCGGCGTGACGCTGCTGGGTGAACCGCTCACCGCGGGCATGGCGATAGGATTCCCGCTGGTCGTGCTCGGATCGTTCCTCGGAACCAGGCAGTCTCGCGCCGCCACTCCGCAGGATGATCCGGCGCTCTCCGCGACGCCCTGAGAGGTACGAACACCGTTTCGCGCAAAGGAGTTCCGGTCTTGACCCATGCCGATGTCGACGCCACCCGCACGTCCTACGACGACGTGGCCGAGATCTACCTCGACCTCGTTCGCGACCACCTGGCGACCAGGCCTTTCGACCGCGCCGTCCTCGGCGCCTTCGCGGAACTCGTGCGTGCCAACAGTTCCGGACCGGTGGCGGACATCGGCTGCGGCCCGGGAAGAATCGCCGCGCACCTCGCGTCGCTCGACCTCCCGGTCTTCGGCATGGATCTGTCGCCGCGCATGATCGAACTGGCGCGCAACGAGTTCCCCGGCCTGCGGTTCGAGGTGGGATCGATGGAGGAGCTCGCCATCGAGGACGAGGCGTTGAGCGGGCTCGTGGCCTGGTACTCGATCATCCACTTGCCGCCGCAACGGGTACCTCAGGTGTTGCGCGAGTTTCATCGGGTACTCCGAAACGGAGGGCACGCGCTGCTGGCATTCCAGACAGCGGACACCACCGACACCGTGCTCGCTTTCGACCACAAGGTGACCCGCGCCTATTGCTGGTCACCCGAGCGGCTTGCCGAGCTGTTGCGCGAAGCGGGTTTCACGGTGATCGCCCGGATGGTCTGCGCACGGCAGCCCGACGAACGGTTCGATCAGGGATGCCTGATCGTCTCGAAGGTCGCCGATCAGGTGCGCTGATTCGGCGCACGTATCCGGAGGCAGCCGGGTACGTTTGGCACGGGTGCACAGGGTTTTCTGTGGTGTGTCCCACCCGACAACGTGGTCGATTCTTCGTATTACAAAATCTCCACCGTCGTCAGGGGGCGACACACATATGGAATTCATCGCACCGGTTGATGCCGTATTTTTATTGGCCGAATCCCGCGAGCACCCGATGCACGTCGGCTCGCTTCAACTGTTCGAACCGCCGGAGGGTGCCGGTCCGGAGTTCGTCGCGCAGACGCACCAAAAGCTGCTGTCCTGCAGCGAGATTCATCCCACCTTTCGCAAGCGCCCGGCCAACCTCCTCGGCTCGCCGCAGCTGGCCTGGACGCTCGAGAACGAGGTGGAGCTGGACTACCACGTTCGGCGCATCGCACTGCCCGCCCCCGGCACCAACGCCCAACTGATCGAACTCGCGTCCGGCCTGCACAGCACCCTCCTCGATCGGCATCGTCCGCTATGGGAGATCCACCTCATCGAAGGTCTGCAGGACGGCCGGTTCGCCCTCTATTCGAAGATGCACCACGGCCTGATCGACGGCGTCTCGGCCCAGCGGCTGCTGCAGCGCACATTGACCGACGACCCGGCCTCGACCGAGACCCGGGTGCCGTGGAACCTGCCGCGCTCGCGACGCAACAAGGAGCCGCAGCGTTCCGGATTGCTCGGCGCGGCAAGGACTCTCGTCGCCGCCGCCGCGTCCGGCCCGGCGCTGCTTCGTGCCGCGCGCGCCGCCCTGCGCGAGCAGCAGGTGACCCTGCCGTTCGAGGCGCCGAAGACCATGTTCAACGTGCCGATCGGCGGCGCCCGCCGCTCCGTCGTGCGCTCCTGGCCGATGGAGCGGATCAAGCAGGTGCGCAAGGCAACCGGGACGACGATGAACGACGTCGTGCTCGCGATGTCGGCGGGCGCGCTGCGCACCTACCTCGCCGAGCAGGACGCACTGCCGGACAAGCCGTTGATCGCCATGGTGCCGATGTCGCTTCGCTCTCCGGACGACACCGAGACCAACGGCGTCAAGGTCGGCGCGCTGCTGTGCAATCTCGGCACCGATCTGGCCGATCCGATCGCCAGGCTGCGGACGGTGAGCGAGTCGATGCAGAAGAGCAAAGAGGTCTACAGCGAACTCTCGCCCGCCCAGTCGATGGCGCTCTCGGCACTGATGGTCAGCCCGATCGCGCTGAACCTGGTGCCCGCGCTGATGCCGTTGACCGCCCCGCCGTTCAACATCGTCATCTCGAACGTGCCGGGCCCGCGCGACCCGATGTACTGGAACGGCGCGCGGCTGGACGCCATCTACCCGCTCTCCATCCCCTTCGACGGCCAGGCCGTGAACATCACGCTCACCTCCAATGCCGACAACCTGGACTTCGGCCTGGTCGGCTGCCGGCGCAGCGTGCCCCAGCTGCACCGCATCCTCGACCATTTGGAGAACGCGCTCGCGGAACTGGAGAACGCGATCTGACACCCGCTGCTGACCCCGGCAAGGAAGGGGTACCGCGACAAAACTAGAACGTGTTACTGTCACATTATGGTGCCCCCACCGGTCGATGACGACGCCGCCGCGGCATGGCGATACCCGCGGTGTGCGGCGGATTCGGCCGGTCGGGGCGACTGTCAGTCGCGCGCGAGGCGAACCCGGCGCGGCCACTATGTAACCCGTTCTAGAACGTCCGCGGCCGCCGTGATCCGGTCGCGGCGTAGGTAAGGGAGACCAGAACCCGATGCGTACCGAAATCTGCGAGCGGCTGGGGATCGAGTTCCCCATCTTCGCCTTCACCCACTGCCGCGACGTGGCGGCCGCGGTCAGCAATGCCGGTGGGCTCGGCGTCCTCGGCGCGGTGGGCTTCACCGCCGAACAGCTCGAGGTCGAGCTCGCCTGGCTGGACGAGCACGTCAACGGCGTGTACGGCGTGGACCTGGTGATTCCCTCCAAGTACGAAGGCCAGGGCATCGATGACCTGACGCCCGAACAGCTGGAAGCCAAGCTCGGCGAGCTGGTGCCGCAGGGCCACCGGGATTTCGCGGAGAAGATCCTGACCGACCACGGCGTCCCGCGCCTGCCCGAGGAAGAGCATCACAACCAGCTGCTCGGCTGGACCGCGACCACGGTGGCCCCGCAGATCGAGGTCATCCTGAAGCACCCCAAGGCCAAGCTCGTCGCCAACGCGCTCGGCACGCCGCCCGCGGACGTGATCGAGCAGATCCAGGGCTCGGGCAGGCTGATCGGCGCGCTGTGCGGTTCGGTCAAGCACGCGCTCAACCACAAGGCCGCCGGTCTGGACTTCGTGGTCTGCCAGGGCACCGAGGGCGGCGGGCACTGCGGCGAGATCTCGTCCATGGTGCTCTGGCCGCAGGTCATCGACGCGATCGGCGATATGCCGATGCTCGCGGCAGGCGGCATCGGCGACGGCCGCCAGGTCGCCGCGGCCATGGCCATGGGTGCGGCGGGCGCGTGGACCGGCTCGCTGTGGCTGACCGTCGAGGAGGCCAATGTGCCGCCCGCGCAGATGCAGACCTACATCGACGCCAGCAGTCACGACACCGTGCGCTCGCGCTCGTGGACCGGCAAGCCGTGCCGCATGCTGCGCAACGACTGGACCGACGCCTGGGAGTCGACCGAGACCCCCGATCCGCTGCCGATGCCGCTGCAGATGATGGTGGCGCTGGACGGCGTCAAGCGCGGCCACCGGTATCCGGAGGCCGCGAAGGACGTCAACTTCAACCCGGTCGGTCAGGTGGTCGGCATGATGACCAAGGTGGAGCGCTCCGCCGACGTGGTCGCCCGGCTGATCACCGAGTACGTCGAGGCCTGCGATCGCCTCAACAAGCTCAACGGCTGATCACGCGGGCCATTCCGGCCAGCGCTGCGCCTTCCGCTCCAGCACCGGATCGGTGATGCCGCCCCAGCAGGCCAGCCGTGCGGCATCCCATCCGGCGAGCTCGGAGCCGTTGGCGTAGACGGATTGGAAGAATTCGAGGGCGGCGCCCACCGGGTCGTCGGTGCGGCGCGCGGCCTCGTAGGCGTAGTACGCGGAATGGCCCGAGCCGGAGGCAACCCACCGTGCGCCCGCGGGCTTCAGCGTCCGGTCCGTCAGCCCGTCCGGCTCCGGCGCGACATAGGAGTAGAAGGTCGGCTCGGGCACTTTGTCGTCGCCGAACCAGAATCCGGTGCTGATCACCTCGCGCGAATAGGCCTCGCGGGTCACCGAATCGACGGTCGCGGGCAGGTCGATCTGGCGCGGCGAGAAGCGCTGCACCGCGAGATCGAAGGTGTGCCAGAACAATTGGACCGGGCTGATCTTGCCGGAGTAGCTGGCGCTGAACTCCTCCAATATCCGTCCGACCTGGCTCTGCACGTGAAAAGCCCTGCGCGCCTTGTCCGGATCGTAGGCGGCGTGATCGGTGTCGTCCTCGAACGGACGGCTGGCGTCGGGCAGATCGAACGGGTGCGGGTGCGGCATGACGACCTCGATGCCGAGATCGCCGAGTCCGCCCATGACGTCGGTGTAGAACGTGGCGACGGACTGCCGGAGCAGGTCGATCTCCACCTCGATGCCGTGATCGGTCGCGATGCGCAGCACGTGGTCGAAGAAATCGAAGGAGCAGGTGAACACCGGCCCGTTGCGGGCGGTGCCGAGCGGAACGGTGGTCCAGCCGCGGGCGGTGAGGCGGAAGGTCATGTGCCACCAGTGGTTGCGGCGGATGCCTTTCGCCAGGGCGACCTTGCCGACGACCTGGGCGAAACGGTGCAGGGTTTCCTTGGTCGGACGCCAGGATTCCAGCGGTATGGCGGGCAGCGGCTCTGCTGACTCGGTCATGACGGAAACGGTACGACCGTCTCGGGCAATTCGCCAGCAAATCGCAAGTGTGGCCTGCCCGCCCCGCCATCGCCACCCGGCCGGTCCGATGACGGGACGGCCCGGCGCCGTGAGCGTCGGCGCCGGGTCTGCGGGTCGCCTCGCGCGATCGAAGGCCCGGCCGCGCCGATCCACGCCTCCCCGTGATCGGACCGCGGCAGCGGGAACCCCGAGCGCGCCGGGCGACGCCGTCCAGCCGATCTCAGCATACCTGTCTCAGACGATATTTTCGGCCGTCTGTAATGAACAAGTGACCAACTGATTCATCCGCCGCGACACGCACAACTGTTCGAGCCGATGGGACTCAGACAGTCCGTTTTGTACGTTTATTTGTACGTTGTGCCTGTTCAGGCGGTGGCCGCGTGCGCGTCCTCGATGTCGGCTTCCTCGCCGCCGAGCAGCTCCTCGAACCGGGCGATGACCTTGCCGTGGTACATCCCGAACAGGTCCTCGAACAGCGCGAGCTGCGCCTCCGACGGGCCCGAGCCGGATTCCCAGACCGCGACGAGCGCCCGCCACACCAGCACGTGCAGGTCGGCGGCGCCCGCGAAGTACGCCTCGATCGCCTCGGGAACCTCGAGCACCATCTCGCCGATCGTGTTGAGGATCGCGCGCTGCATGCTCAGCCCGAGCGCGGTCAGCAAACTCCGGACCAGCGCGACCTCGATGGCCAGAATCTGGCGATAGTCCGGAACCTCCAGCCGGGCAAGGGCTTCCAGTTCGTCGATGGTCGCCTTCAGCTCGGCCGGGTCGATCTCCTGTTCGCTCGCGGTGTACGCGAGCAGCGCCTCCATGACGATGCCGCGCTGCACGTCGACGATGTCGTGGAACATCTCGATCGCGACATCGGGCATCGGCACCGAAAATCGGAAGAGGTGGCGGTACACGTCGAGGCCGCCCGCCTCCCGCACATCGCGGATGGTGAAACCCTTACCGCGACGCGCCTCGACGAATCCATACGATTCCAGCCTGCCCAAGGTCAACTGCGCGGTCGCGCGATTCATCTCGAATTCTTCGGCGACCTGGCGGACCGACGGCATCAAATCCCCCGGCTGATATTCCCCCGCGGCAACCCGGCGCGCCAGCTCGTCGGCAACGTCGGCGACTACCGTCTGGGATCCCATCGGATGCCACCTTTCGACTGTGTTCCCAATACGTCCCAGACAGTCTAAGCCCTGCTGTACGAGACTGCACCTGTGTAGCACTGATCGGGCCGCAGTGTGAGGTGATTCATGACCGTTCGACGGCCCGGAAACGCTCAGCGGGACAACCAGTCCCGCCAGGCGGGCAGGATCAGCGCCGCGATCGCGTCGTAGCCGCCCGCGCTCGGGTGCGCGCCGTCGCCCGCGCGCACCTCCCGCATCCACACCTCGTTCGCGCGCAACTCATGGTGCACGCGCACATACGGCACGCGGGCCGCGGCGCAGATCTCGGCGAAGCGTTCGTCGAGGCGCGCGGTGCGGGCGTTGTGGGCGTCGTCGTCGACCGGCGGCGGAGCGACAACCAGCGTCGGCCAGCCGCGCGCGGCCGCGTCGGCCAGCATGGCGGTCAGGTTGGCCGCCGACGCGTCGGGCTCGACGCGCGGTGAATCGTCCTCGTGCACTGTGTCGTTGACGCCGAAGGAGAACACCACCCTGGCCTCGGTCCCGTCGGGCAGTCGCGGGGCGCACTCGGCCTGCCAGCGCGCGGCGATGTCCGCCGAGGTCTGGCGGCGGACGCCGAGGTTGTATCCGGTGTACGGGAGGCCGTCGGCATGCGCGGCGACGCCGAGCCGCCCCGCCCATCCGCAACACAGCGGATCGCCGACGCCCGCGACGAACGAGTCACCGACGAAGCAGATGCGAAGATCACGAGCCACCGGGCGATCCTCTCCCGTGGCGATCCGGCGCCGGAATCCCGGCCACTCGAAATTCGGCGGACGGAGGCAATAAGATCGGCGTGTTCGTCCGGGAGGGAGTGACGTTGTCAGGGGAATCGGTGAGTGAGGCGTCGGCGCCGCCCGCGTGGTTCACGGAGTTGTTCGCCCATCGGCGCTGGATCCGCAGATCCGGTCCGTTCCCGCACGTATATGTGCGCGATGTGTTCGTCGCCGACTTCTATCAGCGGCTCGCCGACGAGTACGAGCGGGTGCGCAGGGCGCGGGCGAGTGCGTTCGAGAAAGTGGCCGACAACTACAGCGCCAGCGGGATTCCGCTCACCGAACTGCGCAACGGGCCGCTCGCGCTGTTCACGTCGCGGGAATGGCACAACCTCATCGCGTCGGTGGCGGGGGTCCAGGTGACGGGCGACGTGGAGGGTTCGATCCACCACCACGCGCCGGACAGCCCGGCGGGCTGGCCGCACAACGACCTGAATCCGGCGTGGTTCCCGAGCCCGGCCCCGGGGCCGGGGGAGGTGCGGTTGCCGGACGCGAGTGTGAACACCAAGACCGGGACGAAATCCGACGGCGTCACCGCGCGGGAGACGGTGCGCGCCGTCGCGGTGCTGTTCTATCTGGGCAATCCGGGATGGCAGCCGGGCGACGGCGGAGAAACCGGCTTGTACGCCAACATCGCCGATCCGGCGCCGACGCTCGCGGTGCCGCCGCTGGACAACTCGATGGTGGTGTTCGAATGCACGCCGCGTTCCTGGCACGCCTACCTCGGCTACAACCGGATCCCGCGCAGCAGCATCGTGATGTGGCTGCACCGGCCGAAGGAGGACGCCGTCCAGCGTTGGGGAGGAGACCGCATTGTCCAGTGGTGAATCATCAGGCGGCGGCCGCCGGGTCTGCCTGCTCACCGGCGCGGGCGGCTTGCTGGGCGACGCCTTCTGCCGCGCCCTCTACACCGCCTACGACATCGTCGCCGTCTGCGGCACCCGCATCCCCGCGACGCCGTCGCAGCACGAGTGGTTCGTGGATCCCTTCGATCCGCAGGCCACCGTGCCGGAGAACGAATCCCGGGTCTTCCTGATCCGCTCCGACCTGACCGCGCCGGGCGAGGTCGATCGCGTCGTCGATCTCGCGCTCGCCAAGTTCGGCGGCGTCGACCTGCTGGTCAACAATGCCGCGAGCCTGCGGCTGCATCCCCAGGGGATCATCGACGGTGACAACGCGCTCGACGACTTCGAACCGCAGTTCGCGCTGAACGTCGGTGTACCGCTGCGGCTTTCGGCCCGGTTGGCGCAGCGCAGCTGGATGCACGACATGGACGGCAACCGCGCGCGCAACCGCAATATCGTCAACGTCTCCAGCCTGTCGGGCTCCACCGTGTACCCGGGCGGCCAGGCGGTGTACGCCGCGTCGAAGGCGGCGCTGAACCATCTGACCCGGCACCTCGCGGCGGAGTTCGAGGAGTTCGGGGTCCGCGCCAACGCGGTCGCCCCCGACAGCTTCCCGGCCCGGGTTCCGACCGAGAAGGTGTTGCAGGCGATCGTGGAACTCGACGCGGGCGCGATGACCGGAGGCGTCTACAGCGTCGTCGCGAACTGAGCCCGCCCTGCCCTCGAGGCGTCGCCTCTGGCAGTGTGATCAGGGGCCGAAGCGGCACCGCGCGACGCCCGCACCGCGGCGGCGTGTTGGTGCCGATCGCCCCGGTGACCTGCTGCATACTCACGAAACGTGTGCCAGGGGGTGGCCGAGCAAGCGCCAACTCGATCCGAAAGTGCCGATACGACATGCGAGTCGACGGGCGGGAGATCCCGGTAACGGGTAATCTCCTGCAACCGCTGATCCGGCGGACCACGGACATCGTCCGGGTCATGCTCGCGGCGCTGTGGCTCGGCGTGGTGATCGCGGCCTCGCTGATCACCAGACCGGAATGGCTGGCGCTGGAGAGTTCGGTCTCCACCATCATCGACTTCCTCACCCCGGACCAGTCCAACCTGGTCTATCTGATCTACGGCATCACGATCCTCATCCTGCCGTTCGCGATCCTCATCGAGTTGATCATCGGCAGGCAGTGGAAACTGCTCGCGGGGTACGCAGCCGCCGGGCTCGTCGCGGGTCTGCTGCTCTCCATCACCGGCACCGGCCTCTCCGCACCGCAGTGGCACCTGCAGGTGCCCGACCGGCTCGACACCTTCCTTTCCCAATTCCTCGACGACCCGCGCTGGATCGCGATGCTCGCCGCGGTGCTCACCGTCTCCAGCCCGTGGCTGCCGACGAAGCCGCGGCGCTGGCTGTGGTTCCTGCTGCTGGCCTTCGCGCCGATCCATCTGGTGGTCAGCACCGTGGTGCCCGCGCGGGCGATGTTCGGACTCGCGGTGGGCTGGCTGGTCGGCGCGCTGATCGTCTGGGTGGTCGGCACCCCGGCACTGGAGGTGCCGCTGGACGCCGCGGTGCGGGTGCTGGCCAAAAACGGGCACACCGTCACCGGATTCACCGTGGTGCGGCCCGCCGGTTCGGGTCCGCTGGTGCTCGCGGCCGCCGTGACCGGTCCGGAGCGCGAGCTGACCGTCGAGATGTATGGCAAGAATCAGCGCAGCCACGGCGCGCTGCGCATGCTGTGGCGCTGGCTGACCTTCCGCAGCAGCGAGACCGGGGCACTGCACGGCTCCATGCACCGCGCCGTCGAACACCGCGCCCTGATCACGATCGCCGCGGGGGATCTCGAGCTGGCCGGTCAGCAGGTGGTCGCGGTGGCCGCGCTGGATCGCGGCTGGATGCTCTACGCGCACACCGATTCGGGCGGCGTCCCGATCGCCGAGAGCCCCTTCGAGCGGCTGCCCACCGTGTGGAAGGCCCTCGGCGCGCTGCACGCGGGCCGCATCGCGCACGGCGATCTGCGCCCCGACGACATCCGTCTCACCGAGGACGCCGTGCTGTTCGGTGGTTTCAGCAGCGCCGAGTTCGGCGCCTCGGACACCCAGATCCAGTCCGACATCGCGCAGCTACTGGTCACCACGGCCGCGATCTACGGCAAGGAACCCGCGGTGCGCGCGGCCATCGACGCGCTCGGCGAACAGACGGTGCTCACCGCGACCCGCCGCCTCACCAAATCGGCCATGCCGTCCGGCATCCGGATCTCGATCCCGGAGTGGGGGTCGATCGTCTCCGACACCCGCGACGAGGTGCGCAAGCAGACCGGTAAGGATCGGATCGAGGCCGATCAGATCACCCGGTTCTCCCGCAACCAGATCATCCAGCTGGTGCTGCTGATCGGGCTCGTCTACGTGGCGTACCCGTTCATCAGTCAGGTACCGACCTTCTTCACCCAGCTGAAGACGGCCAACTGGTGGTGGGCGCTGCTCGGGCTCGGCGTCTCCAGCCTCACCTACGTCGGCGCCGCGGCCGCGCTGTGGGCCTGCGCCTCCGGCATGGTGAGCTTCCGCAACCTGGTCATCATGCAGATCGCCAACACCTTCGCCGCGACGACCACGCCTGCGCGCGTCGGCGGTCTGGCGCTGAGCGTCCGGTTCCTGCAGAAGGGCGGGCTCGGCGCGGTGCGAGCCACGGCGGCCGTCGCGCTGCAGCAGGCGGTGCAGGTGATGACGCACATCAGCCTGTTGATCCTGTTCAGCATCGTGGCGGGGACCTCGGCGGACCTTTCGCATTTCGTGCCGGACCCGACCGTCATCTACCTGGCCGCCGGTGTCGGTGTCGGCATCATCGGCACGTTCATGTTCGTGCCGAAACTGCGGCGCTGGCTGAACAATTCGGTCCGGCCCCAGCTCCAGGAAGTACTCGGCGAGCTCGGCCAGCTGGCCAGGGACCCGAAGCGGTTCGCCATCATCGTGGCCGGGTGCGCCGCCATCACGCTCGGCATGGCCGGCGCGCTGTGGGCCAGCGTGGAGGCCTTCGGCGGCGGCACCACCTTCGTCACCGTCACGATCGTCACCATGATCGGCGGCACGCTCGCCTCGGCCGCGCCGACACCGGGTGGCGTCGGCGCCGTCGAGGCGGCTCTGATCGGCGGTCTGGCCGCCTTCGGCCTTCCCGCGAACATCGCCGTGCCCGCGGTGCTCCTCTACCGCGTCCTCACCTGCTGGCTGCCGGTGTTCTGCGGCTGGTTCACCATGCGCTGGATGACCTCGAAGAACATGATCTAGGCGTACCGCCATATTCGCTCCGGCAGCGCGCGAGCGATCGACGGACTGGCGGCCAGCTCTAGGCGATTCGCTCCGGCCAGGCACGGGCTAGCGACGGATCGACGTCCGACAGCAGCTCTAGGCGTACCTCCGCCTCCGCTCCGGCCGTTCCTCTACTACTTCGTCGCGAGCAGGACTCCAGCGATCGGCGGGACGACTTCGAAGTCGATCGAGCGGAAACCGGCGGCCGACAAGGGTTCTCGATAGCGGCGGATATCGATGGCGGCGAGGGGGTCGACGTGGTGCCCGGCCGCGGAGTCGCCGGTGCGGTGGGCCGCGAACCGGGACATCGCGCGGATCACGCCCGGCAGCACCCGCCCGGCGGGGTGGGTGTCGGCGAGCAGCAGTTTGCCGCCGGGGCGGAGCACGCGGTGCATGTGGGAGAGCGCGGCCTCGCGCTGGGTCTCGGGGATGTGGTGCATGACGAAGGTGCAGGTGACCACGTCGAACGAGGCGTCGGGGTGGTCGATCGTCTGCGCGGGGCCGAGTTCGAAGTGGCAATTCGGCTGTGTCGTGCGTGCGGTGGCGTAGGCGACCATCTGCGGCGACGGATCGCGGCCGACGACCTCGCCCGCGGGTCCGACACGGGTGGCGAGCGCACGGGCGAAATCTCCCGGGCCGCAGCCGATGTCTAGGACGCGATCGCCGGGCGCCGTGCCGCTACGGGCGATGAGTTCGGCGTCGAGCGCGCGCCCCCGGCCCAGCATGAACGCGGACCGGAGGAACCGGTAGCCGCGCGGGCGGGTGATGAGCAGGCCGATCTCGGCGGGTTGATTGTTTGCGGACTGTTGTGCGTTTCCGGACATGTGTTCATGATCGAAGGTGGTCGCCGCGGCGACCAGAAGCAGAAGCACAGAATCCGTCCGGTTCGGGACAGTACCGCCCGATCCGTCCGGAAACGCGGAGATCGACGATGAACGAGACAACCGACCGCCGGGTGCGGCGGACCAGGGCGACGCTGCACCGAGCGCTGATCGAACTGCTGCTGGAACGGCCCTACGGGCGAATCACCGTGCGCGACATCCTGGATCGCGCCGACATCGGACGCTCGACGTTCTACGCGCATTTCCGCGACAAGGACGACTTACTGCTGGTGAGCAGCACCGAGTACCTGCGCGCGGCCATCACCGCGGCCCGTCCGGAGGACCCGGCCGCGCCGCCGCCCTCGGCTCCGCTCGCACCGGTCTACACGCTGTTCCTGCTTGCCGCGGAGAATCCCGAGGTCTACCGCGCGCTGCTGGGACGCAAGGCGGGCGGTCAGCTGATGCGTGCCACCCGCGGCATGGTCGGCCGGGTGCTCACCGAACAACTGTCCGGGCGCTTCGAGATGGACGACGAGGAGTTCACGGCGATGGTGAACTTCCTGTCCTGGGGCGTGGTCGGCACCCTCGGTGCGATCGCCGACGCGGACCCGCCGATCCCGGCGGAGGTCGCCTACCGGCGCGTGGCGAGGTTGATCAGCCCAGGACTGGCCGATCGAACCCGCTGAATCAGCTTGCAATCAGCGGTGGACGAGGTCGAGGGCTTCGGCGGCGGTGAGGCTGCCCGCGGTGACGAGTTCGAGGTTGGTCAGCGCGGACTCGTGGGCCGCTGGGTCGGCGGCCGTGACACAGTCGGCGATCGGATGAACGGTGAAGCCGAGATCGGTTGCGTGACGGGCCGTTTGTTCGACGGTGAGGTTGGTGGCGACGCCGGTGAGGAACAAGGTGCCGATGCCGCACTCGGTCAGCCAGTCGGGCAGGGCGCTGCCCGCGAGCCCGGAGAGCTTCTGATTGTCGTAGACCGCGCTCGGCTGACCCTTCATCTCGGTGATGAGTTGCGCGCCGGGCGATTCCGGGCGGAAATCGGTCTGTGCCGCACCCACCGACCTCATGAAACCGGTGTTGCGCACCAGCGCACCCTCACCGACG
Organism: Nocardia lijiangensis NBRC 108240; assembly: GCF_001613045.1. Classification (GTDB taxonomy): domain Bacteria; phylum Actinomycetota; class Actinomycetes; order Mycobacteriales; family Mycobacteriaceae; genus Nocardia; species Nocardia lijiangensis. The sequence goes on along the minus strand of NZ_BDBP01000013.1, from coordinate 80,274 downwards.
GGAATGGTGAACCGGGTGAAGATCACCGGAAGGCCGGCCGTGGCGGCCGCGTCGTGGAAGTCCACCGCGCGCGGCACGATACCGCTGGCCGCGACCGGCGCGGCCAGCATGGGACCGAAGAAGCCTTCGGGCCGAATGATGTTCACCTGCCAGTGCAGGGCAAGCACGGCGGCGCGGATGCGGGGGATCGCCATGCCTCGATCCTCACGCATCCGCGCCGCCCGCGTAGCCGATTTCCACGACCCAGTTCGTGGAAATCAGCGCGCACGCCAGGATTAGGACGAATAATCCTTGCGCAGTTCTACTTTCACGACCTTGCCGCTGGCGTTGCGCGGCAATTCCGGCACGATCACCAGATCCTTGGGATGCTTGTAGCGAGCCAGGTTCTCGTTGAGGAACGGCTCCAGCTCGGCGAGGGTCAGCTCGGCATCGGGGTCGATCAGCGCGACCACGGCGACGGGCACCTCGCCCCACTTCTCGTGCGCCCGACCGACCACCGCGGCCTCGCGAATCTTGGGGTGTCCGAAGAGCACGTTCTCCACCTCGGCGCAGTAGATGTTCTCGCCGCCGGAGATGATCATGTCTTTCTTGCGGTCGACCACCCAGATGAATCCCTCGTCGTCCGCGCGAACCAGATCGCCGGAGTGGAACCAGCCGCCCGCGAAGGCCTCCGCGGTGGCTTCGGGCTTGTTCCAGTAGCCCTGCATGAGAGTCGGTCCGCGGTAGACGATTTCGCCGACCTCGCCCGGCGCGACGTCGTTCATCTCGTCGTCCACGATGCGGGCCTGGATGGTCGGGATCGGCTTGCCCACCGAACCGAGCTTGCGCAGCGCGTCCTCGCCTTCCAGCACGCAGGTGATCGGCGACATCTCCGTCTGGCCGAACACCGCGACATTGGCGGCGTTCGGGAAGCATTCCGCCATGGCGCGCAGCACCGAGTCCGAGGCGGGCGCCGCGCCCCAGCTGAGCATGGTGAGCGCGAGCTTGCGGTCCTTCACCGTCGGCTCGGCGCAGATGGCCTGCCACTGCGCGGGCACGCAGAACGCCGTGGTGGCCTGCTCCTTCTCGACGGCGTTCAGGAACTCGGTGGGGTCGAACGCGCCGAGCGGATGCAGCACGGTCTTGCCGCCGAGCAGGAAATACGGTGCGAGACTGCCGAGTCCGGCGATGTGGAACAGCGGCGAGGTGCAGAAGCCGATGGATTCGGGTCCGAGGTCCATGGCCCGGATACAGGTCAGCGCCTGCGCGTTCATGTTCGCGTGCGAGAGCACCGCGCCCTTCGGGCTGCCCGTGGTGCCCGAGGTGTACATGATCAGCGACGGGGTGTCCTCCGGAATGTCCAGCGGTGTGTGGGGCGTCCCCTCCTCGGCCAACACGTCGTCGTATCCGAGCACGCCCTCGGCGCTCGCCCCGCCGATCACGACGCAGGTCTCCAGGGCGGGCGCCTGCGCGCGCACGGCGATGGCCAGCGGCTGCAAGACCGTGTCGGTGACGATGGCCTTGGCCCCGCTGTCGCCGACGATGTAGGCGACCTCCGGCGGGGTGAGCCGGAAGTTCACCGGCACCGCGATGGCGCCGAGGGCGTTGATGCCGAAGACCGCCTCGATGTATTCGGGGTAGTTCAGCGCGAGGAGGAGCACCCGGTCACCGAACCCGACGCCGCGCCTGGCCAGCGCGTCGGCGAACTTCTGCGAGCGCTCGTGCAGCTGCTGCCACGTCGTGTCCACGCCACGGAACCGCAGGGCGACCGCGTCCGGGCGCATCTGCGCGTGGGCGGCGATCTGGTTGTTCCAGTGGTTGCGCCGCGACCTGATCGGCTCGTCGAGCGCCTGTGCACCGGTGGTCATGCCACGTACTCCTCTCGGACCGCCTGCAGCGTCCGCCGGGGTGGCCGACCGCGTGGGCGGGCTGAATTGAGATGAGAATAACAACTAACTTAACCGAGCGGCAAGAGATCAAGAGATGAATCGTCGTTAATTGCCTCAGCGCACTGCTCCGGTCGACAAAACCGGTCCTATCTGCACTTTCATGAACACTTCGAGAGTTCAACGGCGCTTGCCCAGCGGCATATGCCTATTGGGCGATGCGAACGGCGGCTTACTTACTGGTTGAACGCAAGTCGATTCTCGTGTCACCATCATGGCGCAAGGGCGGTCCGGCACGCCCACGCGAGCACGGCGGTGCGACGAGCCGTCGCGGTGCGAGGAACTACAGCGGCGAGCGATCCACGGACGCCGCCGTCATACGGAGGAGAGCGCGATGCTGCGTACCAGGTTCACCGAGGAATTCGGGATCGAGCACCCGATCGTGCAGGGCGGCATGATGTGGGTCGGCCGGGCCGAACTCGTCGCCGCCGTCGCCAACGCGGGCGGGCTCGGCTTCATCACCGCGCTGACCCAGCCCACCCCCGACGATCTGCGCAACGAGATCGAGCGCACCAGGCAGCTGACCGACAAGCCCTTCGGCGTGAACGTCACCATCCTGCCCTCGATCAACCCCCCGCCGTACGCGGAGTACGTGCAGGTCATCATCGAAAGCGGCGTGAAGATCGTCGAAACCGCGGGCAGCAATCCGGAACCGTTCCTGCCGTACTACAAAGAGGCGGGCATCAAGGTGCTGCACAAGTGCACCAGCGTGCGGCACGCCCTCAAGGCGCAGAAGATCGGTGTCGACGGCGTGAGCATCGACGGCTTCGAATGCGCGGGACACCCCGGCGAGGACGACATCCCGGGCCTGATCCTGATTCCCGCCGCGGCGCGCGTGCTGGAGATCCCGATGATCGCCTCCGGCGGCATCGCCGACGCCCGCGGCCTCGTCGCCGCGCTCGCGCTCGGCGCGGACGGCGTCAACATGGGCACCCGCTTCCTGTGCACCGCGGAGTCGGCGATCGACCAGAAGGTCAAGGAGCAGATCGTCGCCAACAGCGAACTCGACACCCAGCTGATCTTCCGCACCATGCGCAACACCGCGCGCGTCGCGGACAACGAGATCAGCCGCAAGGTGGTCGAGATCGAAAAGGCGGGCGGCACTTTCGAGGACGTGCGCGAACTGGTCGCGGGCGCGCGCGGGCGCCGGGTCTTCGAAGAGGGCGATCTGGACGCGGGCATCTGGTCGGCGGGCCTGGCCCAGGGCCTGATCCACGACATCCCGACCTGCGGCGAGCTCATCGGCCGCATGGTGACCGAGGCGGAGGAGCTCATCACCGCCCGCCTCGCCGCCGCCATCGCCTGATCCGGACACCTACGCCGGACAGCGGTGCCGCTCACCGCGATTGGAAAGCCGTGTGCACAGCCGGAGCGAGGCGGAGGGTCCGCCGATCTGCCGCGGCACCGCTCAGCGCGACGGGTTCCGTGTCGCGCGGGCGGTGACCGCAGCGTGGTCGTGACCCGCGACGATCTCGATGTCGTCGGGCAGGGCGTGTAGCCGGTGGATGACCGCGAAGGCGGCGTCGCGATCGAAGTCGAACAATTGGCCTGGCATGGGCGCTTTTTCGCGCAGCAGGTCGATCTGGAGTTTGCTCCACACGGCGTCGCCCGCGAGCAGCACGCGGGTGCCGTCGTCGACGGCGAGCAGCACGCCGATGCTGCCGGGCGTGTGGCCGGCGAGGTCGAGCAGCAGCACCGACCCGTCACCGAAGAGGTCCTTGCTGCGCGGGAAGGTGAGCACCGGCGGGCCGTCGAGTTCGAAGGTGTCGAAGGTGCGGCCGCGCAGGGGGCCTCGCGCCACGCCGACGGGTGCGTGCACACCGAGCATGGCCCACGCGTGTTCGGCGGCGGGCAGCCGGACCGGCACCTCGGCGGGCAGTTCGAGCAGGCCCGACACGTGATCCCAGTGCAGGTGTGTGGGGATGACGAAGTCGATGTCGCTGCCCGCGATGTCGCGCGCCGCCAGCGCGTCGGACAGGCCGAGCACCGGCTTGTCCGGTGCGACGAGCAGCGGCACGGGGAACGGCAGCTCGGTTATCACCCGCTCGTGCACGCCGGAGCACAGCGCGGGATCGACGATGAACCTGGCCTTCGGATGCTCGATCAGGAACGCCGACATGATCAGCGGCAGTTCCCGCAGGCTGCGCACGCCCTCGGCGACGATGGTCTCCGGAGCGGTCATATCGCCCTGCGCCAGCACCGTCAGCCGGACGGTCGCGGAGGGCAGGGGCGGCTCGGCGACGGTCAGCCGGGCCAGCAACTCGGTGTCGGGACGGCGCGGACGCAGCAGCCGCGCCGGGGTCGCGGCGAGCGCGGCGCAACAGCGGAGCACGGTGGGCAGAGTCGGCGTCCGCTCGGCGCGCGTCGCACGGTCGGATTCAGGCACGGTTGTCACGGTAGGTGATGGGCTGGCTTCCGGAAAGCATCCGGGCGACACGCGCAGGTGCGGAAACTCTTGGCGTGTCGCCAAACGCGCAGGCGGACAGCGGAAAACGGACGTTTTCCGGCCCTCCGCGATGCGGCATAATCGCGGGGGTACCGTTCCCGGGCCGCAAACCGCCGGGAGACGGGGAGGGAGGACGAGATGCGGCCCAGTCAGCCGGACGGGCGAAGTGATACCACCGGAAACGGCCATACCGACGTGCGCGGCCGGCGTGCCGCGCTCACCGGCGCCGCGGTCACCGCAATCGCCGGGCTACTCGGCGTCGAGCCCGCGGCCGTGTCCACCAGCACGCCGTTCGCCGAGCTCGGCCTGAGCTCGGCGCAACTCGCCAGGCTGACCGCACAGCTCGAGGACGCTATGGGCGTCGAGGTGTCGCTGGAAGCCGTGTACGACCATCCCGATATCGAGCAGTTGGCCGAGTTTCTCGCGATGCGATGACCGCACGCCCTCCCTCCACGCAGCCACCGGTCGCCATCGTCGGCATGGCGTGCCGCGTGCCAGGCGCCGCGGACTTGGACGAATTCTGGCGGCTGCTCGTGACCGGGCGCGACGCCACCGGCGATCCACCGCCGGGTCGCGCGGTGACCAGGCGCGCGGGCTATCTCGACGACATCGAGTGGTTCGACAACGACTGGTTCGCCATCTCCGCCCGTGAGGCCGCGCTGATGGATCCGCAGCAGCGCGTCGCGCTGGAAGTGTCCGTCGAAGCCCTCGACGACGCCGGAATCGGCTATCGCACCCGCGGTTCGGATGCGGCGGTGGTGTTCGGCGCCTGCGGCTACGACCACGGCGTCACGGTGCTCGGCGGCAGCGAGCAGGACGCGCCGTACGCGGTGACGGGTTCGGCGTTGAGCATCATCGCCAACCGGCTGTCCTACGCGCTGGATCTGCACGGCCCGAGCCTGGTGGTGGACAGCGCGTGCTCGTCCTCGCTCGCGGCGGTGGACCTGGCCCTGCGGCTGCTCGCCGACGAGACCGTGCCGTTCGCGATCGTCGGCGGCGTGAATCTGACGCTGCTCCCGCACACCTCCGACTACCTGGCCGAGAGCGGATTCCTGGCGCCCGACGGACGCTGCAAGCCGTTCTCCGCCGCGGCCGACGGCTACACGCGCAGCGACGGGTGCGGCGTGCTGATCCTGCAGCGCACCGCGGACGCGCAGCGCGAGGGCAATCGGGTGTACGCCGAGATCCTCGGTGCGGCCGTCGGTTCCGATGGACGCTCGAACGGCCTCTACGCGCCGAACGGGCGCGCCCAGCGCGCGACCATCCGCACCGCGTGGTCCCGGGCGGGCCTCGACCCGCGCGACGCCGGCTACATCGAATGCCACGGCACCGGAACGGCTCTCGGCGACGCCGTGGAGGTGGGCGCGCTCGCCGCGGTGCTCGCCGAAGACACCTGGATCGGCTCGGTGAAGTCCAATCTCGGCCACCTCGAGGCGGCGGCGGGCGTGACCGGGCTGATCAAGACCGCGCTGTCGATCCACCACGGTGTCATCGCACCGACCATCCACTTCGACACCCCGAATCCATTGCTGAAGCTGACCGAGCGCGGGCTGCGGGTGCCGCGGGAGCCGGTCGGCTGGACTGATGTTCCGCCGCAGCGGCGGCTGGCCGGGGTCAGCTCGTTCGGGTTCGGCGGGACCAACGCGCACGCGGTGCTGCGCGGGTACCCCGAGAACGTCACGTCGCGAGGCGAGGAGCCTCCGGTGCTGATCCCGGTGACCGGGCGCGACGTGGCGGATCTGCAGATCCAGGCGCTGGCGCTGGCGCAGCGGCTCGACTCGGCATCGTGGCCCGGCGACGCCCCACCGGAGGAGTCCGCGGACTCCGACCGAGTCGACGACCCGGAAACCGGCTCCGCATCCTGTCGCGTCTCGACCTCGGAATCCGACTCGGCGGGAACCGGGTTCGCGGAATCCCAGCGCGCCTGCCGCGGCGCCGCGACCACGGTGACGGATGCCGAGTCCGAGCCGCAGCACGTCGACGAGACAACAACGGACACGCCGGACCGGGGTGAAACCGTCTCGGCGGAAGGTCCTTTCCTCGCGGCTTCCACCTTGCGCGCGCTGACCGCCTCGGCGGCCCGGTTGCTTCCCGAGCACGCGCGCGCCGGCGTGATCGCGCACGACCGCGCGGAGGCGATCGCCGGATTGCGCGCGTTGGCGCGCGGCGAGAACAGCACCGCGATCACCGGGCCCAGCACTGGCAGGAAGCGCGGCGGAGTGCTGTTCCTGTTCTCGGGGCAGGGCGGGCAGCATTCCCGGATGGGGCGGGCGTTGGCGGCACGCTATCCCGTGTTCGCACACGCACTCGCCGAGGCCGCGGACGCGATCGCGGCGCAGGGCGGGCCGCGAGTGTGGACCCCGCGCTACGGATTCGGTCTCGGCGGCGACGCGCGCGCGGCCACCGAACTGGTGCAGCCTGCGATCTTCGCCTACCAGGTGGCATTGGCGAAGTTGCTGGACTCATGGGGTGTTCGGCCCGACGCCGTCGTGGGACACAGCCTCGGCGAGATCGCGGCGGCCGTGGTGAGCGGCGGGTTGACGCTCACCGATGCGGCGCGGGTCGCGGTGCGGCGCAGCCGCGCCCTGGCGACGCTCGACGGGCAGGGCGCGATGGCGCTGTTGGAGGCGACGCCGGACGAGGCGGCGCGGTTGGTCGCGCCGGTACAGGCGGAGGTGGGGATCGCCGCGGTGAACGGGCCGCGTTCGGTGGTGGTGTCGGGGACGCCGCGCTATGTCGACACGATCGTGCGACGGGCGCTGCGGCGCAGCATGTTCGCGCAGCGCATCGCCGTCGACTTCGCCGCGCACAGTCCGCAGGTGGCGTCGGTGCTTGCCGAATTCGTCGACGGGCTGGCCGATCTGGAACCGCACACGCCCCACACGCCGGTGTACTCCACCGCGCGCCGCGGCGCGGTGCTGACGACCGCGGCGCTGGATCGTGACTATTGGGCCGAGAATGCCGCGGGCACCGTGGAACTCGCGGCCGCGCTGGAGCGCGCCGCCGCCGACGGACTGACGACGGTGCTGGAGCTCGCACCGCACCCCGTCCTCACTCCGGCCTGCCGCGAGTTTCCCGACTTCCGCGATTCCACGTATCCGGTGGCGGCCCGCGACGACGAGGCCGGAACTCTGCTGCGCTGCCTGTCGCTGCTGCACGACGAGGGCCGTTCACTCGACTGGTCCGCGAGTGGACCGTTCGCCGCCCCGCCGCCCCGACGGCGATGGCGGCGCAGCCAATTCGCGTTGGTGACACCGGCGCGCCCGGAGGCGGCGCTTCCCGCTTTCCGCTCGGATTCGCTGGACGATCATGTGGTGCAAGGCGTTCCGACTGTTCCGGCCGTCTACTGGGTCCGCAGGCTGCTGCACCTGGCGCAGGGCGCGGCGGCCGGGATGATCGCCGATTTCGTGGTCAACGAACGCGCCGACCTGACTGTCCTGTCCGCCGCCGAGTACCTCGCGGAGGACGCGAACGTGCGGGTGCGGGCGGGCGCCACGGTGCTCGCTGCGGCGCGGCCCACACCGGGCCCCGCGCCCGCGGACATCGTCGCCTGGATGCGGGCTGTCGACGCGAATCGCGCCGCCCAGCACCGGATGCGGTCGTTGTCACCCGGCGCCTTCTACGACGCGCTGCGCCGCAGGGGACTCGAGTACGGCCCGCGATTCCGTTCGCTCCGTTCGCTTTCGGCCGCGCCCGGCTGTGCCGTCGGCTACTTCGACGCGGCCGAATTGCACAGCGCCGCGACCTTGGACGGCTGCCTGCACCTCTTGGCCGCCGCCGCGGACGGCACGCTGCCCGATGGGCTCGTCCCGCTGCCCATCGGCATGGACGCGGCGTGGGTGTCCACCGAACCCGGGCGCGTGGCGGCCGAGGCGCACGCCGTCGTCCGGGAGCGCACAGCGCGCGGGTTGATCGGTGACATCGTCGGCACCGATCAACACGGCGTGCCCGTGCTGGCGTTCTCCGGTGTGCGCGTGCGTTTTGCGGACGCGGCCACGATGGACCACGTGGGCGACGATCTCGCCGACGAAGATCAGGGGGGCTTCCGCGTCGAAACGTGGCGGCCGATCCTCGCGGACAGGGTCGAACACTCCGGCTCGGCGAAGGCCCCGCGGAATGGTCGCGGCCCGAATGCATCCCGTCTCACGCACCTTCGGCGCGCGCTCGTGGTCGGCGAGTCGGAGCTCGCCGTGCACCTGTCCCGTGCGCTGGAACGTTCGCTGCCGACCGAACGGATCGCGCGCGAACCCGACTCCGCGAGCGCCGTTTTCGCGTCCGTGTTGCTGGCACGCGCCGCCGAACGCACAGCGCTGGTGGTCGTCTGGCCCGACGACGACAGCAGCCAGCCCGATTTCGGAACCGCGGCCTCCCTCGGCCGGGTCTTGGACCTCCTGCAACGCGCGCAAGCCGACACCGCGATCGTCTCGCTGACGGTGGTGCTGCCGAAACGCACGCGCCGCGACGGGATCATCGCCAACGCCCTCGCCGGACTCGTCCGTACGCTGCAACTCGAATCGGGCCGCGAGGTGCGCCTGGTGTGGGCCGACTCCGATCCGCGCACGGTTGCCCGGCTCACGGAGCTGCTCGTCGCCGAAACCGGCGACTCCCGCCCGGCCGAACTCGAAGTGGCCGAAGGCGAGATGGCCGTCCGGCGGTTCCTCCCCGCCGCACCCGACGCCACCCCGATCGTGATCGATCCGAGCGGAACCTATGTGGTGACAGGCGGTCTGGGCGCTCTCGGCGCCGTCGCGGTGCGCTGGCTGCTGGACTCCGGCGCGCGCGACGTGGTGGTGTTGACGCGCTCGCCACGCCCGGTGCCCGCCGTGCTGGACGGGTCGGAGGATCACGTGGTGGTCGTCCGCTGCGATGTGACGGACCGCAGCGACCTCGCCAACGCGCTCAACGACATTCGTGAATGCGGTTCCACCATCCGCGGCGTGGTGCACGCCGCGGGCGCGCTGGAGGACGCGGCCTTCGACGCGGTCGAACCGGACCAGCTGGCCAGGATGTTCGCGCCGAAGGTCGGCGCTGCGGCCGACCTGGTCGCGCTGACCGCGGACGACCCCACCGATTTCGTGCTGCTGTTCTCCTCGGCCACCGGCGCTTTCGGCGCTCCGGGGCAGTCTGCCTACGCCGCGGCCAACGCCGCGATGGACGCGGTCGCCGCGGCCGCGCAGGGAGCGCGTGTGCTCAGCATCGGCTGGGGGGTGTGGGCCTCGGGCCTCGCGGCGGAGGCGGGCGGCGCGGAACATCTGCGCCGGGCCGGGATCGCCGCGCTCGATGCGGAACGCGGCGCGGCGATGCTGGCCAAGACCTTGCGGTACCGCGGACCGTATCTCCTGGCCGTGGACTACACGCCGTCCACCCATCGGTCTCCGGTTGCGGACCGGCTCAGGGAGCTCTTCGGCGAATCGGCGTCCGGCATGTCACCGAATGCGATTCATAGTGCGCCCCAGGGTGTCTCGCCGGAATCCAGAGCGGGGGACAGCGACGGATCGATCCGTCGGTCCGACGGCGCGGCGCAAGAACCGGAGCCGATCACCGCCGCCATCCGCCGCGTGCTGGCCGCCACGCTGGATCTACCCGCCGAAACAATCGGCCCCACCGACGATTTCAACGATCTCGGGCTCAGCTCGCTGCTCGCCATCGAGGTGCGCCGCACCCTGGAGGCTCGGCTGCGCATCGCGATCTCGACGGCCGAACTCTTCCAGCACCCCACCATCGCCGCCCTCGGCGCCGCACTGGCCGAGCGGGTCGCCGCGAACGACAGTGAGGCATCGTGACAGCCGAGCCGGAATTCCCCAGCCCACTCGCCGCGCGCATCGCGGCGTGGGCGGCGACCAAACCCGACGGCCAAGCATTCGTCGAATTGCGTTATCGCGGAACCGTATGCGAGCCGAGATCGCTCACTTACGCGCAGTTGCACCGCGCGGCGGGCCTGCTCGCGCGGCACCTGCGCGCCGACACCGAGCCGGGCGACCGCGTCGCGATCCTGTGCGCACATGGGCTGGACTACGTGGTGGCCTTCCTCGCCTGCCTGTACGCAGGCCGCATCGCCGTGCCGCTCTTCCCGGTCTCGGGCGCACGGAACACCGCCCGGCTGGACGGCGCGATCGCCGATTCCCGCCCCGCGCTGAGCCTGCTCTCCTCCGGCGACGCGCGGACCGAACCCAGCGTGGGCGCGGCGCTCGGCCGGATTCATCGCCTGCCCGAGGATCTGGTGACCACCGACGCGACGGATCCGGTGCTCGATCCGGTCGGGTCGGAACCGGCCTATCTCCAATACACCTCCGGCTCGACCAAAGCGCCCGCGGGCGTCGAGGTCGGGCACGCGCATCTCGGCGCCGCGCTGGCCCAGCTGTGGCGCGCGGTGCCCGCGGTGCAGCACAAACCCATCGTCACCTGGCTGCCGTTCTTCCACGACATGGGCCTGGTGCTCGCGCTCGCGCTGCCGCTGTACTCCGGCGTGCTCGGCGTGACCATGGCGCCGACAGAGTTCGTCAAGCGCCCGATCCGCTGGCTGCGCGCCTGCGCCGACTATCGGGCAGGCGTCACGGGCGGGCCGAATTTCGGTCTTGCCCTCGCGGTCTCGGGCACCACGCGCGCCGAACGCGAAGACCTGGATCTCTCCTCGCTCGACGCGCTGCTCAACGGCGCCGAACCGGTCCGTTCCGAGGTGCTGGAGCAGTTCACAGAGACCTTCGCGGCGAGTGGTTTCCGGCACGCCGCGCACACGCCGGGTTACGGGCTCGCCGAGGCGACGCTCTCGGTGACCCTCGGCGACCAGGACGCCGAACCCGTGACCCACCGTTTCGATCGGGCCGAGCTGGCCGAAGGCCGTGCGCTCGTCGACGAGACCGACGCGGCCGGTGTCGCGCTGGTCGGCTGCGGCGCGCCCGCCGGACAGCGGGTCGCGGTCGTCGATCCGGCAACTCGGACCGAGCTGCCCGCGGACACCGTCGGCGAGATCTGGGTGGCCGGGCCGAACGTCTGCGCGGGGTACTTCGGCAATCCGGCCGCGACCGAGGAGACGTTCGGCGCCACACTGGACGGACGACCTGAACGCTGGCTGCGCACCGGCGATCTCGGTTTCCGGTTCGACGGCCAGCTGTATATCGCCAGCAGGCTCAAGGACCTCATCGTGGTGGAGGGCCGCAACCACTATCCCTCCGACATCGAGTCGACGGTGGCCGCCACCGCGCCCGAGATTCGCCGGGGCCACGTGACCGCGTTCGGCCACGACGACGGACTGCGCGAGGATCTCGTCGTGGTCGCGGAGCTGGCAGGCGCCGCCGCCGAGGCCGACGTGCTCGCCGGGATCGCGCGCCGGATCAGGGCGGCGATCGCGTCGGCTCACGAGGTGATGCCGGGGTCGGTCGTGCTCGTCGAGCCGGGCGGAATTCCCAAGACCTCCAGCGGAAAATTACGCCGCGGCGAGTGCCGCAGGCTCTTCGGCGCGGGCACGCTGCCGCACCTGGTCACGATCGGCAACCAGCCGATGCCGTGAGCGTCAGTCCTCGGTGCGACCGAGAAGACGATCGGTGTCGCGTCGCTCGCGCTTGGTGGGGCGACCCGAGCCGCGATCTCGGCGGGGCATGGTCGCGAGGATCTCGCGGGAGGGCGGGGGCGGGCTGCGGTCGATCAGACATTGCGCGGCGACCGGGGGGCCGACGCGCTTGGTGATGACTCGCTCGACGATCACGATGCGTTCGACACCGCCCGCCCGTATACGGATTTCGTCACCCGGGCGCACCGGGTGAGCGGGTTTGGCCGTGGTGCCGTTGACGCGAACATGCCCGCCTCGGCAGGCCTCCGCGGCCGCGGACCGGGTTTTGAACAGGCGCACCGCCCAGGTCCAGGAATCGACCCTGGCCTGTGTCGGGGCAGCCTGCTCTCCCTGTGGCACTGATTCAGACTATGCGTACTTCGGCTCCGGCCATGCGGCAGGCCGACTACGGAGGTCGTGCGACGGCGTCGCTCAGTCCACGATGCGACGCGCGGTGACCACCATGTCCGGACGGAGCGGGGTGTAGGACACCGGCTGGCCCGACTGAACGGCGTTCAGCAGCTTGCCGTCGCCCGCGTACAGGCCGACGTGGCCGCCGCCGTTGGTCACGACGATGTCACCGGGCTGCAGGTCCTGGAAGGCGACGGGAGCGCCGACGTGGGACTGCTCGAAGCTGGTGCGAGGCAGCTCGATACCGGCCTGCCGGTAGGCCCACTTCACCAGGCCGGAGCAGTCGAAGCTCGACGGGCCTGCGGCGCCCCACGAGTACATGGCGCCGACCTTGCTCTTGGCGGCGTCGAGAGCGACGTCACCCGGGCTGTTCTGCACCTCGAACGGGTTGGGCATCTGGAAGTTCGGGAACTGCGGCGCGGCGAGCGGCGCCTGCTGCGGGGCGGCGCCCTGCGGCGCGGCGAGCGCCTGCGACAGCTGCTGGTTGAGCTGCTGGACCGGCTGCTCGAACTCCTGGGGGACCGGAACATCGAAACCACCGATGCCGGGAATGTTGATCGTGGCGGCCATCGCGGGCACCGCGGGCATCGCGCCAGTGGCGGCGACCGCTCCCATGACGAGCGCACCCTTCACGGAATTCGGCAGTCGCGATTCCCGCTGCAAGCTGTGTTTACCCACCGAGCTGAGTCTCCGATCTTCCTGCTCTTCCGCCGACCGGGTTAGCTGACGGGTTCGGGCCGGGAAGATCGGCCCTACCGCGCCGGCCCGAAGGCCTTTGCGGATTCACCCCAGACGAACCTGTGGGTCCCCGGTACGGCAGCCGAAACCTGGTGGTCCGACAACCGATTAGGCGGTGACTTCATGGCGCCGCTCTTCTTACGAAGCGACTCCGTCCACGAAGTCACGAAGAGATTACGATGTTGGGCGCGGTGTTGTCCAGCGCACAGCACGGCAATTTCGAGTCCTTGTGAAAAATCACTGGACGACCGGGCGAAATGCTGCCGCGGTCGTCAGGTCACGGTAAGGTCTCGGCGCGCGAGCACCTTGTTACGAACCGAGAAGGGCCGGTTCAGGATCGCGCGTCGCGCTCGGCCAGCGCCCGCTCCAGCTCTTCGATGCGCCTGCGCGCCTCGGCGAGGCCGACCTCGAGTTTGCCCACCGTCAGCTCGAGTTTGCCCAGCGCCATGACCAACGGGCCGACCGCGAGATCGGCGACCAGCTGCGGGTCGTCGTAACCCTGCTCGATGGCGACGAGGATGTTGGACCGGATCAGCCCGGCCTGGGTCGCCTCGACGGGCACGGTCCAGGACTCGACCACCTCGGCGGTGGTATGGGGAGCTGACTCCTCGGACATGACCCCTCCGTTCGTTCCTGCGCACGACCGTTCACCGAACCGCCCCAAGCGTAAAGACTTCCGCGCAGAAGACAAGGACGCAATACCCCTCTCTACGACATCACGTAGAGAGAGGAAGATTCCTGTGCCCGAACGCGCTACGGTGTGTGGGCATGGACCCCGTGCGCAATCCGTATGCACCCGGCGCGGGTCAGCGCCCGCCCGAACTAGCCGGGCGCGACAAGCAACTCGATGCCTTCGACATCGTGCTCGAGCGCGTCGCGAGGGGCAGGCCCGAACGCAGCGTGATGCTCACCGGATTGCGGGGCGTCGGAAAGACGGTGCTGCTCAATCAACTTCGCTCGGCCGCTATCTCGCGCGGCTGGGGCACCGGCAAGATCGAGGCACAGCCGGATCAGGAACTGCGCCGGCCGCTCTCCTCGGCACTGCACATGGCCACCCGCGCCATCGCCATGGCGCACCGCAACCCGGAGCGGGTCGATGATTTCCTCGGCATTCTCAAGGCCTTCGCCTTGCGTGCCACGGCCGACAAGGGCATGCGGGAGCGCTGGCAGCCCGGCATCGACGTGCCCGCGGTCTCGGGGCGCGCCGACTCCGGCGACATCGAGATCGATCTGGTGGAGCTGCTCAAGGAGGCCGCGGGGCTGGCGGGCGACATCGGCGTCGGCATGGCCATATTCATCGACGAGATGCAGGACCTCGGGGCGGCCGACATCTCCGCGATCTGCGGGGCCTGCCACGAACTGAGTCAGGACGGCGCGCCGCTGATCGTCGTCGGTGCGGGTCTCCCGCATCTGCCCGCGGTGCTATCCGCGTCGAAGAGCTATTCGGAGCGTCTGTTCAGCTATCACCGGATCGATCGGCTGGACCGGGCGTCTGCCGACCGCGCGCTGATCGCGCCCGCCGAGCGCGAGGAGGTGAAGTTCACCGAGGAGGCGCTGGAGGCGTTGTACGAAAAGGCCGATGGATATCCCTATTTCGTGCAGGCCTACGGCAAGGCAGCGTGGGACCAAGCGCCGGAGAGCCCAATCACCGCGGAGGATGTCGAGGTGGCCGCGCCCGCCGCCGAGGAGGAACTGGCGGTCGGCTTCTTCGGATCTCGTTATGAACGGGCAACCCCCGCGGAGCGGGAGTACATGCGCGCCATGGCCGACCTGTCCGGCGACGACGGTCCGGTCGCGACCGCCGCGGTGGCAGGCGAACTCGGACGCAAACCGGCCTCGCTCTCACCCGCGCGTGACGGTCTGATCAAGAAGGGGCTGATCTACTCGGCCGAGCGCGGCACGATCGGTTTCACGGTCCCGCACTTCGGCCGCTATCTCCGCAGCGTGTGACTGCCGTCGCGACGGATGAAGCCCGGCCCCGCAGACGCGCCTATTCGCGTTTCTATCAAGATCATTAGAAATCGGTAGAAATCGATCTGCCGATACACCTACCGGTGAGTAACCGACTTTCCTACACTCGAATGTGATTCTGATCACCTCCGAGGAGGACACCATGGCGACTGCCGCGAAAGTCGACGCCACCGAAGAACAGGCTCGCGCACTGGTCGAAGAATCCCGCGAAACCAGCTGGGCCAAACCGTCGTTCGCCAAGGAGATGTTTCTCGGACGGTTCCGGCTCGATCTGATCCACCCCTACCCGCGGCCCGGCGCGGAGGACGCCGCCCGCACCGAGGCCTACCTGGCACGCCTGCGGCCGCTCTGCGAGAGCATCGACGGAGCGGTGATCGAGGCGGAGGGCCGCATCCCCGACGAGTACGTCAAGGGCCTGGCCGAACTCGGCTGTTTCGGCCTGAAGATTCCGGAGTCCTATGGCGGCCAGGGCCTGTCGCAGTTCGGCTACAACCGGGCGCTCATGCTCGCCGGTTCGGCGCATCCCAGCCTCGGCGTGCTGCTCTCGGCGCACCAGTCCATCGGCGTGCCCGAACCGCTGAAGCTGGCGGGCACCCCCGAGCAGAAGGCCGAGTTCCTGCCGCGCTGCGCGGCGGGCGCGGTCAGCGCGTTCCTGCTGACCGAACCCGACGTCGGTTCCGATCCGGCCCGCATGGCGAGCACCGCGACCCCGACGGCCGACGGCGAGGCCTACGAGTTGAACGGCGTGAAGCTCTGGACCACCAACGGCGTCGTCGCCGAATTGCTGGTGGTGATGGCGCGGGTGCCCAAGAGCGAAGGGCATCGCGGCGGCATCTCCGCGTTCGTGGTGGAGGCCGACTCGCCGGGCATCACCGTGGAGCGCCGCAACGCGTTCATGGGGTTGCGCGGCATCGAGAACGGCGTCACGCGGATGCACAACGTGCGGGTGCCCAAGGGCAACCTGATCGGCAGGGAGGGCGACGGCCTCAAGATCGCGCTGACGACGCTGAACGCGGGCCGTCTCGCCATCCCGGCGATGTGCACCGCCGCCGCCAAGTGGTCGCTGAAGATCGCCAGGGAGTGGAGCGCGCAGCGCGTGCAGTGGGGCAGGCCGGTCGGCGAGCACGCCGCGGTGGGCGAGAAGATCTCCTTCATCGCCGCGACCACCTACGCGCTGGAGGCGGCGCTCGACCTCTCGGCGACCATGTGCGACGAGGACCGCAACGACATCCGCATCGAGGCCGCGCTCGCCAAGCTGTGGGCCAGCGAGATGAGCTGCCAGATCGCCGACGAACTGGTGCAGATCCGCGGCGGACGCGGCTACGAAACGGCCGCCTCGCTCGCCGCCCGTGGCGAGCGAGCAGTCGGCGCCGAGCAGCTGCTGCGCGACCTGCGCATCAACCGGATCTTCGAGGGTTCCAGCGAGATCATGCGGCTGCTGGTCGCCCGCGAGATGGCCGACGCGCACATGGCCGCCGCGGGCGCGCTCGTCGACCGCAACGCCGAGCTCAAGGACAAGGCCAAGGCCGCCGTCGGCGCCACCGGCTTCTACGCCAAGTGGTTCCCGCAGCTGGCCGTCGGCGCGGGCACCGTCACCGGCACCTATGCCGAATTCGGCTCGCTGGCACGGCATCTGCGGTTCGTCGAACGCAACTCGCGCAAGCAGGCGCGTTCGCTGATGTACGCCATGGCACGCTGGCAGGCCGGCCTCGAGTACCGGCAGAACTTCCTCGGGCGCATCGTCGATATCGGCGCCGAGCTGTTCGCCATGTCCGCGGCCTGCGTACGGGCCGAAGCGCAGCGCGCGTCCGGTGAACCCGAGGGGCACGCGGCCGTCGAACTCGCCGACACCTTCTGCCGTCAGTCGCGCATCCGGGTGCGCAGGCTCTTCGACGCGCTGTGGGAGAACACCGACGACGAGGACCGCACCCTCACCAGGGGCGTGCTCGACGGGCGGTACCAGTGGCTGGAGGACGGCGTCTTCGACCCGAGCGAGGGCACCGGGCCGTGGATCGCCGAATGGCAGACAGGACCGTCCACCGAGGCCAATCTGCTGCGGCCGTTCCTGCCTTCGACGCGAACCCACGCCACGTAGGAGTCGGCGCCATGCGCCCGGTGGGCCGGTTCCCACCGGGCGTCATGGGAATCTGCGTGAGTCTTGCCAATTCGATAGAGAGACGTAGATTTTCGATACTCGCGGCAGCCCGGGATTACGAAATCTACGGACCTCTAGAACGTTCGGTAGACCGTCGGATAGGAGGGTCTACCGCGGACGGCCGAGCGAAATCTACTTCTCTCTAGCGATCTGGCTAGGTTTTCGTAGATTCTTCTGCGAGGAGGTGGGTCAACCGAAAATGATCGACCGGCGGCGTCGGTTGGACAACGTGTCCATAACGTCCGGTATGACCGGTTAACGGTGCGGAAATTGATATCGACAACCTGTCACAGACGCTCAGCACAGGTGCCCCGCCGCAGGAGAAAGCCAATGTCGACGATCGCCCGCCGCGCCGCCGATTACGACGGCCATCGTGTCACGGTGTCGGCCGATGACGGTGTCCCGATCTCGGTCCGCACCTTCGGCGCCGACGACGCGCCGCTCACCGTGGTGTTCGTGCACGGGCACTGCCTGCACACCGAATCGTGGTCCTTCCTGCGGGACCAGCTGACGCGACAGTGGGGCGACGGGGTCAGGATGGTCTTCTACGATCACCGCGGCCACGGCGAGTCCGGCGCCGCCGACCCGTCGACCTACACCATCGACCAGCTCGGCCACGATCTCGACGCGGTGCTGCGCACGGTGACGCCGACCGGCCCGCTGGTGCTGGTCGGACACTCCATGGGCGCGATGGTGCTGCTCGCCTACGCCCGGCTGTTTCCGGAGTCCATCGGAACGCGCGTGGTGGGCGTCGGCCTGATCGCGGGCATCGCCACCGGGCTCACCGAGGTCGGCATCGGCAGGCTGCTGCACCGGTACGCCGTCGTCTCGCTCCAGGTCGCGGTGCTGCGCGCGCCGCGGGTGATGCAGGCGTCGAAGCAGTTCTCCCGGCGCATCTTCGAGCCGATCATGCGCGAGGCCAGCTTCGGCACCAGGAAGATCAACCCGAGGATGATCGCCGTCGCGACGGCCATGCTCAACGAGACTCCGCTGCTGACCATGGCGGGCTTCCTCGGCTCGCTGATCGCCTTCGACGAGACCGCGACCCTGCACCGGCTCGGCACCATCCCGGCGCTGGTGCTGGCGGGCTCGGCCGACATCGTGGTGCCGTTCGCGCACTCGGTGGTGCTCGCCTCGCAGCTGACCAGTTCCGAGCTGGTGCGGATCGAGGGCGCGGGCCACAGCGTCATCCTGGAGCGGGCCGAGGAGGTCGCGCTGTCGCTCGTCGCGCTGGTGAACAGGGTGTCGGCCGCGATGACCAACCCGGGCCCGGAGTACGCCGCCGCGAGCTGATCGACCCGAACTTCGCCCCTGCGGTTGCGAACCGCCGCGGGGTCACGCACCCTCGATACATCCCCCATTGATGCGGGCAATCTATCCGCAAATCTGAGAATCCCGAATCGCACGAGCTTGTTCGGGAATCTTTCTGTACTGTGTTGTAGATCACGTTGTGTGGTGAGTCACACGACTCGGTGGGCCGCGGCCCTGGGGAGATCCCCGGAACCGCCCGTCCGGCCGGGCTCGAACGGCCACCGAGGAACACAGGAGGTAACGATGACACGCAGCGATATCGCGGAACTGCGCTACGCGGTCAACCAGCTCCGGCAATCCATCGGCGCACTGCGTTCCCACTATGGCGACGCGAGCACGGTGCGACGGCTGGAGAACGACCTCGAACGGCTGGTCATCGACGCTGATGAATTCGAGCAGTCGCCGCCGCCCGAGGTGATTCGCCGCCGTCCCCAGGAAACCATCTACGTCCCGGACAGCAAATCCGACGAGGCCGCCTGGATGGGGGCGCAGGACGAGGGCCTAGGTTTCCACTCCCGGCCACGCACGAAGTAGCGACTCGAACGCGGTGCTCGCCCGTCGATTCGGGCGAGCACCGTTGCGCGTCGGTCGCGCGCGCTCACCCCGACGGCATCGAAGTCGCCGAGCGCAAAGTCGTTGCGCCCCAGCGATTTCGCCTCGCCGCAACGCCCTGACCAGGGCAATACCCGAAACTCCCGCGTCGACTCACCCCCCGACGGCGGGCGATGTGTGGCGCAAATCATAGGTGGCAACCCGGCCCGGTATTGCCAGGACCATGCTCGAGCCATAGCTGACGTGTCGTATGGTGCTCAGCATCACATCGGATCGCGGGCGGTATCGATTGTCGTCCGCAGAGCAGATCAGCGAGGCATCCACCTGTGAGTGCCGCACCGACAGCCACCCCTGACCAAGGGACCGGCGTTTTCAGCAAGACCAGGGCCCGTATCTCCGAGCGCACGCTACGCACCGACCGTTGGTGGGTGCCGCCGCTGTTCACCGTGCTCGGGCTGGCCGCCTTCGTCATCTACGCGACGATCAGATCGTATGTGCGAACGGCATATTGGGTGCCGGACTATCACTATCTGACACCGTTCTACTCCCCGTGCCTGAGCACCTCGTGCGAGCCCGGCTCCAGCCACTTCGGCACGCCCCTCGGCGAGCTGCCAGCCATCCTGCCGCTGGGTTTCGTGGCGCTGCCCTTCCTGCTCGGGTTCCGCCTCACCTGCTACTACTACCGCAAGGCCTACTACCGCTCGGTGTGGTTCTCCCCGCCGGCCTGCGCCGTGGCCGAACCGCACGCCAAGTACACCGGCGAGACCAGGCTGCCACTGATCATCCAGAACGCGCACCGCTACTTCTTCTATGTGGCGCTGGTGGTTTCGGTGATCAACACCTACGACGCGATGGTCGCCTTCCACGGCAAGGACGGCGGGTTCGGCTTCGGCCTCGGCAACATCGTCCTGCTCGGCAACGTGATCCTGCTGTGGGCCTACACGTTGTCGTGCCATTCCTGCAGGCACATCGCGGGCGGCAGGTTGAAGAACTTCTCGGCCCACCCGGTGCGGTACTGGTTCTGGACCCAGGTGTCCAAGTTGAACACCCGTCATATGACGCTGGCGTGGACCACGCTCGGCACCCTCGTGCTGACCGACTTCTACGTGATGTTGGTTGCCAGCAACACCATTTCGGACCTGCGGTTCATCAACTGACCGCTCGACTCAGGAGTACACGCGGCAATGCCAGAAGTGGAACGGCACAAGTACGACGTCGTCGTTATCGGTGCCGGTGGCGCCGGACTGCGCGCGGTGATCGAGGCCCGGGAACACGGGCTCTCCGTCGCGGTGGTGTGCAAGTCCCTGTTCGGTAAGGCGCACACCGTGATGGCCGAGGGCGGCTGCGCCGCCTCGATGGGCAACGCCAACGAAAAGGACAGTTGGCAAACCCATTTCAGGGACACCATGCGCGGAGGCAAGTTCCTCAACAACTGGCGCATGGCCGAACTGCACGCCCAGGAGGCCCCGGACCGGGTCTGGGAGCTGGAAACCTATGGGGCGCTGTTCGACCGGACGGCGGACGGCCGGATCAGCCAGCGCAACTTCGGCGGCCACACCTACCCGCGGCTCGCGCACGTCGGCGACCGCACCGGTCTCGAGATCATCCGCACCATGCAGCAGAAGATCGTCTCGCTGCAGCAGGAGGATCACGCGGAGACAGGCGACTACGAGTCGCGCATCAAGGTGTTCGCCGAGTGCACCATCACCGAGTTACTCAAGGACGGCGACCGGATCTCCGGCGCGTTCGGCTACTGGCGCGAATCGGGCAAGTTCGTGCTCTTCGAGTCGCCCGCGGTGGTGCTGGCGACCGGCGGTATCGGCAAGTCGTACAAGACGACCTCGAACTCCTGGGAGTACACCGGCGACGGCCACGCGCTGGCGCTGCGCGCCGGGGCGACGCTGATCAACATGGAGTTCCTGCAGTTCCACCCGACCGGCATGGTGTGGCCGCCCAGCGTGAAGGGCATTTTGGTCACCGAGGGCGTGCGCGGCGACGGCGGCGTGCTGAAGAACACCGACGACAAGCGGTTCATGTTCGACTACATCCCCTCGGTGTTCAAGGGCCAGTACGCCGAGACCGAGACCGAGGCCGATCAGTGGCTGAAGGACAACGACTCCGCACGCCGCACGCCGGACCTGCTGCCGCGCGACGAAGTGGCCCGCGCCATCAACTCGGAGGTCAAGGCCGGGCGCGGCACCGAGCACGGCGGCGTCTACCTCGACATCGCCTCCCGGCTGCCCGCCGAGGAGATCCGGCGGCGCCTGCCCTCGATGTACCACCAGTTCAAGGAGCTGGCCGATGTCGACATCACCAAGGAACCGATGGAGGTCGGCCCGACCTGCCACTACGTGATGGGCGGCATCGAGGTCGACCCCGACACCGGAGCGGCGACGGTGCCCGGGCTGTTCGCCGCGGGTGAATGTTCCGGCGGCATGCACGGCTCGAACCGCCTCGGCGGCAACTCGCTGTCGGACCTGCTGGTCTTCGGTCGCCGGGCCGGACTGGGCGCGGCGACCTACGTGGAAATGCTGAAGGAACACCCGGAGGTGCACGACGACGACATCGCGGCGGCGGCGAAAGCGGCTGTCGCGCCGTTCGATCCACCCGACGCGGGCTCCGGCGAGAACCCGTACACCCTGCACACCGATCTGCAGCAGGCGATGAACGACCTGGTCGGCATCATCCGCAAGGAGCACGAGCTGGAGCAGGCCATCCAGCACCTGGACAGGCTGCGGGAGCGCTTCGCGCACGTCACCGTGGAGGGGCATCGGCAGTTCAACCCCGGCTGGCACCTGGCCATCGATCTGCGCAACATGCTGCTGGTCAGCGAATGCGTGGCGCAAGCCGCGTTGCTGCGCACCGAGAGCCGGGGCGGGCACACCCGCGACGACTTCCCCACGATGGATCCGGCCTGGCGCAACAAGCTGCTCGTCTGCGCGATCGACCCGGCCGACGCCGGGGCCGACGTGCCGCGGGTGCGAGTGACGCCGGAGGACCAGAAGCCGATGCGCGCCGACCTGCTGGCGCTGTTCGAGCTCACCGAGCTCGAAAAGTATTACAACTCCGCCGAACTCGCCGGGCACCCGGCCGGTGCGGCCTTGGCCACGGAAGGTGAGGCGTAGCCATGGGTTACGACGCCAAATTCCGCGTGTGGCGCGGTGATCAGGACGGCGGCGCGCTGGAGGACTTCACCGTCGAGGTGAAGGAGGGCGAGGTGGTGCTCGACATCATCCACCGGCTACAGGCCACTCAGGCGCCCGACCTAGCCGTGCGGTGGAACTGCAAGGCGGGCAAGTGCGGTTCGTGCTCCGCGGAGGTCAACGGCCGTCCGCGGCTGCTGTGCATGACCCGCATGTCGACCTTCGAGCCCGACGAGCTGATCACCGTGACGCCGATGCGCACCTTCCCGGTGATCCGCGATCTGGTGACGGACGTGTCGTTCAACTACGAGAAGGCCAGGGAGATCCCGTCGTTCACCCCCGCGCCGGATCTGAAGCCCGGTGATTACCGGATGCGGCAGGTGGACGTGGAACGCTCGCAGGAGTTCCGCAAGTGCATCGAGTGCTTCCTGTGTCAGAACACCTGCCACGTGGTGCGCGACCACGAGGAGAACAAGGAGGCCTTCGCCGGGCCGCGCTTCCTGATGCGCATCGCCGAGCTGGAGATGCATCCGCTGGACGTCGCCGATCGCCGTGAATTGGCCCAGCAGGACCAGGGTCTCGGCATGTGCAACATCACCAAGTGCTGCACCGAGGTGTGCCCGGAGCACATTCAGATCACCGACAACGCGCTGATCCCGCTCAAGGAGCGGGTGGTAGACCGCAAATACGATCCGCTGGTCTGGTTGGGGAACAAGCTCTTTCGACGCTGAGCTCGTCGATCGCCGAGCTTGTCAATCGCTGAGTTCGAGGACGCCGAGCTCGTAGACGCGGAGGCGCCGATCGCAACCGGCCGGGTTCCGGCCCGGCCGGTCGGCGCACCCGTTCACAGAATCGCGACGACGCCGATGGCGACCAGCCACACCAGCGCACCGACCGACAAGGCCGACAGCGCTGAGCTGGTGAGTACATACACGCCCACCGATGACACCGCAAAGAGCAGCGCGACGATCAGCCATTCCACCCAATCGCCCGGCCGCAGCTTCTTGTACCGGGGTGGGGAGTTCTTCAACCCACGGTCCACAACCTCTGGGCTACCCGATCCTGTTCGGGGTAAACGTGATTCGTTGTCGAATCTGCTCTGTTTCGTGATCTTCGCGCAGAGATGATCACGAAACCGGGTACACCACGGCCCGGCCCGCGGGCTTTCGCACCGCCGGACCGGGCCGTCGAACGTCAGGCTAGGTCGAACTCGCCGTCGTGCACCCCCGCGGTGAACGCAGCCCATTCCCCCGGGGTGAACACCAGCACGTGACCGTCCGGGTCCTGGGCGCTGCGCAGGGCGACGTAGCCCGCCGCGAGCAGCGCCACTTCCACGCCCTCGGATCCCGCGCCGCCCGCCCCGCGCCACTCGGCGTCGGTCAGATCCACCTCGGCGCCGAGCTTTCCGTGGACGGGGTTCCCGGAAACGTTCACGGGCGGGCGAATTCGCCGTCGACGACGCCTGCCGAGAAGGCGTCCCACTCGCTCGGCGTGAAGATCAATGCCGGACCCTGCGGATTCTTGCTGTCGCGAACACCGACCTGCCCGCCGGGCAGAAAGGCCACTTCCACGCAGTCCCTGCTGCCGGACCTGGTGCTCTTGATCCAAGTCGCGCCGACGAGTTCGCTGCTCATACCGCACACTCCTTCGCTAGCTGCCGAAGCAGATGTCTACTGGGTTGGATGTCCAGCGCAGAGCGCTGGAGGCACTCGTGTGCCAGGTTGTAACGCTGAACATCGGCCGGTCTTTCGAGGTAGAGGTCTCCGGTGAAGCCTTCTACGTACACCACCGCAGGCTCGACCTGATGTCCCTTGCTGTCGGTGCCGAACCCTAGAACGGTGAACGGACCCGTGGAATCGCCGAGTGGGACGCCGGCCGCGAACGGCAGGATACGCAGGGAGACATTGGGTCTGGTGCTGAAATCGGCAAGATGACGTAGCTGCGCCGCCATCACTTTCGCGCCACCCACCGCGCGGTGCAACACCGACTCGTGCAGCACCACGTCCACCGTAGCGGGTGAGACCTTCCTGGTGACCAGCGCTTGGCGCTGTGTGCGCAGCTGGACGCGCCGCTCGAGCTCGTCCTCGGTGTCGTCGGGGTAGCAGAGCCGGTTCAAGGCTCGCGCGTAGTCAGGGGTCTGTAGCAGCCCGAGCACCAGCTCGGGTTGATAGGAGCGCAGCTCGCGCGCCGAGGCCTCCAAACCGACATACACGTCGAAGTTTTCGGGGATCAGATCGCCGAAGGCGTGCCACCAGCTCTTCACCGCAGCCTGTTGCGCCAGGCCCTTGAGTCCGTCACAGAGCTCGTCGGGGATGCCGTAGATGCGGCACAGCTCCTGGACGTCGATGGTGCGGATGCGGTCGGCCTGCCCCTTTTCCAGCCGCTGCAGCGTGCTGGCGCCCCACTCCATCAGGCGGGCGGCATCGGCGATGGTGAGCCCGGCCTGGGTACGCCAGTCCCTGAGGTATCTGCCCAATTGGCGGCGCGGTAGGGTAGACGAGCCGTTGTCGGAGGCCGCGGTCGTGCGGTGGGTCTCCGAGGCCGTGCACTCCGAATTCGCTGCTGCTCTTGCCGAACTCGCTGACACAGTACGCTCCGTTCTGTGCTCGGATCCTCACCCGAGGCGGTCCGGGGCGCACCCACAAGCTCGGTTCCCCGTGACTTCGCTTGGGCAATAAGGGCAATGGGGCTTCGTGTGGCTCTGCTGTGGCATTGTCCAACGTCGGTAGCGGACCTCCTCGTCCACTATGGAGAATCCTCCCCTCCCGTTTGGATTTCGTGCTGGGAATTCGCACGAAATCTTCGGAGATCCCCGAACAACGCCGTGTCGCGACGACTCCGGTGGTGTGCTGGAAGTGTGCTCGGATCGAGCGCGGCCCGGGAAACGGAACGAGGAACGAGGAGTCATGACCGTACACGTCATAGGGTCGTCGTTGATGACCAGCGACCTGACCCCGCATCGAGCGCGCAGCGTAGGGCAGGAGGGCTGGGTGGTCTCTTACCTTCCCGGGCGCACCCTCACCTGCGCGCAAGCGGTTGCCGCGCTTCGGGTTGCCGAAGTGGTGCCAACCCTGCTCGACACCGTCGGCGAGCTCGCCGACGAGGTGGGGCTCACCGCGCTCGAGGCGCTCGGCATGGCGGTACACCAGGCGCCGTGGGACGAGCATCCCACGCCCCGGCGCTCCCGACTATTCGGCGCCGCCCGCGAGCGGGTGGGAGTCGCCTGATGCAACTGACGAATCTGAACATGCATGTCGCCGGGCTGCTGGTCTGCGGACGCGACCCCGGTGTGATGACCGACGAACAAGCCCACGCGGCAATGCAGTTACACATCGACTGCACCGTCGACCGCTGCCTGGTGCGCCGCCGCGCCAGGACCACGCTGGTCGAATCGGGCAAATGCGTCTTGGACGAGCGGGCGCTGCAACTATGAGTCAGTGCCAGGTGTGATCGGTGAGCGGGGTGCGCGGACCGAATTTCGGCTTGTGGGCTTGGCCGCTGATCTCCAGCAGACGGACGGCCCGATAGCGATGCGGGCGAAGAGGTTCGAGGTACTCGACCATCGCCTCGTCATCGATCGGGCGTCCGAGCAGGGTCCAGCCAACGATGGCGGCCAGGTGGTAGTCGCCGACCGAGAGCGCGTCGGCGTCACCGTAGACGCGCTGGGCGGTCTCGGCGGCCGTCCAGATGCCGATGCCCGGCACCGAGCACAGCCGGCGCGCCGCCTCGGCCGGGTCCTGGTCTGCGGTGCGCTCCAAGGATTCCGCGAGCCGGGCCGCGCGCACGATGGTCTGCGCGCGCTCGGGTCCGACGTTCGCGCGGTGGAAGGTCCAGGACGGAATGCGCCGCCAGGTCTCGGCATCCGGGGGCAGGCGGAGTCCCTCGGGCGCGGGGCCCGGCGCGGGTTCGCCGAATTGGCGCACCAGCTTTCGCCACGAGGCGCGCGCGGAGATGGTGTGCACCTTCTGCTCGAGCACGGAGGGCACCAGTGATTCGAGGACGAGGCCGGTGCGAAGCATGCGCAGGCCGGGGAAGCGGCGGTGCGCCTCGGCGACCTTGGGGTGGTCGGGGATGAAATCGGACAGGTCCTCGTCGAGACAGAGCATGTCGTCGAGCCGGTCGAGGAATTCACCTGCTCCGGGACCCCAGGCCTGTCCTTGCACCGAACACTGATCGCCCTGGACGAGCCGGTAGGTCACCGGACCGCTCGGCATCCGGGAAGCGTGCCAGTGCGCGCCGTCGGCGGTCACCTGGTGACACGGGTCGCCGGTACCGCGGCGCAGCGGCGCGATGGTGTGCGCGAGATCGATCGGCCGGTCGGACGTCACCGTTCGAGCCAGGCCGGACCGCGCGGCCGTTGCCATCTGTTCGCGCACGGACCCATTGTCCGTGTGTCCGATGCGCCGGACGCACCCGGCCGGTCGTTTCGCGCACATCGGCCCGGTCACGGCCGTGAAACGCGGGCCCCGGATTTGTAATGTGACGAAATTTCCGTGCGATAGATTGTCCGATCAGAAAACAGCTGGCAGTCGAACCACCATGGAGGATTGAATGATCACCAACGTGCTGAACTGGTTGCTCGACGCTTGGGGCAGCATCTTCGCGGGTAGCTCTGGCTACCATATTCCCCCTGGCACGCTGCCTTTCGGCAGCTGAGGAAGCTGGCGCACGGTCCACAGCGCGCGCTCGAATTCCTCACTCTCCCAGGAGGAATTGCACCAGATGCCGACCGCGTCGGCCGGTGAGTTGGGCGCTTTGGGTGCGGCACGAGAATCCATCCGCGACGAATATCGCGTCTTCGGCGGCATCGCGGAGCGCGGGCAGCAATCCATTACCGGCTACCGCGACCGAAATGTCGTAGTGGCCCTTCTGCATACCGAAATTTCCTGCTAGACCACAGCATCCGGCGATTTCCGTTACCTTCGCACCCATGCCGGTCAATATCCGGCGATCCGCCTCGAAGCCGAGCACCGCATGCTGGTGACAGTGCGGCTGCACCACCACCGCGTCGGCTCGGTGCGGCGGGCGCCAGTCCGGGTGTTCGACCAGGAACTCGGCCAGCGTCCGGACGGCTGCCGCGGCCGGGGCGGCGCGCGGGTCGTCGGCGAGCAGTTCGGGCAGGTCGGCGCGCAGCACGGCGGTGCACGAAGGCTCCAGCCCGACGACGATGCCACCGCCGCGGACGTGTTCGTCCAGTTCGGCGAGCGTCGCGCGCAGCTTGGCGCGCGCGCTGTCGAGCTGTCCGGTGCTGAGCCAGGTCAGCCCGCAGCACAGCCGTCGCCGGGGGATTCGCACGCGGTGGCCGAGCGATTCGATCAGGGTCACCGCCGCCTGCGCGATCTCGGGATCGAAGGCGTCGGTGAAGGTGTCGATCCAGAGCAGTACGTCGGCTGGGGGTTGGGTACTCGCCGCATCGTCGCCTACGACCTCGATGGCCGCGGCGCCGGTCGGAGCGGCGTTGCCGCTCGGGGCATCGGCGGCGGTGGCAGTCGTCGCGGTGTCGCGTGCAACGGCGTCGCCGCTCCGGACATCGAAGGGTACGGCTGTCGTCGCGGTGTCGCGCGGAACGGCGTCGCCGCTCGGGGCATCAGCTGGTGTGGCGCTCGGGGGATTGCCGAGTGCGGGGGTCGGCGGTTCGGCCGACAACAGCGCTCGGGCGCGTTCGGTGCGGCGGAACGGACGGTCGGCCAGCCGGGGTACGTCGCGGCGCGGGTCGATGCCCGCCGCGCGCAGGCCGATCCGGCGCAACCAGCCGATACCGGCGATCGCGTTGGCGGTGCGGGGGATTCGGCTCGCGGGTCCGAGCCAGCGGGGCAGCCAGCCCAGTGCGTAGTGATCCAGCGGGCGCGGCCTGCCACGGTAGCGGCGATACATGGCCTCGGCCTTGTAGGTCGCCATGTCGACGCCCGCCGGGCAGTCGGAGCGGCAGGCCTTGCACGAAAGGCACAGATCCAGCGATTCCGCGACGGCGGGCGCGGACCAGGGCAGCGCGCCGCGCACCACTTCTTGCAGGACGCGGGCGCGGCCGCGGGTGCTGTCCTTCTCGTCGGCGGTGGCCAGGTACGAGGGGCACATGAAGCCGCCGGCGGCGGAGCTGTCGGCGCGGCATTTCCCGACTCCGACGCACCGGTGCACCGCGGCGCCGATGTCACCGTCGTCGTGCGGGAAGGCGAAGCCGCCCGTGGACGGCACCGAGGCCAAGCCCGCGACGCGCAGGTCGGCGTCGACCGGGCGCGGTTCGACGAGCACCCCGGGGTTGAGCACGGCATCCGGATCGAACAGCGCCTTGTATCCGGCGAAGGCCGCGAGCACGTCGGGGGAGTACATCACCGAGAGCAGTTCCGAGCGGGCCCGGCCGTCGCCGTGCTCGCCGGACAGCGAACCGCCGTAGCGCACCACGAGCTCGGCCGCGTCGAACAGGAAGGCGCGGAAGCGTTGCGGCGCTTCGGTGATCGGCAGGTCGAGACGCACGTGGATGCAGCCGTCGCCGAGATGGCCGTAGAGCAGGCCGTCCACACCGTGCTGCGCGGTGAGCTCGGCGAATTCGCGCAGGTAGGCGCCGAGGTGCTCGGGCGGGACGGCGGAGTCCTCCCAGCCGGGCCAGGCCGGTCGGCCGTCGGCGGTGCGTCCGGCCAGACCGGCGCCGTCGGCGCGGATCCGCCACAGTGCCGCGGCCGCCGCGGGGTCGGTGACGATGCGGGTGTCCAGCGCGTGCGTCGTCCGGCACAGCCGCTCGGCCGTCGCGAGCGCCTCCGCCGCGCTCGCGCCCGCGGTCTCCACGAACAGCCACCCGCCGCCGCGCGGCAGTTCGGGTACCGCGCCACGATGCACGCGCACCACGTCGACGAGGCGGGCGTCGATGCCCTCGACCGCGATCGGCGCACACGCCATGACCGCGGCGACATCGTCCGCGGCGGTGGCGATGTCGGGGTAGCCGAGCACCGTGAGCACGGTGGCGCGCGGCAGCTCGACCAGTTCGACCTCCGCGTCCAGCAGCAGCCCGCAGGTGCCCTCGCTGCCGACGAACGATTTGGCCAGCGCCGAACCGCGTTCCGGCAGTAGGTGTTCCAGGCCGTAGCCGGAGGCCTGCCGGTCGAAGCGGCCGAGATCGGTGCGCAATACCGCGAGAGCGGACCTGGTGAATTCGGCAAGCCCGGGCACCGCGGCCGGGTCGTTCCCGAGGACGCGCTCGGTTCCGGTTCCGTCCAGGATGCGCAGCTCACGCACGGTGTCGGAGGTGCGGCCCCACGCGACGGCGCGCGGCCCGCAGGCATTGTTGCCGATCATGCCGCCGAGGGTGCAGCGATTCTGGGTGGAGGGATCGGGGCCGAGCCGCAGCCCGTGCGGGCGGGCCGCGCTCTGCAATGCGGACAGCACCACACCCGGCTGTACCTCGGCGGTTCGCCGGTCCGGGTCGATGCGCACGATCCGGTTCATGTGCCTGCTGAAGTCGAGCACGAGGCCGGAGCCGATCGCGTTGCCCGCCACCGATGTTCCGGCGCCGCGCGCGGTGACCGGCAGGCCGTGTTCGCGAGCGAAGCCGAGGGTTTCGGCGACATCGGAGTCGGAGCGGGGGAACACCACCGCGGTCGGCGGCACGCGATAGTTCGACGCGTCGGTGGAGTACTCCGCTCGCCGCCTCGGGGAGGCGTCCACCTCGCCGTCGATCCGCCCGCGCAGCGCCGCCACCATCCGCTCCTCGGTCACCCTGTCAGCCTAGGCGCGGGGCGATCTCGGCCGACGGGGCGCGCCAGGCGGCCGGGGATAAGCCGCGGTCGTCGAGCAGGGGATTCGCTCCGACCGGCGGGCTGTGCGTTCGCCGAACGCGGAATTCGCGACGGCGCGGGAATCGACTTGCCCTCAACCTTTGTTGAGGTCCTACTGTCGGTGACCAGTAGTTGGATGGCGGGGTCGAGAGGGAACGATCGTGAGTATCGAATCGGTGGCGTGGAGCCAGATGTATCGACGGATGAACGCGCCCGACGAGCAGCGTCCGTTCAGCCTCGCCACCGCGCAGCGCATTCTCCGGTTCGCCGCGCCGCATCGGCGGCGGATCGGGGTGTTTCTCGTGTTCAGCGTGATCTCCGCGCTGCTCGCGGTGGCGACGCCGGTGCTTGCGGGGCGCGTCGTGAACGACATCGTCGGCGGGGCCGCGCCGCGCGTGGTGGTGACGCTCGCGGTGATCATCGGCGTGCTCGCGGTACTGGACGCGACGCTCGGGCTCGGCATCCGGTGGCTGTCCTCGCGGATCGGCGAGGGTCTGATCCTCGACCTGCGCCGAGCGGTGTTCGACCACGTGCAGCGGATGCCGATCGCGTTCTTCACCCGCACCAGGACCGGCGCGCTGGTGAGCAGGCTGAACAACGACGTGATCGGCGCGCAGCGCGCCTTCAGCGACACGCTGTCCGGTGTCGTCGCGAACCTGGTGACGCTGGTGCTCACGCTCGCCGTGATGCTCGGCATCTCCTGGCAGATCACCCTGCTCGCGCTGGTGCTGCTCCCGGTGTTCGTGATTCCGGCGCGGCGAATGGGCAACCGGCTGGCCGGGCTTCAGCGCGAGGCCGCGCGGTTGAACGCGGCCATGAGCACGCAGATGACCGAACGGTTCTCGGCGCCGGGGGCCACGCTGGTGAAGTTGTTCGGCCGCCCCGAACAGGAGTCCGACGAGTTCGCGCTGCGGGCGCGACGGGTGCGCGACATCGGTGTGCGCACCGCGATGCTGCAAACAGTGTTCGTCACCTCGCTGACACTGGTCTCGGCCCTTGCGGTCGCGCTGGTCTACGGACTCGGCGGCTGGTACGCCCTGCGCGAGCAGTTGGACGCGGGTGCGGTCGTCGCGCTGTCGCTGCTGCTGACCAGGCTGTACACGCCGCTGACCGCGCTGGCCAGCGCCAGGATGGAGATCATGGCCGCGCTGGTGAGCTTCGAGCGCGTCTTCGAGGTGCTCGATCTGCGGCCGCTGATCGAGGACGCGCCCGACGCGATCGCGGTGCCGGAGGGCCCCGTCGCGGTGGAGCTGGACGACGTGACCTTCGCCTACCCGTCGGCGGACAAGGTGTCGCTGGCTTCGCTGGAGGAGGTCGCGACGCTGGACACCAGGGGCGGGGTGGACGTGCTGCACAATGTGTCGCTGCGCGCCGAACCCGGTCAGCTGGTCGCGCTGGTCGGCTCCTCGGGAGCCGGGAAATCGACCATCGCCCAACTGGTTTCCCGCCTGTACGACGTGGACGGCGGCGCGGTGCGGCTCAATGGCGCCGACGTGCGGCAGATCGGTGCGCGCTCGCTGCGCGAGACGGTCGGCCTCGTCACCCAGGACGGGCACCTGTTCCACGACACGATCCGCGCCAACCTGCTGCTGGCCCGCCCGGAGGCGGCCGAGCCCGAGCTGTGGGACGCGCTGCGGCGGGCCCGCCTGCACGAGCTGATCGCCGGGCTACCGGACGGACTGGACACCGTGGTCGGCGAGCGCGGTTACCGCCTCTCGGGCGGGGAACGTCAGCGCCTCACCATCGCCAGGTTGCTGCTCAAGCAGCCGCGCGTGGTGATCCTGGACGAGGCGACGGCGTCGCTCGACTCGACCTCGGAAGCCGCAGTGCAGGAAGCGCTTTCGGAGGCACTGGAGGGCCGCACCGCGCTGGTCATCGCGCACCGCCTTTCCACGATCCGCGCCGCCGATCAGATCCTGGTGCTGGAGGACGGTCGCGTCGTCGAGCGCGGCACCCACACCCAGTTGCTCGCCGCCGAAGGCCGCTACGCCGAGCTGTATCGCACGCAGTTCGCGGACGACCCGGTCACGATCGCGGCCTGAGGGAAGCGCGGGAAAGGCCGCACCGGCGCTCGACCGGTGCGGCCTTTCACCGCGGGTTCAGAACTCGCCCGCGACGCCCAGCACCGTGCGGCCGGAGTGCTTCCCGCTCTTGATATGGGCGAGCACGGCCGCCGCCTCGGTGACAGGGGCGTAGCTCTCCAGCGTCGAAAGGTGCTGCGGGCGGAACTCTTTGCCGAGCTGAGACCAGAGCTCGCGGCGCTTCTCGATCGGCATGTTGACCGAGTCGATACCGAGCAGCGCGACGCCGCGCAGGATGAACGGCATGACCGTGGTGGGCAGATCGTGGCCGCCGGTGAGGCCGCTGACCGCGACCGCACCGCCGTAGCCGATGCAGCTGAGCACATAAGCCAGCGACTTGCCGCCGACGCTGTCGACCGCGCCCGCCCACCGCGCCTTGGACAGCGGGCGCAGCTTCGCCCCGGGATCCTCCGGCAGGCGGCCGATCACCTCGTTGGCACCGAGTTCGGCGAGCAGATCGCCCGCGTCCTTCTTGCCCGTGGACGCGATGACCTCGAACCCGAGGCGGGACAGGAGGTCGACGGCCACGGTGCCGACGCCGCCCGTCGCGCCGGTCACCAGGATCGCGCCGTCGTCGGGGGTGAGGCCGCGTTCGAGCAGGGCCTGCACGCTCATCGCCGCGGTGAAACCGGCGGTGCCGAGGGCGGCGGCGTCGCGGGTGTCCAGCCCGTCCAGCTTCACCACCCACTCGTCCGGCACCCTCGCGTATTCGGCGAAGCCGCCGTTGCGCGAGACGCCGATCTCGTAGCCGTGCGCGACGACCTGATCACCGGGCGCGAAATCGTCGGACTCGGAGGCGACGACCTCGCCGGTGATATCGATACCGGGCACGATCGGGTAGTTGCGGACCACACCGCCGCCCGGCGTGATGGCGAGTCCGTCCTTGAAGTTGGCGCTCGAGTAGTGCACCTTGATCGTCACGGTGCCCCGGCCGAGGAATTCCTCGTCGACCCGCTGCCGCGTCAACACGATCCCGCTGTCCGATTCCTGTGCCACCATCGCCCAGAACTCCATGCGGTCGAGCATACGAGGATCGGCCACGGCTCGAGGCGCTCCGGCGCGGCCCGCCCGTCATCGCGCGGGCGGCACCGCGGCTACGTCCCCGGCGCGAACCGACTACTTCTCGGGCACGAACTCCAACCGCACGCCGAGCAGGCGCACGGGGCGGTCCAGGTCGAAGCGGTCGATGATGTGCAGGGCCGTCTCGGTGATGGTGGCGACGTCGGCGGTCGGCTCGGGGAGTTTGGCCTGTTTGCTGCGGGTGTAGAAGGTGTTGGTCCGCACGGTGACGGAGACCCGGATGCTGATCCGGCCCGCTTCGGCCATTTCCTCGGCGACCTCGGTGGCGATCCGCGCCACCTGCGCGCGGATCTCGGCGGGGTCGGTGAGATCGTGCGGGAAGGTCTCGGATTTGCTGCGGCCCACCGGGATCCGCGGTTCGGTGGTCACTTCGGTGTCGCCCTTGCCGTGGCCGAGCACCCACAGGTAGGGGCCGGTGGACGGGCCGAACACCGCGGCGAGGCGGTGCCGGTCGGCCGCCATCAGGTCGGCGACGGTGCGGATGCCGAGTTCGGCGAGGCGGGCGGCGATGCGGCTGCCGATGCCCCACAGCGCGTCGGTGGGCCGGTCGGCCATGACCTCGGTCCAGTTGGCGGCGGTCAGCCGGTACATGCCCGCGGCGGCGCCCGCGCCGGGGACATCCGAGGATTTGCCCGCGGACTTGGCGAAGCCGGTGGCGAGCTTGGCGGTGAGCTTGTTGTCGCCGATGCCGATCGAGCAGGTCAGGTCCAATTCCGCGATGGCGCCGCGGATTTCGCGTGCGAGCAGTTCGGGATCGTCGGTGTCGGCGGCCAGGAACGCCTCGTCCCAGCCCCACACCTCGACCCGGCCGGGAAAGGTGCGCAGCAGCGCCATGACCTCGTCGGAGGCTTCCTCGTAGGCGGCCATGTCGAGCGGCAGGAAGACGCCCTCCGGGCATTTGCGCAGTGCGCTACGCAGCGCCATGCCCGCTCGGACGCCGTAGGCGCGAGCGGGATACGACGCGCAGGTCACCACCTTGCGCGGTTCGTTCGGGTCGCCGTGGCCGCCGACGATGACCGGCTTGCCGCGCAGTTCCGGATGGCGACGGAACTCCACCGCCGCCTGGAACTGGTCGAGATCGACGTGCAACAGCCACCTGGCCACCTGTCCGTCATACCGCACGCGTGTGACAACCAGGCACGATTCGCCGGACCACGAGCGGTGCGGCGGCCGAGTGACGTTGCGCCGGTCGAAAAACAGAACTAAATTCTGGTTATGAAGATCCGAGATCGGTTGTTGCTGGCGGCCGAACGCCAGTTCGCCGAGCACGGAGCCTTGGATGCGACGCTCGCGCAGATCCGCGAGGCGGCAGGCGCGAGCGTCGGCGCGCTCTACCACCACTTTCCGGACAAGGCGGATCTGTACCGGCAGGTGTGGGCACACGCGCTGACCGATTATCAGCAGCACTTCTGGGTGGTGGTCGGCCAGAGCACCGACGCGCGCGAGGGCATCACCGAGGGCGTGCGGGAACACCTGCGCTGGGTAACCGAAAACCAGCACCGGGCAAAGGTTCTCATCTCGGCGCGGCCGCCGGGCGTCCGCGAGAGCGAAAGCAACCGCACCTTCATGACCGATATCGCGCGCTGGTATCGCACGCACGCCGCGTACGGCGCGGTGCGCTCGCTGGATCTGGATCTCGTCTACGCACTCTGGCTCGGCCCCGCGCAGGAGTATTCGCGGCAGTGGCTGGGCGGCGACATCCGCACCGCTCCGACACAGGTCGGCGCGGAACTGGCCGAGGCAGCCTGGCTGGCCCTCGAAGCCCGATCGACACCGAAAAGAACGGAGCGGCAATGACCGTCGGCACGTCAGCACTCGATCTCGACCAGGCAAGACAGGTACTGGACGCGCAACCCTTCGCGGGTCTGGTCGGCACCGAACTCACCCGATTCGGCGACGGCGCCGCCACGCTCGTCATCCCGATCCGGCCGGAACTCGGCCAGCAGTTCGGGTTCGTGCACGGCGGGGTGCTCGCCTACACCGCCGACAACGCGCTCACCTTCGCGGCGGGCACCGTGCTCGGCGCGAACGTGCTGACCGGCGGGTTCACCATCACCTATCTGCGTCCGGCCGCGGGGGTCCGGTTGCGCGCGGAGGCGTCGGTGACGGGATCGACGCGGCGGCAGGCAGTGGTGCGGTGCGAGATCTACGCGGAGTCCGAGGACGGGGAGGCGGTGCTGTGCGCGGTGGCGCAGGGGACGACGCGCAGCGTCGAACGTGAGCTCGGATGACCAAGGGCCGGGCGCGGTTTCCCGCACCCGGCCCCATCGATCACCTCACGCAGTAGCGGCGAACGCAGGCCGATTCAGCGTCTGCTCGACAACCGGCTCGATGGCGTAGGCCAAGATCTCCGCCACGTCGGCGACCGGCCGCACATCCAGCGCCGCGAGCACCTCGGCGGGGACCTCGTCCAGATCCGGCTCGTTGCGAGCGGGAATGAACACGGTCTTCAGTCCCGCGCGCTGAGCGGCGAGCAGCTTCTGCTTGACGCCGCCGATCGGCAGGACCCGCCCGTTCAGCGTGACCTCGCCGGTCATGCCGACATCCGAGCGCACCTGGCGGCCGAGAGCCAGCGACACCAGGGCGGTGACCATGGTGACGCCCGCGGACGGGCCGTCCTTGGGCACCGCACCCGCCGGGAAGTGGATGTGGATGTTGCGGTCCAGCACCGACGGTTCGATCCCGATCTCCTCCAGGTGCGAGCGCACGTAGGTCAGCGCGATCTGCGCCGATTCCTTCATGACGTCGCCGAGTTGGCCGGTCAGGGTCAGCGAGCGCTCGCCCTCGGCGGCGTTGGCCTCGATGTAGAGGACGTCGCCGCCCGCGCCGGTCACGGCCAAGCCGGTGGCCACACCGGGAACAGCGGTGCGTTCCACCGAATCCGGGGTGAAGCGGGGACGGCCCAGGTAGTCCTTCAGGTCGCCGAGACCGATGGTCAGGCGGCCGGAAGCGATTGTCGGCGTGGCGGTTTCGGTTGTTTCGTAGCCGAGCTCGGGGTCGTAGCCGAGACCGATGCCGGTCACCGAAGCACCGTCGCCCTCCGAGAGCCGAGTGGCCGCCTTGCGCAACGCCTTCGCGATCAGGCGCTCCATCTGCCGCACACCGGCTTCCCTGGTGTAGTTCGCCGCGACCTCGCGCAGCGCCTCCTCGGTGATGGTCACCTCGTCGGCGGTCAGCGCGTTGCGTTCCAGCTGCCTCGGCACCAGGAAGTCGCGGGCGATGGCGACCTTGTCGGCCTCGGTGTAGCCGTCCACGGTGATCAGTTCCATGCGGTCCAGCAGCGGGCCGGGGATGGTCTCCATGACATTGGCCGTCGCGATGAACAGCACGTCGGACAGGTCGAGATCCAGATCCAGGTAGTGATCGCGGAACGTGTGGTTCTGCGCCGGATCCAGCACCTCGAGCAGGGCCGCCGCCGGGTCGCCGCGGAAGTCGGAGCCGACCTTGTCGATCTCGTCGAGCAGCACGACCGGGTTCATCGAGCCCGCCTCCTTCATGGCGCGCACGATGCGGCCGGGCAGGGCGCCGACGTAGGTGCGGCGGTGACCGCGGATCTCGGCCTCGTCGCGCACGCCGCCGAGGGCGACGCGAACGAACTTGCGCCCCAACGACCGTGCCACGGACTCGCCGAGCGAGGTCTTACCGACGCCGGGCGGACCGACCAGCACGAGCACCGCGCCGGAACCGCGGCCACCGACGACCTCCAGCCCGCGCTGCGCGCGCCGGGCCCGCACCGCCAGGTACTCGACCATGCGGTCCTTGACCTCGTCCAAGCCGTGGTGATCGGCGTCCAGCACCGCGCGAGCGGCCGCGACATCGGTGGAGTCGGTGGTCTTCTCGTTCCACGGCAGTTCCAGCACGGTGTCCAGCCAGGTTCGGATCCAACCGGATTCCGGACTCTGGTCGCTGGCCCGCTCCAGCCTGCCGACCTCGCGCAGCGCCGCCTCGCGGATCGGCTCGGGCAGGTCGGCCTGCTCCACGCGGGTGCGGTAGTCGTCGGCGCCGTCGGGCTCGTCCTCGCCCAGTTCCTTGCGGATGGCGTTGAGCTGCTGGCGCAGCAGGAATTCGCGCTGGCTCTTCTCCACGTTCTCGCGGACCTCGTCACTGATCTTCTCGGTGACCTCGGCCTCGGCGATGTGCGCCTTGGTCCACTCGATGAGCGTGGTGAGGCGTGTGGTGACATCGGGCGTCTCGAGCAGTTCGCGCTTCTGGTCCGCGGTCAGGTACGGCGCGTAACCCGCGGTGTCGGCGATCGCCGACGGATCGGTCAGCTGGTTGACCGCGTCGATGATCTGCCACGCCTCGCGGCGCTGCAACACCGAGACGACCAGCTTCTTGTACTCGGCGGCCAGCTCCTTGGTGCGGCCGTCCGGAGCCGGAGTCTCGACCGGCTCGGCCTCTACCCACAGCGCGGCGCCCGGTCCGGTGACGCCGTGGCCGATCTTGGCTCGCCGCTCCGCCTTCAGTACCGCCGCGGGCGCTCCACCACGCATCCGGCCGACCTGTTCGATGGTCGCCACGACGCCGTAGGAGGCGTAGCCCTCGGTCAGTCGCGGCGCGAGCAGCACCGCCTCTTTCTTCGCGGCGCGCGCGGCGTCGATCGCGGCCTGCGCCGATTCGTCCAGTTCGATGGGCACGACCATGCCCGGCAGCACGATCGGATCGGTCAGGAACAGCACCGGCAGATTCTGAGGTGTAGTCACGTGTTCGACCCTTCCAAAGGTTGAGCGATGCCTACTCAACCCCACCTCTTCCGGGTTTGTTCCACCCGTCCACGGACGTTCGCTCAGGGCGAAGAAGTGCGCCCTACCACGGGACGGTCTCGCCGTGGCGATCCAGGAACTGCAGGCCGGGGGCGCCTGCCTGCGCTTCGAGGACGTCGGCGACGGCAGGGATGCTCTCGCGGGGTGTGAGAGGCGCGTCGGGTCCGCCGAGCTGGGTCTGATTGTGGCCGGGGTCGATGAGCAGCTTGGTCTGCCCGTCGTCGACATAGCGGGTGGCATAACTGCGCATCAGCTGGTTGAGCGCGGCCTTGCTGGCCTTGTAGAGCTCGAAGCCGTGCTCGGTGTTTCGCGAGATGCTGCCCTGCTCGGAGGACATGACCGCGACGGTCCCGCCGGGCGCGACGAGTCCGCGGAGGGCCTCGAGGGTGCGCAGCGGGCTCAACGCGTTGGTGATCATCACCTCGCTGAACATGTCGGTCGATACCTCGCCGATTGGCAGATCGCCTCGGTCGATCGCAGCGTTGACGAAGAGCAGATCGAACCGACGGTCGGCCAGGCGCTCGGACAGCTCGGCCAGCTGGACCGAGCTTGTCATCTCCAGCGATTCGACCTCCAGCCGTCCGTGCGAGGCATCGGCATCCGCCTGTAGCCGGCCGCCGCTGCGGCGCGTCGTGGCGATGACTCGCCAGCCGCGTCGAGCGAGCTCGTTGGCGAGGACGAGCCCCAGCCCGCGAGAGGCACCGATGATGAGCGCTTGACGACCGGATGTGGCGGACACATTCACTCCTACGTGGTGATTCTTAGCCTAGACGAGACGTTGCGACTAGACTACATCCCGGCACCGCCGATGGGTATGGTGTCTCGCATGCCTGCCGCGAACTCCCAGCCCCGCAGGGCGCACTCCGGCCCTCGGCGCGACGAGGCTGCGCGTCTGGCTGTGCTTCATGCCGCAGACGATCTGCTGGTCGAGCACGGATTCGGGGCTCTCACCATCGAGGCGATCGCGCGTCGCGCCGGCGTCGCCAAGCAGACGATCTACCGCTGGTGGCCCTCGAAGGTCGAGATCCTGCTCGACACGCTCATCGAAGACAGCAACAAGCGCCTTTCCGTCCCGGCGGAAGAGCCCACGGCAGAAAGCATCCGCGGCTACCTACGCCGCTTCGCGCGATTCCTCACCCACGACCCCGCGGGCAAGGTCCTGCTCGCGCTCATCGCCGAGGCGCAGCACGATCCCGGAACAGCCGAAAGCTTTCACACGCGCTATCTCGGTCCACGCCGTGACCAGGAACGCGACATGCTCACGCGCGCAATCGACGCGGGCGAGATCTCGCCAAGCCTCGACCCCATCGCCGCGATCGACGCTCTTGTCGGCCCGATCGTCTACTGCGCCCTGACCGGGTCGAAGATCCCGCGCGGACTGGTGGACACCCTCGTCGAGAACCTGCTCAGGCCCCGCGAAACTCGAGCGTCCGCCGAGTAGCTCGCCGGGCCGATCAGCCGGGCACCGACCAGCCCAATCGCACGATGCCGGTTCGGTGCGGCCGTCTGTGACAGTGCCCGCCCCCGCGTTGACACCCTCGCGAACACAATGAGAATGTGGGGGCCTCTACAGCTCACGGCACTAGGGGGATCCCAGGATGACCACTCTCGCGTCCGGGGTGTTCATCGACTGGGAAGAGCTCACCGGCCAGACGAAGTTCGTGGTCGACCTGGTCACTTTCCCGATCTTCAGCGCCCTCGCGGGCTGGCTGACCAACTGGACCGGCGTGCTGATGCTCTTCTGGCCGGTACAGTTCCGCGGTTTCCACGTGCCGGGCCTGCAGGTGCTGTACCCGTACCTGCCGCGGCGGGTGCAGGTGCTGCCGACGTTTTCCGGTGACGGCCGCAGGCTCGGCTTCCAAGGTTTCATTCCGGCGCGCGCGGAGAAGATGGCCAGTATCTGCGTCGACAAGGCGCTGATGCGGATCGGCAGCCCCAAGGACTTCATTCACGAACTCGATCTGCACGGCATCGCCGACTACATCGCCGAACTGGCGCGCACGCAGGTGCAGCCGCTCGTCGACGAAGTGATGTACCGGGAGAACCCGGACCTGTGGCGCTCGGTGCCGCGACAGATGCGGCAGGTCATCTACCAGCGGGTCGACCGGCAGCTGCCGAAGCTTTGCCGCCGGGCCTTCGACTCCCTCGGCGACAACATCGATCAGCTCATCGATATCAAGAGCTTCGTCATCCGCTACCTGCGCGAGAACCCGTACATCCTCAAAGACCTCACCACCACGATCGCGGCCCCCGAGCTGCGGTTCATGGTCCGCATCGGCCTGCTCGGCGCGCCGTTCGGCCTGCTGATGGCGCTGTATCTGCATGTGCACGACAGCATTCCGGTGCTCGGCTGGGTGCCCGCCTGGGTGATCGTGCTGCTCAGCGCGGCGGCGATCGGCGTGATCGTGAACGTCATCGCGGTGAAGATGGTCTTCGAGCCGGGCGATCCGCAGCCGCGGTACAAGTACCTGTGGCGCCAAGCTCTGCTTGCCAAGCGTCAGCCGCAGGCCGCCACCGACCTCGCGCGCATCCTGGCCTACCAGGTGCTCACCCTGCCCAACCTGTCCGCGGAGCTGCTGGAGGGGCCGAACGGCGACAAGACCCGTCAGCTGATCGAGCACCTGATCTCCGAGGAGATTCACCGTCAGCTCGGGCCGACGCATTCGATGGTGCGCGCCGCGTTCGGCAGGCGGCAGTTCGACAACCTGAAGGTCGGCGCGGCAGGCGCAGCGGTGGCATTGGCGCCGAGCATGGTCGAGGACGAGGAGTTCGCGCGCGAGCAGGCGAAGAAGATCGACGAGTTCGCTGCGCGCAAGCTCCAGCAGCTCAGCCCGGGCGAGTTCATGGAGATGTTCTATGCCTCGGTGGAGCAGGACGCCTGGCTGCTGTACCTGCACGGCGCGGTGCTCGGATTGGCCGTCGGCGCGGCCCACCTGCTGATTTTCGGTTGGTGACGGCCTTCCAGAAATACAAGCACGCATGCTTGCATTTTTTCTGGCTCGCTGCGATGCTGGGTCACACCTGGCACACGCGGCGGTGTGCCCGCGATCGGCAAGGGAACTCATGGCTGACCTCGAGGCGCTGCTCGGCGATTTCGCCGACGAATGCGCGGACCTGGAACGACTGGTCGCCCCGCTGGCGGACTGGACCCTGCCGACGCCCGCGCCCGGCTGGAGCATCGCCCATCAGATCGGGCACCTGACCTGGACCGACGAGATCGCGACTATCTCGGCGTCGGACGCCGAGGAGTTCGCCAAGCAGGTGGCCGCGGCCGCGCCGAGGGTGCTGACCTTCGTCGACGAGGCGGCCGAGGAAGCCGCCGCCATGCCGCCCGCCGAACTGCTCGAGCGCTGGCGCGCCGGGCGCAAGACGCTGATCGAGGCGCTGCGCGCGGTGCCCGCGGGCACCAAGCTGCCTTGGTTCGGCCCGCCCATGAGTCCGGCCTCGATGATCACCGCCCGGCTCATGGAGACCTGGGCGCACGGTCAAGACGTGGCCGACGCGCTTGGCGTGACCCGCGAGCCGACCGCGCGGCTGCGCAGCGTGGCTCACCTCGGTGTGCGGACCAGGAATTTCGCCTACTCGGTCCAGGGCAAGGCGGCTCCCGCCGAGGAATTCGGCGTCGAACTGACCGCGCCCGATGGCACGATCTGGACCTGGGGGCCGCAGCACGCGGCGCAGCGGGTGACCGGGCCCGCGCTGGACTTCTGCCTGCTCGTCACGCAGCGCAGGCACCCCGAAGACCTGGCGGTACGCGCCGTCGGTGCGGATGCGCAGGAGTGGTTGACGATCGCCCAGGCCTTCGCGGGACCGTCCGGGGAGGGACGAGCCGCGGGACAGTTCGCCTGAAACAGCCCTGAATGGCGAGCAGCCCGGCCGGACACCGTCCGACCGGGCTTCCACCCGACCCGATCCGAAAGCTCGGGAGCGGGCGAGCGCCATACTTGGGTGCGCCGTTCGCGTCGACGGCCGGACGCCGTTGGCCGGGTGTCTAAGAGTGGCAGTCGAGAATGACGCTCGCCAGCTACCGGCTTTTTACCCCTTCTTCAGCGGGTGGAAACATCGGTAACGTCGCCCATTGTGATCCTGCTCGCACGAATGCGGCACCCGATCGTACGGGCCCGTAACCTGGACATGCGTTCGGCTTTCAACGATGCGGGCCGACGACGCGAGGGGAGTCGGGGCGGAGGGAAAGGAACGCATCGTGACGGCACACAAACCTGCTCAGATCGTGCGTCATACCGCGATCGTGCTGGCCGCAGCGGCCAGCCTCAGCCTCACCGTCGTCTCCGGCGCGTACATCGTGAACCAGATGGCCGACGCCCAGCGCTCCGACGCGGCACAAGCCGCACCGCCGCCTGCCGCGCCCATCGTCGAACCCTTCACGCCGCGCCCCGGCCCCAGGACCGCCGACACGGTGCTGACCGGCGAGTCGCACACGCTGCCGCCGACCTACCAGGCCGCCGTCTTCCCGGCCGGAATCATTGTGCCGCAATCGGATCCGGCCGACGCCCCGTCGCGGACCACCGAACTCGGCGGCCGATTGGGCCTCGGCACCGCCTATGTCGGCGCACAAGTCACCCCGGTCCGCACCAACACCGTCGCATTCACCGTGGACACCAACGCCTTGTCGGCCCTCACCGGCCTCGTGCTGTCCGAACCCGTCCGCGACCACCTCGGCATCGACCTCGACCCGGCCGGAATCACCCAGCTCCGCACCGAATTCGACACCCACACCGGCGAAATCGCCCTCATCTTCTCCGACGCCAACCTCGGCGAACACACGATCCACATCCATCCCCACCCCACCCCGTCCGACAGCAAGCCCACCACCCCGGACGCCCCCACCGGCCAAGACCCCACCTCCACCCTCACCATCTGACCCGAATCACCGGGCTCGAGCCCGGATATCTTCGTCGCCGCACCGGTCCATAGCGCGCGCCGCGGCGACAGGGAAGTACTGTCGGGTGGCGTGTACGACTTTTGCGTGGTCGGGGGCGGGATCGTCGGGGTGGCGACGGCTCGGCGGCTGGTGGAGCGGTATCCGGGGGCTCGGCTGGTGTTGGTGGAGAAGGCCGGGGGGCTGGGGGTGCATCAGACGGGGCACAACAGCGGGGTGATTCATTCCGGGATCTATTACGAGCCGGGGAGCCTGAAGGCCGAGTTGTGCCGGCGGGGGGCGCAGTGGACGAAGGATTTCGCTGCGGTGCACGGGATTCCGTACGAAGTGTGCGGAAAACTGCTGGTGGCCACCGATGCCGCGGAGTACGAGCGGATGCTTGCGCTGTACGACCGGTCGGTCACCAACGGGGTGGAGGTCGAGCTGCTCGATGCCGCCGAACTGGTCCGGCGTGAGCCGCGGATCACCGGCGTCGGTGCGCTGTTCGTGCCGGGCACCGGCATCGTCGACTATCGGAAGATCACCGCGGCGCTGGCCGAGCAGGTTCGCGCGGCGGGCGGCGAGATCGTGCTCGGCGCCGAGATCACCGCGATCGAGGAGAGCGATACGGCGGTGACGGTCTCCGGTCCGGCCGGCGCATGGACGGCGCGCACCCTCGTGGTCTGCGCAGGCCTGCAGGCCGATCGGATGGCGCGGCTTGCGGGCTTGCCGATCGACTTTCGCATCGTTCCGTTCCGCGGCGAGTACTACCGGCTGCCGCCGGAGCGCGCAGGCTTGGTGCGCACGCTGATCTATCCGGTGCCCGACCCGAAGCTGCCGTTCCTCGGCGTGCACCTGAGCCCGACCATCGACGGCGAACTCACCGTCGGCCCGAACGCGGTGCTCGGCTTGGCGCGGGAGGGCTACCGCAAAGGCAGCATCGATCTGCGCGACGCCAAGGAAATCATCGGCTTTCCCGGTATGCACCGGGTCGCCCGCGCGCACCTCGAGACCGGGCTGCGCGAACTGCGCAATTCTCTGTTCAAGCGCGGGTACCTGGCCGAATGCCGCCGCTACTGCCCGGAACTCACCGCGGCCGACCTGCGCCCGCGGCCTGCGGGCATCCGCGCCCAAGCCGTGCTGCGCGACGGAACCCTGGTGCACGACTTCATGATCGAACGCACCGCACGCTCGGTGCACGTCCTCAACGCGCCCTCGCCCGCGGCGACTTCGGCCATGCCGATCGCGGAGTACATCGTCGATCGAATCTGAATCGACCAAGCAACCGGCCGGTCGCAAATCTGGAAAGGCTGCTCCCCTGAATTCCTCCCAACCCCTCGAATAAAGAGGAGAGTTGTAGTACTTTTGTCCGCAGCCGTGGATCAGGGAGGGCCTATGGGCCACATCAAGTACGCGAGTGACGTCGGTGCACCGGTAGAAGTGGCGTTCACGTACACGGACAACCACCTGTTCGTGCCGGACTGGATGTTCGGCGTCGCCTCCTTCGAACCGACCGGCGACCTGGACCAAGGTCTGGGCGCCCATTTCGCGACCACGGCACGACTCGGACTGTGGCACCCCACGATTCCCTGCGAGATCACCCAATATCGCCGCAATGTGGTGATCGGGTATACGCTGCGTGGGCGGCTGTCGGGGACCCTGACGCTGCGATTCGATCCGCTCG
Source organism: Nocardia lijiangensis NBRC 108240 (assembly GCF_001613045.1). Taxonomy (GTDB): domain Bacteria; phylum Actinomycetota; class Actinomycetes; order Mycobacteriales; family Mycobacteriaceae; genus Nocardia; species Nocardia lijiangensis. Next base: position 35,823 of record NZ_BDBP01000013.1, on the reverse strand, counting down.
GCTATGGACGGTCGGTGCTGACCTCCGAAGCGGAGTACGCTGCACCTCGCGGCGTCCTCGGTCGCATGTGCGCACGCTTGGTCGACAGTGCCGTGCGATCGGCGCTACGTCGTACCGAGTCCCAATTGCGAAGGGAGATAGAGGAATTCCACGGTACCGATCTTGTCGGTCGGATTGCGTAGGGTGCCACCCATGATCATCGTGAGCACCGACGGATCCTGCCTCCGAAACCCCGGCGGCGCTATCGGCTGGGCTTGGGTCAATCATCAGGGGGGCACTTCGCGCAGCGGGGGAGCCGCTACCGGGACGAATCAGATCGCCGAGCTACGCGCGATACTGGAAGCCATCGACGCGCACCCTGGTGCCGAACCCCTTCTGATAGAAAGCGATTCGCTCTACGCGATCAAGTGCGCGTCGGAATGGATCTCGAGCTGGCGGCTGAACGGCTGGCGTACCTCCACCGGCGGTGCGGTCAAGAACGTGGAGGTCATCAAGCAGATCGACCGTGCCATCGCGAGCAGACCGGGCCCGGTTCGATTCCGTTGGGTGCGTGGCCATGTCGGCAACTATTTCAACGAGATGGCGGACACGCTGGCCGGTGAGGCGGCCCGGAAGGCCGCTGCTTCGGCCGCCGCCGAAGGCGAAACCCCCGAACTGACCGCCGTGAGCGCAACCGAGAGCACGGTTCCGCTCACCAAGAAGACCGTGGCGAAAAACTCTGCACCGCAACAGACCACCGGGCCGCGGGCCTCGGGGAAGGCGGTCGCGGCGGCTCCTCAGACCTTGACCCTGTTCTGATCAGCTCCGCGACCGCAAGCAGGACCGCCCGAAAGACCTCCGGCGGTGGTGACTGGGCCCACCGCCGGGGGCGCTTTCGGGAACTATCGAACGATCAGTTGCCGGGCTGCGGCGCCGGTGCGGGAGCAGGCGCGGGAGCGCCACCGGGCAGGCCGGAGCCCTGGCCCTTCAGCATCGGCGAGTCGAGCTTGCTCACCTTCCACTTGCCGCCCTCGTTCTCCAGATCCGCGACGATCACCACGAACTGCCGATCCGGCTGCTGCTGGGTGAAATTGGTGCGGAACTGGGTCAGCGTCACGAGCACCTTGGCCTCGCTGGTGTCACCGCCCTGGTACCCGCACTGCACGTCGTCGGCCCAGGACTTGACCTGCGCCTGCACCATGGCGTCGGTGAGCGCCTTGGTCGCGTCGTCGAATTCCTTCAGGAACTCGCCGGTGGAGCCCTCCTTGACCTTCGTGAAGTAGCCCTCCAGGTCCTTGGAGTAGTCGTAGACCGAGACGTCGCGACCGAAATCGCAGGCCGCGCGCGTGGCGTTGTTGACGGCCTCCAGTTCGTCGGACTTCTTCTGGGCCTGCAGATAGAAGACCACCACCGCGGTGACGGCCGCGACGAGCAGGATGCCCGCCACGAATGCCGCGATCACCGGCAGCAGATTCGACCGGTCCTGGGCCGCCGCGGGAGCAGGCTTCGGCTTCGGTTCGCTCTGCTTCTCGCCCGCCTTCCCCAGGTCAAGCTTGGCCGTCTCCGCGTCGCTCTTCTCGGCCGCGGCGGCGCTTTCTGCGCTTTTCTCGGCGGGCTCGACGTTCTTCGTGGTCTCGGCGTCTTTATTGGTGTCGGCGTCGTCGGTGGACATCGATAAATCCTGCACTTTCCCGGCGCGCGGACGCACCGTATCGGCTGGCCGGTCCGCATGGGCGAACCGTACGCGTTCTACCAGCGAGTATGCCGGGCACACTCACCGCACCGGGGGGAGGGTCCGCTCGTTCGGATCCACGCCCGGCGGCATCTGGGCGCCGTTGTTCGGCACATCCGGCCGCGGGGCGTTCGCCGCACCGCGGATCTGCTGGCCCGGAGGCGGATTCACGCAGTAGTTCCACTTCGGGATGGAGCCGTCCTGCACCACCTCGTTGCGGATCTGCGGGGTGTTGTACGTGCAGTACGGCCGCGGCCAGATGTCGATGATCGCGTGGAACTCGCCGTCGTGCGCCGGGATGCCGAGCGCCTCGACGCCCACCGCGAGCGAGGGGAACAGCGCCCGCAGCGCGGGCAGGCGCAGCTGCGCGGCCTTGGTGGTGGCGACGAAGTTGGTGGCGAGGCTGGTGATCGGATCCGACGTCTTGTCCAGCACCGCGCCCAAGCTCTGCAGCTGCCCCGGGCCCGAGTCCAGGACGCTCTGCAGCTCCGCGTTGGCCGCGTTGAACTGCGCGAACAGCTCCCCGGAGTTGGCGGTGAGGGTGGCGAGATCCGGCTGCGCCTGCGACGTGGTGTCGGCGATGGTCCGCAGGTTGGTGATCAGGCTGGTCGTCTGCGGCAGCAGCGAATCCAGACCCGACGTGGCCAGGCTGATGCCGTTGACCAGGCCGCGCAGCTGATCCGGACCGCCGCTGAGCGCGATGTCCAGCTCGGCGAGGATGACGCTGAACTTGTCCGGATCGACCTGCGCGATCAGCTCGCTGGTGTTGTCCAGCACCGACCACACCGGGGTCGGCGTCTTGACCGTCTCCGGATCGAACTGGACCACCGCGCCGTCGGCGAGGAACGGGCCGTCCTCGGTGCCGGGACGGAAGTCGATGTACTGCTCACCGGCGGCGGACAGCGCCTGCACCGCCACGTCGGTGTCGACCGGGATCTTGTACCGGCTGTCGATCTCGGCCTTGGCCGCGATGGCCTGCCCGCGATCGGTCAGCTCGATCGAGGAGACCTTGCCGACGCGGTAGCCGCGCAGTGTCACGTCGTTGCCCGGCTGCAGACCGCCGGAGCGGTCCAGGTTCACCGTCACGGTGTAACTCGACCGGAGCGGGTTGATCCGCATGACGCTCACCAGCAGGTACGACGCGCCGACGAGCAGCACGAGCACCAGGCCGATCGCCGAGAGGATCAGCTTGTTCGTCCAGATCTTCGACAGCGCGCTCATCGGTGGCCGCCTTCCACCCGCTGCTGCACGAGTTGCAGCACCTGGATCAGGCTGCCCGCGAAGTCCTGCAGGTCCTCCAGATTCGGGAGCCTGCCGTGCTGCGGGTCGGTCAGTGCGCTGAGATCGAGGTTGGTGGCGGTGGCGTAGACGGCGAAGCTGCGGCCGCGGAAGGTGGCGTCCACCTTGGGGCGGATCTCGTGCAGACGGTCCATCAGGAGGCCGAAGTCGTCGCCCGTTCGCGAGAGCGCGTCCATCAGCGCCTGCGTATTGACCAGCAGGTCACCCAGCTGATCGCCGGTGGTGTCGGCGTAATCGCCGAGCGCGGCGCTGGCGACCGACACCTTGGTCAGCAGTTCGCCGATGGCCCGGTTGTTCTCGGCGATGGCGCCGATCATCTGGGGCAGCGTGTCGGCCACCTGACCCAGCTCCGAGCGCCGCGATTCGAGCGTGTTCGCCAGCGTGCCGAACTGGTTCAGCACCGCGTCGACCCGGGCGGTGTTGTCGTTCAAACTGCCGACCACGCCGGTCAATTCGGTGATCAGGTGCGCGACCTGCGGCCCGCGCCCGCCGACGATGGAATCCAGTTCCGAGGTCAGCTTGGTGAGCGAGGCGATGCCACCGCCGTTGAACAGCATGGACACCGAGATGAGCAGCTGTTCGACGGTGGCGCCCGCCGAGGTCTGCTCGAGGGTGAGGGTGTCGCCGTCGTGCATCATCGGCGCGCCCGGTTCGACCTTCGGCTTGGACAGCGCGACGAACACGTCACCGAGCGGGGTGGCCTGGCGCAGCTCGGCGGTGCTGCCCTTGGGCAGCTCGATGTCGCTGCGGATGCTCAGGTCGACGACCGCCTGGAAGTTCTTGGTCTTGATGTCGGTGACCACACCGACATCCGAACCGCCGATCTTCACCTTCGCCTGGTCGGGCAGGTTCAGCGCGTTCTCGAACACGGCGTGCACGGTGTAGGTCTCGCCCGCCTGCCCCGGCTTGGGCAGCGGCAGATCCTCGACGGTGAGACCGCAGCCGGAGGTGATGCCCACCCCGGCCACCGCCGCGATGGCGACGAGCGCCCTGCGTGCCTTGATCGTCATGCGGTACGTCATTTCGTCAGTCCGAGCAGTGCGGCGGTGAGCCCGTAGTCGGGTCCGAAGTCCTGCATATTTCCGGTGCGGCACCCGTCGGCCTTCATCTGGATCCGCTCGCAGAACAGCGCGACGATCTCGCCGTTGAGCGCGGTGCCGATGATGGCGTGCAGGCGCACGTAGCGGCCCTCGCGGTTCACGATCCGGTCGACGTTCTGCAGTGCCATCGGCGCCACGTCGGTGACCTCGGTGAGGCCGTAGGCGTTGTCCCTGAGCTGCTGGGTGACGTTTGTCAGCCCGGTCAGGCTGCCCGACAGTTGATCCTGGTAATCGACGAGCGTGGTGCTCGTATTGGCCAGGAAGTCGTTGAGCTGGTCGAGCGTGGCCTGCAGGCCCGGCGCCTGCTCGGCGAGCAGACCGGTCATCTGGGTCACCTTGTTGCTGAAATCGCGCACGGACTGGTCGTTTTCGGCCAGCATCGTGGTCAGCTCGTTGAGCTGGACGATGATGTTGGAGATCGCGTCCTTGTTGTCGACACCCACCTTCAGCGCGCCGGAGAGGGCGTTGAGGGTGTCCCGCATCTTCGCGCCGTTGCCGTCCAGCATCGGGTAGAGCACCCGGCCGGAGAGCGGGCCGAGTCCTTCGGTGCCCTCCTGCGGCGCGAGCGCGGCGGCGAACTGATCGATGGTCTTGATCATCGTGTCCAGCTCGACCGGGGTTCTGGTGCGCGCCTTGGGCAGATGCGTGCCTTCGCTCATCGCCTCGCCCTCGGTGTAGGCGGGGGTGAGCTCGATGTGCCGATCGGTGACGATCGACGGCGAAACGATCGCCGCCTCCGCGTTCTTCGGGATCTTCACCCCGGAATCGACCGACAGATGCACCTCGACGAGGGTGCCCTTCGGCACGATCTTGTCGACCTTGCCGACCTGGAGCCCGAGCACCGTGACCGGGTTGCCCTCGTAGATGCCCGCGATGTTCTCGAAGTCGGCGGTGATGTGCATGGTGCCGCCGAGCGCGTCGTTCACCGAGGTGGGCAACAGCGAGCAGCTGCCGACCGTCAGCGCGGCGGCGCTGACCGCGAAAAGCTTTGCGACGGCCTTGATTTTGCCTGTGGTGGCGGATTTCATCACTGGCACCCCTCGATGGCTTGTGCGAAGCACAACCAGTTGTCCGGGAACAGCCACGGCAGACCGACGTCGCCGTACGGGCCGCTGCCACCCCACGAGTTCGCCAGGTAGCGCACCGTGGGCGGCATGATCGACAGCAGCCGATCCAGGTTGTCCTTGTTCTTCTGCAGGCCCTCGGCCATGGTGTTCAGCTGCTGGATGGTCGGGCCGAGCTGACCCTCGTTCTGCGCGCCGATCTCCTGCAGCTGCTTGGTCAGGGCGGCGATGTTGTCGAGCAGCTGACGCAGCAGGTCCTGCCGCTCCATCACCCGGTTGGCGATGGCCTCGCCCTGGGTGATCACCAGCAGCACGCTGTTGCGGTTGTCGCCGAGGATCTGAGTGACCCGGTCCAAGTCTTTGAGCAGCCTGTCGACCTCGCCCCGGCGGGTGTCGATCACCTTGGCCAGCGCGCCGACGCTGTCCAGCGCCTGCGCCGTCAGCTCCGGCGAGCTGCCCATCGACTGGTTGATGACGTTCAGCGATTCGGCCAGTTTGGCGGTATCGAGCGCCTCGAACTTCGGGGTGCCGATCTGCACCACGTCGGCCAGGTTGTACGGAACCGCGGTGTTGGACAACGGGATCCGGCCGTCCTTCAGTCCGGAGCCGTTGCCGGGATCGAGGTCGACGTACCTGGCGCCGAGCAGGGTGGCCATCTTGATCGAGGCGCGCGCGTCGGGGCCGAGTTCGACGTTCTCGTCGACGTTCATCGTGATCAGCACGTGGCCGCCCTCGAGCTTCGCGCCGGTCACCGTGCCGACCGGAACGCCTGCGGCGTTGACCTTGTCGCCGACCTTGATACCGGCCGCCTGCACGAACTCGGCCTTGACGGTCTGATCGCCGACGCCGAGCATCCGGATGATGCCGGAGGCCATCAGCAGCACCACGATCAGGGCGGCGCCGATGAGGCCGAGCCAGAAGTAGCGGTTGCTGTCGAAGCGGTTCTTCATCTTCGCGATCATGGGCGGCACACCGCCGAGTGCTCGTTGCCGCCGATCTGCGAGAACAGACCGCGGGGGAAGAGCACACCGTACAGCGAGATGTCGAGGCCGCACAGGTAGGCGTTGGCGTAGCCGCCCTCGGAGGTGTGCCTGCCCGCCGCCGAGAGGATGTTCGGCACGTCGATCGCGGCCTGGTCCAGCTTGGCGCCGTTGTCCAGCAGCAGCGTGAGTGCGGCGCTCGTGGAGTTCTGCGCGGCCTGCAGCTTGGGCTGGATGTTGCCGACCATGCCGACCAGCGACGTGGTGGCGCTCGCGATCTGCTCGGTGGAATGCAGCAGGGTCTGGCCCTGCTCGTAGAGTCCGCCGATCAAGGCCCGGGTTTGCGTCACCAGGGTCTCCAATTCATCACCTCGTTTGGCCAAGCCCGCCATCACACCGGACAGGTTGGTGATCACGTCGGACAGGATCGCGTCGCGGCGCTGGAAATCGGTGGCCAGCTGGGCGGCCTGCACGATGAACGAGCTCAGCGAGACGTTGTCGCCCTGCAGCGCCTGGATGAACGTCTCCGAGAGGCGGTTCACCTGCTCGGGCTGCAGTACCTGGAACAGCGGCTGGAATCCGTTGAGCAGACCCGACACGTCGAACGACGGCTCGGTCCGCTCCAGCGGAATCGACGCGTTGTTCTTCAGCGGCGCGGGGTTGGACGCCTCGCCGGGGGCCAGCGCCACGTAGCGCTGGCCGATCAGGTTCTGGTAGCGGACCAGCGCCTTGGTGTCGTCGAAGAGGGTCTGGTCGCTCTCGACGATGAACGACACGTTCGCGACCGACTCCTTGGTCCGATCGTCGCGAGCCAGCTCGATCTTCTCGACCTTGCCGACCCGGACACCGGCCATGCGCACGTCGTCGCCTTCGCGGAGGCCGAGCACATCGGTGAACGTCGCGGAGTAGGTCTTGGTGTCGCCGGGGACCACGCGCGCGAGCGTGTTCCAGACGACCACCGTCACCAGGATCGAGACGATCGCGAAGAGTCCGAACCCGATCAGCGGCTTACGAATGCTCATGCCTGCGCCTCGCTAGCGCTCGGCTCCGGCATGTGCATTGCACGCTGGCACATGATTCGCTCACTGCGTTCGCTCATCGGACAGCACCCCTCTCCGACACTTGCATCGTTCCGCCCTTCAGGATCGAGCTCAGCAGCAGGTACTCCGCGGTGGTCGGCTTGCGGCCGAGCAGCTGCTCGATCGCGGCGTCACCCTGGTAGGAGATCGGCCGGGCCGCGGGGGCGTCCGCCGGAGCCGCCGCGGGCGCGGGGGCAGGCGGCATCAGGCCGGGCAGACCGGGGAGCACCGGGAACAGTCCCTCGAGTGGCGTGCCAGCAAACGGCTGCTGCGCGTTCTCCTGGAGGTCGGAGACGATGCGACCCGGGTCCGGCATGGTGACGCCGGGGATCAGCGGCAGACCGGGCGTCGGCACCACCGGCGGCAGTCCGGCGGCCGATTCCAGCGCGCGCGGCCGCAGGTTCTCCGGCAGCGGCGGCAGTTCGTTCACCTCGGGAGCGGTGGCGCAGCTCGGACCTGCCATCTCGCCGTAGTGCGGGCAGTCCGCGACGGTGTACGGGGTGTACGGCGTCAGCGTGATACCGGCGTTCCAGACCTGTTGCTGCTGCGGACCCCAGTGGAAGGTGGTACTCATCGCCCTGGTCGACTCGCTCAGGTTCAGCAGTGTCCTGGTGATCGCGTCGGGGTCGGCCGTCAGCGCGCCGAACATGTCGGCGGTGCCGACGGTGACCTGCTTGCCGACATCGGGGTTGCGGGCGAACAGGGCGTTCACCGTGTCCACCGTGGCGCTGGTCCCGGTGATCAGCGCGACGAGCTCCTCGCGGCGATCGGCGATGGTGCTCGCGGTCTGCACCGAGCTGCCGAGCACGTCGAGCAATTCGGGCGCCGACTGGTTCAGCGCGCGGAACGAGCCGGAGAAGTCGTCGAGCAGCACGCCGAGATCCGGAATGGACTCGTCGACGGCCAGCACCCAGCGGTCCAGCCGCTCGATGGTCGAGCCCGGCATCCGGCCGCTGCCGTCCAGTGCCTGCGAGAGGGTGCCGACGACGCGGCCGAACTGCACCGGGTCGATCTTGTCCAGGATGTTGCGGACCGTGGTCAGCGTGTCCTGCAGCGCGATCGTGCCCTTGCTGCGGTCCTCCTCGATGACCGACCCTTCCTTCAGGTAGGTGTCGGCCGGCCCGTTGAAGACGAGTTCGATGGAGGTGACGGCGAACAGGTTGCTCGGCACCACGCGCGCGGTGACGTTGGACGGGATGTCGCCCGCGTACTCCGGCTTCAGTTCGATCTGCACCTTCTGCAGTTCGCCCTTCGCCGCGACCTCGACCTCGTCCACCACGCCGACCAGGACGCCGCGGAACTTCACGTCGGCTTCCGACGGCAGGCCGTCACCGGTGGTGGTCAGACTGGCGACGACGTTCACCTTGGGCACGAAGTAGCCGGTGTAGCGCGCCATGAGGAAGCCGAGCACCAGCGCGAAGACGATCAGTCCGCACACGCCCGCGATCAGCAACTGCCGCATCGTGGGCCCGCGCCCACTGGGATCGATGATCATCTGGCCCTTACCCCGAGATCCGGATTCCGGGGTTGACCCCCCAGATCGCCAACGTCATGAAGAGGTCCGCGAAGACGACCAGGATGATGCACATCTTGATCGCACGCCCCGCCGCGACACCGACACCCTCCGGGCCACCGGAGGCGAAGAAGCCGTAGTAGCACTGGATGAAGGTGGTGATCGCGACGAAAATAATCGCTTTGAGCAGCGAATACAGAACGTCGGTCGGTATCAGGAACTGATAGAAGTAGTGCGCGTAGGTGCCGCTTGCGGTGCCGCCGACCAACTGCACGGTCAGCGAGCAGGAGAGGTATGCGGTCGCCAGACCGAGGCAGTACAGCGGGACGATCGCGATGATCGCCGCGAACATCCTGGTGCTGACCAGGTACGGCAGCGGCCGGATGGCCACGGACTCGAGCGCGTCGATTTCCTCGGAAATACGCATCGCGCCGAGTTGCGCGGTGAATCGACAGCCCGCCTGCGCGGCGAAGGCCAGTGAGGCGAGCAGCGGGCCGAGTTCACGGGTGGTCGCGAACGCGGAGATCGCGCCGGTGATCGGGCTGAGGCCGAGCAGGTTCAGCGAGGTGTAGCCCTGGATGCCGACGGTCATGCCGCCGAACGCGCTCAGGATCACGATGACGCCGATGGTGCCGCCGCCGACGACGAGATTGCCGTTGCCCCAGGTGACGTCGGAGAGCAGCCGCCACACTTCCTTGGGGTACTGCTTGAGCGCCAGCGGAATGGAGCCGATGGACCGCAGGAAGAAGAACACCTGATGGCCGAGCCGGGCGACGAGATCGACCGGCGCCTGCGCCGAACGCTTGAGGCCCTGGAGTGGCCGCAGCAGCGGCGGTACATAGGTTGATGACACCGGCTCAGACCACCTGTGGGGGGAAGAGTGCGTTGTAGACCTGCGTGATGATGAGGTTCACGCCGAAGAGCATCAGCGCGGAGCTCACCACCGCCGAGTTCACGGAGTTGGCGACACCGCCGGGGCCGCCGCGGGTGTTGAGTCCGGTATCGCAGGCGATGATGGCGGCGAGCAGACCGAAGATCAGCGACTTCACCAGCGCGACGAACAGGTCGCGGGTCACGGCGAACGACGAGAAGGTACTGACGTACGAACCCGGCGTGCCGCCCTGGGCGAAGATGTTGAAGATATAGCCGGTCAGGAAGCCGACGAAGACGACGAAGCCGCAGAGCAGGACGCTGACCAGCATCGCGGCGCCGAGGCGCGGCGCGACGAGGCGGCGCAGCGGATCGACGCCCATCACCTTCATGGCGTCGATCTCCTCGCGGATGGTGCGCGAGCCGAGATCGGCGCAGATGGCGGAGCCGACCGCGCCCGCGATCATGATCGACGTGACGAGCGGGGCGCCCTGCTGGATGATGCCGAGGCCGTTGGCCGCGCCGATGAACGACGTGGCGCCGACCTGCCCGGCGACCGCGCCGACCTGAATCGAGACGATGACGCCGATGGGAATCGCAACGAGCAGAGTGGGTGCGGCGGCCACATTCGCCATGAAGGCGCACTGGCGCACGAATTCACCGAAGGGGAACCGCCGACGGAAGATGGCGATGAACAGTTCCGCCACCGCGGCGATACCCATCGTGATCTGACGGCCGAAGGTCTCCAGTGAGCGCTTGGGATGGTCTTCCCAGTACGACCTCGTCCAATCGACCGCTTCACTTAGCCGTGATCCCGTGGGAGGACTCTTGGTCGACTGCACTGCCTAACCCCTCTCGACGCCGGTTGCTCACCCCGACGACTTGTTTGCTTGACGCACCTTACTACGGAGTAGTGCAGAGCACACCATCATCATGTGATGGCAGTCATAGATATGAGTCACTGTCGTGGAAACCTCACGAGAGCACCGCCCGCACCTTGTTGTCGACGCCAAAATTAAGCACCAAAATTTTAGAACTAGTTACAGTTGAGCTGCTCCTATATGGGCGGCGTCTCCTATCACCGATCAATTACGCGGAAATCGTTCATCTAAAAACTTTCGCCATTTCGAATGCCTGCAAAATGAGTTCTACTCCACTCGGAAACGTATTGGGCGTGTCGTCCAGACACCTCAGTAATAGAGACTTGCTATCGCGATTACGATTCGGCGGCACCCGCCGCAGCACCGGCGGTACGAGACGCGCCCGAGACCGAATACTGACACGATGTATGCGACAGATTGATATCGTGCGGACTTCCGACGTCTGGAGGGACATGTTCAGCAAACTCGCCAAGGCGGCCAACGCCGTCTTCGCCGTCGCCCTCGGCGCGGCGCTGCTCGGGACGGGCGCGGGCCCTGCGGCTGCCGCGCCAGGACCGCCGGTCATCGGGGGCGGATCCGGCATCATCATCGACAACATGTTCGAGTGCACCGTGACCACGGTGGGCCACGACAGCGCGGGCAGACTGGTCGGGCTCACGGCAGGACACTGCGGCGACGCGGGCGCGCAGGTGTACGCCGAGTCCGATCGCGGCGCGGGTGTGATCGGTCGCTTCGTCTACTCCAACTCGGAGCTGGACTACGCCGTCATCCAGTTCGATCCGGGCGCGATCACCCCGGTCAACCGGATCGGCAACGTCACCATCACCGGCATCGGCGGACCCGCTCAGTTCCCGATGATCGTCTGCAAGGAAGGCCGCACCACCGGCAACACCTGCGGCGTCGCCTATGGCGACCTGTTCGGCACCAATGTCGAGACCTGGAGCCAGATGTGCGTCGTGGAGGGTGACTCCGGCGCTCCCGTCGTGGCGGGCACGACCCTGGTCGGCATGGTGAACGCCTACCTGGCCATCGCCTGCTTCGGTCCCGAAGTGGGAACCAACATGAGCGCGATCATGAACGACCTCAACGCGCGCGGCGGTCCCGGCGCGGGCTACGTGCCGATCTGATCGGTCACGACGCAGACTGCGAAGGAGCGGGCGACATCGCCCGCTCCTTTTCTTTCGTCCCTAGCCGCGCGATGCGTCGCCGAGGACTCGATGCCGTGGCGCGACCGCGGGTCCCGCTACCGCGCACTGCGGCCTGCACTCGACGCTCGCCAGATCCGGCGCCCGGCGCGGCGCGCGCAGCAGCACGGCGGCGATCAGCGCGCCGGTCGCCAGCAGCCCGACGCAGATCCACATCGCGGTCTCGAACCCGTCGTCGAACGCGGCCGGGTCGGTGAGGGAACCGGAGATCCCCGCAAGCCCGGGCAGCGCGGCGACCGCGAGCAGCTGGGCGGTCCTGGCCACGGCGTTGTTCACGCCGGAGGCGATCCCGGCCTCGGACGCGGGCACCGCGCCGAGCACGGCTCCGGTGAGCGGGGCGACGAGCACCGCGAGACCGAGCCCGAAGACCACCACCCCGGGCAGCACGGCGCTCACGTATCCGGCGTCCGGTCCGATGCGTAGCAGCAGCACCGATCCCGCGGCGGCCAGCAGCGGTCCGAGTGTCATGGGAATGCGCGGCCCGTGCACCTGGGCCCACCGCCCCGCAGGCGCGGACAGCGCCAGCATGATCAGTGTGATCGGCACCGTGGCCAGCCCGGACAGCAACGGCGAGTAGCCCGCCACCAGCTGAAGCTCCAGCACGAGCAGGAAGAAGACGCCGCCGAGCGCCGCGTAGACGGCCAGCGTCACCAGATTGGCCGCGGTGAACACCCGCGACCGGAAGAGCGCGGGCGGCACCAGCGGATGGTCGCTGCGCAACTCGATCACCGCGAACAGCGCGAGCAGCAGCGCGCCGGACACGGCGAGCAGGGGCATCGCGTCGATCAGCCCGAAGGTCAGCGCGCCGAGCGCCAGCGCCACCACCACCGCGCCGGGGACGTCGAGCCGCGCGACGGCGTTCGGGTCGACGCTCTCCGGAACATGACGCAGCGCGACGACAACGACCACCGCGGCCAGCGGCACGTTGATGAAGAAGATGGACTGCCAGCCCACCCAGTCGATCAGCCAGCCGCCGAGGAACGGCCCGAGCGCGCCTGCCACCCCGCCGAAACCGGACCACAGCCCGATCGCCGCACCCTGATCGCGTTCGTCGAGCGACGAGGAGATCAGCGCCAGACTGCCCGGCGTCAGCATCGCGCCCGCCACGCCCTGCAGCACCCGCGCCGCCACCAGCATCTCGATGGTCACGGCCGCGCCGCACAGCACCGAGGCGACCGCGAAACCGACGGTGCCCCAGACGAAGACCTTGCGCCTACCGAGCTTGTCGCCGAGCGAGCCGCCGAGCAGGATGAACGAGGCCAGCGTCAGGGTGTAGCCGTTGAGTGTCCACTGCAGACCGGCCACGTCGGTGTCCAGGGATTCCCCGATGCGCGGCAGCGCGATGTTGACGACGGTGGCGTCCAGCGAGGCGACCGAGGAACCGAGGATGGTCGCCAGCAGGATCCACCGCCCGGTCGCCGAATGCAGCCGGGGTAGCTCCGAGGCGGTGCTCACCGGTCCAACCTAGTGCGGACTTACAGCTCCTCGACGCAGACGACGAACCGGCGCTCGGGGTACTCGAACCCGATGCCGCTGTCGCAGGCGCTCGCGTCGGTGGCGCCGTTCTGGATATTGGTCACCCGCACACCTTGGGTGCCGCGCTCGGTGCAGTCGATCCGCTTCGGGTCATCGCCGCCGACGTCCATGCAGCCGCCGACCACCCAGTCGATGTCCAGGCAGATCGCGCCCTGCTGCACGCCGTTGATGGTCTCGGCGTAGTAGTTGTCGCGGTCCGACGGGCAGGCCGAGCTGGTCGCGGTCTTGCCGATGACCTTGTAGTTCGATGCCCGGCTTCCGCAGGAGGCCTTCGAGATGGTGGCGTTGCTCATGGTGCCGCCCAGGGTGACGCAATCACCGATGGAAGCCTCGAAATCGGTGCTGCCGCCCGTCGGCGTCGGCCTGCCCGAGGTGGGCCTGGCGCTGGACTTGGGTACGGAGGTCTTCGGAGTGCTGGTGGTGACTGCGTCGATGGTCCCGCCGTCCACCGCTGGCTGCGCGGTGCCGCTGATGGTGGAGCTACACGCCACCAGGGCGAATACTGCGGCGGCGGTTCCGACCGCGAGCGCGAGACCGGATAGCAGTTGACGAGACACGTACAGTCCTCCCGAGCTGTAACGCTCCGAACTCACACCCCCGTAAGAATCCGAAGTTGACGACCTGAGCTTCAAATATCACGCCATGCATACACCATCAGCGACTCGGTAGTCGAGTCGGAAGACGCACCGCACAGGGCATACCTCGGCACGGCGCCGCCAGCAACCCTCTGGGTATGGTGAGCGCTACGGTGCGAAAGGGGTAAACCGTGAAGCTGATCAGCGCAATCATTTGCTCGACCGCCGCGGTGGGGACCTCGTTAACACTCCCGGCCCTGGCATCGGCAACCGACGTGCAATGCCATTCGGAGCAGGGCATCGATATGACCGTCATCGATGGTCACACCGGTTGCCGAGCCGCCAGCGACACGCTCGGGCAGGCGCGTTCGGCCGGTTTCGACGGTGTCGGTTATGCCCGCGCAACCTTCGGAGCCACCGCGCTCGGCATCGGCGCGGCGGGCGGTGTCGGCGCGAGCGAGGGCGCGGGCGGGATTCCGGTCGCGATCGGCGTCGGCCCCGACGCGCTGGCCCTCACCTCGATCACCGATCCCGGCGCCGAGGACGGCAGGACCATCGCGGTGTCCATCGCCTTCGAAGGGTCGCGCGCGCAGGTCAGCAGCGAGGAGGGCACCGTGGTGTGCCTGGGCTCGGCGGCCTTCGCCTGGAACGCCGCCACCGGCAGGTCCTGCCTCGCGACGCCGTTCGGGCGCTGGGCAGCGCTGCGCTGATCCGTCCGGTGCCGATCCGTCCGGTCGAACCGCCACCGCGGGCAACTCGTAGATAAGAGCATGGCGATCGAGACCGCCGCCCCGGCCTCGCCGCGGCTATTCCCCTTGCACGCGCTCGCGGCCGGGCTGGACTTCGAGCGGTATTTCCGCTGGCGGCGAGCGCGCGAGGGCGATCCGTTCTACGTACGGTTCCCCGGCTTCGGCGCGGTGCTGTTCACCGGAACACCGGCGGGTGCGCGGGAGCTGTTCCGCGCGCCTGCGGATCTGCTCGAACCGCCCCGGCCGAATCCGATCGAGCCGCTGGTGGGACCGGCCTCGCTGATCCTGACCTCGGGCGTGCGGCACCGGCGTGATCGGACGCTGCTCGCGCCCGCCTTCCACGGTGCGCGGATTCGCGCCTACGGCGAGCTGATCCGCGCCGCGACGCTGGACGAGATCGAGGGAGGCCCAGGGGAGTGGCGCCCCGGCACCCGGATCGATTCGCGCGCCGCGGCACGCTCGATCACGCTGCGGGTGATCTTGGAGGCGGTCTTCGGCGTGCGCGCCCGCGAGCGCCGGGCCGCCTACACCGCGGCGATCACCGAGTTCCTCGCCGCCTTCTCCGGCCCGCTACTAATGGTGCCCGCGCTGCGGCGCGGCGCGTTCGGCCGAGCGCCGTGGGATCGGTTCGTCGCCGCGCGCGACCGCTTGGACCGGCTGCTCCAAGCCGATATCGCCGAGCGCAAAAGCACTGCGCGCCAAGACGACTCCGACATCCTCGGCCTGCTGCTGAGCACCCGATACGACGACGGAAGCGCCCCCACCGATGCCGAACTCGGCGATCAGCTGCGCACCCTGCTCGTCGCCGGGCACGAGACCACCGCGACCAGCCTGGTCTGGGCGCTCTACCACCTGCACCGCACACCGGAACCCCTGCGCAGCCTGCGCGCCGAGCTGCGCGAGCCGGGTGATTCGCCCGCCGATCTCGCGGGGTTGCCTTATCTCGACGCCGTCTGCCAGGAGACCTTGCGGCTGCATCCGCCGGTGCCGATCGTGCTGCGCCGGGTGACCGAGCCCATCGCGCTGCGCGGCGTCCGCGTGGCCGCGGGCGACACGATGGGGCTCGCGCTGCCTCTGCTGCATTCCGACCCGGACACCTGGGACGACGCCGCGCGGTTCCGACCCGAACGCTTCCTGGACCGTCGCTACGGTCCGTTCGAGTTCGCGCCGTACGGCGGCGGCCATCGACGCTGCGTCGGCGCCAGCCTCGCCGACTACGAGCTGCGCATCGTGCTCGCCACGCTGCTCGGCCGCGTCCGGCTCGCTCTGCCGCCGCGCTACGCGCGCGGGCGGACTCCGCTCTCGGTGCCGCACAACATCGCGACCGGGCCGCATCGGTCGATCCCCTTCGACGTCATCGGGTGATTTCCGTCACGAATTTGTTTGATCTTGCACAAAATCGGACGGGCCGCAGGTTGCCGCACTTGCGCCGGACTTGGCGACCTGACCGGCTCGTTTGCCCAAAGGCACTGACTGTCAATGGCTTATGTGTCCTAGGCCACATCTGACCGAATGGACGAATAACCGAATAACGGCACTGGCTTCCTGCCCCGTCGGGACGGTAGGAATGAATGAGGTCGGGCCGTCAGATGCCCGTGGGGCGCTTCGCAGGCCTCCGGCAGTACCCGTGGCAGCCCCGATGGACTCGCGACATCGCTCGCGAACGCTCGAGCACCAAACCGATGAGACATCTCGCTCGCGTACGCGCGCGCGAGAGCTGGAATGGACGAAACCTATGCAAGCCGCTTCGAACAACAGGTCGCTGTCGACTTTCCGCGAGGAAGGAAGGCTAGCCCGCCGGATTCGGCGGGGCGTCCTCTTGTCCGCGGCGATCGCGGCGGCCGGTGCCATGATCGTCGCTCCCGCGCAGGCCGAGCCGGGTATTCCCGGATTCGGTCCGGGTATTCCTGGATTCGGTCCGGGTATTCCCGGATTCGGTCCGGGCTCGGCAGCCGTGAGCACCGATCCCGCGCCGGAGGCCAACTTCGCACCGCCGGCCATCAACATCGATGATGGCGAGACGGTCGGCGTCGCGCAGCCGATCATCATCACCTTCCAAGAGCCGGTGACCGATCACGCCACCGCCGAGAAGGCAATCAAGATCACCTCCTCCAAGGAAGCGCCCGGCCACTTCTACTGGTTCAGCGACAAGCAGGTGCGCTGGCGGCCGTACGACTTCTGGCCGGACAACACCGACGTGAAGGTGGTGGCGGGCGGCACGACCAGCTCGTTCCGCATCGGCGACGCGCTGATCACCACCGCCGACGACAACACCAAGACCATCACCGTCACCCGCAACGGCGAGGTGGTGATGGAGATGCCGACCTCGATGGGCAAGCCCAAGTACGAGACCCCGAACGGCATCTACATCGTCGGCGAGCGCCAGCGCAAGATGATCATGGACTCCTCGACCTACGGCGTCCCGATCGACGCTCCCGAGGGCTACAAGCTCGAGGTCGAGTACGCCACCCGCCTCTCCAACAGCGGCATCTTCGTGCACGCCGCCCCGTGGTCGGTGGGTCAGCAGGGCGTGTCGAACGCCAGCCACGGCTGCCTGAACGTGAGCACCGAGAACGCCCGCTGGTTCTTCGAGAACGCGCAGAAGGGCGACCCGGTCATCGTGCAGAACACCTCGGGCGGGACGCTGAACTCGCGCGACGGCCTGGGCGACTGGAACTGATTTCCGGGCGTTAGCCACCGAAACGCCGATCGCGCACTCCCGCGCGGTCGGCGTTTTCGCGCATTCGGCGATCTTCGCGGTGAAATATCCGCATACGGTTCGCGGTTCCGCCGTCTCACACGAACTGGTCGGATGCTCAGCGCGCCGCCGGGCGATGTTCACCGAAGATTTGCTGTGCGCGTCGTAAAGTCTCCAAGGGTGTGTACACGGCCGGAGCGAGTGCTACCGCAGCCGACACGAGGAGACGACAGCATGGCGACCGTGCGTTTCGACCGGGTGACCCACCGGTACTCCGGTGCGTCAGCGGCCGCTGTCGACGACCTGGAGCTCGACATCGCCGACGGGGAGTTCCTCGTGCTCGTCGGGCCCCGGGGGTGCGGAAAGTCCACCATTCTGCGCATGCTGGCCGGGTTGGAACCGGTGGCGAGCGGCCGCATCCTGATCGGCGGCAGGGACGTCACCGACTTGCCGCCGCGGGCCCGCGACGTGGCCATGGTGTTCCAGAGCTCCGCGCTCTACCCGAACCTGACCGTCGCGCAGAACATGGGCTTCGCACTGCGCAACACGGGAGTGAACGAGGCCGAGGCCACCGTTCGGGTTCGCGAGGCGGCGAAGCTGCTCGAGCTGGAGGATCTGCTCGATCGCAAGCCTGCGAAGCTCTCCGGCGGGGAACGCCAGCGCGTTTCCATGGGCCGGGCCATCGTGCGCAGGCCACAGGTGTTCTGCATGGACGAACCGCTGGCCGCGCTGGACGCCGAACTGCGCGTGAGCGCCCGATCCCAGATCGCCACGCTGCAGAAGCAGCTCGGCACCACCACCGTCTACGTCACCCACGACCAGGTGGAGGCTATGACCATGGGCGACCGGATCGCCGTGCTCCGCGAAGGCGGGCTCCAGCAGCTCGCCGCCCCGCGCGAGCTCTACGACGATCCGGTCAACACCTTCGTCGCCGGTTTCCTCGGCTCACCCGGCATGAATCTCCTCGACGCGCCCGTACGCAACGGCGCGGCGGTGCTCGACGACATCCGAATCCCACTGCCCCGCACCGCGAAGAAAGGCACGCGCGTCATCGTCGGCATCCGCCCCGAATCCTGGGAAGTCACCGCCGACCACGCCGGGAGCCTCACCGTCTCCGCCGAACTCGTCGAAGAACTCGGCGCCGAATCCTTCGTCCACAGCCACGGCGCGTCCGAGGACTGGCACAGCCGCACCGGCAAGGTGGTGGTTCGCGTCGACCGCGGCTTCCAGGTGGCCTCCGGCGCCCCGCTCCACCTACGCCCCAGACCCGACGAAGTCTTCTTCTTCCACTCCGAAACCGAATCCCGGCTCCGCTGAAGCGGTTTCGCCGGTGATTACCAGATCTTCACGCGTTCGGCGGGCTCCAGGTAGAGGGCGTCGCCGGGGTGGACGTCGAAGGCTTCGTGGAAGCTGTCGATATTGCGGACGACGGCGTTGCAACGGAATTCGGGCGGGGAGTGCGGGTCGACGGCGAGGCGGCGGATGGCTTCCTCGATACGCGCCTTGGTGCGCCAGACCTGGGCCCAGCCGTAGAAGACGCGCTGCAAACCGGTGAGACCGTCGATGACCGGGGGCTCGGCGCCGTTCATCGAGATCTTGTACGCCTCCAAGGCGATGGAGAGCCCGCCCAGATCGCCGATGTTCTCGCCGATGGTGAATTCGCCGTTGACGGTGTGCTCGTCGGAAAGGTCCTGCGGGGAGAGCACGCTGTACTGGTCGATCAACGCCTTGGTGCGCTTGGCGAATTCGGCGCGGTCGGCGTCGGTCCACCAGTCGATCATGTTGCCGTCGCCGTCGTACTTGGCGCCCTGATCGTCGAAGCCATGACCGATCTCGTGACCGATCACCGCGCCGATGCCGCCGTAGTTGGCCGCGTCATCGGCGTTCATGTCGAAGAACGGCGGTTGCAGAATCGCTGCGGGGAAGACGATCTCGTTCATGCCCGGGTTGTAGTAGGCGTTCACCGTCTGCGGGGTCATGAACCATTCGTCGCGATCGACCGGCCCGCCGAGCTTCTTCAGGTCGCGATCGTGCTCTGCCGCATAGCCGCTGCGATAGTTGCCGATCAGATCGGCGGGATCGATCACCACGGCGGTGTAGTCGCGCCAGCGCTCCGGGTAACCGATCTTCGGGGTGAACTTCTCCAGCTTGGCCAGCGCCGCCTTCCTGGTGTCCGGACCCATCCACTCCAGCTCGGAGATGTTGCGGCGGTACGCCTCTTGGAGATTGACGACGAGCTCCACCATCTTGGCCTTCGCCTCCGGCGGAAAGTGCTCGGCCACATACAGTTTGCCGACCGACTCGCCGAGCAGCTCCTGCACCACCGAGACGCCGCGCTTCCAGCGCTCCCGGTTCTCCTGGGCGCCGGTGAGCGTGCGGCCGTAGAAGTCGAAGTTCTCCTCGACGATCTCGTCGGTGAGATACGGTGCGCGCGAACGCAGGACGCGCCACGCGGCCCAGGCCCGCCAGTCCGCCGGATCCTCCGCGGCCCAGGTCTGCGCGAAGGTGCGCAGGTACGAAGGCTGGCGCACCACCACTTCGGCGAAAAGCTCGTCGACCGATTTGCCGGTGCCCTCGGCGAGCGCCGAAACCCAGGCGGCCCAGTCGAATTCGGGGTTCTCGGCGGTCAGCGCGTCGAAGGTGGTGAGGTTGTAGCTGCGTTCGGCGTCGCGGCGGCGGACCACGTCCCAGTGGCCTGCGGCCAGCTTGCGCTCCAGCTCGAACACCCGCTGCCCGACCGAGTCCAGGTCCTCCGGCAGCAGCGCGGCGACGCGCGGATCGGCCGCGGCGAGCGCGAACATGCGACCGATGTGCGCGATGTACTTCGTGCGGATCTCGGCGAATTCGTCCTGGCGGTAGTAGGACTCGTCGGGCAGGCCGATACCGGACTGGCCCGCGTGCACCAGGTAGCGGCTGGAGTCCTTGTCGTCGGTGTCGACGTAGACGCCGACCGCGCCGCCGACCCCGGTGCGCTGGAGCCGCCCGATCAGCGCGGCGAAGGCGCCGCGATCGGCAACCTCGCGCACGGCGGCGAGCTCGGCGGAGATCGGCGCGAGCCCGGCGGCGGTGACGGTGTCGGTGTCCATGAAGCTCGAGTACAGATCGCCGATCTTGCGCGCGTCGCTACCCGGCTCGGCCGCCGCCTCCGCGGCGTTCTGGATGATGACCTGCACGTCCAGCTCGGCCTGGTCGTACAGCGCGCGGAAGGCGCCGTCGACCGCGCGATCGGCCGGTATCTGATAGTCGTCCAGCCATTTGCCGTTGACATGCACGAACAGGTCGTCCTGCACCCGGACGGAGTCGTCGAGATGGGACAGGTCGAGGCCGGAGAGGCTGATCGGTTCGGAAGTCACGATCTCCAGTATGCCCAGTGGACGCGAGCGCGCAGGGTGATAGCCGCCGCGGAGGCGGCCCGTTCACGCAGAGTGAACCCCGGCCGCGCGGGCGGCCGGGGCGGGCGGTCAGGCGGGCAGGATGATGCGGTCGAACTCGCCGTCGTACGCGCCGGCGAGGAAGGCTTCCCACTCTTCGGGGGTGTAGACGAGGGCGATGTCGCCGCGGCGGAGCGTGGTGGTGCCGTCCGCGGCGGTGTGGACGATCAGGTCGGTGTGCGATCGCCCGCTGTTGAGCATGGTCAGGAACGTGGTCCATGCGCTCGCGGTGACGGTGATGATGGGCTCGTCGGCGGGGCGGTTGGCCGGGTTGCGGCGGTATTTGCTGTCACGGATGAGCACCGCATCACCATCGAACCGAACCTCGACGCATTGGTTGCCATTGTTCGATCGGGTCGACGTGAACCAGCCGGTGGAGCCCGGCGGGCTAGCGGTGGTGGCCATGGGCAGGATTTTACCCGAGCGCGTGCCGTCTGATCAGGGCCAATGATTCGTCACGGGTCAGCGATTGCTCCAGCGCGCGCAGGTAGGCGAAGCTCAGATCGCGCACCAGCTCGGGGTCGTCGACCGCGCCGCCGAAGACCGCGCTCTCGGCCCAGCCGAAGGTCGGCAGCTGCACGCCGGCGAAATCGATCAGGTGGAAACTGCAACCGCCCAGGGTCGCGCCCGCTGTCGCGGCGAACGGGATGACGCGCACCTCGACCGTGTCCAGCTCGTCGATCAGCTTGGCCAAGTGCTCGAGCTGGCCGTGCAGCACGGTCGGGCCACCGGTCTGCTGCAACAGCGCGGCCTCGCCGACGACGGCGGTGAGCTCGACGCGCTCCGGGCCGCGCAACCGGTCCTGGCGGCGCATGCGAATGGCCACCAGCTGTTCCACCTGCACGGGACGGATCATCACGTCGGCGCTGATGAGAGCGCGGGCATAGGCCTCGGTCTGCAGCAAACCGGGAACGATCAGGCTGTCGTAACTGCGGATGCTCTGCGCGCCGTGCTCCATGCCGTAGAGCCGCTGGAGTTCGGGACCGATCAGCGCGGAGGACTTCGCCCACCAGCCGCGCTGTTTACTGGCGTCCAGCAGGGCGAGCAACTCGGTGCGCTCCTCGGCGGTCACCTCGAGCAGTTCGAGCACGGGACCGATGGTGTTGCCGGTGAGCACGCGCCTGCCCTTTTCCACGTGCGACCAGTTCGCCGGGGTGAAACCGACCCGCTTGGCGAAGGTCGCGGAATCGAAGCCGCGCTGTTCGCGCAGCTCGCGAAGGCGCAGCACCAGTTCCCAACGCGCGACAGTAGGCGAGACGGGTGCCATGACACGCGATGCTACGCCTCGGCAACACGCCAGCGCGTGACTATTGTCAACCTAGTTGCGCAGGGCTAGGGTCGACACAGCGGCCGATTCACCCGTCACGTTCACTCCGCATCGAGGCGAGGTACGTCATGAGCACGTTCCGCACTGAATCAGGCAGTCACGGCCCGCTCGAAGCACCGGACGCCTCGCCATCGCACGCGGCCGCCCCGGAGTTCGCGGCCGCTCAGGAGTACACAGCCGCCCAGGACGCGTTCGCCCGATGTCGCCACTACCGCAAGGACAACGGGCTATATGCCGTGGTCGACCCTGCGCTCGGCCGCATCGTGCTCGAGGTCGGGGCCGTCGGCGCGGTCGTCATGCCCGCCTCCCTCGGCGCCAAGGTGCGTGCGCTGCTCACCGCGGGCGGACGCCGCGGCGGCCCGATCATCGCGCATCCGCGTTCAGGGCGCTGGACGTTCCTGACCGGTCCGACCGACAACTCCTACCTGGACATGGCGCTTTTCGCCGACCTGTTCCGCGTCTGCGCCTCGGTCGCCCTGCCGGGCAGCCGCATCGTGTTGCCCTCGCCCGCCGACGAACACAGCGGCTACCGCACCTGGGTCGCGCCGCCGGACCGGGACTACCGGCCGGAACTGCCCGAGGTGATCGCCGCTACCAGGGCAGCGACGATCCCGTCGAAGCACGAGTGAGCTCGCCTACGGCGTCGGCCGCGGCGTCAGCGTGACGCTGAAGCGATCCTCGATGTTCTGGTTCCACTTCCGCTCGCACTCATCGATCTTGGACTGATCGTTGCCCGCCTTGTCCAGGCAGTCGATCAGGTCCTTGCCGCCGGAATCGACGAAGAAGCTCCAGCCGACGATGGCGATGAGGATCGAGCCGATCAGGGCGAGCACGCTCAAGATCAAACCGGTGACGGCCATCCCGGTGCCGCCCGCGGTGCCCTTGCGCGCCTTGACGAAGGCGATGATGCCGAAGATCAGACCGAACAGGCCGAACAGGACGCCGCCGAGGATCGTCCAGAAGCTGAGCAGCGCCAGGATGCCGAGAACCAACGCGGTGATGGCGAGGCCCTTGCCCTTCGGCGACTCCTGCCAATAGCCGCCCTGTCCGGGCGGGGGATACCCGCCGGGCGGCGGCGGATACTGTCCGGGTGGCGGAGGGTATTGGCCGGGCGGGGGATATTGCGACATGGACTTCCTCTCAGTCGGTGCCGCTGGTCGAACTCGCTGCGGGTCTCGCGGGTCCTGCGGGTGCGCTGCGCGGCCGTCGCCTACTGATCGCGCTCCCTACGCTCGGATGTTAATCGGGCGCACCGACCGATGGACCGCTCATTGTCCGCCGAGTCTCGCGTGCATCTCCCAGACCAGGATTTCCGCCGGAGCGTGCGCGGTGATGCGCTGACCGCCGGTGCGCGTCAGGCGCACGGCGTCGCCCTCGTACAGCGGGCCGACGCCCTCCATCTCCACCTCGCCGCGGGCGACGAACAGGTGCAGGTACGGCGCGTCGGGCAGGTCGATCACCTGCGGCGCCGCGCCCGGCTCCACACCGGGCATGCGGGCCACGTGCAGCGCGGAATGGCTGCTGTTGATCGCGATGGCGGTGCGATCGCGGTAGCGCGGCAGGCCCGAGGCCACCGCGACAAGGCCGCCGCCCGCCAGCTCGTCATCGATTTCCAGCTGCTGGTAGCCGGGGGTCAGGCCCGGCTCGTCGGGCACCACCCACATCTGCACGAAATGCACCGGCTCCTCGTGCTCGGCGCTGTTGTCCAGCCGCCACGAGTCGTTCTTCTCCGAATGCAGGATGCCGGTGCCCGCGCTCATCCGCTGGGCGAGGCCGGGGTAGATGACGCCGCTGTGCCCGAGCGAATCCTGGTGCACCAGGCTGCCGCCGAGGACCCAGGTGACGATCTCCATGTCCCGGTGCGGATGGGTGTCGAAACCCTGCCCGGGCAGCACGATGTCCTCGTTGTTCACCAGCAGCAGGCCGTGATGGGTGTTCTCCGGGTCGTAGTGCTCACCGAAGGAGAACGAATGCTTCGAATCCAGCCAGGACACCCGCGTTTTCATGCGGTCGCCGCCACGGTGAACATCGATGTGAGGCGTCGTGAGTGTGGACATCGGGGTCCTCCTCTCTCCGACCGTGCACCGATCACCTTTCAGGGTAGGAGCACTCGAGGTCGCGGTACTCCTGATTACTAGTAAATTGTCCTGCACTCGGCATTTTACGCGAGCGACCAGCGGGTGAACGGCAGGCAACCAGTACCGACCGGTGCGGCGCAGCGGGAACAGGACACGTAGGGTAACCCGCGACGGAGCCCTTTCTCGACGGCACCGGGTTCGTAACACCATGCGCCCCAACGGAACCGGAGGTGAGAGCCGAATTGCGGCGTAACGCGCTCGATCGCATCGAACGGCAGCTCCGCACCGAGGCGCGCCGCGACGGCATCAGCGATTTCGTGGTCGGCGTCGCCGTGTTCCGCGACCGGAAACTCCTCATGGTCCGGCGGGTGCCCGACGACTATCACGGCGGCATGTACGAACTGCCCGGCGGCGGCGTGGAATCGGGGGAGACCTTCGCCGAGTGCGTGGCGCGGGAATTGTTCGAGGAAACCGGGCTGCGGGTACGCACCATCACCGAGTTCCTCGGCGGCATCGACTACGCCACCCGCACCAGGCCGAAGGTGCGCAAGTTCAGCTTCCTCGTGGAGGTGGAGCCGGGCGAGGTGGCGCTGGCTCCCGGCGAACACGACGCCTTCGCCTGGATCGACGCGAGCGCGCTCGACGAACTGCCGATGACGCCCGATATGCGGGCGGCGGTCAGTTCCCTGGTCAGCTCGGGCTGACCCGGGCAGGGCACAATCGGGGCGGTGTCTATCGGTCGCCCAGAAGCCAGCCCGCCCGCCGACGCGCCGCGCGTTCCGCTGCGCACGGCGCTGCGCGAGAGTCCCGGCGTGCTGCGCTTGGCGATCGTGCGCTTCGCCGGACAGTTCGGCGACGGGATGTTCCAGGCGGCGCTGTCCGGCGCGATCCTGTTCAACCCCGAACGCGAGACCGATCCGCTCGCCATCGCCGCGGGCTTCGCCGTCCTGCTCCTGCCGTATTCGCTGATCGGGCCCTACGCGGGCGCACTGCTGGATCGCTGGGACCGGCGCGCGGTGCTGCTGGTGGCCAATGCGCTGCGCGGCGTGCTGATCGGCGTGACGAGCGTCTGCCTGCTCCTCGGAATCGCCGAGCCGCCGCTGCTGCTGCTCGCGCTGGCCGTGGTCGGCATCAGCAGATTCGTGATGGCGGGCGTCTCGGCGGCGTTGCCGAAGGTGCTCGCCCAGGAGTGGTTGGTGCCGATGAATTCGGTGCTGGCCACGGTGGCCTCGGGCTGTGCTGCCGCGGGCGCGGCCATCGCGGTGGCCGTGATCGGGGTGATCGGGGCGGGTGATTTCGGTTCCGCCGTCGCCGTCGCGATCAGCGGAGCCGGGTCGGTGCTCGGCGCGGTGTTCGCGGCGGGCTTCCGGCACGGCGTGCTCGGTCCGGAGGACGGCAGCGCGGTGCGGGAGGGAACCGTGCACGCGATCCTCACCGGGCTGCGCACCGGCGCGACGGCGGTGTGGCAGTCGGTGTCGGTGACCACGGCGATGGTCGGCATCGGCACGCATCGGGTGGTGTTCGGGGCGAACACGCTGATCATGGTGCTGGTGTTGCGGCAGTCGGGTTCGGGACTGAGCAGCGGCCTGATCGGGTTCGGCGTGGCGATCGCCGCGACGGCGGGCGGCATGCTGGTCGCCGCCGTCGTCGCGCCCTTGGTGATCCCGCGGTTCGGCCGGGCGCGCACGGTGGTCGGCGGGCTGGTCGCGGCGATGATCGTGCAGCTCACCCTGGTGACGCCGATCGCCGTGGCCGAGGCGGGCGCGGCGACCCAGCGCGCGCATCAACTGCTGCTGGCGGGCGCCTTCCTGTTCGGGCTGGCCGGGCAGACGATCAAACTCACCGGCGACGCCACCATGCAGATAGATATCGATGACGCCAGGCGCGGACAGGTGTTCGCCCTCCAGGACACCGTCTTCAATATCGCGTTCGTCTCGGCCATCGCGCTCGCCGCCCTGATGATCCCCGACAACGGGCGCTCGCTGCCGGTGGTCGTGGCGGGCGCGGCCGGGTACGGGCTGGGGATTCTCGCGATCGCGCTCAACAGCAGGCGGCGGACGGCCGGACGTTAGTACTCCGCAGCGCTCGTGGATCAGAAGCGCGAGTGCGGATCCTCGAACAGGTCGGATGTCGTCGTGGGCGGTTCGGCGATCCGCGCGGTCTCCGTCGGCAGGGGCGCCGCGTCGTCCGGGCGGGCGGACCAGATCGGGTGCTCCGATCCCAGCGGGGCCGAATGATGCGGCGGTTCGGGATGATTCGCGGCGGGCGGCAGGTCTCGCGGCGATGTCGGGTGGTCCCACGGGGGAACCTGGTGCAAGACGCCCGCGGGCGGTTCCGGATGGATCGGGTAGTCGGCGAGAGCTTCGGTGACGGCGGGGCCCGCGCCGTGCTGCGGGGCGGCGAGCGGGTCCGGGCCGGTGCGCACGATCCAGTCGAGCGGTTCGCTGACCGCGTCGGCGGCCGCGCCGGTGATCTGGTGATTCCAGGTGCCGAGTCCGGTGGGATCGGTATAGAAGTGGTCGAGCACGCCGTCGTCGTCGAGGTCTAGCGCGGCCACGTCGGCGACGCCGGTGCCGTGCGAATCCCACAGTGCGTCGTCGGCAAGGCCGTCGTCGTCGAAATCCAGCTGGATGGCGTCGGCGGTCCCGGTGCTGGCCAGGTCGAGATCGGCCGGTGACGACCAGACCTCGACGGTGCCGTCGCCCGTCCCGAAGCCGTACTCGATGTCGTTCATATCTGGTTGGACGCGACCGGCCCCGATCCGGTTCCCTCACGATTGTGATCGGCTCCGCACGGCGCCCGGCCCGACCTCGTCCGTTCCGGTAAGTTGATCAAGCTGCGTCCGATTCGACCAGGGAGTCAACAGATATGGGAGCGCTGCCGCGGAAGCTGGAATCGCCAGCGCTCTTCGGGGTATTGCTCGCCGGAGCGCTGTCGGTCCCCGCTCCCGCGCAGGCCGCTCCCCACCCGTGGGCACCTCCGCCGGTCAATCTGTGCGGCGAGACGGGATTCGATCCGCTGGCCCGCCGGCCCGATCCGAGCCTGCCGCCGCCACCGCCGATCGTGCTCCCGCCGCAGATCGACATTCCCGTGCCGATCCCGGAGATCACTCCGGTGCCCGTGCCGGACCCGCCGCAGGACAAGACCCGCATCGTTCCCGAGCCGCTGCCCGAAGATCCGTGCCGCAACCCGTGTCCCGATATCCGCGACACGCCGAAGCCGGAGACGGCGGCCTCGGATCCGGAGACGCCCGAGGCGCCGGCTCCCGGCGGCACCGGATCGAGCTCGGGCAGCGGAAGCGGTTCCGGCTCGGGCAGCTCGGACACCGGCAGCTCGGACACCGGCAGTTCGGACTCCGGCAGCGGCTCTGGCTCCGGCTCGGGCAGCGCTGGAATCCAGTTGCCGCGCATCGAGTTCCGCCCCGAGATCGAGCCCATCCCCATTCCGGTGCCGGGCGGCCCCGGCGAGGAGCCGCAGCCCGCGCCACCTCTGGTCGTGCACCCGATCGAACCGGGGCCCGTGGCCGAGGGCGTCGGCACGCCGCGGGTGAACGAGGTCGAACTGGTCGGCCAGGTCACCGGGCACGGTTCGGACAACCGCACCGATATGCGCTGGCAGGTCGACGGCACCGACCTCGGCCTGATGTGGGAGACCAAGCCGGGCGAGGTCGCCGTCGTCTTCGGCGACACCTTCGGCGAGGGCTGGGTGACCGGCGGCGCGGGCGGACCGGACTGGCGCAGCAACGTGCTGGCCTACAGCACCGACCGCGACCTCTCCGACGGCTTGACCCTCGACACCATGGTGCAGGACAGCCGCTGCCACGCGGCCGAGATCCTGAGCAGCCGCAAGATCAAGAACTGGGAGACCACCGTCATCCCGACCTCCGGGTTCGCGATCGGGAAGCGCCAGTACCTGAGCTACATGTCGGTGAACAGGTGGAGCCGCGTCCCCGGCATGTGGTGGACCAACTACGGCGGCATCGCCTACTCCGACGACAACGGCAGCACCTGGACCAAGGATCAGTACGCCAGGTGGGACAACCTTTTCGGGATGGGGCGCTTCCAAGTCGCCGCGATGGTCCCGCAGGGCGACTACGTCTACATGTTCGGCACGCCCAACGGCCGGGTCGGCGTGGTCGGGTTGGCCAGGGTGCCCAAGAATCAGGTACTCAACAAGACCGCGTACCAGTACTGGGTGAACGGCAGCTGGGCGCCCGTCGCCGAGAACCACGCGACGCCACTGTTTCTCGGCATCGCGAGCGAGGTGTCGGTGCGCTACGACAAGGCCGCCGGCAAATGGCAGATGGTGTACTTGGATTCGGCGCAGGGCGCCGTCGTGCTGAGGGAAGCCGCTGCGCCGCAGGGTATCTGGACCGACACGGCGACGCTGGTCAACACCTCGGACTACCCGAAGTCCTACGGCGGCTTCATCCACCCGTGGTCCACAGGACGGGACCTGTACTTCACCATCTCGGCCTGGGACACCTACAACGTCTATCTGATGCGCGCCGACATCGGCACGCCGAAATGATCAGCTGACGCGCAGAAACCGTAGTCGCTGACCGGGTCTGGCCTGGGCCACCGCGTCGACGTCGGCGTCGAGTACCACCGCGATCACCGGATAACCGCCGGTGATCGGGTGATCGGCGAGGAAGATCACCGGCTGGCCGCTCGGCGGCACTTGAACCGAGCCGAGCGCCATACCCTCGGTGCGCAATTCGCCGGTGATCCGCCGCCGCAGGGGCGGACCGCTGACGCGGTCGATGCGGGCGCCGACGCGGTCGATGTCGCTGGACACCGACCATTCGCCCGCGAAAAGCGCTGCGGCGTCGTCGAACCAGTCGTCGCGCGGGCCGAGCAGCGCGCGCACCGTGACGACACCGTTGATCGGACCCGCGACGGGCGCGAAGTCGACGAGCGGAAGCTGGCGCGGAACGGGCCCGATCGGCAGCCGAACGCCCACCCGCAGCGGTTCCGGTCCGATGCCGGACAGCGTGTCGCGGCTGCGCGATCCGAGCACCGGCGCGACATCGATGCCGCCGCGCACCGCGACGTAACTGCGCAGCCCGCTCGACGCGAAGCCGAGCCGAAGGGACTGCCCCTCTTCGAGTTCCAGCACGCTGGCATGGCCGACCGGAGTGCCGTCCAGCACCGCCTGGGCGGGTGCGCCGGTCACCGCGACGGTGTGGTGCCGTTCGGCGCGCAGCACCAGGCCGCCGAGCAACACCTCGATCGCCGCGGCGCCCTCCGGATTCCCGACCAGTCGATTCGCCAGGCGCAGTGACGCGCGATCGGCCGCGCCCGACGGCCCGACGCCGGAATCGAACCAGCCGGGACGGCCGAGATCCTGGATGGTGGCCAGCGGGCCGACCCACTCGACGAGCATCATCCGGCCACCTCGAAACGGACCATACCGCCCACGCGGATCAGCGCGGGCGGATCGCGGTCGACGTCCCACATCGGCAGATCGGTACGGCCGATCAACTGCCAGCCGCCCGGCGTGCTGCGCGGATACACCGCCGAGTAGCCGCCCGCGAGGGCGACGGCGCCTTCGGGTATCGACGTGCGCGCGGTGTCCCTGCGGGGCACGGTCAGGCGACCGTCGGGGGACTCGAGATAGCCGAAGCCCGGTGCGAATCCGACGAACGCGCAACGCCATACGGTGCCGGTATGCGCGGCGATCACCTCGTCCTCTGTCATGCCGAGCAGGTCGGCGACATCGGCCAGGTCCGCCCCGTCGTAGCGCACCGGGATGACGATCGGTTCGGGAGAATCGTTGTGCGGCACTGTTTCACGGGAAACATCCGGCGAGTAAGCAGTGCGCTGGGCGTCTTCGAGCTGGGCATCTTCGAGCTGAGTCCCTTCCAGCTGTGCGTCTTCCAGCAGAGCACAGATCTCGCGGCGCACCGATTCGGCGTCGGCGGCGGAAACCAGAGTCACCAGCACGGTTTCGGCAGCGGGCAATACGTCCTGGATGCCCGCGGGCGCGCTGCCGCGCAGCGCATCGGCCAATGCGGCGGCCAGGCCGGGGTCGCTCGGGGCGACCAGAAGCGCTCGATCCCCGGCCGCTCGAATGTACTTCTGCCAGGGCGATTTCGGGTCTCTCATCGCGGCTCTCCGGTCTATGCGAACGGCTCGACCGGGACACCCGACTCCGCGAGTTCGGCGCGAATCCGCCGCGCCATCTCCACCGCGGCCGGGGTGTCGCCGTGCACGCACAGACTGGCTGCGGAGACCGCGACCTCACCGCCTTCGATCGTGCGCGCCGTGCGCGACGCCGCGATCGACATCGCCTGCGCCACTGCCTCATCCGCGTGCAGGACCGCGCCGGGCAGCCCGCGCGGAGCGAGCGAGCCGGACGGGGTGTAGGCGCGGTCGGCGAAGCCCTCGCCGACGAACCGGATCTTCGCTTCGGCGGCAGCCGTCTCGAGCTCCGTGGCCGCCGGGCCGAGCAGCACGAGTTCGGCGTCGTACTCGGCCAACGCGGTGAGCAGCGCCTCGGCCAGCTCCCGATCCGCCGCGGCGGCGTGGTAGAGCGCGCCGTGCGGCTTCACATAGCGGACCCGGTCGCCCGCGGCCTTGGCGAAGGCGTCGAGCGCTCCGATCTGATACAGCACCTCGTCGCGCAGCTCGGCGGGCGGCACGGCGATCGCGCGCCTGCCGAAACCGGCCAGGTCCCGGTACCCGACGTGGGCGCCGATCCGCACTCCCTTGCGCACCGCCGTCGTGCAGGTGGCGCGCATGATCGACGGATCACCGGCGTGAAAGCCGCAGGCGATGTTGGCGCTGGTCACGATGTCGAGCATCGCCGCGTCGTCGCCCATCGTCCACGGGCCGAAGCCCTCGCCGAGATCGCTGTTGAGATCCAGCGCCATCGGTGTCCTCCCGCCGTCGATTCTGCGCGTGCCCGTGACATTGTCGTCCTCGCGCGCCGCACCGGCCAAAGAATCGGCAGACCGGCGCCGCTGATCGCAACCGCACCGATGATCGCCCTCCGCACGGATGGTCGCACCGCGCTCCGGCAAGTACCCTCGGTGCAATCATGGCCACGTATTTCGATCCGAAGTCATGGTCACCGCTATGGGCCGTCGACTTCGGCAAGCGCCTGTTCGATCAGTCCTGGCTGGAGCAGTGGATCACGACAACCACCTCGTGGGTGGATCCCGTCGTCGACCTCGGCTCGGGCACGGTCACCGCGCTGATGCCCGACGTTCTGATGACGGTGCTCAGCGAAGGCATCCTCAGCCGGTTCGGCGGCCAAGAGGTCAGTGCCACCCTGCTCGGCCACGAGGTGAGCGCGACCCTGCAGGTATTGAAGGTGCGCAGGCGCGGAGCGCACTTCCAGACCAAGACGGTCCTGTCGCGGATGAGCTGGGACGACCATCCGATCGAAGCGGTCACGGTGATCGCGCACGGCGTCCGGCTGATCCCCGGGGTGCCGACCAAGTTGCGGGCGTCCCAGCTGGACCTGGAGGGCACCGTCACCACGGCGGCCCTGGTCGGCTGGCTGAACACCCAGCCGCTGGACTGGAAACTGAGCGTGCACGAGAACGGCCTGATCCGGGCCAGGCACCGAAGACGCAGGATGACCGCGCTGGTCGACGCCGCGATCGAGAACAACCTGCTCACCATCGACATCCACCGGGCCAACTGGCTCGGCCTCCGGATACCGCGGCGCATCATCACCGCGCCCGCGCTGCTGCTGGAGAACCTGCCGCAGCACGCCCGCATCGCACGCGCCTTCCGCGAGGACGACCTGGTCCGGTTCCACGTCGACCTGCCGGAAACGACCGGCTCGTTCGACCTGGTGCAGATCCGCAACGCCATCGTCGCGGGAACCACGCTCATCGTCTTCTGAGCCCGGGTCGCGAAAGCCCTTTCAGCTCTGCGACTTCCACCATTCCATCAGCGCCGCCTCGGCCTCGTCGCGCGTCATCGGGCCGCGATCGAGGCGCAGCTCCTTGAGGTAGCGCCACGCCTTGCCGACCGCGGGGCCGGGCGGCAGGCCGAGCAGCTCCATGATCGCGTTGCCGTCCAGGTCGGGGCGGACCCTGGCCAGATCCTCCTCCTGCTGGATCCGCTCGATGCGCACCTCGAGGTCGTCGTAGGTGGCGCGCAGGGCGGCGGCGCGGCGCTTGTTGCGGGTGGTGCAGTCCGCGCGCACCAGCTTGTGCAGCCGGGGCAGCAACTCGGCAGCGTCGGTGACGTAGCGGCGCACCGCGGAATCGGTCCACTGCCCCTTGCCGTAGCCGTGGAAACGCAGATGCAGGAAGACCAGCCGCGCCACGTCCTCGGTGAACTGCTTCGGATACTTCAGCGCCCGCATCCGCCTGCGCACCATCTTGGCGCCGACCACCTCGTGATGGTGAAAGCTGACGCCGCCGCCCGGCTCGTTGCGCTTGGTGTCGGGCTTGCCGATGTCGTGCAGCAGCGCCGCCCAGCGCAGCACCAGGTCGGGATCGCCCTCCTCGAGGTCGATGGCCTGCTGCAGCACGGTGAGTGAATGCCAGTACACGTCCTTGTGCTGGTGGTGCTCGTCGATCTCCAGCTTCATCGCGGGCACCTCGGGCAGCACGCGCTGGGCGAGACCGGTCTCACACATCACGTTGATGCCGTCGATCGGGTGCACGCCGCCGATGAGCTTGTCGAGTTCGACGCGCACCCGCTCGGCGGTGATGCGATCGATCTCCTCCGCCATCGCCTCGATGGCGGTGCGCACCCGGGGCGTGAGTGCGAACCCGAGCTGCGAGACGAAGCGGGCGGCGCGCAGCATGCGCAGCGGATCGTCGTGGAACGAATCCTCCGGCGCCGCAGGGGTGTCCAGCACGCCGGCCAGCAGCGCGTCCATCCCGCCGAGCGGATCGACGAACTCGAGCGAACCGTCCGCGGCGATCTTCACGGCCATCGCGTTGACGGTGAAGTCGCGGCGCACCAGGTCGCCTTCGAGGGTGTCGCCGAAGGTCACCTCCGGATTGCGCGAGACCCGGTCGTAGGTGTCGCTGCGGAAGGTGGTGATCTCCAGCTGCTGATCGGCCTTTGCCGCGCTGACCGTGCCGAACGCAAGGCCGCCGGTGTCCCACAGGTGGTCGGCCCACCCACGCATGATGTCCTGCACCTGCTCCGGCCGCGCGCTGGTGGTGAAGTCCAGATCCGTGCCGAGCCGCCCGAGCACCGCGTCGCGCACGCTGCCGCCGACCAGATACAGCTCGTGCCCGCGCGCCGCGAACAGTTCCCCGAGTGGCGTGAGCACGTCGGCGAGCCCGCCGAGCGTGACCGCGGCCGCCGCCAGCAACCGGGTACGCCGATCGTCGGAAGGCAGCTGGGCGGGATCGGTCACTTGCGCATCCTCGGACTTGGGCGAAACCACGAACAAGCAGCTTACCGAGCCGGGAAAAGCGATTTTCCGGCACGCGACCGAACACCCGGATCGAACGAGAAGAGATGCCGGTCCACCTGACAAACCGATGGTCACAACCACTCCGCGCAGCCCATGAAACGAACCGCCATCCCCACATTCCCAACCACCCCCGGGGGAGAGCCTTACGAGCCCGTTCGCGACAAAAGGGGCCGCGAACACGCGCGCCAACAACACGGTCGCGAATCTCGACCGAGCCAGCCAGTCGCAAAGATTTAAACGAACAGAACACATCGCATCCCCACCCGCCGACCACGGAGCGAGCCCGACGAGCGACCGTTCGCGGCCGTCTCGCTTCCCAGCGGTCGAAGCGCATGCGACGAAGTCGCGAGTCTCGACCGCTGGGAAGCGAGACATAAGGGCCGCGAACCCGCCGCGCGCCAGCGCGGCAAATCGAACACAGTAGGATTGCTTGGTGTCTCCGGCCGATCGCGCGAACAGTCGACGCCGCCAGCCTCGGCGCCGCGGTTCGGCGGCCAACGCGGCGAAACCGCGCATGCGTACCGTCCGGGAGACTTCCGCGGGGGGATTGGTCGTGGACGGTCTGGACGGACCGAGCGATAAACGCAGCGCTGCCTTGATCGGTCGCACCGATCGCCGCGGCCGGTTGCTGTGGTCGTTGCCGAAGGGTCATATCGAGGAAGGCGAGACGGCGGAGCAGACCGCGATCCGTGAGGTGGCCGAGGAGACCGGCATTCACGGCGTGGTGGTGGCCGAGTTGGGCAGTATCGATTACTGGTTCGTCACCGAGGGCCGCCGGGTACACAAGACCGTGCATCATTATCTTTTGCGTTCCGTCGGCGGCGAGTTGTCCGACGCCGACGTGGAGGTCACCCAGGTCGCCTGGGTTCCCTTGAGTGAGCTGGATTCTCGTTTGGCCTACGCCGACGAGCGCAGACTCGCCGAGGTGGCGAACCGGTTGATCGACCGGATGGAGACCGGCAAGCGATGACCCAGACTTTTCGGCATCGCGCAGCGATTCCGTGGGGGGTGGTGGCCGGGCGACGGGTGGGCCTGTTCCGGATCATCGTGGCGGTCCTGACCTTACTCGGTTCGGTGACGGCCGTGCCGGTGCTGCTCGCCGCACCGTCGGGTGCGCAGCCGAACGGGTCGAACAATTCCACGACGCCCAAATTCGTGAAGCTGTCGCTGGATTCGGTGACGCCCTCGGCAGTGACCACGACCAGTGATCCACTGCTCACGGTGTCGGGCACGGTGACGAACATCGGCGATCGCGTGGTCGACGACATCAGCGTCCGTATTCAACGGGCGGCGGCGGTGTCGGCGCCGAGCGGGTTGCGCTCGGCGTTGCGGCTGGATCAGGTCAACTACGAGCTGACCGGTCCGTTCGAGGACGTGGTCGAGCGGCTCAGCCCCGGGCAGCGCAAGCAGTTCACGCTGAGCATTCCGCTGCGGTCGGGCGATGATGCGTCGTTGCAGATCACCGAGCCCGGCGTGTACCCGCTGCTGTTGAACGTCAACGGCGAGCCCGCATACGGCAGCCAGGCGCGGCTCGACGACGCGCGGTTCCTGTTGCCGGTGCTCGGTGTGCCGCCCGCAGGGCCGGACGCTCCGGAGCCGGTGCCCGCGCCGACCGACGCTCCGGTGGGCACCACGTTGCTGTGGCCGTTGGCCGACCGGCCGCGGATGGTGGCGGGCGTGCCGGGCTCGGTGAACGGCAATGTCGAGCTGACCGACGACGAGCTGGCGGCCTCGCTGGGCAAGGGCGGTCGGCTGGAGCAGCTGCTCGGCGCGCTGGAGTCGGCGCTCGGCTCGGGGGTGAACCGGGATCGCGGAGTGGCCTCGGCGGTGTGCGTCGTGATCGACCCGGATCTGCTGCTCACCGTGCAGGCGATGACAGAGGGTTACCGCGTGCTCGCCAGCCCGTCGGATCCGGACGGCGCGACCAGGGAGGGCGCCGGATCCGAGCATGCGCGGGTCTGGCTGGACCGGTTGCGCGCGCTCGCCTCGTCGACGTGCACGGTGGCGTTGCCGTTCGCGCAGGTGGACGTGACCGCGCTGGCGGCGGTCGATGATCCCGAGCTGTCCGCGCGCGCGTTGGACGCGCCCGCGGAACTCGTCGATTCGATCCTGGCGACCCGCTCGCTGCGCGGGGTGAGCCTGCCGGATTCCGGCAGCATCGATGCTGGCGGCGCAATGTTGTTGCGCAGCCATGGCTTCGGCACCGTCGTGCTCGCGGGCACGGCCGCGGCGCCGGTCGGCGAGGCCGGTTCGGCGGATTTCAGCAACGGGCGCGGGTCCGCGAGCGCGACGACGGACGTCCCGGAGACCGCGGCGCCCGAACTGGTCCGG